>NZ_JBEPQC010000004.1:190000-754287 GCF_040547675.1 Bradyrhizobium sp. RT6a
GCTTCCCTCCGTTAAGTCGATGCTTCGACCAGGGAACGATCTTGGTGTCGTCTTGTCTTCGTCGACGCTCGACGTTTTCTGTTGAGACGTTGTGGCGTTTCCGAACGGCCCTTGAGGGCACTCGTAGATGGAATTCCGATCGTTGCGGTTCCGCGGGCGAGGATGACCGGGCGCTTCGCTAGAATCAAGTCCCACCTCTCAAGTCTCATGGGCGCCTCGCAGGTGCGAACGCCGGCGTGACGCAAGTCGTGCCTGTCAACGATCTGCTATTCACTCACGCAAAAACCGGGAGGGTTGCGAATGACAGGCAAAAAGGTCGTAGTTGCCGGAGCGAGCGGTCTCGTCGGCAATGCCGCGTTGCGACACTTCGGCAAGTCGGGCGGGTGCGATGTCATTGCCCTGTCCCGGCGGAAGCCGCGCGATCTCTACGGCGCCCGTCATGTCCCGATCGACCTGACCAGCGCAGCGGATTGCGGGCGCGCCGCCTCGGAACTGAGCGGCGCCACGCATCTGATCTACGCGGCGCTCTATGAGGCGCCGCAGCTCGTCGACGGCTGGCGCGACCCGCAGCAGATCAAGACCAACGACCTGATGCTGCGCAATCTGATGGGTGCCCTCGAGCCTGTGGCACCCTGCCTCAAGCACGTCGCTCTGCTGCAGGGCACCAAGGCCTACGGCGTCCACGTTCGCCCCTTGACCGTGCCGGCCCGCGAAGGCCGCTCCGAAATGTACGAGCAGCCCAACTTCTACTGGGCGCAGGAAAACTTCTTGCGCGACCTCCAAACCGGCAAGGCTTGGCATTGGAGCATCCTGCGGCCGGTGCTGATCGTGGGCCTCGCCATGGGCGGCGCCATGGATTTGATTCCGCCGCTCGGCGTCTACGCCGCGATGCTGCGCGAGCAGGGTAGGCCGCTCGACTACCCCGGCGGCGCTCCGCGGGTGGGGCAGGCCGTCGACGTCGATCTCCTCGCCCGCGCCATTGCCTGGTCGGGCGAGGCCGAGGCCGCGCGCAACGAAGCCTTCAACGTGACCAATGGCGACGTCTTCACCTGGGAGAACATCTGGCCTGCGGTCGCCGATGCGCTAGGGATGAAGCCGGGCAAGCCGGTCCCGCTGTCGCTCGCTAGGGAGCTTCCATCCTGGGTCGGCCCCTGGGATGCGCTGCGGCACAAGCACGACCTTGTATCGCCTGCGCTGGCCGAATTCGTCGGCCTCTCGTTCCAATATGCCGATTACAGCCTGCGCTACGGCCAGACCGAATCCGGACCGCCCTCGATCGTCTCGACCGTGAAGATCAACCGCGCCGGCTTCACCGAGATGATGGACACCGAGGACATGTTCCGGAAGTGGTTCAGGCAGGCGAAGCAAGAGCGGCTGCTGCCCTGAAAGCGGTCTATCAGGACGTCCAAGTCCACTGCAAGCGGTTGCGGAGGCGGACCGAACCGTAGAGAAAATGTGTTATAAGAAATGATGGCAAACACTGCACCGGGCAACTGGGCGCTCCGCGAAGCTTCTTTGTCGCGGGTATGCAATTGGCCCTTCGGCAAAGTGGCAGCATCGCTCCACAGGTCCGCTTATTCAGGCATGGCGGACAAGATCTGCTCGGCCTGAGTTCTTCGCATTTTGAACGGACATCGCGGATATCCAAATTCTTAATATCGATGGCGCTGCTGTAGGCCAGCAACTGAATGGGATGATGTCCTCGCAGTGATTACCAGCTTCTCCTGGCCTCTCAGAGCGTCCAGAAGTTCGTCGGCCGAGAAGGGCTTGATCAGGGCAGTGAGACCTTGCGCGGAAATCAAGTTCATTGTTTGCGACCTGATGTCGCCCGTCATCACGATGGCCGGTACGTTCAAGCCAAGGGCGACACGCAGGCTCTCAATGGTCTCGATGCCATCCGATGAGCCACGAAGGTTGTAGTCGCACAGCAGTACATCCGGGCGCAGACCCTGCTCTTTGACCAGGGTCAAGGCTTCTCTCGCCGTTGCAATAACGGTGGCGTCAATCCCTCTTGCCTTCAACGATCTCTGCAGCGCCGATCGCAGGGACCCCTCGTCCTCTATCGCGAGAACGCTGCCCAGGAAGGCACCATTACAAGGGTGCGCCAGCGACGCCGCTTCCGGCACATTGACGCCGGATCGACCGAGCGGAACCTCGATAAAAAACCCTGTGCCCTTCCCTGCGATAGAACGCACCTCGACCCTGTGATCCAGTATTTCTCCAAGCCGCCTAACGATCGCAAGGCCCAGCCCAAAACCGCCCCGTTCCGCGCCTTCAGTCCCCTGGTAGTACTCATTGAATATGTGCGGAAGTTGATCTTCGGTGATACCGATGCCGCTGTCCCAGACCTCGATGCGAACCCTGTCGCCGGCTCGTCGGCATCCAAGCAAGATTCGCCCCCGGTCAGTGTATCGGACTGCATTCGATAGGAGGTTGCGGATCATCTCCGCAAGCATTCGACTGTCGCTGCGGACGATGAGCCCGGAACGTGCAACGCGCAGTCGGAGTCCTCTTTCCTGCACAGACGCGGCGAAGTCTCTAGCGAGCGGCTCGAAGATTTCTACTAGAGAAAACTCACTCAGGGATGGACGCAGTTTTCCGGATTCCAGCTTGTTCACATCAAGCAGGCTGGAGAGGATGCTGGTCATGGTATCCAGGGATTTTCCAATGTCAGCGACAAGATTGCGCGCTTCGCCTTTTGAATGGAGCGATTCAAGCGCTGCCTGCAGAAGTTTCAGAGTCTGCAATGGCTGGCGCATGTCATGGCTTGCCGCAGCAAGAAAGCTCGATTTGGCGCGATCGGCCAATTCTGCCGATTCTAAAGCGTCCTGCAATCGGGACTCCCTCTCCAGAATGGCGTGATGGTGAAGCCTCCGCTCGCTAAACAGGGCAGCAAGAACAAGAGCACCTAATGTGATCGCCAGAATGGTGGCTTGAGCCGTCAGCACACGACCTTCGACCGACAGACGTGGGTCCCCGAAAATGCCGATGGTGAAGATTGTCGTCCAGACGACCGTAGTCGAGCAGAAGAACGTAGCGATCGCGGTGAACCCTGAACTAAGGCGAGCCGCGATCCAGAGCAGAAGCGGGCACAGTGCGCTGACCGCCAGCACCGCGGTCCAGGGCTCATTGGGCAAGAATACCAGCAACGCGCATACGAGAGACACCACGCCGAGCGCAAGAACGCCCTCCGCAACTTCCCCCCGCGACGGGGAAGCGCGCGCTAACGACGCCAGCCCGATTGCGAGCGGCGTCACGGCAATCATCCCAGTTGCGGCAGATGAAAACCAGTGAAGCCAGATCACCGCCGGAGACCCAGCCGATCCGTGAAACAGCGCAAATACTGTCGTACCACCAAGGCCAGAAAGGCTCGCTGCAATACCGGTCGCGGCAAATAGCGCAAGTACGCTGCGCAGCTCATTCAACTCGAATGGAGATCCACAAAAGCGGTGAATCAGGCCGGCGATGATGACGACTTCACCGGAGTTCGTGACAGCAAACAACAACGAACTCCAGATGTTGCGATCGCCTAGGAGATTAGCCGCGATCGTTGCAGCGACCACTCCGAGCACGACAGGCAGCTGTGCCGCAGGACCAAGCGCGACTAAAATCCCCGAAGCCACTCCACCCGCTGGCCAGAATAGGGCAACACCATCGGCCTGGTCCAGTAATGCAAGGCTCAGCCGCGCGGTGAGAAAATAGGCCAGTGCCACTGCGACTGTCAAAAGAACGTCTGCGCCGCTTGCGAGCGAGGGGCGAGCCACCATCTGTTTTGCGGTAATCCCCACTGTCTTCCACCACTCGTCTGGGCCAATATCCCTGACGTGCAAAGCCTTCCGGGGCCGCCGCGACGTCACCAACTCGGCGGCTCTAGCGACTATAGGCCAGATTTCCTCTCAAGCCATCATGTTGTCGTGCATTAGTCTTCCAGTGGCCCGTTACTGACCTCCGCTCAGGAGGCCGCGACGGCCGCTTCGGCGAGGTGAGCCGACCTGCGCCTGCAAGCTATGCGACGGCTGCCTTTGACCCAAACCGGACGCCCGACCAACATCCACTCTCACTCAAGCCACCACGGCTTCTACGATGCTCGCTGCTGATTTGGTCGGCACTACCCGCGTTAGCCGGAAGCCGGCCTTGCTCAGAAGTGACGCGTATTCGGCCTCTGTTCGCTCCCGGCCTCCTAATGCAACCAGCATCACCATATCGAGCATTTTTCCCGGATGAGCGATGTCGCCGGGCGGCAGCACCATCTCGACGATCAGCAGGCGACCGGCTGGGTCCATCGCCCTACGAACATGGCCAAGGATTGTCAGACACCGATCCTCGTCCCAGTCATGGATGATGTGCGAGAGGATATAAGCATCCGCCCCGCCAGGGACGTTTGTGAAAAAGTCCCCGGGTTCAATCGTTATCCGGTCGCTGACACTCTTGGCCTCAAGCAAGCGGGAGGCATCCTT
This sequence comes from Bradyrhizobium sp. RT6a, assembly GCF_040547675.1. Taxonomy (NCBI): domain Bacteria; kingdom Pseudomonadati; phylum Pseudomonadota; class Alphaproteobacteria; order Hyphomicrobiales; family Nitrobacteraceae; genus Bradyrhizobium; species Bradyrhizobium sp. RT6a. Next base: position 194,458 of record NZ_JBEPQC010000004.1, read on the forward strand.
CACAACGTGCGGCCTATCGAACAGTATGCCGCGCGGTTTGGAATGCTGGGATAGCACGGTCGAAAGCATGCTGCCGGTCGCTCCGCCGACGTCCGCAATGGTATTAAAGATTGAGAAGTCGTAAGCAGCGGCGACGGCTGGAGGCTCCTCGCTGTGAAAACCAACCATCGTCTCGCTGAATAATGACGCATCCTCCGGATGCTGCGCCAGGTATTCAAAGAATGACACCCCTTGGGCCTTTTCAAAACCAGGTTTGCCGGTCTGGACGGAGTAGACCAGATGATCCCAGCCACTCTGCTGCACGGGGCCGCCGATCCATAGCAGCGTGGATTTTGCCGAGCCCGGAGCGCCGGCCTTCAATGCCTGGCCGAGTTGGGTCAAGGCGAAGCGCTGCTCCGGTTGTTCAGTCAGGACGCCCAAGCTCGCAAGGGTGCGCATTAACCGGTGCAAGGAAGGCGCATGCACCTGCATCCCACCCGCAAGCTCCGCAGCGCTTTTAGGCCCCGCCGCGAGTTGGTCGGCCAGGCTCAGCTTGGCCGCCGTGTAGACGATTCTGGAGACAATGGCGGCCTGACCCATCTGGATCAATTGGATGTGGGGCGGAACAACGTTGGCTGTCGGCGGCTCATGGTCTGGCACAAACAATCCTCCAAACTACGAAAAAACAATTGCGTAGCATACAAGGCGGCTACTTCAGGTTCTGGCCCATAGCTGACCTGAGGCAATGTTCAGCTTGAGTCCGCAAAGCCGTCGGCCAGCGGAGATCGCTCAGGCCGCACCAATGAATCTCTATTTATGAATGCGCGGCCTACTCTGCGCTTATGAACGCCGCTTCCATGGCCTTCCGCGTCCTGACCGTCTCGTTGCCTGCGTCGAAATCGACGTCGCTCCAGCGCACGATCTCGCCATGGGCGACGTCGTGCTTCAGCTTCAGCCGATGCGCCAGGCCGATCGGCAGCGCGCCGGCCTTGAGGCTCGCGGCGGCCGGCACCAGCTTGCCCCACACCGTGTAGCCGCCTTCGCCGTCCAGCATCTCGCCGGCGCGCAGATTGCGTTTGGCCACGGAGGCGACGTCGCCGCGGAAGCCATGGGGCTGCCCGGTCGGCTCGCCGCGTAGCGCGGCCGACAGCACCGAGATGTTCAGCTCGAGGCCGATCAGATGATAGGGCTTGTACATTGCCGCGTACCGTCCGCTGCCGTCGGTCTTCAGGCCGTATTGCCTGAAGCAGTCGGCGGCGTAGTCGTTCGGCGCCTCCAGCACGACGTAAACACCCCAGCGCAGATCGCGAAACACTGGCCTTCCGTCGCGCTCGAGCGAGGAGACCACTTCCACGACGCCCGACCGCTCCAGCACACCGCCTCTGCTGCGCGGCCGCATGATATGCGGGAGGTCGTCGACGCCGCAGGGTGGAAACAGCAGGCCCTCCGCAGGCACCTCCAGTCCGCAGGCGTTCGCAATCGCCGCCATCTCGATCGCCGATTTGGTGCCGTCGAGGAAGGAGTTGAACATCTGCGGATTCATCCCGGCCGATTGCGCCTCGCCCGTGGTCAACCCGTAATGCTGCCAGACGCCATCCGGCGTCACGTCGTGATAGGCCGGCAGATATTTTGTCCCCTTGCCTGCGGCAACGACGTGAAAGCCGGTGGCGCGGGCCCAATCCACCATCTCCGCCGTCAGCGCCGGCTGGTCACCATAGGCAAGCGAATAGACCACGCCGGCCTTGCGGGCTTCCTCGGCGAGCAGCGGACCCGCCAGCACGTCGGCCTCGACATTGACCATCACGATATGCTTGCCGGCCGCGATCGCCGCGCGGGCGTGCCTGATGCCGACGGCCGGATTGCCGGTCGCCTCCACCACCACGTCCATCGCGCCGCCGGCAATGGCGCGCGCGCCGTCATCCGTGAAAACAGTGGCGGCGATCCGCGCCGCGTCCCATCCGACCGTTCGGCAGGCCTCGCGCGCGCGGTCGCGATCGATGTCGACAATGATGGGCACCTCCAGCCCCGGCGTGTGCGGCACCTGCGCCAGGAACATCGAACCGAATTTGCCCGCGCCGATCAGCGCGACGCGGACGGGCTTGCTGGCGGCAGCGCGGGCCTGGAGGAGGCGGAAGAGGTTCATGTTGTTACCCGATCAAGTATCGTGTCCCGGACGCGGTGCAGCCTAGGCGATGCGTAGCATCGTCCGGTAGCGCTGCTCCGCAGAGCCGGGACCCAGAAATAGTATCCGCTTAGCCTCGGCCCCGGCTCAGCATCGCACCGCTAAGAAGCACTGCGCTGCGTCCGGGGCACGAGAGACCTGTCTTACTCCGCCGCCTGCCGCGGCGCACGGGCGAGCCGCACCAGGGCGTCGTCCTCCACCATCTTGATCGGGGCGAAGTCGCGATGCGCGATGTACTCCGGCCGCGTCGGGGTGCGGATGTAGTTCGAGACCGCGTTCAGCGTCAGGTACACGATCTTGCGCGGATAGGGCGTGATGTTGCCGCTAGAGCCATGCACGAGATTACCGTGGAACATCAGCATGCCGCCCGGCTTGCCCGTCGGGGCCACGATGCCGCCCTGCTTGACCAGCCGCGTCACGGTCTCCTCGTCCAGCGTCCACAGCGGATAGGAAGTCGTCGCAAGGTCGTGCGAGGCCTCGAGGTCGCCGGCGTTCTGGCTCTGCGGCACCAGCATCAGCGGGCCGTTGATCGGCATCACCTCGTCGAGGAAGATCGCGATGTTCATCGCGCGCGGCTCCGGCATGCCGTCGTCGCGCTTCCAGGTGCCGTAATCCTGGTGCCATTGCCAGACGTCGCCGGTGAAGGCGGATTTTGCGTTGATCTTGAACTGGTGCATGTAGACCTGCTCGCCGAACAATTGCTCGACCGGGTCGATCATGCGCGGATGCGCACCCAGAATGCCGAACGCCTCGTTGTAGAGATGCGCGGCAAAGGCGGTGCGTGGCGCGCCGCTCTTCTCGCGCCAGACTTCCGGCCGGTTCGCGTCATAGATGGCAACCGCCTCGCGCGCGAGGAGATCGACCTCCTCCTGGCTGAACAATTCGGGCAGGAACAGCCAGCCCTCGCGGTGGAAGAACTCCAATTGTTCCTGGGACAGTTTCATGGGTCATCCTCCTGTTTTGATTTTTGTTGTCGCTCGTCATGGCCGGGCTTGACCCGGCCATCCACGTCTTGGCAGTGGCGGTCGCTACGCCGCCGCCTCTTCCGTCGCCCTCAATCTCTCTTCGGTCAGCCGTCCTGCCGTCTGCGCATGTGCAAGCGCCGCGCGTTCGGCCGCCTTCGCGTCGCCTGCGAAAATGTGTCCGGCAATGTCGGCATGCTCGGCCCAGGCGCTGCCGCGATAATCGAGCTCGGACAGCACAGTCGCCATCGAGCGACGCATATGCGGCCATTGCGGTGTAATCGTCTCCTCGATCACGGGATTGCCGGCGAGCCGATAGATCGCGCGATGAAACTCGACGTCGAGCGCGATCAGCTCGGCGAGCGTGGTCTTGCCATCGATCCCGCGCCCGGCGGCGAGCGCCGCCTCCAGCCGCGCGCGTCCCGCCGCATCGCTTGCAGCGCGCTCTGCCGCGAGCCGTGCCGCCAAGGCGTCGATGGCGCTGCGTACTTCGTAGAGCTGGCGGATGCGTGCGGGATCGAGCTGGGTGACTTCAAAGCCGCGCCGGCCGCTCTCGGCGACCAGCCCCTGCCGGTGCAACAGGTGCAGCGCATGCGACACCGGCTGGCGCGACACGCCGAGCCTGTCGGCGAGCTCGTTCTGGCGGATGCGCTGGCCGGGCTGCAGCGTGCGGTCGGAGATCGCCTCCAGGATCCGCGCATAGACCTGGTCGATCAAGTTCGGAAGCGGGTCGAGAGGGATCACGCCGGTAGCTCCGAGCGCCATGACAGGGAATACGGAATTCCGTATTCGATGGTACGGCAGGAGGAGGAGGGCGTCAAGCGCGGCCAACGCGGCGTCTGACCATGTTTTTGCGCCCAGCCAAGCCATTGATATTGCTATGGTCGGCTACTGTGCATGGGGTTGTTTTCGAGGGAAAAAGAAAGAGGTGTGAGGCGCGCCTACTCCGCCAGGAACGCAACCACCGCCTCGCCGAACTCCAGCGGCGCCTGCTCGAACATCCAGTGCCCGGCCTTGGGGATCACGGCCGTCTTGGCGCCCGCGATGTGCGCGGCCAGCACGCGCCACATCACCGACAGGCTCCCCGTCGTCGCGCCGCCGCCGATCAGCAGCGTCGGGGTCGTGATCGCGTGCGCATCCGCGAGCGTGTAGGGCCTGCGCTGCTCGTTGATCTGGCCGAGGAAGGTGATCGCGTTGTCGCGCAATTGCTGCTTCGCCGCCGCCGGCACGCGCCGCCACGAACCGTCGCCTTCGATGCCTTCGTAGAAGTTCTGCAGCGCGCCTTCGATGTCGCCGGCGCGGATCATCTCGACCGAGCGCGCCGTGCGCGCGGCCAGCGGCGGATGCGCGGGCGTGCCTGCGGGCACCGGCAGGCTCGCATCGAGATCGCCGCCGGGCTCGGCCAGCACCAGATTGCGCAACAGATCGGGCCGCGACTGCGCCACGCGAAACGCGATGTGGCCGCCGCGCGAATGGCCCATCAGATCGACCGGCGCGGGTTCGACCTGCTCGATGAAGGCGATCACGTCGGCGACGTGCTGGGCCATCTTGTAGTCGTCGCCGACGGCGTCCCAATGCTCGGGAAAGAAATGCCGCAGGCTGACCGAGATCACGCGATGCGATTTCGACAGGGGGCCGAGCACTGAATACTAAGTGCGGAAATCGCCGAGCGTGCCGTGCACGCAGACCAGCGGCGGGCCTCGTCCCACTTCGAGATAGGCCATGTCGTAACCGTTGACGCGAAATGTCTGCATGATCAGCCCGCCAGAAAATCCAGCACCACTTCAGAGTATTTCTGCGGCGCCTGCTCGAACATCGGGTGCGTTGCGTTCGGGATGACGGCCGTCCTGGAATACGGCACATGCGCCGCGAGCGCATGCAGTACTTTCGGCAGCAGGCCCTTGGTGCGTGCACCGAGGATGAACAGCGTCGGCATCTTGATGGACTCCGCGTCCGCCTTCGAGAACGGCGGGCGGTTGTCGCGGACCTGGCCGATCAGCGTGAAGGCGTTGTCACGCAGATTCTGCTTCACCAGCGCCGGCAGCCGAGGCCAGGTGCCGGCGCCTTCAAGCGTGTCGACGAAGACCGCAAGGCCGCCGTCGATATCGCCGGCCGCGATCTTCTCGGCCGAGGCCGTGAACCGCGCCAGCAGCGGCGAGGGGCCGCCGGCATAATCGGGGTCGAGGCTCGCATCGAGCTCGCCGCCGGGCTCGGCCAGCACCAGCCGCCGAAGCAGCTCCGGCCGCCGCTGCGCCACGCGGAAGCAGATGTGGCCGCCGCGGGAATGGCCCATCAAATCGACCGGGCCGAGGTCGAGATTGTCGATGAAGGCGATGACGTCGTCGACATGCTGGGCGATCGAATAGGTGTCGCCGACGCCATCCCATCGCTCCGGGAAGAAATGCCGCAGGCTGACGCAGATCAGCCGGTGCCGCTGGGACAGCGGCCCGAGCACGCAGCCCCAGACACGGAAGTCGTTGAGCGAACCATGCACGCAGACCAGCGGCGGCCGGCCTCGATCTTCGCCCACGTCGAGATAGGGCATATCGTATCCGTTGACGTGGAGGCTTTGCATTCTGGGCTCGCGAAAAGGGGAGGCGGAACTCCTGTGCAAGATTCCCGGAAACCGGGTGGATCGCAACTATTTCCAAGCCTAGATTTGAGCTCAGTTCACATTGGGGCCTGCGAGGGAACGCAAGCCAGGGACCAAACTATGACCGACCAGCATTTTGCCCTGTTCGATAGCAAGATCGGCCTGTGCGCCATTGCCTGGGGTCCGCGCGGCATCAACGGCACGCAACTGCCGATGGGCGGTGAGCAGAAGATCCGCACCCGCATCAGCCAGCGCCATGCCGCCGCCAGCGAAGCGGCCCCGACCGCCGAAGTGCAGCAGGCGATCGACCGCATCACAAAGCTGCTCGCGGGCGAGCCGGATGACCTCACCGACATCCCGCTCGATCTCGACGGCGTGCCCGATTTCAACCGCGGCGTCTACGAGATCGCCCGCACTATTCCGCCGGGCAAGACCGTCACCTATGGCGACATCGCCAAGCAACTCGGCGGTGTCGACCTGTCGCGCGACGTCGGCCAGGCGCTCGGCCGCAATCCGTGCCCGATCGTCGTGCCCTGCCATCGCGTGCTGGCGGCCGGCAACAAGCCCGGCGGCTTCTCCGCGAATGGCGGCGTGGTGACGAAGCTGAAGATGCTGGAGATCGAAGGCGCGCTGGTGAACCACACGCCGAGCTTATTCGATTGAGGCGATGCGGCGGCTAGATTTTCGCTGCCGCCTTCGGCCAATATTTGTCGCGCAGATGCCGCTTCACCAGCTTGCCGGTCGGCGTGCGCGGCAGCTCGGCCTCGAAATCGATCGAGCGCGGGCATTTGATGGTCGAGAGGCGGCTCTTGCAGTAGGCGATCAGGTCGGCCTCCAGCTCCCTGCCGGCGCGCTTGGGATCGTGCGGCTGCACCACCGCCTTGACCTCTTCGCCCATCTCCTCGTTGGGCACGCCGAACACGGCGACGTCGGCGACTTCAGGATGGGTGATGAGCACGTCCTCGGTCTCCTGCGGGTAGATGTTCACGCCGCCCGAGATGATCATGTAGGACTTGCGGTCGGTGAGAAAGAGAAAGCCGTCACTGTCGAGATATCCGACGTCGCCGAGCGTCGACCAGCCTTTTGCGTTGTAGGCCTTCTTCGTCTTCTCGGGATCGTTGTGATAGGTGAAAACCGGCGCATCGGCGAAATAGACGATGCCGATCTCGCCCGTCGGCTGCTCCTCGTCGTTCTCGTCCAGAATCTTGATCTTGCCGACCACGGCGCGTCCGACGCTGCCGCGGTGCTCCAGCCATTCTTTCGAGTTGCAGACGGTGACGCCGTTGCCTTCGGAGCCCGCGTAATACTCGATCAGGATCGGCCCCCACCATTCGATCATCTTTGCCTTGACCTCGACGGGGCAGGGCGCCGCGGCGTGGATCGCGCCCTTGAGCGTCGAGACGTCGTAGCGGCTGCTGACCTCATCCGGCAGCTTCAGCATGCGCACGAACATGGTCGGCACGAGCTGTGACTGCGTCACCTTGTACTTTTCGACCAGCCTCAGAAAATCTTCAGCGTCAAAGTGCTCCATGATGATGGAGGTGCCGCCGAGCACGACCGCCATCATGTTGAAGCGCAAGGGAGCCGCGTGATAGAGCGGCGCCGGTGAAAGATAGATAGTCTCGGCGTTCATGCCGCACATGCTGGCGCAGAGCACGCGCAGAAACGCGTTCGGCTCGTCGATCGGCTTGCCCTCGAACGCCTTCTTGATGCCCTTCGGCCGGCCGGTTGTGCCCGACGAATACAGCATGTCATAGCCGGCGACCTCGTCGGCGATCGGCGTTGTCGGCTGCGCGGCGGCTTCTTTGTCGTAGGAGCGGAAGCCGGCTTGCGGCTCGTCCATCATGTAGAAGACCGGCTCGCCGGGTGCGCCCTTGATCAGGGCCTTGATCTGGTCGGCGCATTTCGGTGTCGTGATCACGACCTTGGCGCCGCAGTCGGCGATGATGTAGTCGATCTCGTCCTGCTTCAAATAGCGGCTGATCGCGGTGTAATAGAGCCCGCTGCGTTGCGCAGCCCAGCAGATCTCCATGAAGGCGAGGCGGTTTTCCATCAGCAGCGCGATGTGATCGCCGGCCTTCAGTCCGAGCGAGCGGAACAGGTGCGCGCCCTGGTTCGAGAGCTCGTCGAGCTCGCGATAGGTGATCGCCTTGCCGGTCCCGGCCATCTGATAGGCGATCTTGTCGGGTGTGGCGCGGGCGTGGATGGAGGGGTGAGTCATCGCCGAGATCTCGCAACGTAAACGGTGTCATCCCGGCCTAGTGCGCAATTGCGCACGGGGGGCCGGGATCGATAGCCACCGATCCAAATTGTTGAACGCGATGTCGCCCCTGCGCAGCTTAACCACAGGCTCGTGTGGTTATGGGTCCCGGCCTTCGCCGGGACGACACCATTAGCGACACAGCAGCTTACAGCCGCTCCACGATCGTCACGTTGGCCATGCCACCACCTTCGCACATGGTCTGGAGGCCGTAGCGCTTGCCGCGCTGATGCAGGGCATGCACCAGCGTCGTCATCAGCTTGGTGCCGGAGCCGCCGAGCGGATGGCCGAGCGCGATGGCGCCGCCATTGACGTTGAGACGCTCCGGATCGGCGCCGGTGGTCTTCAGCCACCCCGTCGGCACCGAGGCAAAGGCCTCGTTGACTTCGAACAGGTCGATGTCGTCGATCGTCATGCCTGCCTTCTCCAGTGCGCGCTTGGTGGCGTGCAGCGGTGCATCGAGCATGATCACGGGGTCGCCCCCCATCATGGTCATGTGGTGGACGCGCGCCAGCGGCTTCACGCCAAGCTGCTTGAGGCCACGCTCGTTCACCACCATCACGCCGGAGGCGCCGTCGCAGATCTGGCTGGCGCTGGCCGCGGAGAGCTTGCCGTTCTCGGCGATCAGCTTGACGCCCTTGATGCCGTCGAGCGTGGCGTCGAAGCGGATACCCTCGTCGATGTGGTGGGTGTCCTTGGAGCCGTCGGCGCGGGTGATCTCGAGCGGCACGATCTCCTTTTTGAAGTGGCCGGCCTGCGTCGCCGCGATCGCGCGCTGATGGCTGTTGTAGGAGTACTCGTCGAGCTCGTCCTTGGAGAGGCCGTACTTCTCGGCCATCATCTCGGCGCCGGTGAACTGGCTGAACACGATGTTCGGATAACGCTGCTCGATACCCGGGCTCTTGTAATTGCCAAAGCCGTTCTTGGCGGGAAGCTGCGACGACAGGCCCATCGGCACGCGCGTCATCGATTCCACGCCGGCGGCGATCACCACGTCCATCGCGCCGGACATCACGGCCTGGGCTGCGAAGTGCAGCGCCTGCTGCGAGGAGCCGCATTGGCGGTCAATCGAGGTGCCCGGCACGCTCTCAGGCAGCTTCGAGGCCATGATGGCGTTGCGCGCGACGTTGTTGGACTGCTCGCCGACCTGCATGACGCAACCCATGATCACATCCTCGACCAGCGCGGGATCGACTTTGGTGCGATCGACCAGCTCGTTCAGGACCTTCGCGGCGAGATCTGCCGGATGCCATCCGGCGAGGCGACCCCCCTTGCGCCCACCGGCGGTACGCGCAGCGGCGACGATGTAAGCCTCGGCCATGTCGGTTTCTCCCTGGATTATTTTGAACGGTTGGTTGTCGGGGCGGATTTAAGGGGTGAGTGGTTGGTTAGTCAATTGATCAATTAACTCTTGTGGGGAGGCGCTGCTTGGGCTTATCTGCGGCCGCTCTCGCGCCAAAATCAGGGATCTCCGTGACTACCAGCGTACCGAACAGGCTCCCCAGCGGAAAGAATTCCACGGCAGAGAAATTGCTCGTGGCCGCGAGCGAGCTGATGATCGAACGCTCCTCGATCGAGATTTCGCTGAGCGACATCGCCCAGAAGTCTGGCGCCAACGCCGCGCTGGTCAAATATCACTTCGGCAACAAGGACGGCCTGCTGTTGGCGCTGCTCGAGCGCGACGCGGGAACGGAACTGTCCAATCTCGAATATCTGCTGGCGCAGCCGATCACGCCGACCGCCAAGTTGAAGCTGCATATCGGCGGGATCATCCGCGCTTATCACCGGTTTCCGTATATGAACCGGCTGATCCACTATCTGCTGCACGAGAGCGTCGCGGGCTCCGCAGACGAAGTCTCGAAATTCTTCGTCGCACCGCTGCTGGACTTTCACCGCCGCCTGCTCGCCGAAGGCGTCAGTCAGGGCGAATTCCGCGCCACCGATCCGGTGCTGTTCTACACCAGCCTGATCGGCGCCTGCGATCATCTGTTCTTCGGCCGGCACGCGATGTCACGCGCGACCGGCGTCGGCCCGGTCACCGACGACGTCTGCCGGCAATACATCAAGCACATGGAAACGCTGATCTGCGGCGGCATTCTCACGAATATCGAGGAAGCTGCCGCGGCCGGATGATCCGGCCAGAACGCAGAAGTCTAGAGAAGAAACGCCCAAGGAAAGGTACAAGCGATGCAGTTGAAAGACGTAGCCGTTCTCATCACCGGCGGCGGGTCGGGCCTTGGCGCCGCGACCGCCCGCGCCATGGCCGCCAAGGGCGCCAGGATCGGCGTGATCGACCAGAGCAAGGAAAACGCCGAGAAGGTTGCCGCCGAAGTGAAGGGCATCGCGCTTCACGCCGACGTCACCAACGAGGAGCAGATCAAGGCGGCGATCGCCAAGGCGGAGGCCGCGCACGGCGTCGCGCGCGTGCTAATGAACTGCGCCGGCATCGGCGGCTCGCAGCGCATCGTCGGCCGCGACGGCGTCTACCCGCTGGAAAAGTTCGCGCGCATCATCAACGTCAATTTGATCGGCACCTTCAACTGCCTGCGTCTGTTCGCCGAGCGCCTCGTCACGATCGAGCCGGTCGGTGAAGAGCGCGGCGTCATTGTCAACACCGCTTCGGTGGCGGCTTACGAAGGCCAGATCGGGCAGATCGCTTATGCGGCGTCGAAGGGTGGCGTCGTCGGTCTCACGCTGCCTGCCGCGCGCGACCTCGCGAGCCAGAAGATCCGCGTCAACACCATCGCCCCCGGCCTGTTCCTGACGCCGCTGCTGATGGGCTTGAACGAAGAGGCCCGCAAGAGCTTAGGGGCCCAGGTGCCGCATCCCGCGCGTCTCGGCGACGCCAACGAATACGGCTCGCTGGCCGTGCACATCGTCGAGAACCCGATGCTCAATGGCGAGACCATTCGCCTCGACGGCGCGATCCGCATGGCGCCGCGGTAGGACGCTTTTTCCTTCTCCCCTTGTGGGAGAAGGTGGCGCGCGTAGCGCGCGGGATGAGGGGTCTCTATCCGCGGAGACAGACCCCTCACCCAAGCGAATTCCGGGTTCGCAGCGTACATGCCCTCTCCCACAAGGGGAGAGGGCGCAGCAATCGGCACCGCGAACGGCGGCAAGCACGAGGCGCCTCATGTCCCAACCGCTGCTGATCGAGCACAACGACGGCGTCGATACCGTGACGCTCAATCGTCCCGAACACCTCAACGCGCTCGATCCAGCGCTGATCGACGCGCTCAACGTCTATTTCCAGGGCCTCCAGCGCAACCGCGACACGCGCGTCGTGGTGCTGAAGGGCGCCGGCAAGAATTTCTGTGCGGGCCTCGATCTCAAGGCTGCGATGGCGCGCCGTGCCGGGCAGCAGGAGCCGCCTGACGTCACCGAGTCGCTGGATTCGCAGCGGCGCATCGCCGACATCGTGATGCTGATGCGGCGCTGTCCGCAGCCGATCCTCGCGCTGGTACAGGGCGCGGCGGCCGGCGGCGGCTTTGCACTTGCGCTCGCCTCCGACATCCGCATCGCGACGAGATCGGCGCGGATGAACTGCGCCTTCATAAAGCTCGGCCTTGGGGGCTGCGACATCGGCACCAGCTATTTCCTGCCACGCCTGGTCGGTGTCTCCGTGGCCTCGGAGCTGATCCTCACAGGACGCTTTATCGGCGCCGAACGCGCACTCGCGGTCGGGCTGGTCTCCGAGGTCGTCGACGAGGACAAGCTCGATGAGGTCGCCGAACCCTATGTCGACGCGATGATCACGGCCTCGCCGGTGGGTCTGCGCCTGTCCAAGGAATGTCTCAACATGAGCGTCGATGCCGGATCGCTGGAAGCCGTGATCGCGATGGAGGATCGCAACCAGGTCCTGTGCAGCCGCTCCGAGGAATTTTCGGAAGGCATCAGGGCCTTCCTTGAGAAGCGAAAGCCTGTCTATATCAGGCGCTGACAATGAAGATCCGCAAAGGACGAGAAATTCCGGGAGACGCAAAATGAGTGGAAGCGCGGCCGCGGTGATGACGAAGCCCGCCTTTCGCAAGGTCGAGTGGCTTGCGCGCGACATCGACGTCGAGCGCCGCGACGACGGCACGGTGGTGCTGAAGTCGCGGATCCCGCTGCAGACCTACGAGAAGCATATCCCGGCTTCGCTGGCAAAATGGGCGAAGGAAGCGCCGGAGCGGATCTGGCTTGCCCAGCGCGGCGGCCCCAGCCGCGAATGGCGCAAATTGTCCTATGGCGAAGCCAAACGCTCCGTGGATGCGCTGACGCAAGGCCTGCTCAATCTCGCGCTTGACGGCCGACCGGTCACGATCCTCTCCGGCAATTCGATCGAGCACGCGCTGATGACGCAGGCCGCGATGCAGGCTCGCGTCCCGGCCGCGCCGGTCTCGCCGGCCTACTCCTTGATGAGCCATGATCACATCAAGCTGAAATACCTGTTCGACCTGATCAAGCCCGGCGTGGTGATGGTGCAGGACGGCCCGACCTTCGAGAAGGCGCTGAAAGCGCTCGATCTCACCGGCGTCACCGTCGTTCACGTCTTGCGGCCCTGCGAGGGTATCGAGAGCGTCGGCTTTGCCGAGCTCGCGGCGACGGCCGTGACTGCCGATGTCGAAGCGTCGATCGCGAAGATCAAGCCTGAGACGGTCGGCAAACTGCTGTTCACGTCAGGCTCGACCGGCATGCCCAAGGCCGTCATCAACACGCAAGCGATGATGTGCGCCAATGCGGCGATGATGATGCAGGTGCGGCCGCGCGATCCCAGCGGTCCGATCTCGACCATGCTGGATTGGATGCCCTGGAACCACACCATGGGCGGCAACGCGGCGTTCCACCCGATCCTGGTCGATGGCGGCACACTCTATATCGATGACGGCCGGCCGATGCCGGGCCAATTCGATGAGACGTTGCGCAATCTGCGCGAGATCTCGCCGACCTACTACGCCAACGTGCCCGCCGGCTATGCCGCGCTCGCCGCCGCCATGGAGAAGGACGACGCGCTGTGCCGTTCCTTCTTCAAGAACCTCTCGATCATGGCCTATGGCGGCGCGCGGCTGCCGGATGATCTCTACGACCGCATGCAGGCTCTCGCCGTGAAGACCACCGGCGAGCGCATCGTGTTCTACACCGGCTGGGGCTCGACCGAGACCGCGCCGACCTCGACCGGCACCTATTGGGACACCGAGCGCGTCGGCCTCATCGGCCTGCCGTTCCCCGGCGTCGAGTTGAAGATGGTGCCGTGCGGCGCGAAATACGAGCTGCGTCTGCGCGGCGTCAACGTCACGCCGGGCTATTTCGGCCAGCCTGATCTGACGAAGAAGATGTTCGACGAGGAAGGTTTTTATTGCATCGGTGACGCCGGAATCTTCGTCGACGACACCGATCCGGTGAAAGGCATCATCTTTGCCGGGCGCGTGGTGGAAGATTTCAAGCTGACCACCGGCACCTTCGTCCATGTCGGCTCGCTGCGCACCGATGCGATCGCGGCCGCGACGCCCGTCGTGCATGATGCGCTGGTCGCGGGGCAGGATCGCGCCTTCATCGGCCTGCTGGCCTGGCCGAACCTGCATGCCTGCCGCCAACTTGTCGGCAAGGCAGATCTCAGCTTCGAGGATGCAGTGAAGCATCCCGAGGTAATCGCCTGCTTCAGGCGCGGGCTGGAGGCTCACAACAAGGAGTGCGAAGGCGCCAGCAGCCGCATCATCGCGCGTGCCATGCTGATGGCCGAGCCGCCCTCGATCGACGGCAACGAGCTCACCGACAAGGGCTACATCAACCAGCGCGCCGGCCTGGAGCGCCGTGCCGCGCTGGTCGAGCGGCTCTATGCGGACAAGCCTGACCAGGACGTTATCATTCTCAAGTAATCGACATCATCAACACGGATACGCGCCATGAACTTCGATTTCTCCGACGACCAGAAGCAGCTCCGCGATCAGGCGCGCAAATTCCTCACCGAGAAGTGCCCACCCAAGGCGGTGCGCGCAGTCCTCGACGGCAAGGCGCCCTACGACAAGGAGCTCTGGAAGGGCCTTGCCGAGATGGGTTTTCTTGGTGTCGCTATTCCCGAGGATTTTGGTGGCGCCGGCGCCGGTCATCTCGAGCTTTGCGTGATCGCTGAAGAGATGGGCCGGGCGAACGCGCCGGTGCCGTTTTCCTCCACGGTCTATCTCGCTGCCGAAGCGCTGCTGATTGCAGGCAGTGACGCGCAGAAGAAGAAATGGTTGCCGGCGATTGCCTCGGGCGAGGCGATCGGCACGCTGGCGCTGTTCGAGGGCAAGGGCAACCCTTCGCCGAAGAACGTCAAGCTCACGGCTGCGAATGGCGTGCTCAACGGTGTCAAGAAGCCGGTCGCCGATGGCGCGATCGCCGACTTTGCGGTGGTCGCGGCACGTACGGGATCGAGTGGACGTGACGGCGACATCTCCTTGTTCATTGTCGATCTCAAGGCCGGCGGCGTCGAGGTGAAAAGCCTGACCAATCTCGATCCGACCCGCGGGCAGGCCGAGATCACTTTCAGGGATTGCAAGGCCGAGCCGCTGGGCGCGGCCGGCGAAGGCTGGAGCATCTTGACTCAAGTGCTCGACCGCGCCGCGGTGCTCTGCGCGTTCGAGCAGGTCGGCGGCTCCGACCGTGCGCTGGAGATGGGCCGCGACTACGCGCTCGACCGCATCGCCTTCGGCCGACAGATCGGTTCGTTCCAGGCCGTCAAGCACATGCTGGCGGACATGTATGTGTCGGCGACGCTGGCGCGCTCCAATAGCTATTACGGCGCCTGGGCGCTCTCGACCAACGCCGCGGAGCTGCCGGAAGCCGCTGCCGCGGCCCGCATCAGCGCGACGCAGGCGTTCCAGCACTGCGCCAAGAACAACATCCATGTCCACGGCGGCATGGGATTCACCTGGGAGTTCGACTGTCACATGTACTACCGCCGCGCCAACGCCATGGCGCTCGGGCTCGGCAGCCTGTCCTATTGGGAAGACCAGTTGATCGACCGCATACGCAAGAAGAACGCGGCGTAGGCAAAGGCAACGTCATGAACTTCGACGATACCCCGCACGAAGCTGAATTTCGCGCCACTGCTCGCGCCTGGATCGCGGCCAATGCACCGAAGCAGTATGAGGAAGAGCTTCGCAAGTCCTCCCTCGGCCGGACGCAATTGAAGAACGCCAATATTCTGGAAGTGGCAAAGGCCTGGCAGAAGAAGAAGGCAGATGCGGGGTGGGCCTGTCTGCACTGGCCGAAGGAGTATGGTGGCCGCGGTTCGTCGCCGATCGAGCGTGTGATCTGGCAGCAGGAAGAGGGGCCGTTTGGCCAGCTATCCCGCATGTTCATCATCGGCCACGGCATGTGCGGGCCGACCATGATGGCGTTCGCGCGCGAGGAGCATAAGCGCGCCTATCTGCCGCCACTCGCCTCCGGCGAAAAGGTCTGGTGCCAGCTGTTCTCCGAGCCCGCCGGCGGCTCCGACGTCGCGGGCCTGCGCACGCGCGCCGAGAAGGATGGCGATGACTGGGTGATCAACGGCCAGAAGATCTGGACGTCGGGCGCGCACTACTCGGATTACGGCATCCTCTTGACCCGCTCCGATCCGACCGTGCCCAAGCACAAGGGCCTCACCATGTTCTTCCTGGATATGAAGAGCCCGGGCGTCGAGGTGCGGCCGATCAAGCAGGCGAGCGGCGCTTCCGACTTCAACGAGGTCTATTTCACCAATGTCCGCATTCCCGATCATCAGCGCCTCGGCGAGGTCGGTGACGGCTGGAACGTCTCGCTGACCACGCTGATGAACGAGCGCAGCGCGATCGGGGCGGCCGTCTCGACCGGCTTCCCCGAGCTGTTCGACTATTGCTCGAGCCTGATGCTGGACGATGGCCCGGCAATCGAGGACCGCGCGGTGCGTGCGAAGCTGGCGAACTGGGCGGTGAAGGCGAGTGGGCTGAAATACACCAGCATGCGCGCGATTTCCGCGCTGTCGAAGGGCGAGCGACCGGGGCCGGAAAACTCCATCGGCAAGCTGGTGGCGGGCTCGATGATCCAGGACGTTGCCACCTACGCGCTTGACTTGCAGGGCGCCGCCGGCGTGGTCAGCGGCGAAGATGCCGAACTCGCCGGCCGTTTCCAGGCGATGCTGCTGCGCGCGCCGGGCACGCGTGTCGAAGGCGGCACCGACGAGATCATGCGGAACATCATCGCCGAGCGGGTGCTGGGCCTGCCCGGCGATATGAGGGTCGACAAGGACGTGCCGTTCAACAAGATCCCGACGAAGGGAAGAGGCTGATCGTGTCCCGGACGCGGTGCGGTACGAAGTACCGCGCCGCAGAGCCGGGACCCAGAAAGCTGCAATGGCCCCGGCTCTGCAGCGCACCGCTTCGCGCTGAGCAGCGTCCGGGGCACGAGAGAGGAGAGTTCGAAGATGAATTTCGACGACACCCCGCAGGAAGCCGCATTCCGCGAGACCGCGCGCAAATGGGTCGAGGCCAACGCGCCGAAGGAGTTCTTGGCTGAGCTGTCAAAATCCTCGCTTGGCCGCATCCGGCTCGCCAACCACGACATCGTCGATGTCGGCAAGGCCTGGCAGAAGAAGAAGGCCGAAGGCAATTGGGCCTGCCTGCATTGGCCCAAGGAATATGGCGGCCGCGGTGCGACGCCGATCGAGCGTGTGATCTGGCAGCAGGAGGAAGGCGTCTACGGCAAGCTGACGCAGCCGTTTCAGATCGGCGAGGGCATGTGCGGCCCAACCGTTATGGCTTTTGGCAGCGAGGACGCCAAGCGGCGCCATTTGCCAAAGCTGGCCGCGGGCGAGGAGATTTGGTGCCAGCTGTTCTCCGAACCGTCGGCCGGGTCTGACGTCGCCGGCTTGCGCACACGCGCGGAGAAGAAGGGCGACGATTGGGTCGTCAACGGCCAGAAGATCTGGACCTCCGGTGCGCACTATTCCGACTACGGACTTTTGATCGCGCGCACCGATCCCAATGTGCCCAAGCACAAGGGTCTCACCATGTTCTTCCTGGACATGAAGAGCCCCGGCGTCGAGGTGCGCCCGATCAAGCAGGCCAACGGCATGCAGGAGTTCAACGAGGTCTATTTCACCGACGTCGTCATACCCGACAGCCAGCGTCTGGGCGCCATCGGCGAGGGCTGGAGCGTGTCGCTGACCACGCTGATGAACGAGCGCATGTCGATCGGTTCGCGGCTTGCGACCGGCGTCCCCGAGATGTTCGAGTTCTGCTCGAATCTGATGCTGGAGGATGGTCTCGCCATCGACGATCCCGCCGTGCGCTCAAAACTTGCGAGCTGGGCGGTGAAGTCGAGCGGGTTGAAATACACGAGCTACCGCGCGATCTCGGCGCTGTCCAAGGGCGAGCGGCCGGGGCCGGAGAATTCGATCGGCAAGCTCGTCTCGGGCATGATGCTGCAGGACATCGCGACCTATGCCATGGACCTCCAGGGCGCGGCCGGCGTTCTCACCGGCGCGGACGAGGAGACCGTGCAGGGCCAGTTCCAGCAGATGCTGCTGTCCTCGCCTTCGATGCGCATCGCAGGCGGCACCGACGAGATCTTGCGCAACATCATCGCCGAGCGCGTGCTGGGATTGCCGGGCGACATCCGCGTCGACAAGGACGTGCCGTATAACAAGATCCCGACCAAGGGACGGTGATCTAGCCTCTCGCTGCATCTCGTCGGGTGGGCAAAGCGAAGCGTGCCTACCATATGCAGATGCGCCGAGGTAAGTCTGTCGGTGGGCACGGCGCTATGCGCCTTCGCCCACCCTACGAGAAAAGTGCGAGCTGATCCATGGACGCTGCAGTCAATCAGAACAACCGGATCGGCGTACTCGAAGAGCTGCTCAACGAGCGCTATTCGGTGCGTGCCTTCCTGGCCAAGGAAGTCGATCGCGCGACGATCGAACATTTGCTGACCACCGCACAGCGCACGGCGTCCTGGTGCAACAGCCAGCCCTGGCAGGTCGTCATCGCCAGCGGCGAGGCCAAGGAGCGTTTCCGCAAGCTGATCTACAAGGAGGCTTCGGGCGGTCTCGGGGACGACTATGATTTCACGCCGCCGCGCGAATATCTCGGCGCCTATCTCGAACGCCGCCGCGAGAGCGGTTTTCAGCTCTACAACACGCTCGGGATCGCGCGTGGAGACAAGATGGCCTATGCCAAGCAGGCGCTGGAGAACTACAATTTCTTCGGTGCGCCGCATGTGGCCATCATCCACACCGACGAGCCGCTCGGCATCTACGGTGCGATCGATTGCGGCGCCTATGTCTCGAATTTCATGCTGGCCGCGCAGGCGCTCGGGCTGGGCACGATTCCGCAGGCGGCGTTGGCGCGCCACTCCGGCCTGATCCGCCGCCATTTCAATCTGCCTGCTGACCGCCGCATCGTTTGCGGCATCTCGTTCGGCTATGCCGACAACGCCCACAAGGTCAACAGCTACCGCACGTCGCGTGCGAGCGTGGCCGAGACCGTGACCTTCGTGGACGAATAATCGATGCGGCGCAGGCGCCGCCGCATCACGTTTCAGACGTGATCACGTCAGACGTGCGAAGGTGGCCGCTGGAAGCGGCCGCCTTCATCGCGGTCTCAGTCCGATTGAGGCCGGCCGTCAGCCGCCGCTGCCGCCGATCACGGCGCGAATGGTCTCGTCGGGTCCGAAATCCTCGGCGCCGTCGACATAGAGCAGCGCCGCGAGCTTGGAGCGCGCACGGTTGACGCGGCTCTTGATCGTGCCCACTGCGCAGCCGCAGATCGAAGCCGCATCCTCATAGGAGAAGCCGGAGGCGCCGACGAGGATCAGCGCTTCACGCTGGTCCTGCGGAAGCTTGTCGAGCGCCGTGCGGAATTCCTCGAACTCGAGATGGGCGTTCTGCGAGGGCTGCGTCTTCAGCGTCTTGGCATAATTACCTTCGGCGTCCTCGACTTCTCGCCGCCGCTTGCGATAGTCGGAGCGGAACAGGTTGCGCAGGATCGTGAACAGCCACGCCGGCAGATTGGAGCCTGGCTGGAACGAGTCGATGTTGGCGAGCGCGCGCAACAGCGTCTCCTGGACCAGATCGTCGGCGCGATCGGCATTGCCGCTGAGCGAGATGGCGAACGCGCGCAGACTGGGCACGGCCGCCAGGATGTCGTTACGCAGGGAGTCCGTGAGAGGCATCAATCCCTCCCATTGTTGTTGTCGTTAGAACCGCCACCATTTTCCACTTGGGGTGTCGCTCCCGGCGCATCAAGTTTCTTGATCAGTTCCGCGAACCGGTCCGGAACCCCCTGCCGCACCACGTCGTCGTACATGGCGCGCAGCTGGTGCCCGATCCGGGACTGGATCTCCGGAGTGAGCCCTCCCTTACCGGGGGTCGTGCTTTTGCTGGCTTGAGACTTGAGATCTTTCATGACCTGTTCCACGTTTCCCCGAGTTAAGTAACTGTAAAATCGAGAAGTTCTCTCAACCGGGAGCCGTTCCCTGGATAGGCTCAATGCGAGCTGCGAGAAAAAGTTCCGCCCCTATGCGGAACTTTTCTCAGTCTGACGCGTAATCAGCCCAGCAGGGGAACCCGGGCCCCCCGCCTAACGCCTGCACGTCAAGGTCGGCCCGAAGATGATATGGAGTGGGGATGTCCCGTTCACAGCTCGTTGCTGAACACTTGCCGTTGTTGCGCCGGTACGCACGCGCCCTGACGGGCAGCCAGTCCTCCGGTGACGCCTATGTCGCAGCCATGTTGGAAGCCATGCTGGGAGATCCGTCGGTGCTCGACGAGAGCCACGGGCCGCGCGCCGGCCTGTTCCGGCTGTTCACCCAGATCTGGAATTCCGTTTCCGTCAACGACGATTCCGAGGTGACGAACCTGCCGATGCCGCCGGAGCGACGGCTGTCGAACATCACGCCGTTGCCGCGGCAAGCCTTCCTGCTGCTCTCGCTGGAGGGTTTTTCGGAAGAAGAGGTCGGCTACATTCTCGGCACCGACGTCGGCGAGACGCGCCGGCTCGCGGATGCCGCAGGCCGTGAAATGGCCGCCGAGATCGCCACCGACGTGCTGATCATCGAGGATGAGACCTTCATCGCCATGGATCTCGAAAGCCTGGTGAAGAATCTCGGCCACAATGTCGTCGGCGTCGCCCGCACCCACGCCGATGCGGTCGCGCTGGCAAAGAACAAGCGGCCCGGCCTGATCCTCGCCGACATCCAGCTCGCCGACGGCTCGTCGGGCCTCGACGCCGTCAACGAGCTGCTCCGCACCTTTGAGGTGCCGGTGGTGTTCATCACTGCCTATCCCGAACGCTTCCTCACCGGCGAGCGTCCCGAGCCGGCGTTCCTGATCTCGAAACCATTCCAGCCGGCGATGGTGTCGGCGGTGGCGAGTCAGGCGCTGTTCTTCCAGCGCAACTCCCGCAACCGCGCGCCGAAAGTGCCGGCGGCGTAAGGAAGCGCCTACGCCCGGCATGTGACGAAATCCCGATCCGGCGTGCTGCAAGGTGCGCCGGATTTTCGTTGATCAGGTTGCCACGCTTGACGGCCATCGAATTCACCGCTCATACCTCGCGCAGCGGCCGCGTTGCAGCCGCAGTGCCATCGGAGACGTGTTCATGGACCAGCAACTCCTCGACCGCCTCGCCATCCGCGACCTCGTCGAGAACTGGGCGGTGTGGCGCGACGCCGGCGATTGGGAGCGCTTTGCCACGGTCTGGCATGAAGAGGGCTGGATGTCCGCCACCTGGTTTCAGGGGCCGGCGCGGGATTTCATGAAGGTGAGCCAGGAGGGGTTCGCCAAGGGCGTGCGCATCCTGCATTTCCTCGGCGGCTGCAATATCGATCTCGAGGGGGCGCGCGCCATCGCGCAGACCAAGATGACCATCTCGCAGCGCGCGCCGGTGCACGACGTGCCCTGCGACGTCGTCTGCACCGGGCGCTTCTACGATTTCCTGGAGAAGCGGCAGGGAAAATGGGGCATCGTCCGCCGCCAGCCGATTTACGAGAAGGACCGGATCGACCCGGTCGACCCGGCCGCGACACTTCAGCTCGACCAGAAAGCCCTTGCCGCGCTGCCGGAAGGCTACCGCCACCTCGCCTACATGCAGGAGCTGATCGGCTACAAGGTCAAGCGCGACATGCCGGGCCTGACCGGGCCTGAGGTCGAGAAGCTCTATGGGGAGGGGCGGGAGTGGCTCGCGGGGAAGGCGAACTGAACTCCAGACAAAAGTAAGGCGCGACTGGCATCACCACAGTCGCGCCCTACGTCGCCGGCTTATGGGGCAGGGGGGAATAGCCGGCTGTTGAGACGACTCCCGTCCGCGAAAGTCGTTCCAGGCGGTTGCGAAATTTTCGCGCGGACCGTGCCCTTTTCGCACACGGTTAAGTGATCTCAACGACTGAGAACTCTGGGTCCTCTCCTCGCGTTGTTCCCGCGATCGCCATGGGGCGAGGGACCGACAGCCATGTCACAGATTCAAAAGGTATTTTTAGGCGCCGTCGCGATCGCCGCGACGCTTGGCGCCGTCCAAGTCGGCGCCGTGCAGCTCGCCTCGGGCCATGATCTGGCCGACCGCTGGCAGGCGGTCGCTGACAAGCCGGGCCATAACGTCAATCGCTCCAGCAAAGCCGACCGGCTCGCCGACATCAAGCAGGCGGAGGTTCCGACCCGCACCGTGTCGATGCGGCTGAACGATCTGGCCGACACGTCGGTGCTGCTGCGGGTCCCCGCGGTGATCGAGACCGGCAACGCCAAGCCGCCGCCGGTGCTGCTCCCGGACCAGAAGCAGAGCCGCAAAAAGCCGACGATCGCCTGCGAGCCGATGGTCAGCTCCCTGACCGAGGTCGCAAAACTGCTCCAGCCCGGCCGCTGTGTGACCTGATCGGCGTTTGCCACGGACAAGTCGCCCTCCGCCGGGAGGGCGATGGCTGACATCTACTTGATCCCCTGCCACGTCGCGTTATATCCCGGGTTTCTTCCCCTTTCGATTGACCGGGTAAACGCATGACGACGTCAGACACGGCTGTGCATACGCAGCCCTTCCAGGCCGAGGTTTCCGAGCTTCTGCACCTGATGGTGCACTCCGTCTATTCCGAGACCGATATCTTCCTGCGCGAACTCGTCTCCAACGCTTCGGACGCCTGCGACAAGCTGCGCTATGAGGCGATCGCGAATCCGGCGCTGCTGGGCGAGGGCGACGCGCTCAAGATCCGGATCATTCCGAACAAGACGGCCGGAACGCTTGCGATCGCCGACAACGGAATCGGCATGGAGCGGCAGGAACTGATCGACCACCTCGGCACCATCGCCCGCTCCGGCACCAAGGCTTTCGTGTCGAAGCTCAAGGAGGCCAAGGATGGTCTCGGCCTGATCGGCCAGTTCGGCGTCGGCTTCTATTCCGCCTTCATGGTCGCCGACAAGATCGTCGTGGTCAGCCGCCGCGCCGGCGAGAGCGACGTCTGGACCTGGACGTCCTCGGGCGGCTCGGGCTTCGAGATCGCGCGTGCCAGCGAGGAGGATGCGGCCCGCGTGCAGCGCGGCACCGAGATCGTTCTGCATCTCAAGGACGATGCGAAGAAATACCTCGAAGCTTACGAGATCGAGCGCATCGTCGGCGCTTATTCTGACAACATCCTCTTCCCCATCGAACTCGTGCCCGAAGAGGGCGAACCGCGTCAGATCAATTCTGCAAGCGCGCTGTGGCAGCGTTCGAAATCCGAGCTCACGCCGGAAGACTACAAGAAGGCCTATCAGCAGATCGCTTCCGCCTTCGACGATCCCGCGATGACGCTGCATTATCGCGCGGAGGGGCGTTACTCCTACGCCGTGCTGCTGTTCGCGCCCTCGACCAAACCGTTCGACCTGTTCGAGCCAAACCGCAAGGGCCGCGTCAAGCTGTATGTCCGCCGCGTCTTCATCACCGACGATGCCGATCTGCTGCCGGGCTACCTCCGCTTCATCCGCGGCGTCGTCGACAGCGAGGATCTCCCGCTCAACATCTCCCGCGAGATGCTTCAGAACAATCCGCAGCTCGCGCAGATCCGCAAGGCCGTGGCGACCCGCGTATTGTCCGAGCTCGAAAGCCTTGCCGAGAAGGATCCGGAGAACTTCGCGAAGATCTGGGAGGCCTTCGGTGCGGTGCTGAAGGAAGGCATCTACGAGGATTTCGAACGCCGCGAAAAGCTGCTCGCGCTGTCGCGTTTCACCACGACTGCGGGCGAGAAGCGCTCGCTCAAGGACGTCATCGCCGATTTCAAGCCGAACCAGACCGAGATCTATTATCTCGTCGGCGACAGCATCGAGCGGCTGAAGTCGAACCCCAGGCTCGAGGCGGCGACTGCGCGCGGCATCGAAGTGCTGCTGCTGTCCGATCCCGTCGATGCCTTCTGGACCTCGATGCCATCGGAGTTCGACGGCAAGCCGCTGAAGTCGCTGAGCCAGGGCGACCTCAACCTCGACCTGATCCCGCGCGTCGACGAGGCGGACGAGGCGAAGAAGGACGAGCCGGCCGCCGACGAGGCCGCCACCATCGCAGTGATCAAGGCCGCGCTCGGCGAGCGCGTCAGCGACGTCAAGGCATCGACGCGTCTCACCAGCTCCGCCTCCTGCCTTGTTGCCGACAGCCAGGGACCGAGCCGCGAGCTCGAGCGCATCCTGGCCCAGCAGAACCGGGGCATGCGCACCAAGCCGATCCTCGAGATCAACCTGCGCCATCCGCTGGTCACAGCGATCACCAAGGCTCAGGCCGGCTCGAAGGCGGTCGACGACCTCAGCCTGCTCCTGCTCGAACAGGCGCAGATCCTGGACGGCGAGCTGCCGGAAGACCCTGCCGCGTTTGCGGCCAGGCTGAATCGGCTGGTGTTGCAGGGGCTCGGCGGGTAGCGGTCGGACCACACTCACCTTGGCGTCATGTGCGCTGAGGAACGGTCGCCTCTGCCGTGGTGTTATGCCATACGAGATCGTCGGCATCCGGGCCGCCGACATGAACGATTCGAGGATTTCTCCATGCGTTTGCCGATCCTGACCCTCACTGCGATTGCCACGCTGTTCGTGGCGGCAGATGCCAGCGCCCAGACCTACGATCCACGTTACCCGGTGTGCATGCACGTCTACATGCCCGGCGGCTTCGGCGGTGGCGGCGGCGACTATTTCGACTGCTCCTTCACCTCGCTGCCGCAGTGCCGCGCCACGGCCTCGGGCCGCTCGGCAAGCTGCGACGTCAATCCCTACTATGCGTTCGACCAACCCCCGCCGCCGCCGCGCCGGCGCCACAAGAACGTGCACTAGCGATCCGCAATGCGGCCTTCGGGGGAAATTTTCATGCGTCGCTCATTCGGCCTGATCATGACCGTCGGTGTGCTGCTCACGGCCGCGCCGTCGCATGCGCAAACCTTTGATCCGCGCTATCCCATCTGCATGCACGTTTATTCCGGTGCGAACAGCGGGGGCGGGGAGTGGTACGATTGCTCCTTCACGTCGCTGCCGCAGTGCCGCGCCACCGCTTCGGGCCGCTCCGCCACCTGCGATCTCAATCCGTATTATCCGTTCAACGCACCGCCGCAGCGCTTGCGCCATCAGCGCGGCGGCTAGCGCTGCGCGGATCCAGCGCTCCCGCGTCGCGTGCAGGTGCGGTCGCTACTCCTTCCGGATGTCCGACAGCTCCACCACCTTGCGCCAGCGGTCGGTCTCCGCCGTCAGCATGCCGCCGAACTCGCCTGCATTGCCGTGCAGCGGGATTGCGCCGAGGCCGGCGTGTCGTGCGGAGCGCCGACACCGTAGAACGAACTCGTCTCGTAGCCGGTGAGCGTGCCCGCGCACGCCGATCCCACGGATTAGTAAAGGATCGCTAGAGTTAATCGCGCGCTAACCCGGTTTTACCTTGTCTCTTAACACCTGGGCAGGGCGTGCGAGCTAAGCTGCCGAGAACCAGCAGACACGTTCCGAAAGAATGAACGGCATGACAATCGGCGTCATCGAGCAACCGAAAGCCGCGCGCGCACCTTCGGCTTCGAAAATCTGGCTGAACGCGATCGAGCTCACCGCAACGATCGAGACGTTGCCGGGCCGGCTGTTCGCCGACGTCGTCGATGATTGGGCGCAGCGCCAGCCCGATCGCATTGCGCTGGCCACCGATGACGCGAGCCTCGACTATAAGGGGCTTTCGAAGCGCATCAATCGTTATGCGCGGTGGGCGCGCTCGGCCGGCGTGGCCAAGGGCGACACTGTCGCGCTGATCATGCCGAACGGCATCGATTATGTCGCGGCCTGGCTCGGCATCAGCCGGGTCGGCGGCGTGGTCGCGCTGATCAACACCAAGCTCGTAGGCCAATCGCTCGCGCATTGCATCGGAGTGGCAAAGCCCGCTCACATCATTGTCGCGCACGAGCTTGCGGAGGCGCTGGATGGCGCGTCGCCGCACCTGAAGACGGAAGCGAAGGTCTGGACCCATGGCGATGCCCGCGGCGAGCGTCCGATCGATGTCGCGCTTGCCGCCCTCGATGACGGGCCGCTTTCGCCGGACGAGCGTGGCGGCGTCACCATCGACGACCGGGCGCTGCTGATTTACACGTCCGGGACGACCGGCCTGCCGAAAGCCGCCAGCATCAGCCACCGCCGCATCCTCAACTGGGGCTTTTGGTTTGCCGGCCTCACCGGCGCGACGCCGCAGGATCGGCTCTACGATTGCCTGCCGCTGTTCCATTCGGTCGGCGGCATCGTCGCGCCATGCAGCATGCTCGCCGCCGGCGGTTCGGTGGTGATCGCGGATAAATTCTCGGCGTCGAATTTCTGGCCCGACATCGTGCGCCACGACTGCACGTTGTTTCAGTATATCGGCGAGCTCTGCCGCTATCTGCTCAAGGCCCCTCCGTCGGAATACGAGAACCGGCATCGCTTGCGGCTCGTATGCGGCAACGGACTTCGCGGTGACATCTGGGACGATTTTCAGGCGCGTTTCGCCGTTCCGCGCATCCTCGAATTCTACGCGGCGACGGAAGGTAATTTCTCGCTCTTCAACGTCGAAGGCCAGCCCGGCGCGATCGGCCGCGTTCCGCCGCTGCTCGCGCATCGTTTCCCCGCCGGTCTCGTCAAGCTCGATTCCGATAGCGGCGCGCCGCTGCGCAATGCCGATGGGTTTTGTATCGCCTGCGCGCGCGGCGAGGCTGGCGAAGCCATAGGCCGTATCGGCACGGCGGATGAGGGCGGCGGTCGCTTCGAGGGTTACACCGAGGCGAGCGAGACCGAGAAGAAGATCCTGCGCGATGTCTTTGCCAAGGGCGATTCCTGGTTCAGAACCGGCGATCTGATGCGGCTCGACGAGAAGGGCTTCTTCCACTTCGTCGACCGCATCGGCGATACCTTTCGCTGGAAAGGCGAGAACGTCGCGACCTCGGAGGTCAACGACGCCGTGCGCGATTTCACCGGCGTGATCGACGCCACCACCTATGGCGTCAGCATCCCCGGCACCGACGGCCGCGCCGGCATGAGCGCGATCGTGATCAACGAGGGCTTCGTCCTCGAGGGGCTGCCCGCCCATCTCGCACAGTGCCTGCCGGCCTATGCTCACCCTGTCTTTATACGCATCTCGCGCGAGCTCGATGCGACCGAGACGTTCAAGCAGAAGAAGGCCGAGCTCGCGCGCGAGGGATTTGATCCCCGCGCGGTCTCCGATCCTCTGTTCATGCTGGACCCGAAGGCCGGCACCTATGTCGCGCTGGACGCGGAGGCCTGTACGCAAATCAACGAGGGCACGATCCGGCTCTAGCCGCGCGAAAATTTGGAGATAGGTCCAATTTTATCCGAATTGTCCAAGAAGCCATTTACTTCTGTCGGGTAAACAAGCGGCCAAGGGAGGCGGTCATCAAGAACCGCCGCAACACGAACGACAACAGAAGCGAGCCAGCCATGTCGGTACGGTCTAAGGTCATTGAAGCGATCCAGCAGATCGCCAAGGAGCAGCACGTCGCGCTTCCCGCACTCTCGGACGACCTGTCCCTGCACGAGACGGGCTTCGACTCGCTCGCCTTCGCCATCCTGGTGGCGCGCCTCGAGGACGAGACCGGCGTCGACCCCTTCACTATTTCCGAGGACGCAGCGTTCCCCGCCACCGTGGGCGATTTCGTGCGGGCCTACGAAAATGTCCCCGCGTGAGATCTTTGCGCTGCGCGACCATCTCGGCGCGGAGCTGACGGGCCGCACGCTGTCGGACGCGCACGATGTCGTGTCGCTGACGGATATTCTGTCGCAGACGGTCCTGGGTGGCCGCCTGCGCGAGCTGTCCGGCCGCGCGGTGCTGCTGAAATTGTCTGACCAGCTCCGATCGGGCCTTGCCATGATCGAGCTCGACGGTATTGCCCGTCGCATGCTGCTGTGTCCGCCCGATCTCAACCCCGCGCATCTCGATGCGCTGATCGCGGATGCCGAGATCGATGCCGTCGTCACCGACGAGCCCGATCGCTGGGCCGAGACCGGCGTGCCGCTGGTCGTCACCGCACAGCTGCCGCTTCAAGCCACTGCGCCGGCCAGGACCGAACGCGCCACGGAATGGCTGATGCTCACTTCGGGCACGTCGGGCGTGCCGAAAATCGCTGGCCATACGCTGGAAGCACTCACCGGCGCCATCGTCGCCGAGGGTCCGGCGCGCGGACCCGCGCCGGTATGGGCGACGTTCTACGACATCCGCCGCTATGGCGGCCTGCAGATATTCCTCCGCGCCGTCCTCTCGGGCGGCTCGATGGTGCTGTCCGACCCGCATGAGGCGCTCGCCGATCACGTCACGCGACTGAACGCGCGCGGCGTCTCCCACATCTCCGGTACGCCCTCGCACTGGCGCAAGCTGTTGATGAGCGGCTCGGCCGCGCAATTCGCGCCGCGCTATGTCCGCCTCTCCGGCGAGATCGCCGACCAGGCAGTGCTTGACGGCCTGAAGACGGCGCTCCCGAATTCCTCTGTCGGCCATGCCTATGCATCGACCGAGGCCGGCGTCGGCTTTGCCGTCAATGACGGGTTGGAGGGCTTTCCGGCCGACTATCTCGGCAACCGCAACGGCGTCGAGATGAAGGTCGTCGACGGCTCGCTCCGCATCCGTTCGACACGCACGGCGCATGCCTATATCGGCCGCGACACGGCTGCGCTCACCGATGCAGACGGGTATGTCGACAGCGGCGATATCGTTGAACTTCGCGGCGACCGCTACTATTTCGTCGGCCGCCGCGGCGGCATCATCAATATCGGTGGGCTGAAGGTTCACCCCGAAGAGATCGAGGCGGTGATCAATCGTCATCCCGACGTGCGGATGTCGCGGGCGAAGTCACGCAAGAGTCCGATCACCGGCGGCATCGTCGTCGCTGACGTGATCCTTGCCGACGGTACCGATCCGGCGCGCACGAAAGAGATCCGCGACCAGATCCTGGATCAGTGCCGCGCGCAGCTCGCGTCCCACAAGGTGCCGGCGGTGATCCGCTTCGTCGAGGCGATCGACGTCACCCCGGCCGGCAAACTGGCGCGCACCGATGCATAATGTTCTCGTCACCGGCGGCAGCCGCGGTATCGGCCTTGCGATCGGGCAGCGGCTCGTCGATGCTGGCTACAACGTGATCGCGGCGGCGCGGCGCGAGAGCGACGAGCTCAAGGCGGCGATTGCCGGGTCGGGGGGGCGCCTGCATTTCCGCGCCTGCGACCTCGCCGTCATCGACGCGATCCCGGCTTATGCAAAGCTCGTGCGCGACGAATTCGGCCCGATCTACGGCCTCGTCAACAATGCCGGCCTCGGCACCGAAGGCCTGCTCGCGACCATGCACAATTCCGAGATCGAGGCGCTGGTGCAGCTCAACGTTCTGTCGCCGATCATTCTCACCAAATATGTCGTACGTCAGATGATGGCCGATGGGGCCGGCCGCATCATCAACATCTCCTCGATCATCGCGACGACAGGCTATAACGGCCTCTCCGTTTATGGTGCGACCAAGGCCGCTGCCACCGGCTTCACCCGCTCGCTCGCTCGCGAGGTCGGCAAGCTCGGCATCACCGTGAACGCGATCGCGCCCGGTTTCATCGACACCGAGCTGACGCACAATCTCTCCGACGATAGCCGCAAGCGCATCGCCGGCCGCAGCGCGCTGCGCCGCCTGCCGGAGACCGACGACGTCGCGCGCATGGTGGAATATCTGCTGGGAGAGGGCGGCCGCAATGTGACGGGTACCGTGTTCACGGTCGACGCGGGCAACACGGCGTAGGCGGAACTCCACCGCCACAATTGCATTGATCCGGCGCAATGACATCATCCGGATTTGGTCGTAAGATGCCGCGCAATCGATTGGCTTACGTCAATCGATCTGCCCTAATCGATAGGGAGCAGTCCATGACCGCTTCGAACCCGGGCAAGGCGTCGGCAAAGCGCGCACAGCAAAGCGACGTTCACGGCCAGCCCGTTCACTGCGAGCCGATGTCTCATCAGAATTCCGGTGATCACGGTTACGAAATGTATCCGCAGAAATTCGTGCGTCTGGTCGGCTGCCACGACGTACCCTCATCTGCGCTGCGCAAGCGTCAGGACGAGAAGCTGCACTAGACATTCAGGTCCGGTGCTTCGGCAGATCAATCCGTTCGTGTGAGAACTCCGGCGGGCCGTCGGTCAGGCGGCGGATCCGGCGCTCGCGTTCGTCTTCAGACAGGGCAGGATCGAGCAGTCCCTCGAGTTCATGCACCGCAAGCTCTTCGATCCTGGTGGCATCCGAAGCGAGCGGGTGCCCTGGCGGGAGTGCCGGGGGCGCGACCTTCAGGCCCAGCTCGACCAGCGTGCGGATGGCATCTGAGCGCGACAGGTGATGGGTTTCGGCCCAATTATCGACGGCCGCGGTCAGGCTTTCCGGCATCTTCACCGCGCTGATCGGATCACGCCCGGTGCGTCGGCTTACCGGAGCGATGGGGTCCTTCCTGTCGGAGTCGGACACGTCGATGTTCCCGCGCTACCATGTCAGATCATCGAGACTAGACGCCATTTGCGCGCAGCTGCTTGATGCCGATCAATGACCTTGTGTGGCATTGCAGCGCGCCCTCATCTTGTTGTCCGGGTCTATTTCGGCCAAGGGTTGCAAGGGCGCGCCCCGGCGAACCCGAATCGATTCTTCTACGTATGTCTCTTTGGACGTGCGTCCCAACGATCCGGTATCATCCGATGACATCAGCGTTCTATAGCGGCATTCCGGTCTTTCGCGGCTTCACCAGCCTGATGGACCCCGCTTTGTATTCGCCGCTGCCCGACGACTGGAGCGTCGGCGTTGCCGACATCGTAGATTCCACCAAGGCTATCGCGGCGCAGCGCTACAAGGCGGTGAACATGGCCGGTGCCGCCGTGATCGCGGCGGTGACGAACGCATTGGAGGGACGCGAATTTCCCTTCGTGTTCGGCGGCGACGGCGCGAGTTTCGCGGTCGCGCCGGGTGATCTCAACCGCGCGCACGAAGCGCTGGCCGCGACCGCGACCTGGGTGCGGGAGGATCTCGATCTGACGATGCGTGTCGCGCTGGTGCCGGTCAGGGCTATCCGCGCTCAGGGCCTCGACGTGCGCGTCGCGCGCTTCGGTCCATCGGCCAATTTGTCCTATGCGATGTTCTCCGGTGGCGGGCTCGCTTGGGCTGACGCGGCGATGAAGCGCGGTGAGTTCGCGGTCGCGGAAGCGCCCGCGGGCACGCAGCCCGATCTCTCCGGCCTGTCCTGCCGTTTCGAAGTGATGCCGGCCGCGCGCGGCCTCATCTTGTCGGTGCTGGTGATGCCGGCTCTGGGCGCCGACCCGCGGGTCTTCCGCAAGGTGATCGAGGACGTCATCCATCTCGTCGAGCGCAGCCCGGACGCCGGTCGGCCCGTGCCGCCGCAAGGGCCGCCGCTGACATGGCCGCCGCAGGGACTGGAATATGAGGCGCGCACCATGCGCGGGGGTCCGCTGCTCGCACGCCGCGCCCGGGTGCTGGCCTACACGCTTTTCGTCTATCTGATCATGCGCTTCGATCTCAAGGTCGGCGGCTTCGTGCCGAAGCTCTATACGCGGCAGGTCGTGGAGAACTCCGACTTCCGAAAATATGACGACGGCCTGCGCATGATCCTCGACTGTACGCCGGAGCTCGAGCGCGCCCTCAGCGATCGTCTCGCGACTGCCGCGCGCGACGGCATCGTGCGCTACGGTCTCCACCAGCAGGACGCCGCGATGATGACCTGCTTTACCCCATCGCCGCTGCGCAGCGACCACGTCCATTTCATCGACGGCGCGCGGGGTGGCTACGCCTCGGCTGCGACGGCGCTGAAGGCGATGATGGCGTGAAGCGCTAGCGCCCCGCGCGCGTCCAGGTCTCGCCGCCGCAGAGCGCGCCAACGCAGCCTTCGACCCGCAGCGAATCCGCTGATGTCACCGTCACGCTGCTCGCATAGGTGCTGCCGTCGTCGGCATTGTAGATCTGGCCCGACCATTTGTTCGGCCCTGAAGGCTGCATGCCGCTGAACAATGGCAAGCCGATCATCGGGCGCCTGGCGAGGGCGGGATTGGGATTCTTGCTGTCGGTGGCAGGCAGGCCGGTCGCGGTGTCGTGGGGTTCACGCAGCCAGACGACGTTGCCGCAGATGTCGCCGCCGCATTTGCTGATCTTGACGCGGGCATCGCCGGCCTGGGTCAGCCAGGTCCCGTCGACGCTCTGCGCATGGGCGGCAGTCGCGCCAAGGAGCGCAGCCAGAAGGACGATGAGAGCAGCGAATCTTGAAGTCATGGAGAGAGCCCCGAAATGGAGCGCCTCCATAGCAGCCCAGCAGGATAGTGCAACGCTGGATGGAATCACATTCCTGCGTTTATTTGCCTGCGTGTAACCTGCGCTCATTTGCCCCAGCGCACCAAGGCGACCGAGCCTGCGGTCGAAAGCCCGAACACCGCCATGGCGCCGCCGACCAGCGCGAACAGGGTCCAGGCTGGAGCCTGTGCCATCATGAGGGTGCCTCCGCCGATGGCGACGATCAGTAGCCGCGCGGTGGAGGCGAGCACGGGACCGCCGACGCGCGCCGCGCCTTGCGAGGAGAAATACAGCGACACGCCCATGCCGAAGAACACGAAGGTCGGGCCTGCCCAGTGGAAATAGCTGTGCGCGGCGGCAGCAACGCCGGGATCCCTGGTGAAGAGCGAGACCCACAGTGACGGATCGAGCGCGATGACGAGCCCGATCAGGCCGACTGTGATTCCCGAGGCCGCGGCCGCGGTCCAGGCCACGCGACGCGCGCGTTTCACCTGTCCGGCGCCCATCGCCATGCCGACCATCGGCACCGATGCGATACCGAAGGCGAAGGTGATCGGGATCAGCAAGAATTCCAGCCGCGAGCCGATGCCGTAGCCGGCCAGCATCTCGGTGCCGAAGGTCGCCAGGATCTTGGTGAAGATCAAAATGGTAAGCACGGTCTGGAGCGGCGACAGGCAGGCGACCGCGCCGACCTTGAGGATGTCGAAGAACAACGCGCGATCGAAATGGAAGGCGCGGAAATCCAGCGGCAGCCGGCTGCGGCCGGACCAGAGATACCAGAGGAAAAAGATCGCAGCACAGGTGAACGCGATCAACTGCCCGGCAGCGACACCTGGCATGCCGAATTGCGGCACACCGAACAGGCCGAGCCCCAGCGTGCCGCCGAGCGCGATCTGGAGCACGCTCGTCCCGATCAGCGCCATCGAGGGCAGACGCATGTCGCCCGTGCCGCGGATCACCGAGGCCAGCGTGTTGACGAGCCAGATCGCGACCGCGCCGGAGAACAGCATTTGCGAATAGCCGCTGGCTTCCTCGAGCACGCGCTCGCGCCCGCCCAGCAGCGTGAAGAACGAGCGGCCGAAGACGAGCATCGTCACCGTGAAGAAAAGCCCGCCGCAGAGGCCGATGATGGCGGCATGCAGCGCCAGCGTCGCCGCACGGTTCCGGTCGCCTGCGCCGAGCGCACGGCTGATCGCAGACGAGACGCCACCGCCCATCGCGCCAGCGCTCATCATCTGGGTCAGCATGGCGAACGGAAACACCAGCGCGATCGCTGCCAGCGGGATGGTGCCGAGCCGGCCGATATAGGAGGTCTCGGCGATCGCAACCAGCGTGCTGCCGACCATCGCGATCATGTTGGGGATCGCGAGCCGCAGCAGCGTCGGCAGGATCGGTGCCGTCAGCAAGCTGGCGATGGGGGAGGTGACCGGGGCAGGCGGCGGCACGGCGTCTATGGAGGCGTCGATCGTCATGTGTCACCGCGCGGAATATTGGATGATGCTCGACATACTATATAGCGTGGAGCGCCGGCACCAGCCTCGCTTCACGCAGGGCTCACCAGGGCAGGCCGCAGAGGTCGATGGTGCCCAGCGTCGGCGCGCTGACGATATTGCAGACATAGGGCGCCATGTAGGTGAAGCGGATCCGCCCCTCCGGCTGCTCGCAATAGACCTCGCCCTTGAAGGGGAGCCAGCTGCGGGCCTGGTAGAACGCCACATTGTGCGGCTCGCAGAACAGCAGCGCGAAGCGGACCGCCTCGTTGGCGCGCATGGTATGCACCGCGGCATCGATCGCCATCGTCGCATAGCCGCGGCCGCGCCGGTCCTCCCGCGTGCAGACGCCGCCGATGCCGCCGATGTGAACCTTCTGCCCGTTCCAGGTGACGGTGCGGAAGTAGATGCCGACATGGCAGACGAGACCATCCTCGGGCGTCTCGATCAGCACGCGCAAATCGGCATTGGCCCATTTGACGTGAGCCCAGGGCTGCTTCCCGACGATATCAGGTCCGAAGACCGCCTGATGCAGCGGCTCCGCCATCCGCCACGAGGCGTCGCCGTTCAAAATGTCGATCTCGATGCTCATCGCTTGCTCTTTCGCATCTCCGCGCCGTCGGTGCGTTTCGTTCTGCCATAAGCACCTCAAAGGCAATGATATTTTGCGGCCCGGTTGAAACGCCCCACATCCTTGCGACGATTTTATGCAATCGGGCCAAGCCGCCGTACCGCGCCTTTTGGGAAATTCGCGGTATTTAACAGCCACGGAACCTTCTATAAGGGGTGACCGTTAAGTCTCGTTCCCCCATCAGTCGCGGACAACACCCATGACCTTTACGCTGCCCCCACTCCCCTACGCCTATGACGCCCTCGGGCAATTCATGTCGAAGGAAACGCTCGAATTCCACCACGACAAGCATCATCAGGCCTATGTCACCAACGGCAATAACGCGCTCAAGGGCACCGAATGGGAAGGCAAGTCCCTTGAGGAGATCGTCAAGGGCTCGTTCGGCAAGAACCCCGCGGTGTTCAACAATGCCGGCCAGCACTACAATCACATCCATTTCTGGAGCTGGATGAAGCCCAATGGCGGCGGCACCAAGCTGCCGGGCAAGCTCGAGAAGAAGATCAACGAGGACCTCGGCGGCTTCGAGAAGTTCAAGACGGACTTCCAGGCGGCCGGCGTCGGCCAGTTCGGCTCCGGCTGGTGCTGGCTCCAGGTCAAGAACGGCAAGCTCGAGATTTCCAAGACCCCGAACGGCGAGAATCCGCTGGTGCACGGCGCCACCCCGATCCTCGGCTGCGACGTCTGGGAGCACTCCTACTACATCGACTATCGCAACCGCCGTCCCGACTATCTGAAGGCGTTTGTCGAGAACCTGGTGAACTGGGAATACGTCGAGTCCCTGTTCGACAAGGCCTGAGGCTTCACTCCGTCATTCCGGGACGATGCGCAGCATCGAACTATGGTGCGGGCTCCCGCACCAGAGAATCTCGAGATTCCGGCTTCGGCTTTGCCGCCCCGGAATGACATAAACGAAAAGGCGGTCGCAGGCGCGGCCGCCTTTTTTGCTGTGCGGAATTCGCACTTCGCACGCATGGCCCTGCGCGAGGCGCGCATCGCTCCCGTCACCGTACTGTTTGCATCGCATCTGCGGCGCCCTTAATCAGGACGGGCATTACCCTCGAGCCGAACGCGCCCGTTGTCAGAACCTTCCCCGAGAGACCCGGCGCCCGCCGAGGACGCGGAATCCGAACCGCGGCCGGGTCGCGTGCGCAAGCCGATCGGCTGGTCCACCATCATCATCGCAGCGCTGGTGGCGGTGAGCGCGGGTTTGGTCTGGCGGCGTGACGGCACCGACGGTGTTCTCGAAATACTGACCCACGATCTCTCGCTGTTCGGCGGCATCCTGCCGCGCGTGCTGGCCGGTTGCCTGCTCGGCGCGTTCATCTCCGAGATACTGCCGCACGAAAAAGTCTCGCGCGCGCTCGGGCCGAAATCGGGCCTGAAAGGCCTTCTGATCGGCACCGCCTTCGGCGCGATCCTGCCCGGCGGTCCCTTCACCGCCTATCCCGTGGCGAGTGCGCTGCTCGCGGTCGGCGCCGATTTCGGTGCCACCATCGCCATGGTCGTGAGCTGGACCTTGATCGGCTATGGCCGGGCGGTGGCTTGGGAAATCCCGATCATGGGCACCGATT
Organism: Bradyrhizobium sp. RT6a; assembly: GCF_040547675.1. Classification (NCBI taxonomy): domain Bacteria; kingdom Pseudomonadati; phylum Pseudomonadota; class Alphaproteobacteria; order Hyphomicrobiales; family Nitrobacteraceae; genus Bradyrhizobium; species Bradyrhizobium sp. RT6a. The sequence goes on from NZ_JBEPQC010000004.1 coordinate 229,856, forward strand.
TCACGCTGTGGCGCATCGTCATCTCGCTGCCGTTGCCGGTGCTCGCAGGCGCGCTCGGCCGCTTCGTCTATGTCCGGCTTTATCCGAAGCCGGCCATCAAGGACGATGAGACTTGAGCGCCGCGCTTCTGATCGACATCCTGTTGTGGGGCTCTGTGTTCGGCGTCGGCCTGATCGCCTTTCGCCGCGGCCCATCGGTGTTCAAGGCCTCGCTGCGCGAAGGCTCGATGGATTTCATCAACATCGTGCCGCGGATCGCGCTGGGGGTGATCGGCTCCGGCTACATCGCCGCCATCATCCCGCAGGAGGTGATCAGCGGCTGGCTGGGGCCGGACAGCGGCTGGCTCGGGGTCGCGACCGCCGTGGTCGCGGGTGCCGCGACGCCCGGCGGCCCGGTGATCGGGTTCTCCATCGGTACGGTGGCGCTGAAATCGGGCGGCGGGGTGCCTCAAGTGGTCGCCTATGTCGTCGCCTGGGCGCTGTTTGCCTTCCAACGGGTGATTTTATGGGAAATTCCGTTCATGCCGGCCCGTTTCGTCTGGTTCCGCTGTGCGGTTTCGGTGCCGTTCCCGTTCGTCGCCGCCGCTATCGCCATGGTGATCGGCAAGCCCTGAGCCCGGCGTGGACAGAGGTAATGTTATAATATAACGTTCCGGCATGGTTCCCGCCGCGTCCCAAGCCCATCATCACGACCACGCTCATGGCCATTTCAATGACCACGGGCATTCGCACGGACACGATCACACCCACGCACATGTCCACGGTGCGGCCTCTCCGCATCCGGCTCAGGCGGCGCACTGGTCGATCCTGCGCATGACGATGGCCGCCCGCCTCGCGGCCGCGCTCGCGGTCTGCGCCGTGCTCTGGGGCGTGGTTTTCCTGGCGATGAGGTGACCATGGCGGCGCTGCATTTCCACAACGTCACGCTTGGCTATGACCGTCATCCGGCCGTGCACCACCTCAATGGGGAGGTCGCCCCGGGCGCGCTGCTGGCCGTGATCGGCCCGAACGGCGCCGGCAAGTCGACGCTGCTGCGTGGCATCGTCGGCATCCTCAAGCCGCTCGACGGCAGCATCCATCTCGGCGGGCTCGACAGCCGCGATATCGCCTATCTGCCGCAGAGTGCCGAGATCGACCGCAGCTTCCCGATCTCGGTGCTGGACTTCGTCGCCACCGGGCTGTGGCGCGGGACCGGCCTGTTCGGCGGCATCGGCAAGGCGGCGCGCGAAAAGATCCTCCGCGCGATCGCTTCCGTTGGCCTCAACGGTTTCGAAAACCGCCCGATCGGCACGCTCTCGGGCGGCCAAATGCAGCGCGTGCTGTTCGCGCGCGTGCTGCTCCAGGACGCCGGACTGATCGTGCTGGACGAGCCCTTCAACGCCATCGACAGCAAGACCACTGCCGATCTGCTGGCGCTGGTGAAGCACTGGCATGGCGAAGGCCGCACCGTGCTGGCCGCACTACACGACATGGAGATGGTGCGCGCCCATTTCAGCGAGACGCTGGTGCTGGCGCGCGGCCCTGTGGCGTGGGGCCCGACGGCGGAAGTGCTGACGCCGGAAAACCTGATGGTCGCGATGCGGATGTGCGAAGCCTTCGACGACAGCGCCGCCGCCTGCTCGGCCGATGATGCCCGCTCACGGGCGGCTTGATATCCGATGCTCTATGACGCGCTGATCGGCCCGTTCACCGAATTCGAGTTCATGAGACGTGCGCTGGCGGCCGTGATCGCGCTCTCGCTCGCGGGCGCGCCGATCGGCGTGTTCTTGATGTTGCGGCGGATGAGCCTGGTCGGCGACGCCATGGCGCATGCAATCCTCCCTGGCGCCGCTGTCGGTTTCCTGCTTTCCGGTCTCAACCTGTTCGCGATGACGGCCGGCGGCCTGATCGCAGGTTTTGCCGTCGCAATCCTCGCAGGCCTCGTCGCGCGCTCGACCGGGCTGAAGGAGGACGCCTCGCTCGCGACCTTCTATCTGGCATCGCTGGCGCTGGGCGTGACCATCGTCTCGATCAAGGGCACCAATATCGACCTGCTGCACGTGCTGTTCGGCAATATTCTGGCGATGGACGACCAGACGCTGCTGGTCGTCGCCTTCAACGCCACGGTGACGCTGCTGGTGCTCGCAGTGATCTACCGTCCGCTGGTGATCGAGAGCGTCGATCCCTTGTTCTTGCGTACCGTGAGCCGGGCTGGCGGGCCTGCGCATCTCGCTTTCCTCGCGCTGGTCGTGATCAACCTCGTCAACGGCTTTCAGGCGCTCGGCACGCTGCTCGCGGTCGGCCTGATGATCCTGCCGGCCGGCATCGCGCGGTTCTGGTCGCGCGATCTCACCGTCATGATCTGCATCGCGGTCGTCGCTGCCGCCGTCTCCGGCTATGCAGGTCTCGTGCTGTCGTTCCAGACCCGTGTGCCGTCGGGCCCTGCGATCATTCTGGTGGCGAGCGCGCTTTACACCGTCTCTGTCCTGTTCGGCACGGTGGGCGGCGTCGTCAGGCAACTCTTTCCCGGCCGGCATCTGGAAGCGTGACGGCGATGCGGCGCATCCTGCTTTGTGTGCTTTTGCTGATTGCCTCGCCGCTGCACGCCGCGGAGCAGCTGAAGGTCGTCGCGAGCTTCTCGATCCTCGCCGATTTCGTCCGCAATGTCGGCGGCGACCGGATCAATCTGACGACGCTGGTCGGGGCCGACAGCGACGTCCATGTCTACGCGCCCGCGCCAAGCGATGCGAAGCGGATCGCAGACGCAAAGCTCGTCGTTGTGAACGGACTTGGTCTCGAGGGTTGGCTGCCGCGCCTCGTGCAGTCCTCGGGCAGCAAGGCGCATGTGGTCACCGCGAGCGCCGGCATCGCGCCGCTCAAGCTCGGCTCTGCCGCCGACCCGCATGGCTGGCAGTCCGTCCCCAACGCGAAGGTCTACGTCACCGACATCGCCAATGCGCTGGCCGCGGCCGACCCTGACGATGCGGAGTTCTTCCGCGCCCAGGCCAAGGCCTATCTGGAAAAGCTCGAAACGCTCGACCGCGAGGTCCGCGAAGCCGTGGCCAAGATCCCGCCGGAGCGGCGCAAGGTGATCTCGACCCATGACGCCTTCGGCTATTTCGCCGCTGAATACGGCGTCCAGTTCATCGCGCCCTTGGGCGTCTCCACGGAAACCGAGCCCAGCGCGCGGGACATCGCCACCATCATCGGCCAGATCAAGGCCCAAAAAATCCCGGCCGTGTTCCTGGAAAATATCAGCGACGACCGGCTGATCCGGCGGATCGCGGCGGAGACCGGCTCAAAAGTCGGCGGGACCCTGATTTCGGACGGTTTGACCGGCGAAAAGGGGCCTGCACCCACTTACATTGATATGGTCAGGCACAATATAAAGGCCCTGACCAGCGCGCTTGACCACTAGGGCAGGGGCCACCCCGCCTCGCGTCGCGCGACAAGCCCGAAGTCCGGAGTTGTTATGTCTGAAGTGACCGCCCCAAAAATTCCCGTGACCGTCCTGACCGGCTATCTCGGCGCCGGCAAGACCACGCTGTTGAACCGCATCCTGTCGGAAAACCATGGCAAGAAGTACGCCGTCATCGTCAACGAATTCGGCGAGATCGGCATCGACAACGACCTCATCATCGGCGCCGATGAGGAAGTGTTCGAGATGAACAACGGCTGCATCTGCTGCACCGTGCGCGGCGATCTCGTGCGCATCATGGAAGGTCTGATGAAGCGCAAGGGCAAGTTCGACGCCATCATCGTCGAGACCACCGGTCTTGCCGATCCGGCACCGGTCGCCCAGACCTTCTTCGTCGACGAGGACGTGCAGAAGAACGCGCGCCTCGATGCGGTCGTGACGGTTGCGGACGCCAAATGGCTGTCCGATCGTCTCAAGGACGCGCCCGAGGCCAAGAACCAGATCGCCTTTGCCGACGTTATCGTGCTGAACAAGACCGATCTCGTCACCAAGGGTGAGCTTGCCGAGGTCGAGGCCCGCATCCGCGCCATCAACCCCTATGCGAAGCTGCACCGCACCGAGCGCTGCTCGGTGGCTTTGGCCGACGTGCTCGACCGCGGCGCCTTCGACCTCGACCGCATCCTCGACATCGAGCCGGACTTCCTGAATGCCGACGATCATGACCACGACCACGATCATCACCATCATGGCCACGACCATCACCACGATCATGATCACGGCCACGGCCACGGCCTGAAGCACTATCACGACGAGGACATGCAGTCGCTGTCGCTCAAGACCGACAAGCCGCTCGATCCCAACGTGTTCATGCCCTGGCTCCAGAATCTGGTGCAGGTGGAGGGCGGCAAGATCCTGCGCTCCAAGGGCATCCTCGCCTTCCACGACGACGACGACCGTTACGTCTTCCAGGGCGTGCATATGATGCTGGAGGGCAACCACCAGCGGAAGTGGAAGGATGGCGAGCCGCGCGAGAGCCGCCTCGTCTTCATCGGCCGCGAATTGCCGCAAGATCTCATTCGCCAGGGTTTTGAGAGCTGCATCGTCTCGTGATGAAAGAGTTTACGCCGCCCGCCGATTCCGCCTCGATCGTCTCCGTCACCGAGCGCGTCAAACCGCTCGCGCTCGGCATGGTCGTGACCTCCGTGCATTTCCTTGGCAGCCGCGCCGCCTTCGTCGGCGGCGAGGAGAATGTCGCGTTCGTGGATGGCCAGGGCGAGATCAGCAAGGTCGCCGTGCACAGCGGCGGCATTCTGTCGGCGGCCTCGGACGGCAAGCGCGTCGTGATGGGCGGGGACGATGGAAAAGTCGTGTCGCTCGACGCCAAGGGCGATGTGACGCTGCTTGCGACCGATCCGAAACGGCGCTGGATCGATGCGGTGGCGTTGCATCCGGACGGTGCCTACGCCTGGTCGGCCGGCAAGACTGCTTTCTTCAAGAACGGCAAGAGCGAGGAGAAGTCGCTCGAGGTGCCCTCGACCGTCGGCGGCCTCGCGTTTGCGCCGAAGGGCCAGCGTCTCGCGATCGCCCATTACAACGGCGCGACGCTGTGGTTTCCCAACATGGCGGGATCGGCCGAATTCCTGCCTTGGGCCGGCTCGCATCTCGGCGTCACCTTCAGCCCGGACAACAAATTCCTGGTCACCACGATGCACGAATCGGCGCTGCACGGCTGGCGGCTTGCCGACAACAGACACATGCGCATGACCGGTTATCCCGGCCGCGTCCGCTCGATGTCGTGGAGCGCGGGCGGCAAGGCGCTGGCGACCTCGGGCGCCGACACGGTGATCCTGTGGCCGTTCGCCAGCAAGGACGGCCCGATGGGCAAGGAGCCCGCGATGCTCGCGCCGCTGCAGGCGCGCGTGTCGGTCGTTGCCTGCCATCCCAAGAACGACATCTTCGCCGCCGGCTATAGCGACGGCACCGTGCTGATGGTGCGTCTGGAGGACGGCGCCGAGATCCTTGTCCGCCGCAATGGCACCCCGCCGGTGGCCGCACTCGCCTGGAACGCCAAGGGGACGCTGCTGGCGTTCGCCGACGAAAATGGGGACGGCGGCCTGCTCGAGCTTTAATCTGTCATCGTTCCGACCGTAGATGGGGCCATGCGGTTTCTGACGACCTTCCAGATCGCTGATTTTGCGGACACGCTGGTCAGCCTGTTCACGGCCTTCGTGCTGGGCACGCTGATCGGCGCTGAGCGGCAATATCGTCAGCGCACCGCGGGCCTGCGTACCAACGTGCTGGTCGCGGTCGGCGCCGCCGCTTTCGTCGATCTCGCCATGCACCTGGCCGGCGCCGACGGCGCGGTGCGGGTGATCTCCTACGTCGTCTCGGGCATCGGCTTTCTCGGCGCCGGCGTCATCATGAAGCAGGGCATGGACGTGCGCGGGCTCAATACCGCGGCGACGCTGTGGGCTTCGGCCGCGGTCGGCTCCTGCGCCGGCGCGGACATGGTCGCGCAGGCCGCGGCGCTGACGGTGTTCGTGATTGCCGGCAACACCATGCTGCGGCCGTTGGTCAACGCCATCAACCGCATTCCGCTGAACGAGAAGACCTCCGAGGCGACCTATTACTTCAAGCTCGCGGTCGCACCGGACGCCTTGCCCGACATGCGTGACCGGCTCGTCGAGAAGCTTGAGAGCGCAAAATATCTGGTGGCCGATATCGAAATGGTCGAAACCGGGGACGATCTGATCGAGATCGTGGCAAAGCTGGTCGCGACCGCCGTCGATCCGAACGAGTTGAATGCAGTGGCGACCGATCTCCAGCATCTGCCCGGCGTCCGCCACGCCACCTGGGAAGTCAGCACCACGGATTGAGCGTGGCGATTGGGCGCGCAGCCGTCGAGTTCCGGCCGGCACGGGCAGGGAACCGCAGACCGGCGATTTCGTTGATCCCGTGGACAAAGGCGGTGATCGACATGCCCGGCCAATATGACAAGCGTAGACTGAAGCTCGATCTGATGGTTGCCTGCACGCTGTTCGCAGCCGGCGTCGTGGTGTCAGGGCTGTCGCTGGCGCAAATCCGCGCCGAGACCCGGATGCAGACGGCCCAGGCGACGCAACCGCTTCAGGGCACGCCGTCCGACGATCAGAACAAGCCCGCGGAAGCCAAGCCCGGCGGCGACCGGCCGACCACGCCGGCCCCAGAGCCTGCGCGGCCCGACCCGCAGACGCAGGGCGCTGCCGGCGCGGCGAAACCAGCATTGCCGCCGGCGCCAGCCGAGAAGATCGCGCCGCCGATCGAGAGGAAGTAGGTTCCCTGTCATTTCGGGGCGCGCGTAGCGCGAGCCCGGAATCCATTTGTCAGCGGATTCTGTCGCCTGATGGATTCCGGACTCGCGCCAAGTGGCGCGCCCCGGAATGACGAGCGGAGAGTTGGGTGACGGCTCTCACCGCACCAGAACGTTCCGGAACTGCCAGGGATCGCTCGTATCGATATCTTCCGGGAACAGCCCGGGACGGTCGGTGAGCGGCGTCCAGTCGGTGTAAAAACCCTTCACCGGGCCGAGATACGGCAGCTGGATTTCCAGCAGACGATCGAAATCCATCTCGTCGGCTTCGACGATGCCTTCGTTCGGGTTTTCCAGCGCCCACACCATGCCGCCGAGCACGGCGGAGGTCACCTGCAGGCCGGTGGCGTTCTGATAGGGCGCGAGCTTGCGGGTCTCTTCGATGGAGAGCTGCGAGCCGTACCAGTAGGCATTGTTGTCATGGCCGAACAGCAGCACGCCGAGTTCGTCGATGCCGTCGACGATCTCGTTCTCGTCGAGGATGTGATGCTTCTCCTGCATCTTCGCGGCGCGGCCGAACATTTCATGCAGCGACAGCACGGCGTCATCAGCCGGATGATAGGCGTAGTGGCAAGTCGGCCGATAGACTGCCGTGCCTGATGCGTCGCGCACGGTGAAATAATCGGCGATCGAGATCGACTCGTTGTGGGTGACGAGGAAGCCATACTGCGCGCCGCGGGTCGGGCACCAGGTGCGCACGCGCGTGTTGGCGCCGGGCTGCATCAGATAGATGGCAGCGCCGCAGCCGACTTCGTGAGTCCGCGCATTCTCGGGCATCCATTTTTCGTGGGTGCCCCAGCCGAGTTCTGATGGCTGCACGCCTTCCGACAGGAAACCTTCCACCGACCAGGTGTTGACGAAGACATCCGGCTCTTTCGGCTTCTTGGAGCGCTGGGTGTCGCGTTCAGCGATGTGGATGCCCTTGATGCCAGCCTGCCGCATCAAGTCCGCCCATTCGGCTTTGGTCTTCGGCTTGGGGGCATTGAGCTTCAGGTCGGCGGCGACGTTGAGCAGCGCCTGCTTGACGAAAAACGAGACCATGCCGGGATTGGCGCCACAGCAGGAAACGGCCGTCGTCGAGCCCGCGGGGCGCGCCTTCTTGGCGGCCAGCGTCGCTTCGCGCAGGGCGTAGTTGGAGCGCGCTTCCGGGCCTTTCGTGGAATCGAAATAGAAGCCGAGCCAGGGCTCGTTGACGGTGTCGATATAGAGAGCGCCGAGCTCGTTGCAGAGCTCCATGATGTCGGTGGAGCCGGTGTCGACCGAGAGATTGACGCAAAAGCCCTGGCCGCCGCCTTCGGTGAGCAGCGGGGTCAGCAACTCCCGATAATTGTCCCTGGTCACGGCCTTCTGGATGAAGCGCACATTGTGCTTCTCGCAATGCGCCTTGCGGCCTTCGTCCTTGGGATCGATCACGGTGATGCGCGACTTGTCGTAATCGAGATGCCATTCGATCAGCGGCAGCGTGCCTTTGCCGATGGAGCCGAAGCCGACCATGACGATGGGACCGGTAATCTTCGCGTAGATCTGCGAGGCGGGGCTCATGGGATGGTTTCTCCGGAACGTGCTGGCGGCAAAGGGTGGGTGGATCAGGCGCTGCGGCGCTTGGCGGTGACTTCGATCTCGACCTTCATCTCGGGCTTGGCGAGGGCGCTGACGACCAGCAAGGTCGCGGCCGGCCTGATGTCGCCGAGAACCTCGCCGCAGACGGCGAAATGGGCATCGATGGTGCTGGTGTCGGTGACGTAGTAGGTCGCACGGACGATGTCGGCCATCTCGAAACCGCCCTCCTTCAGGGCAGCTTCGATGGTCTTGAAGCAGTTGCGTGACTGGCTCGTGACATCGGCCGGCATCGTCATCGTGGTGTAGTCGTAGCCGGTGGTGCCCGCGACAAAGGCGAACTCGCCGTCGATCACGGCGCGGCTGTAGCCGGCGGTCTTCTCGAACGGGGAGCCGGTGGAAATCAGGCGGCGGGACATGGTCGTGGCCTCGACTGAAGAGGAATTTCGTGGGGTTTACGGGCAATTTGCCGGCCTGCGCAACCCCAAAGGAATGGAGCTTAACGCAGGCCCAGCCGGGCGTTGCCGCTTAACGCGGCTCGGTCGTCGCCATTATGGCGATCTCTTACGCCGCGTGCGCCTGGAGGGCGCGAACTACCCTCCGTTTGGGCAAGGCTGCGCCGGTCGGGACAATCATCCCGGCGGCGTCATCCAGTGCGCCGGCATGGAATTCGATCGCCAGCAGGCGGTCGCGCTCGAACGGGCCGGGCAGCGACAGCTCGCCGGTCTTCTCAGGCGAGAAGCCGAAGCGGGCGTAATAAGGGGCATCGCCGAGCAGGATCACGGCGGCATGCCCGCGCGCCCGGGCGGCAGCCAGCGCTTGTTGCATCAGCGCGGCGCCGATCCCGAGCTCGCGGCAGGCAGGGTCCACCGCCAGCGGTCCGAGGACCAGAGCGGGCCTGCCTCCGGCGCTGACGTGCCACAGCCGCACGGTTCCCACGAGCTTCCCCTCGCGCATCGCGACCAGCGCAAGGCCGGCGGCGGGTGCGCGTCCGTCGCGCAGGCGCTGACAGGTGCGGCCATGGCGGTTCTCGCCAAAGGACGCATCGAGCAGCGCTTCACGCATCGCAACGTCGCCAGCACGCTCCGCACGGATCGCGAACGGAGCGGCTTTCGAGGTGGGGTCAACCTGTGTCTTCCGAAGAGCAGCCATGGCGCGTCAGTCCCCGCTTGAAACCGACGTGCGCAAAGCACGCCGGTCCAAGGCGTCGTCAGAAATCGAAATGTCAGGGAGGGAGCCGGCAAGCCGGCTCCCGGGTTCGTCGGGCCTCGGAAAGAGAGGCGATCAGATGTGGTAGGTCTTCAGCGGCGGGATGCCGTTGAACGCCACCGCCGAGTAGGTCGACGTATAGGCTCCGGTGCCTTCGATCAACAGCTTGTCGCCGATCTCGAGCGTCACCGGAAGCGGATACGGGTTCTTCTCGTACAGCACGTCGGCGCTGTCGCAGGTTGGCCCAGCGAGCACGCACGGCGTCATGTCCGCGCCGTCATGCGGGGTGCGGATGGCGTAACGGATCGACTCGTCCATGGTCTCGGCGAGACCGCCGAACTTGCCGATGTCGAGATAGACCCAGCGCACCTCGTCCTCATCGCTTTTCTTCGAGATGAGCACGACCTCGGACTCGATGATGCCGGCGTTGCCCACCATGCCGCGACCCGGCTCGATGATGGTCTCCGGAATCTGGTTGCCGAAGTGCTTGCGCAGCGCGCGGAAGATCGAGCGCCCGTAGGTCACCACCGGCGGCACGTCCTTCAGGTACTTGGTCGGGAAACCGCCGCCCATGTTGACCATGGTCAGGTTGATGCCGCGCTCGGCGCAGTCGCGGAACACCTGCGAGGCCATCGCCAGCGCACGGTCCCACGCCTTCACCTTGCGCTGCTGCGAGCCGACATGGAAGGAGATGCCGCACGGCTCCAGGCCCAGACGCTTGGCAACGTCGAGCACGTCGACGGCCATCTCCGGATCGCAGCCGAACTTGCGCGACAGCGGCCATTCGGCGCCGGCGCAGTCATAGAGGATGCGGCAGAACACCTTTGCGCCGGGAGCGGCACGGGCGACCTTCTCGACTTCGGCGGCGCAATCGACCGCGAACAGCCGAATGCCGAGCGCGAAGGCGCGCGCGATGTCGCGCTCCTTCTTGATCGTGTTGCCAAAGGAGATGCGGTCGGGCGTCGCACCGGCGGCCAGCGCCATCTCGATCTCGGCGACTGTCGCGGTGTCGAAGCAGGAGCCCATGGAGGCGAGCAAGGCCAGCACTTCCGGCGCCGGGTTCGCCTTGACGGCATAGAACACGCGGCTGTCGGGCAGAGCCTTGGCAAAGGTCTGGTAATTGTCGCGCACGACTTCGAGGTCGACGACGAGGCACGGTTCGGTGTCGAGGCCCTCGCTGCGGCGGTTGCGCAGGAATTCCTGGATACGGTCGGTCATAGCACTCTCCCAAACGGCCCAGCGACGGGGATCCGTTCAAAAAATGACGTCGGATAAGAGCGCTCCGGCCAGATCGCGCGATGGAGGCGCGACGAGCCAAAGACTCAGATCAGACAGTGCTGCCGTGGATTGGTTGGGAATGTTCCCGCCCGCACACCTGGCAATGAAGGACAAGCCTTTTCAGTAGCCCGCGCCGGCGTTGGACTGCCGGTAGAGACCAAAAAAGCCCGATCCGTCGTTGCTTTAAGTCGCGTCCCCCGTTGAGAGCGGGGTGCGCCGGTTCGCCTCCGGCTGCCAGTCACGGTTGCAAAGAGCAAAGTCACCTTCGACAAGGCATCCCTTTGAGAGAGATGCTGGACGCTCCGGGTTTGCTTTCGTCTTCCGGCTATGAGCCTTCCGGACTTCCGCACTTCCGAAGAGCCCCTCGGCTTCTTCACCCCTTGGCGGCTGTCCGGCCTCTTGTCCGGATACCTACCGACTGACACACGACCACAGGCACGTGCGAAATTGGGCAATCCGCACATAAGTGTTTTGACTCTGCTTCGCAAGAGATTTTTTAGGCTGCGAACAGAATTGCCTAACATCTGCTTGCGCAGTGTTGCGCGAGCGACGCGGAAGATGAACGCGCGTTAAGTTTTCAGCGCGCGTGTCTCTCGCGCGCGTACGCGCTTCAGCCGCGCTTCGTGAACGGCTCGACGCGCTGAGCGGCGCGGATGAAGGCAGTCATCACGAGCACGCCGAGCGCGAACAGCGCGGCCTGAAGGATGTGCGTGCCCTGCTCGCCCAGCCCGAACAGGATCGCGAGCGCCCAGCCGCCGGCAAACGCTGCGCCGAACACCTCGGCGCCGATCAGGATGGCGGCGCTGATGACGGTGATGACGCTCGGCCAGACGATCCGACGGGAAGACGAGGAGGTCGCGTTCATGAGCTCAGGGGTCCTAGGCTTGAAGGGCCGCAATCTCCCCGAAAAGGCAGCCGGGAGCAAGGGCAAATGGCCCAAAAAAGCCCCATCGCGTGCTATAGCTGGCCGCAACAATCGAGCCACAAACCGGGACTTGTAATGTCAGAACCCCGCCAAACTACGGACTCCGAGACCAACCCGCTGCTGAAGGCGTGGGTGACGCCATTTGCGACCCCGCCCTTCGACGAGATCAAGCCGGAGCACTTCCTGCCGGCCTTCGAGCAGGCCTTCGCGGACCACTCTGCCGAGATCGCCGCGATCACCAACGACCCGACCGCGGCCGACTTCGCCAACACCATCACGGCGCTGGAGCGCTCGGGCAAGCTGCTCAGCAAGGTCGCGTCAGTCTTTTACGACCTCGTCTCGGCGCACTCCAACCCGGCCATCCTGGAGATCGACAAGGAGGTTTCCTTGCGGATGGCGCGGCACTGGAATCCGATCATGATGAACGCCGTGCTGTTTGGCCGCATCGCCCAGCTGCACGAGAACCGCGCCAATCTCGGTCTGACACCGGAACAGCTCCGCCTGCTCGAGCGTACCTACACCCGCTTCCACCGCTCGGGCGCGGGCCTCTCCGAAGAGGCCAAGACGCGGATGGCCGAGATCAACGAGAGGCTCGCCCAGCTCGGCACCGGCTTCAGTCATCATCTGCTCGGCGACGAGCAGGAATGGTTCATGGAGCTCGGCGAAGCCGACCGCCAGGGTCTGCCGGAGAGTTTTGTCGCCAGCGCCAAGGCTGCGGCAGAAGAACGCGGCATGGCCGGCAAGGCCATCGTCACCCTGTCGCGCTCCTCGGTCGAACAGTTCCTGAAGAGCTCGGCCCGGCGTGATCTGCGTGAGAAGGTCTACAAGGCTTTCACGGCGCGCGGCGACAACGGCAATGCCAACGACAACAACGCGACCGTCGTCGAGGTCCTGAAGCTGCGCGAAGAGAGCGCCAATCTCCTGGGCTACCCGACCTTCGCGGCCTACCGGCTCGAGGATTCCATGGCCAAGACGCCGGAAGCGGTGCGCGGCCTTCTGGAGCGGGTCTGGAAGCCCGCCCGGGCGCGGGCGCTCGCCGACCGCGACGACATGCAGACGCTGATCACGGAGGAGGGCGGCAATTTCAAGCTCGCCCCCTGGGACTGGCGCTTCTATGCCGAAAAGCTGCGCCTTCAGCGCGCCAATTTCGACGACGCCGCGATCAAACCGTATCTCGCGCTCGACCACATGATCGCCGCCGCCTTCGACTGCGCCACGCGCCTGTTCGGCGTCACCTTCGAGGAGCGCAAGGATGTGCCGGTCTGGCATCCGGACGTCCGGGTCTGGGAAATGAAGGGGCGGGACGGCAAGCACAAGGCGCTATTCTATGGCGACTACTTCGCCCGGCCGTCGAAGCGCTCCGGCGCCTGGATGACCTCGCTGCGCGACCAGCAGAAGCTCGACGGCGAGGTCGCGCCGCTGATCCTCAACATCTGCAACTTCTCCAAGGGCGCGGATGGGGAACCCTCGCTGCTGTCGCCCGACGACGCCCGCACCCTGTTCCACGAGTTCGGCCACGGCCTGCACGGCATGCTTTCCAACGTGACCTATCCCTCGCTGTCGGGCACCTCCGTGTTCACCGACTTCGTCGAGCTGCCCTCGCAGCTCTACGAGCATTGGCAGGAGCGGCCGGAGGTGCTGCAGCAGTTCGCCCGCCATTACCAGACCGGCGAGCCGCTGCCGGACGATCTGCTGCAACGGTTCCTGGCCGCGCGAAAATTCAACCAGGGTTTTGCCACCGTCGAGTTCGTCTCCTCGGCGCTGATCGATCTCGAATTCCACACCCAGCCGGCCTCCGCCGCGCAGGATGTCCGCGCCTTTGAGAGACGCGAGCTGGAGAAGATCGGCATGCCCGAGGAGATCTCGCTGCGTCACCGTCCCACGCAATTCGGTCACATCTTCACCGGCGATCACTATGCCGCCGGCTACTATAGCTACATGTGGTCGGAGGTGATGGACGCCGACGCCTTCGGCGCGTTCGAGGAAGCCGGCGACATCTTCGATCCCGCCGTCGCAAAGCGCTTGCACGACGACATCTACTCGAGCGGCGGATCGGTCGATCCGGAAGCTGCCTATGAGGCGTTCCGCGGCCGGCCGCCGGAGCCCGACGCGCTACTGCGCCGCCGCGGCCTGCTTGACGCCCCGAAGGCGGCCTGATGGGCATGCGCGCCCTGTTCGGACTGCTGCTCGCCGTTGCCCTGTCGCTCGCGGCAGGCGCTGCGCGGGCGCATCCGCATGTCTGGATCACCGCGACCAGCGAGCTGCTTTACGCTCCCGACGGCACCATCACCGGCGTGCGCCATGCATGGACCTTCGACGACATGTTCTCCGCCTATGCGGTGCAGGGGCTCGAGAGCAAGACCAAGGGCGCCTATTCGCGCGAGGAGCTCGGGCCGTTGGCACAGACCAATGTCGAGTCGCTGAAGGAATATGCCTACTTCACCTTCGCGCGAGCCGACGGCAAGAAGGAGCGATTCCAGGAGCCGGTCGACTATTTCCTCGACTACAAGGATACGGTCCTGACCCTGCACTTCACGCTGCCGCTGAAGAACCCGGTCAAGCCCAGGCAATTGATGCTCGAAGTGTTCGACCGCTCCTTCTTCATCGACTTCCAGATGGCCAAGGACAACCCGGTCAAGCTGGTTGGCGCGCCCGCCGGCTGCCAGATGAAACTTGACCGGCCGAGCGACGGCACCGCGAGTGCCCAGAAGCTCAACGAGCAGACCTTCATGAACGGCGAGAATTCGAATTTCGGCATGATGTTCGCCAACAAGATCACGGTGGATTGTCCTTGAAGCCGAAACTCACGCCTTTCGGGCGCGGGCTCGCCGTCTGCGCGGGCGTTCTTCTCGTCGTGGCCGTGGCCGACGCGGCGCTCCACGATCTCCTCGCGCAAAATCCGTTCGGCGCGCCGCGTTCGCCACAAGCCGCCCAGCCCGAGGCCAGCGGCATCATCGGCTGGTTGCTGGCCAAGCAATCGGAATTCTATCGCCAGATGTCGGCGACGATCCGCGCCGCGAAGTCCGACGGCTCGGCGGTGTGGACGCTGCTCTTCATCTCGTTCGCCTATGGCATCTTCCACGCGGCCGGCCCCGGTCATGGCAAGGCGGTGATCGCCTCCTATCTCGTCGCCAATCGTGAGACCGCCCGGCGCGGCATCGTGCTGTCGTTTGCCTCCGCGCTGATGCAGTCGCTGGTGGCGATCCTGATCGTCGGTATCTCGGCCTGGGTGCTGAATGCGACCGCCAAGACCATGTGCAAGGCGGAAGGCGCGATTGAAATCGCAAGCTATGCGTTGATCGCGCTGTTTGGCCTGCGCCTGGTCTGGGTCAAGGGCCGCACCTTCATCCGTGCGCTGCAGGCGGTTCAGCCGGTGCCCGCGATCGCGGGCGTGCCGCATGACCATCATGATCACGGTCACCACCATCACGATACGCACGATCATCATGGTCACGATCATGCGCACGCCCATCATCACCACCAGCATGACCACGTCCATGACGAGCATTGCGGCCATTCCCACGGCCCCACGCCGAGCGAACTCGCCGGCCCCGGTGGCTGGGGACGCGGCTTTGCCGCGATCCTCACCGTCGGCATCCGTCCCTGTTCGGGCGCGATCCTGGTGCTGGTGTTTGCGCTGGCCCAAGGCCTGTTCTGGGCCGGCATCGCCGCGACCTTGCTGATGGGGCTTGGCACCGCGATCACGGTCGCGGCCATCGCGGTGGTCGCCGTCTCGGCCAAGGACATCGCCGCCCGCCTGAGCGCCGGACGCGACGGCAGCGGCGCACTGTTCATGCGCGGCATCGAATTCGCCGCCGCCGGCCTCGTGCTGCTGTTCGGTGCGGGTCTGCTGTTGGGTTACATCGCGGCCGAACGGACGACGTGTTTTTGAGCGGCAGGCGTTGTAGCCCGGATGGAGCGAAGCGCAATCCGGGACAGTGCCGCCGCGGAGGGGACCCCGGATTACGCTTCGCTCCATCCGGGCTACGGTTTCACGAACTCACACCGGCAAGAACTGCTTCAACGCGGGCATGAAGAAGATCCCGAGATTGATCGCAAAGCCGATGCTCCAGAGGATCGAGCGCAACGTCGGCCGGTTGCCGAGATAGGTCAGCACATAGGCGATCCGTACGATCAGGAACAGCACCGCGAGCTCGTCGATCAGGCGCTGCGGCGACTCCCTGTATTCGGCGAGTAGCACCGCGAAGGCGAAGAACGGAAAGGTCTCGATGCCGTTCTGGTGCGCGCCGAGCGCGCGCTGCGCGATGGCGTCTTCGAAGAAGACGGGGTCGCGCGGCCGCGAATTGTCGAAGCCGCGAAATCTGATCCATTTGATCGAGACGATCGTTAAGAGATAGAGCAGCAGTGCCCCGAAAACGCACCATTCCGCCAGCGTCATGGTTCTTCCCCCTGCGCACGGACCCTAGCGAAACCGGCCCAATCTTGACAAGTTCGGAACAACGCGCGACGCAACGGATCATGATGACAACCGCCCCCACCCAGACCGCGATGCCGGCCACGCAGCCCGCCCCCTCGCGCGTCGGCGTGCTCCTGGTCAATCTCGGCACGCCCGATACCGCCGACGCGCGCGGCGTGCGGGTCTATTTGAAGGAATTCCTCTCGGACGCCCGCGTCATCGAGGATCAGGGCTTGATCTGGAAGGTGGTGCTGAACGGCATCATCCTGCGCACCCGCCCCCGCGCCAAGGCGCGCGACTATCTCAAGATCTGGAACACCCAGAAGAACGAGTCGCCGCTCAAGACCATCACGCGCTCGCAGAGCGACAAGCTTGCGGCCGCATTGTCGGACCGCGACCAGGTCGTAGTGGATTGGGCGATGCGCTACGGTAATCCATCGATCAAATCGGGCATCGATGCCCTGATTGCGAAGGGCTGTGATCGCATCCTTGCCGTACCCCTCTATCCGCAATATTCCGCCGCGACGTCGGCCACCGTCTGCGACGAGGTGTTTCGCGTGTTTGCGCGGCTGCGCGCGCAGCCGACGCTGCGGGTGACGCCGCCTTATTACGAGGACGAAGCCTATATCGAGGCGCTCGCCACCTCGATCGAGACGCATCTGGCGAGCCTGCCGTTCAAGCCGGAGCTGATCGTCGCCTCCTTCCACGGCATGCCGAAGGCCTACGTCGACAAGGGGGACCCGTATCAGAGCCAGTGCGTCGCGACCACCGAGGCGCTGCGGCGCCGGCTCGGCATGGACGAGACGAAACTGCTGCTGACCTTCCAGTCGCGCTTCGGATTCGACGAGTGGCTGCAGCCCTACACCGACAAGACCATGGAGCGTCTGGCGAAAGAGGGCGTGCGCCGCATCGCGGTGATCACGCCGGGCTTTTCCGCCGACTGCCTCGAGACGCTGGAGGAGATCGCGCAGGAGAATGCCGAGATCTTCGAGCACAATGGCGGCGAGCAGTTTTCCGCGATCCCCTGCCTCAACGACAGCGACCCCGGCATGAACGTGATCCGAACGCTGGTGCTCCGCGAGCTCCGGGGCTGGATATAGTGGGCCTGGATCTGAGGAGCGCCCCTTGAACCGCCGCGAGGTTCTGGCGCTTCTTGGGGTGACCGCGGCGCTGCCGGCCTCAGTGCTGGCGCAAACGAATGCGACGCGCCGGCTCGGCGTGCTCTCGGTCACTGCGGCCGACGACGCGATCGGTCAGACGCGTAGCGCGATCTTGGTCGAGGAGCTTGCCGGCCACGGCTGGAAGGAGCACGACAACCTCAAGATCGATTGGCGTAATGGAGGCGGCGATCGCGCACGAATCGCGCAATTCGCCGATGAGCTGATCGCGCTCAAGCCCGACATCTTGCTCGCGGTCGGCACGCCCTCGGTGGAAGAGCTGCGCCGGCGCACGACGACGATCCCGATCGTTTTCGCCGTCGTCACCGATCCTGTCAGCCAGGGCTTTGTCCAGAATCTCGCTCATCCCGGCGGCAATGTCACCGGCTTCACCGATTACGACGGCCCGCTGGCCGGCAAATGGCTGGAGATGCTGACGCAGGTCACGCCAAGACCGTCCCGTGTGTTCGTGGTCTACAATCCCGCCACCGCCCCGTTCGCGCCCCTGATGCTGGGTACGATTGAGGACGCTGGCCGCGCGCTCGATGTGACGGTAGAGTCCGCGCCGGTGCATGACACGGCCTCGATCGTCGCCCTGGCTTCGCGGAAAGACGGCGGCCTGCTGGTGCTGCCGGACTTTTTCACCATGTCCAACCGTGCGCTTCTCCTGGCGGCCATCAATGAAGCGCGTGTGCCGGCAGTGTTCTGGAGCCGTACCTTCGTCGACGAGGGTGGCTTGATGTCCTACAGCACCGACAGCGCCGAGCAGCTCCGCCGCGCCGCCTCCTATATCGATCGCATTCTGAAGGGTGCGCGGGCGGCCGACTTGCCGGTCCAGAATCCGACCACGTTCGAGCTGACGATCAACTTGAAGACGGCCAAGGCGATCGGCGTCACGCTTCCGCCAAGCCTGCTCGCAACCGCGAACGAGGTCATCGAGTAGGATTTGGCTGCGACCGCCGGCATGGACGGATTCGTTAACGTCGTCGCTAGGTCTGCGCCGGCACGCTTTCAAGAGCGCGTCGCAAATACATAATCGCGACCATTCCTTCTCCCGGCGTCTTGTGTAGAATCCTGCCGATGCCGAAATCATCCACGACCGCTGAACACTGAATCCTTTACTGAACCCTTTACTGAACCCTTGGGGTCGTGATCCCGACCAATGACAGCGCGGAAAAGGGTCTTTTCCCGGCAATCTTTTCCGCCTTGGAGGAAATATGAGCGGTTTCGACATTTTCGCGATTGTGCTGGTTTTGCTCGTCATCGTCACGTTGGTTGCCGGCGTGAAAACGGTGCCGCAGGGCTATGACTGGACCATCGAGCGGTTCGGCAAATACACCCAGACGCTGAGCCCCGGGCTCAATCTGATCGTGCCCTATTTCGATCGCGTCGGACGCAAGATCAACATGATGGAGCAGGTCATCGACATTCCCGAGCAGGAGGTGATCACCAAGGACAACGCCACCGTGACGGTCGACGGCGTCGCCTTCTTTCAGGTGTTCGACGCCGCCAAGGCGAGCTACGAGGTCTCCAACCTGACCCAGGCCGTCACCGTGTTGACCATGACCAACATCCGTTCGGTGATGGGCTCGATGGATCTCGATCAGGTGTTGTCGCACCGTGACGAAATCAACGAGCGCCTGCTGCGTGTGGTCGATGCCGCCGTCTCGCCCTGGGGCCTCAAGGTCAATCGTATCGAGATCAAGGATATCGTGCCGCCGGCGGACCTCGTCGAAGCCATGGGCCGACAGATGAAGGCCGAGCGCGTCAAACGCGCCGACATCCTTCAGGCCGAAGGTGCACGCCAGTCCGAGATCCTGCGCGCCGAGGGTGCCAAGCAGGGCCAAATTCTCCAGGCGGAAGGTCGCCGCGAGGCCGCCTTCCGCGACGCCGAAGCACGCGAGCGGTCGGCGGAAGCCGAGGCCAAGGCGACGCAGATGGTCAGCGAAGCGATCTCCAAGGGCGACGTCGCGGCGCTGAACTATTTTATCGCCGACAAATATATCAAGGCGTTCGGGCAACTGGCTGAGTCGCCGAACCAGAAGGTCATCATGCTTCCGGTCGAAGCGATGAGCATGCTGGGCTCGCTCGCCGGCATCGGCGAGATCGCCAAGGCGACGTTCGGCGAAAGCGCAGCGTCCGCGGCCGCTGCCGCCCGCCGCGGCTCGGTGCCGTCGTCCAGTCCGACGCCGCCGGCGGTGCCGCCGCGGCAGGGGTAAAGCGCATGCCCCGGAAAAGTGGACACCGGTTTTCCGACAAGGGCATGCGTCATTTCAAAGAGGTCGTGTCATGACCGACATGTTCGTATCGCTCGGCACCTGGAACTGGCTGATCTTCGGCTTCGTCCTGATGGCGCTGGAGGTGCTGGCGCCGGGAATCTTCCTGTTCTGGCTCGGGCTCGCCGCGTTGCTGGTCGGGCTGATCTCGTTCGGAGTAGCGATATCCTGGCAGATCCAGCTCGTGATGTTCGCGATCTTCGCTGCCGCCGCGGTGCCGGTGTGGCGCCGCCTCGCCCGTCCGAAGTCTGATGCGAGCGCGAGCCCATTCCTCAACAAGCGCGCGGATGCGCTGCTCGGCCGCGAGTTCACGCTGGAGAAGCCGATCGTCGACGGCAACGGCACCATGCGTATCGGCGACACGGTCTGGCGCGTCGCTGGTCCGGATACGCCGGCGGGCACGCGTGTGAAGGTGGTGCAGGTGGACGGTGCGAATCTGACGGTTGCGGCGGCGTAGACGAGCTTGCCGGGACGGCATCGCCAGACTTACGCGCCGCTCTTGCTGCGCCACCTCTCCGCAAACCGGTGCAGCGGCATGAACGTCTCGCACAATTCTCGCCCGAGCGCCGTCAGCCCGTAACCGCTGGCTTCGCCGAGTTCCACGAATCCGGCCTCGCGCAAATCGTCCAACCGCGCCTGCAGCACCGTCGGCGAGGCCTCGTCGCAGGCGGTTCGCAATGCGCGCGAGGTGAGGGGGGCGTCGCGCAATTCCCACAGGATTCGCAGGCTCCAGCGTCGCCCCAGGATGTCGAGCAGCGCCATGATCGGTCGCCCGGAGCGCGAGCCACGGACGTTGCGCGATCTGGGGGAGGTCTGTTTCGCCATCGCGGCCCTCTTGCACACTGCTACAAATAATGTAGCGTATTGCTACAATAAATGTAGCAAAGGAGACGGCCAATGTCCCAGGCCCCGCCGCGCATTGCCCCGCTCACCCCGCCTTATCCCCCGGAGATTCAGGCGCAGTTCGACCGCATCATGCGCGGTGCGCCGCCGCTGCTGCTGTTCCGGGTAATGGCGGGCCATACCCGCGCCTGGAACAAGTTTCGCGCCGGCGGCCTGCTCGATCCCGGCCCGCTGTCGTTGCGCCAGCGCGAGATCGTCATCGACCGCACCTGCGCGCTGAACAAATGCGAATATGAATGGGGCGTGCACGTCGCGATCTTTGCCGTGCCGGCGGGGCTCAGCGAGCCGGAGGTGCGTGCGACGGTGCAGGGCGATGCGACGTCGCCGTGCTGGTCCCCGGCCGAGCAGGCGCTGATCGCCGCCGTCGACGCGCTGCATCACCGTGCGACGTTTGACGACGCCGAGTTCGCCGCGCTGTCGGCGCATTACGACGAGGCGCAGATCCTTGAGATTATGCTGCTGTGCGGCTTCTACCGCACGGTCTCGTACCTGGCGAACGGGCTGAGATTGCCGCTGGAGGAGACGGCGGCGCGGTTTCCGGCGCCGCTCTAGCCGCCGTCATTGCGAGCGTAGCGAAGCAATCCAGAATCTTTCCGCGGAGGCAGTCTGGATTGCTTCGCTGCGCTCGCAACGACGAAAGAGAAAGGGACGCGCTACGCCACGCCCGCCCGCAGCAGATCGTGCAGATGCACGATGCCAACCACCTTGTCCGCCTCGGTCACGACCAGCGTCGTGATCTTGCGGGTGTTGAGCACCTCGATCATCTCGGTGGCGAGCATCGAGGGCGGCACTGTCTTCGGCTGCCTGGTCATGACGTCGTCGACCGACGCCGTCAGCAGGTCCGGCCGCATGTGGCGGCGCAGGTCACCGTCGGTGATGATGCCGACAGCCTCGGCCGCATCGTTGACGATGCAGACGCAGCCGAGGCCCTTGGCCGACATCTCCATCACCGCATCCGACATCTTGGTGCCGAGCGGCTTGATGGGAATCTCCGCGCCGGTGCGCATGTAGTCGCGGACGAACTTCAGCATCGCCCCTAACTTGCCGCCGGGGTGGAAATGCGCGAACTCCAGCGCGGTGAAGCCGCGGCCTTCGAGCAGCGCGATCGCGATGGCATCGCCGATCGCGACCTGCATCATCGTCGAGGTCGTCGGTGCCAGATTGTGCGGGCAGGCCTCGCGCGCCTTCGGCAGCTCGAGGACGATGTCGGCCGCTTGTCCAAGCGAGGACGCCGCGTTCGACGTCACCGCGATCATCGGGATCGCGAACCGCGCGGAATAGTTCACCAGAGTCTTCATCTCCGGCTGCTCGCCGGACCAGGACAGCGCCATGATGACGTCGTCGGTGGTGATCATGCCGAGATCGCCATGGGCGGCTTCGGCGGTGTGGACGAAGAAGGCGGGCGTGCCGGTCGAGGCCAGCGTCGCCGCGATCTTCCGGCCCATATGGCCCGACTTGCCGAGCCCGGTGACGATGACGCGGCCCTTCGCGTTGCGGATCAGATCGACCGCCTGGGCGAAGCTGGCGCCAAGCGGGCCGCGCAGGGCGGCGGCGAGCGCGTTGATGCCGCCGCTCTCCGTTTCCAGCGTGCGGAGTGCGGATTCGACGCTGTCGGGAATGGGGCCGGATGATTGGGTCATCAGCGGTTTCGAACTCGGCATGTTCTGGTCCAGGGAGGAGGGGCGTTCGCCCGTTGCGCCTGCTTAGCACGCCACGGTCTTGCATGCGACGAGGGCGGCCCGACCCTCAACCGGTCGTTAACCATAATTGTTTTAACTCCATTAACGATGGTTCCCGCCGATCGGTGGGGGCAATCGCGAAAGTGTTTGATTTCGTTGGAGTTCTTCCATCGTGGGGTCGTCTCCAGGCAGGAGCCGGAGCAAACGCGCGCATTTCCTGCGCGCGGCTTTGCCGTGCTTTGCGCTGATGGTCCTTGGAAGCGCCCCCGTGGCGGCCCAGAGCCTCACCCCCGACCTGTTCAGTCCCAACCGGGGTGGCTTCGCCTCGCCCGACACGCTGCCGACGCGCCGCACCGCGGGCGTGCCGCAGGCGCCGTCGGATGCGCTGCCGGCGCTGCCCGATCCCAACGCCGAGTTGCGCAAGCGCCAGCAGACGCCGGCGCGCCCTGGCCAAAACCCGACCAACCAGAACCCGACCGGCCAGGTCCCGACCTATGGCCTGCCTGCCGCCAATGGTGCGAGCAGCTCCGGCTACGACTCGCTGAACCGAAAGCGGCAGCAGCCGAAGCTCTATCCGGGTCAGCCCAAGCCGAAGCGCCCTGCCGGTCCCGGCTCGCGGGCACCGACTACAACGCCGGCGCCATCCACGCTCGGCCCGCCGAAGATCGCGCCGCCGCCGTCCGCCTCCGCAAACAAGGCGCCGGTGCCGCCGGCGCTGGCCGGC
The DNA here is from genome assembly GCF_040547675.1 of Bradyrhizobium sp. RT6a. NCBI lineage: Bacteria > Pseudomonadati > Pseudomonadota > Alphaproteobacteria > Hyphomicrobiales > Nitrobacteraceae > Bradyrhizobium > Bradyrhizobium sp. RT6a. The sequence continues at coordinate 252,726 of NZ_JBEPQC010000004.1, forward strand.
AACGTGCCCGGCCAGCCGCTGCGCCGCCGCCTCAAGCTCGACGAGGATGCGTTCGGCGCGGTCGGCGACTATGCCGGCAGCTTCCTGATCAAGGGCGGGCTCGAGCTCTCCACCGGCTACGACACCAACCCGGCGCGCCTAAACAAGCCAGTCGGCTCGCCGGCCTATGTCGTCGCGCCCGATCTGCTCGTGGCGTCCGACTGGGAGCGCCACGCACTGGTCGCGGATCTGCGCGGCTCGTTCTCCGGCTACACCAACAACATGCCGGCGACGATCGACGGCTTTGCCTCGCCTTCGCCGGTCGAGGTTGACCGCCCCGACTTCACCGGCCATGTCGACGGCCGCATCGACGTCAATCGCGATCTCAAGCTGACCACGCAGCTGCGCCTGCGGCTCGCCACGGACAATCCCGGCAGCCCGAACGTGCAGGCCGGCCTGCAAAAATATCCTGTTTACGCCGCCTATGGCACGACCGTCGGCTTCGACCAGAGCTTCAACCGCTTCCAGGTCGCGGCCGGCGCCACCGTGGACCGCACTGCCTATACCAACTCAAAGCTGACCGACGGATCGACCTTCAGCAACGACGATCGCGACTTCAACCAGTATGGCGGCGTCGGACGGTTCTCCTACGATCTCAAGCCGGGCCTGAAGCCGTTCGTCGAGATCCAGGGCGACACCCGCGTGCACGACCGGGCCGCCGACCGCAACGGCTATTTCCGCGATTCGAACGGCGGCTACGCCAAGGTCGGCACGTCCTTCGAGTTCTCGCGCATTCTCATCGGCGAGGTCTCGGTCGGCTACTCCGCGCGCAACTATGTCGATCCGCGCCTCAGCCAGCTCGCGGGCTTCCTGACCTCGGGCTCACTGATCTGGAATGCAAGCGGCCTGACCACCGTGAAATTCGCCACCGACACGCAGATCGCCGAGACCACCGTCCCCGGCTCCTCCGGCGTGCTGGTGCACACCTACGCCGCCGAAGTCGATCACGATTTCCGTCGCTGGCTAACGGCAGTGGGCAAATTCACCTACGGCACCTACGACTACCAGGGCCAGAATCGCAACGACAAGACCTACTCGTTCGAAAGCAATCTGATCTACAAGCTCAACCGCAACATCTGGATCAAGGGCACGCTCCGCCACGACATCCTGGATTCGAACCAGCCGGGGTCAAGCTCGCAGGGCACGGTGGTGATGCTGGGGGTGAGGCTGCAGAATTAGCGCGCATGGTCGTTGCGATTGGCGAAGCCAAGCCCGAGGTGTCGTCCTGGCGAAAGCCAGGACCCATTACCCCAGGGAGTAGTTTGGCGAAGACTCGTCGTTTGGTATTGCGACCGGCCAACGATCGAGGGATCACGCGGTATGGGTCCTGGCTTTCGCCAGGACGACAGCGGATTTATTGTCTGCCTTCGAGCTTGGGCGGCTCGCGCCGACTCAGCGCGGCAGATCCGTCTTTCCCATCAGGAACGTATCGATCGACCGGGCGCACAGCCGGCCCTCGCGGATGGCCCAGACCACCAGTGATTGGCCGCGGCGCATGTCGCCTGCCGTGAACACGTTCGGGCGCGAGGTCTGGTAGTCGAGCGTGTTGGCCTTGACGTTGCCGCGCGGGTCGAGCTCGACCGAGAGCATCTTGAGCAGGCCTTCGTGCACGGGATGGACGAAGCCCATCGCGAGCAGGACGAGATCGGCGTCGAGCTCGAACTCGGTGCCGGCGATCGCCTTGAACTTGTCGTCGACGCGCACGCAGTGCAGCTTCTTGACCTTGCCGTTCTCGCCCGTGAACTTCTGCGTCAACACGGCGAATTCGCGGATCGCGCCTTCGGCCTGGCTCGAGGACGTCCGCATCTTCAGCGGCCAGTTCGGCCAGGTCAGTCCCTTGTTCTCGTGCTCCGGCGGTGCGGGCATGATCTCGAGCTGGGTCACCGAGAGCGCGCCCTGGCGCAGCGAGGTGCCGATGCAGTCGGATCCGGTGTCGCCGCCGCCGATGACGACGACATGCTTGCCGCCGGCCAAAATCTCCTGGACGCCGTTCAACGGTTCATTGGACACGCGGCGGTTCTGCTGCGGCAGGAAGTCCATGGCGTAGTGGATGCCGGCAAGGTCGCGGCCGGGGATCGGCAGGTCGCGCGGGGCTTCGGCGCCGCCGGTCAGCGCCACGGCGTCGTACTCGTTGAGCATCTCGCGCGGATCGACATTGCCGTCAGCGCCGACATGGCTGTTGTAGTGGAAGGTGACGCCTTCGCCTTCCATCTGCGTGACGCGGCGGTCGATGACGTTCTTTTCCATCTTGAAGTCGGGGATCCCGTAGCGCAGCAGGCCGCCGGCCTTGGCGAACTTCTCGAACAGATGCACGTCGTGGCCGGCGCGCGCGAGCTGCTGCGCGCAGGCCATGCCGGCCGGACCCGAGCCGATCACCGCGACCTTCTTACCGGTCTTCACGGCCGCCACTTCCGGCTTCAGCCAGCCATTGTCCCAGGCGCGGTCGACGATCGCGCATTCGATGGTCTTGATGGTGACGGGGTTGTCGTCGATGTTGAGCGTGCAGGAGGCTTCGCATGGCGCCGGACAGATGCGCCCCGTGAACTCCGGGAAATTGTTGGTCGAGTGCAGATTGCGCGAGGCTTCTTCCCAGTTGCCCTGATAGACGAGGTCGTTCCAGTCCGGGATCTGGTTGTTGACCGGGCAGCCCGGCGTGCCGGGCGCGACCGAGCCGGTGCCGTGGCAATAGGGAATGCCGCAGTTCATGCAGCGCGCGGCCTGGTCGCGCGTTTCCTTCTCGGAGAGGGGAACGACGAACTCGTGGAAATGCTTCACGCGCTCGGCGACCGGGGTGTACTTGCGGTCATGCCGTTCGATTTCGAGAAAACCCGTGATCTTGCCCATTAAACCCGAAGTCCCTGCCGTCTAATCGTTTGTTGTTTCCTCACCGTCATTGCGAGGAGCTCTTGCGACGAAGCAATCCAGTCTGCTTCCGAGTAGAAAGTCTGGATTGCTTCGCTGCGCTCGCAATGACGGGCGCTGATGTCCTACGCCCCGATCGCGATTTTCGGCTCGGCGTCCGCGTTGGCGGCCATCTCGCGCAGCGCGCGCCGGTATTCGACCGGCATCACCTTGCGGAATTTGGGCAGCCAGTCCTTCCAGTTGGCCAGGATGTCGGCGGCGCGCCTGGAGCCGGTCGCTTTGGCATGGCGCGTGATCAGGACGTGGAGGCGCTCGACGTCGGAGGCGAGCAGGTCCTTGAACACGTCGACCCGGCCGTGCGCCTCGAGGTCACCGGAGTGGTGATAGGTGCCGGCGTTGATCAGCTCTTCCGACAGCACCGGCTCGAGCTCAACCATCGCCATGTTGCACAGCCTGTCGAAGTCGCCGGTCTCGTCCAGCACATAGGCGATGCCGCCGGACATGCCGGCCGCGAAGTTGCGCCCGGTCTTGCCGAGCACGACCACGATGCCGCCTGTCATGTATTCGCAGCAATGGTCGCCCGCGCCCTCGACCACCGCCACGGCGCCGGAATTGCGCACGGCAAAACGCTCGCCGGCGATGCCGCGGAAGTAGCACTCGCCTTGAATGGCGCCGTACATCACGGTGTTGCCGACGATAATGCTCTCTTCCGGCACGATGCCGCTGTTGGCCGGCGGCTTGACGATGATCTTGCCGCCCGAGAGGCCCTTGCCGACATAGTCGTTGGCTTCGCCTTCGAGCTCGAAGGTGACGCCTTGCGCCAGCCAGGCGCCGAAAGCCTGGCCGGCAGTGCCCTTGAGGCTGACATGGATGGTCTCATGCGGCAGGCCGGCATGGCCGTAGATCTTGGCGACCGCACCCGACAGCATCGCGCCCGCGGAGCGGTTGGTGCTGTTGATCTTGGCCTCGATCTTCACCGGCGCACCGCGGTCGAGCGCAGGCGTCGCCTGCTCGATCAGCGTACGGTCGAGCACGGCTTCCAGATGATGGTTCTGGCGCTCGGAGTGATAGATCTTCTGGCCCTTCTCTTCCTTCTGCTTGACGAACAGCTTCGAGAAGTCGAGGCCCTTGGCCTTCCAGTGCGCGACCAGCTTGGTCTGGTCGAGCAGCTGCACCTGGCCGATCATCTCGTTGAAGCTGCGGAAGCCGAGCGAGGCCATGATCTCGCGGACCTCCTCGGCGACGAAGAAGAAGTAGTTGATCACATGCTCGGGCTGGCCGGTGAAGCGCTTGCGCAGGACCGGGTCCTGGGTCGCGACGCCGACCGGGCAGGTGTTGAGATGGCACTTGCGCATCATGATGCAGCCGGCCGCGATCAGCGGCGCAGTGGCGAAGCCGAACTCGTCGGCGCCGAGCAGCGCGCCGATCACGACGTCACGGCCGGTGCGGAAGCCGCCGTCGACCTGGACCACGATGCGGCTGCGCAGCCGCTCGCGCACCAGCGTCTGGTGAGTTTCGGCGAGACCGATCTCCCACGGTGACCCCGCGTGCTTGATCGAGGTCAGCGGCGAAGCGCCGGTGCCGCCCTCGAAGCCCGCGATGGTGACATGGTCGGCGCGCGCCTTGGCGACGCCCGCGGCCACCGTGCCGACCCCGATCTCGGAGACCAGCTTGACCGAGACCGCGCCGTCCGGGTTGACGTTCTTGAGGTCGTAGATGAGCTGCGCCAGATCCTCGATCGAGTAGATGTCGTGGTGCGGCGGCGGCGAGATCAGGCCGACGCCGGGCGTGGAGTGACGCACCTTGGCAATGGTGGCGTCGACCTTGTGGCCGGGCAGCTGGCCGCCTTCGCCGGGCTTGGCACCCTGCGCCATCTTGATCTGCATCATGTCGGAGTTGACGAGATACTCGGTGGTGACGCCGAAGCGGCCGGAGGCGACCTGCTTGATCGCCGAGCGCATGCTGTCGCCGTTCGGCATCGGCTTGAAGCGGTCGGCTTCCTCGCCGCCTTCGCCGGTGTTCGACTTGCCGCCGATCCGGTTCATGGCAATCGCGAGCGTGGTGTGCGCCTCGCGCGAGATCGAGCCGAAGCTCATCGCGCCGGTGGCGAAACGCTTGACGATGTCCTTGGCCGGCTCGACCTGGTCGAGCGGCACCGGCTTGCGCTTCTCCTCGTCCGCGTTCTTGATCCGGAACAGGCCGCGCAGCGTCAGGAGACGCTCCGACTGCTCGTTGAGGATCTTCGCGAATGCGCGGTAGCGCTCCAGCGAATTGCCGCGCGCGGCGTGCTGAAGCAGCCCCACCGACTCGGCGGTCCATGCATGGTCCTCGCCGCGGCTGCGATAGGCGTATTCGCCGCCGACATCGAGCGAGGTCTTGTAAACGAGAGCCTCGCCGAACGCGTCGGCATGACGGCGCACCGCCTCTTCGGCGATCTCGCCAAGGCCGACGCCCTCGACGCGGGTGTGCGTACCGGCGAAGAATTTTCCGACGAATTCCGCCCTCAGGCCGATGGCGTCGAAGATCTGCGCGCCGCAATAGGACTGGTAGGTCGAGATGCCCATCTTGGACATCACCTTGAGCAGGCCCTTGCCGATCGACTTGATGTAGCGCTTGACGATCTCGTAGTCGTCGAGCGAGCCGGGCAGGCGGTCCTTCATCGCGATGATGGTTTCGAACGCCAGATACGGATTGATCGCTTCCGCGCCGTAGCCGGCCAGGCAGGCGAAGTGATGCACTTCGCGCGGCTCGCCAGACTCGACGACGAGGCCGACCGAGGTGCGCAATCCCGTACGGATCAAATGATGATGCACGGCGGCGCACGCCAGCAGCGACGGGATCGGAACCCGGTCGGTGCCGACCATGCGGTCAGACAGGATGATGATGTTGACGCCCTCGCGCACAGCGCTCTCGGCGCGCGCGCAGAGCTCGTCCAGCACCTGGTCCATGCCGGCCGCGCCGAGGCCGGCGTGGAAGGTGGTGTCCAGCGTGCGCGACTTGAAGTGCGACTCGGCGACCTCGGAGATCGAGCGGATCTTTTCGAGGTCCGCGTCGGTCAGGATCGGCTGGCGCGCTTCGAGGCGCTTGGTGGTGGCAAGGCCTTGCAGGTCGAACAGGTTCGGCCGCGGTCCGATGATGGAGACGAGGCTCATCACCAGCTCCTCGCGGATCGGGTCGATCGGCGGATTGGTGACCTGCGCAAAGTTCTGCTTGAAGTAGGTGAACAGCGGCTTGGCCTTGGCCGACAGCGCCGAGATCGGCGTGTCGTTGCCCATCGAGCCTGCGGCTTCCTCGCCGGTGGAGGCCATCGGCGTCATCAGGATGGTGATGTCTTCCTGGCTGTAGCCGAACGCCTGCTGGCGATCGAGCAGCGACAGGTTGGAGCGCACGCCGGTGGTCGGCACCTTCGGCAGCTCTTCCAGCACGATCTGTGTCCGCTCCAGCCACTCCGTGTAGGGATGGCTCCTGGCGAGCTCGGCCTTGATCTCGTCGTCGGGGATGAGGCGGCCCTGCTCGAGGTCGACCAGCAGCATCTTGCCGGGCTGCAAGCGCCACTTGGTGATGATCTGGTCCTCGGGAATCGTCAACACGCCCATCTCGGACGCCATCACGATGCGGTCGTCCTTGGTGACGAGATAGCGCGCGGGACGAAGGCCGTTGCGGTCCAGCGTGGCACCGATCTGGCGGCCGTCGGTGAAGGCGATCGCGGCGGGGCCGTCCCACGGCTCCATCAGGGCTGCATGATATTCGTAGAAGGCGCGGCGCTTCTCATCCATCAAGGGATTGCCCGCCCACGCCTCCGGAATCATCATCATGACGGCGTGCGGCAGCGAGTAGCCGCCCTGCACCAGGAATTCGAGCGCGTTGTCGAAGCAGGCGGTGTCCGACTGGCCTTCGTAGGAGATCGGCCAGAGCCGGTTGATGTCCTTGCCATAAAGCTCGGAGCTCACCGATGCCTGGCGCGCCGCCATCCAGTTGACGTTGCCGCGCAGGGTGTTGATCTCGCCGTTATGCGCGATCATGCGGTAGGGATGCGCCAGCGACCACGCCGGGAAGGTGTTGGTCGAGAAACGCTGGTGAACGAGCGCCAACGCGCTCTCGAAGTCCGCCTCGTGCAAATCGGGATAGTACTTGCCGAGTTGGTCGGCGAGGAACATGCCCTTGTAGATCACGGTGCGGCAGGACATCGAGCACGGATAATAGCCGGCGAGGCCGCGGTCGCGGCGCTGATAGATCGCTTGCGAGATCGACTTGCGCAGAATGTAGAGCCGGCGCTCGAAATCGTCCTCGGTCTTGGCGGTGCCGTTGCGGCCGATGAACACCTGCATGCAGGCGGGCTCGGTCGGCTTCACGGTGACGCCGAGCGAGGAATTGTCGGTTGGCACGTCGCGCCAGCCGAGCAGCGTCAGGCCCTCTTCCTTGATCTGATCGGCGATGATGCTCTTGATGACGTTGCGCCATGCGGTGTCGCGCGGCATGAACAGCGCGCCGATGGCGTATTCGCCGGGATTGGGCAGCGCGAAGCCGAGCTCCTTCGCCTTGCGGCTGAAGAAAGCATGCGGGATCTGCACCAGAATGCCGGCGCCGTCACCGGCGCGCGGGTCGGCGCCGACGGCGCCGCGGTGCTCGAGATTGCAGAGGATGCTCAACGCGTCCGCGACGATCTCGTGGGACTTCTGGCCCTTGATGTTGGCGATGAAGCCGACGCCACAGGAATCCTTTTCCAGGCTCGGATCATAAAGACCTACGGCCGGCGGGCGTGAATTGTGTTCCCGAATCGGATCGGTCGTTTTCGAGGCGACCGTCGCCGACAGTTGCTCTGCCACGATGTTTCCGCGCTCGACTTGCGACCCGTTCATGTCCTCGTCCTCTCCATGCGGCAAGCTGCCTCACCGCCACCTTCGGCGCACCTTGGGCGTCCCGCGGCACCCGCTTCTGGGTCACCGCTCGTCCGCTCGCGAGCCGCATTTTCTTAAATTCAGGCCAAGGCGTTCTTCGTCCCCGAGAACGGCTTTGCCTGTTGCCTTCTTGGCGCTCGAAAGCACCGACTTTCGTTGCAATCCCTATGCCGGAACCGCAAGCAAAATTGAGACAGTCTTCCTGTCCTAACCATCACCTTGCCAAATTTTTGTCTATCACACAAGCGCGCGCAAGTCCCGATTCCCCATCTGTCAATCAATCGCTTTCCAAAAGTTGCGCGGCCCCGGTTTTGAAGCAAACGCGCCCTGATCCGGCCCCGCCGACGCCGAAATCCCCAATGATGCTTCGGATCGACCCTTCGGAGGGCGCGCCACGCCGCAAGAAGCGAAAGAGCGCGATCCGTCCGGGGGCCTGACAGGAGCGTCTCGACCATGAAGTTTTTCACAGGATGTGTGGCCGCCGCCGCGCTGGTGCTGGCCGCGACCGCGGCTCAAGCGCAAGTTCCAGTGCGAGGGGCGATGATCGCGGTCTCGGATTTCGACGGACCCTATGCGCCATCGGACGCCGCGCCGCCCCCGCCGCCGCGCTATGGCTACGGCTCGGGCTACGAGGAACGCGGGCCGGCCCCGGTGCTGCTGCCATCGACCGAGGTCTACGCGGTGCTGCGCGAAAACGGGTTTTCTCCGCTGGGCATCCCGCGCCTGCGCGGCAGCGTCTACACCATCGCGGTGATCGACCGCCGCGGCGAGGACGGCCGGCTGGTGATCGACGCCCGCGACGGAAGGATTTTGCGCTTCATGCCAGCTGCTGACGCTTACGGCATGGCGCCGGGCTACGAGCAGCCTGCGGTTGCACCTTACCGCCCGCAAAGCGCGCTGCCGCCGCCGACCATGGTCCGCAGTGGTCCGCCCCGCCCACCGGCCCCGATCCCGCATGTCGCCAGCCGCACCGTCCCGCTCCCGAAGGCCGCCCCGCCGCGCGAGGCGCCGGTCGCCGCGGCGAAGCCGGCCGAGCCTGCGACGGCACAGGCAGCGCAGGCTCAACCTGCCACGCAGACCGTGGCAGTCGTGCCGGCAAAGCCCGCCGAGGCCGCGCCGCAGGTCATTGCTCCAACCGTCGGTCTGGCCAAACCTGCTCCAACGATCCTGCCGACACAGGACATGCCGGCAGCGCAGGGGCTGGACTAAACGTGAGCGTTTGATGCAATGGCCCGCATCACACCAACGGTGTCGTCCTTGGCGAAAGCCAAGACCCATACCGCGAGGTCTGTCGATTGTGCGTGGTGTGAGTACCGGATGACTAATCTTCGCCAAACATCCCCTTGTGGTAATGGGTCCTGGCCTTCGCCAGGACGACATTGGGGAGAGAGCGGAGCAAAACAAAAGGCGCCTGAGCACTTAAGCGCCTTTGCACCATGACAAGCGCCGCTCAGCTCCGGCCATACCCCGCCGCTTCCAGGATCAAATTCGCCACCTCCTTCGGGTGCGACACCAGCGAGAGGTGGCCGGCGTCGAGCTCGATCGTGGTGGCGTTCATGCGCTTGGCGAGGAAGCGTTCGAGATCGGGATTGATGGTGTAGTCGTTCTTCGACACCGCGTACCAGTTCGGCTTGGAGTGCCATGCCGCCTCGGTGGTGCGACCGGCGAAGATCGAGGCGGCGGTCGGCCATTGCACGGCGTAGAGCTCCTTGGCCTGCTCGGGCTTCACGCCATTGGCGAAGTACTTCAGAAAGGCGTCTTCCGAGAGTTTTGTGTAACCGTCGCGCTCGACGATGCCGGCACGCACGGGGCCGGTCGGGAATTGCTTCGACAGCGCGACGAAATCCTCGTTGGCATCGGGCGCACGTGCGGCGACATAGACGAGGCCGGTGACCTTCGGGTCGGTGCCGACCTGGCTGATGACGGTGCCGCCCCAGGAATGCGCGACCAGCACGGTCGGACCGTCCTGTTCGGCCAGCACGCGCTTGGTGGCTTCGACGGAATCCGCAAGCGACGACAGCGGATTCTGCACGGCGGTTACGTTGAGCCCTGCGGCCTGGAGGATCGGGATCACTTCCGACCAGCTCGAGCCGTCGGCCCAGGCGCCGTGCACCAGCACGACGTTCTTGGCCTTTACGGTCTGCGGTGTCTGCGCATGAGCGAGGCTGAGAGGGGCCGCCAGCAGGCTCGCGGCGACGAAAAAGCTGCGCCAGAAAGTCATGATCGTTCTCCGTCTTGTTTTTGGTTCGATAGCCAAAGGACGACGCGCGGGGCGACGGCGTTACGCCAATTCACCGCTCTGTGATGCGGCGGAACACTCCAGCAACGCAGTCCAACAATCGCTGACGTCCTGGCAAAGGCCGAGACCATCATCGCAGGGAAGGTATGGCGGATCCCTCGTTCGGTATTCCCTCCGCGCACGATTCTCGGTCTCGCGGTAGGATTTTCCTGGTTTCGCGGGGACGAGGAGAGCCGAACAAAACAAAAAAACGCCCCGGGGCACCGGGGCGTTTTCGCAACCTGGAAGTGACGTCCGTGATTTACGCGGCTACCGAGTTCTCGATCACCTGCGCGCCTTGCGCACCGGTGTTGATCGCGATCTGGCGCGGCTTCTTAGCTTCGGGAATCTCACGGACGAGGTCGACGTGAAGCAGCCCGTTCTCGAGCGAGGCGTTCTTCACTTGCACGAAGTCGGCAAGCTGGAAGGCGCGCTCGAAGGCACGCGCGGCGATGCCGCGGTACAGCACTTCGGCCTTCGAGTTCTCGTTGGCGACTTTCTCGCCCTTGATCGTCAGCGTGTTTTCCTTCGCGACGATGGAGAGCTCATCCTTGGCGAAGCCCGAGACCGCAACGGTGATGCGGTAGTCATTCTCGCCGGTGCGCTCGATATTGTAGGGGGGATAACCGGGGCTGCCGTCCGAACCGGCCTGGTCGAGCAGGTTGAAGAGGCGGTCGAAGCCGACGGTCGAACGGTAGAAGGGGGTCAGGTCGTAGGTACGCATGGTCAAGTCCTCCATTGAGCGACTGTTTGAGTAACCCGCCCGCCAATCGGGCCGGGCTTTCTCTGTGTGCAGCCTGATGTTCCGGTTCCGAAACACTGGTAGCGGCCTGCACCAAAGTGATATGGGTTGAGGAGAACGGCGTTCAAGAGGGCGGATACTTGGCCTTTTCGGCGCTCCCGCCCCCTGATTTGCAGCACTTCGTGCCCAAGCCTTCCCCATCATGACGCTGGTGTCGATACCATCCAATCCCGTTCCCGAAGACGTCGTCAGCGGCACCGTCAAAACCCCTGATGGCGTCGAGCTGCGCTTTGCGCGCTGGGCGCCGCCGGCGAACCGCAAGGGCACCGTCTGCGTCTTCACCGGACGCAGTGAGCAGATCGAAAAGTATTTCGAGACCGTGCGCGATTTGCGCGACCGCGGCTTTGCCGTGGCGATGATCGACTGGCGCGGGCAGGGCCACTCCTCGCGCCGCCTGCGCGATCCGCGCAAGGGCTATGTCCGCGACTTCGCCGATTTCGAGATCGACGTCGAGACCTTCGTGCAGCAGGTGGTGCTGCCGGATTGCCCGCCGCCTTTCTTTGCGCTCGCCCACTCCATGGGCGGCACGGTGATGCTGCGGGTGGCGCATGCGGGCAAGCGCTGGTTCGACCGTATGGTGCTGTCTGCGCCGATGATCGACCTGCCCGGCCGCGCCACCTCGTTTCCGGCGCGGGCTCTGCTGAAGACGATGCGGGTGTTAGGGATGGGCGGCCGCTATGTCCCCGGCGGCAGCGACCAGATCACCGGGCTCAATCCCTTCATTAACAATCCGCTGACCAGCGATCCCGTGCGCTATGCGCGCAATGCCGCGATCCTGGAGGAGGATCCGACCCTCGGGCTCGCGTCACCGACGATCGCCTGGGCCGATACCGCCTTCCGCGCGATGCACACTTTCAGGGGCAAAAACTACCCGTCCGAGATCCGTCAGCCGATCCTGATGCTGGCGGCCTCCAGCGACACCGTGGTCTCGATCGCGGCGATCGAGGAGTTCGCCTATCATTTACGCGCCGGCTCCCATCTCGTGATCGCCGGCGCCAAGCACGAGATTCTCCAGGAGCAGGACCGCTACCGTTCCCAATTCTGGGCAGCCTTCGACGCCTTCGTACCGGGCACGCCGCTGTTCAAGTGAGGGGGAGCGATGCTTCCCTGCGACCACACGCCGTCATGCCCGGGCTTGTCCCGGGCATCCACGTTCTTCGCGCCGTGACGAAGATCGCGGATGGCCGGGACAAGCCCGGCCATGACGAGGAAGTAGCATCACCCACTACAGCGTCTTCAGATACTCGATCAGATCGTAGCGCTCGTTATCGTCCTTGAACACGCGACCGATCACGCCCGGACGTTTTTCCTCGCCCGGCTTGCGTTCGAAGGAATGGCCGAGCACGCTGTTGCCTTGGATTGGATCCTTCTCCGACCCTGCCGAAAACTCGGTTTCACCCGTCTTGCACTTCTCGTCGGCGGTGACCGCAAAGCCGACGGTCACGGGATCATAGTCGCGGCGGCCCATGCAGAATTTTTGCGGGCGCTCGCTTGCAGGCTTCAGCAGCCAGTAGAGAGACGGCACCGAACCGTTGTGCAGATAGGGCGCCGTTGCCCAGATGCCGTTCAGCGGCCGTGCCCGATAGCGCGCTCCCCCCACCGGATTGAGGCAGTTCTTGCGCGCGAGATTCCACAATTTCGCCCGCTCGGCGTCCGGAGTCTTCTCGTCGTCCATCCATTTGCGGGCGACGAGATCCACCACAGTCATGAGTCCGAGCGCATACACCATCTCGGTCGGCGAGCTCGCGGTCGAGACGTCGCATTGCCACCATTTCTGGAGGTCGGCCGTATCCACCTTGAGGAAGCCGGGCACATCGACGATCCTGTTGCTGAGCACGAGCGACTGTTCGGGATCCGTCTTGATCTCGTCGAGGGGGATCGTCACCGCGTTCAGCACCTTGCTGTCGCCGCTCGGCTCCCAATGTCTCGACGACCAGAAAGCCGGAGTGTCGATCGCCGGCAGATGGCAGCCTGAACACATTTCGGCGTAAATCTTGCGGCCATTGTCGACCTTCTTCTGATCGAGCCTCCAATTGTCGCCAAGGATCTGCGAGGGCCATTTCGGCGCAAGCAGGCCGCCGAACTTCGGACCGGTGGAGGGATCTGCCGTCGTGAACGGATCTGGCCCCCTGAGCATGTCCTCGATCCAGCCGAGCGTGTTGATATGGACCGAGGAGCGCCACAGCCTGTCCTCCGGATAGGCGTCGGACAGGTTGAGCAGCGCTGTCACGCCGAGGGCTTCGCCGGCGTTGCGGATCAGCGGCTGCTCGATCGAGGCGTCGTACTGGGCGAACTTGAACCAGGGCACGGTCCAGATCGGGGGATAGCTGACCGGGGCGTCCTGGGCGTGCAGGTTCTTCTCGAATCCCTTGATCCCGCTCAGCGCGAGATCCTGCGAAAACACCTGATTGCCGATGCGATTGAGAGCGTCGAGGCGACCGAACCCTTCCTCGGTGTCACTCTGCTGCCTGCCGTTCCAGGTCTTCTTGCCTTCAATCGTCTTTTGCTGGGTTTGCGCCCAGTCGATCAGGAAGTTGCCGATCGCGCTGAGCTTCTGCTTGAGCGCGGCGCGGTCAGCCTTGCTGGCATCGGGGCCGAGCACGCGATCGGCGAAGCGCTGGAAGCGGAACGGCACGTAAAGCGTGTAGGCGATCGACAGGCCGGTGGAGAGCTCGAGCTTCTTCAGGTCGGTCATGGCCGGGCCGCCGTCGAAACGCACGTTCACGCCCTGGTAGTGGATCTGGCCGGTATGGCAGGCCGCGCAGGTCAGCCCGATCTTGTCCTCTTCGCGCCGGCCCGTCGCGGGATCGCTGACACCGGTCATCCGTGCGAAGCCGACCGGCAGGCCGTCGACGTTCTCCGCCGGCGTCCACCTAGTCGACCAGTCCGGCACCTGCGTCGTCTCGTAGACATTGGCGTAACCGAAGCGGCGTAGTGACGTCGCATCGGTCTGGATCGACTGCGGGCTCGGGATGAACCCGAAGCGCTCGAGATAGGCGCTGTCCGTCATCATGCCCGGCCGCGAGAACAGATGCAGGCGCGGCTGCTCCAGGGCCATGAACCATTCATAGGGCACCGGGAAGGTCGCGGTGCCCTGGCTGGCATGGTGAAACCAGTGCCTGTCCTTCAGCGACCAGTTTTGCTCGAGCCAATAGGCCGCTTTCGTCTCAGGGGCCGTGGGCAAGGGGGGCGGCAGGAGATTCACGAGAATTCCCTTTTGCGGTAGCATGGCGCGCACCTGGTCGGGGAATTCGGCGACCGCAACGAGCAAGGCAAGACCGAGGGCGACGAGCAGGGCCGCAATTTTGAGGGCGCCCCGCACCACGCGCTGGCAGGTCGACAGCACCGGCTGCGATACGAGCCGCTGGTTGATGCGAGCAGGGAATTGCCGCTCGTTGAACAGAGTGCGCACGTCGGCCACGCTGAGATAGCGGTCCTCACCCGCGCCCTTGCCCACGATCTTCAGGAGGATCGGCCACTCGAACTTCATCAGCAGGGGGTAGTACCAGCGCGCGGCGCCGCCGGCGCGCTTGAGGTTGTCGCGCATGAAGACGCCGATTTCCGAGGCGTTGAGACCCGGCTCGGAGCCGCCGCCGTTCGGATCCTGGTAGTTCCGCCCGAAGCTCGCAAACCGCGCGAGCTCGTCCTCATCGACCGTGCCGTCGACGCCGAGGACGCGCGAGCCGGCACCGCGCTTGTCGAGAGGGCCGCCACGCAACGCATCGAGCTGCGCGCCCGAAAATATGCTCTTCAGGATGTGACCGAGACCGTTGGCGATGAGCGCGACGCCGCGGACCTGGATGCGGGCCGAGACCTTCTTCAGCCCGGTCTCGCCGCTCGCATTCGCGATCGTTTGCGACAGCGTGCCGAGCGGGACGGTTCCGCCGTCAACAAACCCCTCGCCGACGAGGCCGCGCAGGAATGGACAGGGATTGTTCGGCGAGACCTGGATCGAGGGGTCGAAGGGGGGCTTCGGAGCGGAGTCATGCATGGCCCAAGATCCTGAAAACGGCGAATCGTGAAATAAAGACGCGGCGATAGAGCGCGGAAAGTCCTGACAAACCGACAACACGTTATACTACTTCAGCGTGTAGTGGAGTGTGGCTGAAGTCACTGTCGTGTCAATAAGGGCAGAGGGGACATTGCCGCGTGGCCGCGGCTGGCCCTCAGGATTCGGCGATGCGTTTGACGTCGCTCGAGACCAGGGTGAGTTTGCCGAGCGGCACGCCCGCATTCAAGAGTCCGGCGCGGTAATGGGCGAGGTCCTCGGGCCGCTTCCAGTGGAAATTGCGCAAATGGCGGTCGACATTGAGAGTCGGGTAGTTACCCATGAGCACGCGGGTCGCCTCGACCGCCTCGTCGGCCCGCCCCAATTGCGCCAGCGCCGCGGCGCGGATCGCCAGCGCCTGCAAATGGTTCGGGTTGATGTAGAGCTGTTCTCGAGCCCATGACAGGGTCGCGTCATATTGGCCCAGCAGATAATGGCTGAAGGCGTTCAGTGCGGCCCATTGGTAGCGCGGATCGCTGTTGTCGCGCTGTGCGGCCATCGAGAACAGCTCGATCGCCTCGCGGTGCTCGCCAATGGCGAAATGGCAGATGCCGAGCACGCCGCGCGCGCCGTTGTCGTAGGGGTTGAGCGCGACGGCGCGCTTGGCGGCGTCCATCGCGGCCTCGTAATGGCCCTCCAGCGCGTGGGTCCAGGACAGAATCGAGAACGCAAATGACGAGCGTGGGTCGAGCCGGACACTGGTTTCGGCAAGCTTCATCGCTTCGGCCCACATCTCGCGCGTGCCCTTGACCCAGCCGAACTGGATGCTCTGGATCTGGATCGTGGCGAGATAGGCATGCGCAATCGACAGCTTGGGCTCGAGTCTGATGGCCTCCCGGAACAGGTCGACGGCGATGGCCAGGTCTTCCTTGGTTTGCCGATAATAGTGCGACAGCCCTTTGAGGAAGCGGTCCCAGGCGGTGACGTCGGTCGAGAGCCGCGCCGGCGCCGAGGCCTCGGCCCGGACGATCTCGGTAGCGATGGCGGCGGACAGGTTGGTGGTGATCTCGTCCTGCATCGCGAAGAGATCGCCGATGTCGCGGTCGTAGCGGCCGGTCCAGAGCTGCTCGCCGGTCTCCGGCGCGATCAGTTCGGCGGTGACGCGGATCTTGGCTCCGGCACGCCGCACCGAACCCTGGATCAGATAGCTAGCGTCGATCTCCCGCGCGATCAGACGGGTGCTGACGTTGTTGCCCTTGAACACGAAGGTCGAGTTGCGGCTAAGCACGCGATAGAAGGATTGCAGCGACAGCGCGTGAATCAAATCCTCGGTCAGGCCGTCGGAGAAATACTCGTCCTGTGCGTCGCTGAGATTGGCGAAAGGCAGCACGCCGACGATCGCGGTGCGATACTGCTGCGAGAGGGCGGATGCCTCCCTCAGCGCGGGCGCAAGCGCCGGTGCACCCTCAGGCGTCCAGGTCCAGACCCCGATCGGATCCTTGATGTTCTTGAAGCGGTGGTTGCCGGCATCGACCAGCGGCACGGTGAGATGCTTGCTGGCCTCCTTGTAGGCCTTGGCCGAGATCGCGAAGCCGCCGGGGCTCGCCACGGCTTCGAGGCGGACGGCAATGTTGACATCGTCACCAAAGACCTCGTCCTCGTCGGCGATGACGTCACCCATGTGGATGCCGAGGCGGAACTGCATGGCGCGATCGGCGGGCAGATGGTGATTGCGCTCCGCCATCAGCGTCTGCATCGCGATCGCGGCCTCGGTGGCGCCGACGATCGAGGGGAACTCCAGCAAGAAGCCGTCGCCGGTGTTTTTGACGACGCGGCCGCCGTGATTGAGGATGATGGGGTGGATCGCGCTGCGATGGGCCTTGAAGGCGGCATGGGTGCCGGCCTCATCGGTGCCCATCATGCGCGAATAGCCGGCGACATCGGCGCAGACAATGGCAGCCAGACGTCTTTCCATTCCGGAGCTCCAAGAGACTTGCAAGAGACTTGGAAGAGACCGAGGACCGGCCACGGCGTGGCCGTCGCCTCGAATCCCCGCATTCAAGAAGCATTCCTTATAGAGCAGATGAGGCCGAGCGAAAGTATGATCCGCATTGCAAATTCGAGGTAAATCCTCGGCAATCCCGGCGGTGGACGGCGACGAGCGAACCCACTAAGCCGCCTTCTAGGGACGACGGTTGGGCGGCGGAGGCACGTCACACATGCTGGGCATTCACGAAATCTGGCTTTTCGTCCTGTCGGGCGTGCTGCTCAACATCACGCCGGGGCCAGATACGGTCTATGTGATCGGCCGCAGCATGCAGCTGGGCTGGCGAGGTGGTGCTGCGGCGGCGCTGGGCATCAGTTGCGGCTGCTTTTTCCACGTCGCGGGCGCCGCGATCGGCCTTTCGGCCCTGCTGATGGCTTCATCGACCGCGTTCTCGATCCTGAAGTTGGTCGGCGCGGCCTATCTCGTCGTGACCGGGCTTCAGATGCTGTGGTCGCGCCCGGTCCTGGCCTCAACCATCGACGAGCCGGTGCAGAGCTCGCTGCGGCGGGTTTTCCTCCAGGGCGTGTTCACCAACGCGCTCAATCCCAAGGTCGCGCTGTTCTTCCTGGCCTTCCTGCCGCAATTCGTCGCAGCCGACTCGGCGCACAAGCCGCTCGCCTTCCTGACGCTCGGCCTGATCTTCATCTGCACGGGAACGCTGTGGTGCCTGGTGCTGGCGGCGTTCGCGGCAAAGGCCGCCCACCGCTTGCGGAGCTCCGAAGGCGCGGTCGCCTGGGTCAACCGTGCCCTCGGCGGCCTCTTCATCTATCTCGGCATCCGCGTCGCCATGCTGGAGACGCGGTAACGTCTTTCACGCGAATTCCTTCAGCAGCGCACTCCCGGCGAGATAGAGGCCGAGCAGGATCATGGCGATCAGGAACCAGCGGCGAAACGCTTCCGCCGGCATCCGCGCCCGCACCGTTTGGCCGATGTACATGCCGGCAAACGCGCAAGCCATGCCCACAGCGCCCGGCACTGCATTGGCCGGCGTCAGCAATCCGCCCGCGGTGAGGTTGAAGGCGAGCGCCAGTGTCGCTGTCGTGAAGAACACGCCGAGCGCCTGCACCAGCTCGTCCTTCTCCATGCCGATCGCCTGCATGAACGGCATTGAGGGGATCACCTGCACGCCGGTCGAGGCCGAGATCACGCCGGTGACCACGCCGACCACGCCGCCAACCCATTTCTCGTTCTTTGGCGCAACGTGAAACTGGAATTTGTTCAGCCCGATGATCGCGTAGATGACGAGCAGGATACCGAGCACGATCGTGCCGTAGCGCGCATGCGGGCCAGTGAGCGCGCCGGCATTGAGCCAGCACCCGATGACGGTGCCGATCATCAGCGGCCACAGCCGCCTCAGGATGTCGCGCAAGTGGGGGCCGACGAAAGTCTGCCAGATGTTGGTGACGATGGCAGGCACGATCACGATGGCGATCGCGCGGCTGGGCGCCATGCTCACCGCGAGCAGGCCCATGGACACCGTCGGCAGGCCGAGCCCGACCACGCCCTTGACGAATCCGGCGAGCAGGAAAACGGCGGCGATGAGAACGAGGAGCGGGTCGATCATATCTGCACATTGACCGATGCCGCGCGCCGGCACAATCTGTAGGTTACGGAGATAGCCTTCGTTCGGAGCGAAGGCTGAAGGGACCCGGATGCGCTTCGACCTCGTCGACCTCCAACTGTTCATCGCGGTCGCCGACCAGCGCAGTATCACCCGCGGCGCGGAGCGGTCGCATCTGGCCCTGGCCTCGGCCAGCGCGCGCATCAAGGGGCTGGAGGATGCGCTCGGCGTCGCGCTGCTCAAGCGCGGGCGCCGCGGCGTCGAGTTGACCTCGGCCGGCGAGAGCCTGCTCGATCACGCCCGTCTCGTCATCCACCAGATCGACGCCATGCGCGGCGATCTCGCGGGCTTTGCCAGCGGCGTGCGCGCGAGCGTGCATTTCCTCGCCAATACCTCCGGCCTTTCGGAGCATCTGCCGAAGGCGCTCGCCGGCTTCCTGCGCGAGCATCGCGACGTCGCCATCGACATCGAGGAGCGCGAAAGCACCGACATCGCGGCCGCGATCACCGCCGGTGCCGCCGATCTCGGATTCGCCGCCGAGCACGCGCTGCCCGATCATATCGAGCGCTTCGCCTTCAGCGAGGATCGCCTGACGCTGGTGACGTCCAGGCGCGGCCCGTTCGCCGGCCGCCGCGCAATCGATTTCCAGGAGGCGGGCGCTTGCGACTTCGTCGGGCTGACCAGCGCCACCGCGCTCCAGGTTCATATTTCGAAGCACGCCGCCCGGCTCGGCATGCGGCCGCATTACCGCGCACGCTTGCGCGACTTCGATGCGATCTGCCAGATGGTCGCCGCCGATGTCGGCGTCGCGCTGGTGCCCGAAGCTGCCGCCCGTCGCTGCGCAAAACTGATGCCGCTCGCCATGGTCCGCCTGCGCGATAGCTGGGCCAACCGCAAACTCGTGATCTGCGCGCGAAGCTTCAAGACGCTGCCGCGCCCGGCGAAGATGCTGGTGGAGCATTTGCGGTCTGCGGCAGTGTGAGCTCTGAGATTTCCCCGCCCTTCAGCGAGGGGTAAGACGCAGCTACTTCGCGGTCTCCACGCCAGCGTCCTTGATCACCTTCGCCCATTTCCTGGTCTCGTCGGCGATAAAGGCGCGAAAATGCTCCGGCTCGTCGCCGATCAGCGTCGCGCCCTGGGCGGCGAGCTTTTCCTTCACCGCGGGATCCGCCATCGCCTTCGTGGTCAGATCATGCAGCGCGGTGACGATCTCCTTCGGCGTGCCCTTCGGCGCGACCATGCCGTACCAGTTCTCGATGCGCAGATCGGCAAAGCCGGCTTCCGCGGTGGTCGGCACGTCAGGCGCGGTCGGCGAACGCTCGGCCGAGCCGACCGCGATCGGCCGCAAGGCGCCCGCCTTGACCTGCGGTAGCAGCACGGGGAGATCCAGGAACGTCATCTGCACCTGCTGGCCCAGCAGATCGTTCACGGCCGGCGCCGCGCCGCGATAGGGCACGTGCACGATGTCGATCTTCGCCGTCAGCTTGAACAATTCACCGGCGAGATGCGGCAGGCTACCGGGTCCGGAGGACGCAAAGTTGAGTTTTCCCGGCTGCGCCTTGGCGAGCGCGATCAATTCCGCGATGTCTTTTGCGGGGACGTTGGTGGCGACAACGAGCATTTCCGGCACGGTCGCAACCAGAGTCACCGGCGTGAGGTCGTTCAGCGTATCGTACGCGACCCGCTCCATGCTCGGGCTGATCGCCAGCGCGCCGGCGCTGGAGATCGCGATGGTGTAGCCGTCAGGTGCAGCCTTGGAGACGGCATCGGTCCCGAGCACGCCGCCCTGGCCGCCGCGATTGTCGATCAGCACCGGCTGCCCTGATAGCTCCGACATGCGCTGGCCGATCACTCGCGCGATGATGTCGTTGGGGCCGCCAGCCGGGAACGGCACGATCAGCTTGATTGGCTTGGTCGGGAAATTCTGGGCGGAGGCGAGCGTCGGAAACAGAAGCAAGGCCGCGAGAAGGAGCGTGCGCGGGTTGGTCATGCAGGCTCCTGTATCGCTTATCCGTTGAGCAGTTTCAGTGCTTCTTCGTGAACCCTGGCGTCGCCGGCCGCGATGATGCGGCCGCCGCCCTGCGCCGGCTTGCCTTCCCAGGTGGTGACGACGCCGCCGGCGCCGGTCACGATCGGGATCAGGGCTGCGATGTCGTAAGGCTTCAGCTCGGTCTCGACCACGAGATCGACGTGACCTGCCGCCAGCATGCAATAGGAATAGCAGTCGCCGCCATAGCGCGACAGCCGCGCGCCCTTCTCGATGCGGCCGAAGATGGCGCGGTCGCGATCGTTCATCAGCAGCGGGCTGGTGGTGTAGGTTGTCGCCTCCGACAGCGAAGCACAGCGCCGGACCTGGAGCCGGCGCTCGCCGGAGGGGCCCTTATAATGAGCCGAGCCGCTGTCGCCGGAAAAGCGTTCGCCGATGAAGGGTTGGTGCATCATGCCGTACACCGGCGTGCCCTTGTGCAGGAGCGCGATCAGCGTGCCCCAGATCGGAAAGCCGCCGATGAAGGATTTGGTGCCGTCGATGGGATCGAGCACCCAGACATAGTCCGAATCCTCGCGCTCGTTGCCGAATTCCTCGCCGACGATGCCGTGCTGGGGAAAGTTGGCCTTGATCAGACGCCGCATCACCGCCTCCGCGGCGCGGTCGGCCTCGGTCACGGGGTCGAAATCCTTGGTCTTGCTCTTGTCCTCGATCGACAGCGAGGTGCGGAAGAACGGCAGGATGGTTTCGCCGGAGGCGGTGGCGAGCCGTCCGATGAAGGCGGAGAAATCGATCACCGTCACGGCGTATCCTCAAAAGCGAAAGTCGGGTGAAGCTCGCTCCTGCCTAGCTCAAATCGGAAGGATCGTGCAGCGCTGTCTTGCTTTTGCACCCTGGTATTTTGGATGCGGGAAGCGTTCGCCTCGTCAAAGACACCCGCTGGGCAAATATCGATCATTGAGTTGAAACCTTAGTTCCGGATCTGCCTCGTTCGTATGCAAATGACTATCAACCCATTGAATTTCCTTATCAAAGGAACTGAATCTGGGTTTCTCTGGAAGCAACCGAGCTATGTCCTCATTGCATGGGAAACTGCTCGAAAGCCCTTGCACTTTGTGCGTCGCGGCCGCATATTGTTGCGGTGCGGTAGCGCTTCTCGCGTTACTGCTGCCCTCCTTGGGCGTTTCCTCCCTAGACTTGGGCCGCTTCTTCATTAGAAGCGGCCCTTTTTTCTTTCAGCCTCTCATTTCTTTCAGCGTCGGCTTTCATTTCAATGCGCGCCGCGAAACGCGCTCGCGCTGATCGCACTCAGCCCAATCGTTCGAAGGAAACGTCGCGCCTATTCCGCCGCGGCCTGGAACGGGCCGAGATCGCCGAACGGGACCGTGGTCGCGAGCACGTCGGCGAGCACGCCGAAGTCCGACGCCACTTGCGCAAAGCGCGGAGTGCGCTCGCGCCGCCGCTCGTCCATGTAGATCGCGCGGTTGAGCTCGAGCTGCACGGCATGCAGGCCACTGGCCGGGTTGCCGTAATGCTCGGTGATGAAGCCGCCGGCATAGGGCTTGTTACGGCCGATCGAATAGCCGAGCCCGGCCATGGTCTCCTCGACCCGGTCGGGCAATAGCGGCGTGCAGCTGGTGCCGTAGCGGTCGCCGATCACGATGTCGGGCCGGCGCGGCTCGTCGCGGGAGACGCCGACCGAGGGCATCGAATGGCAGTCGACCAGCACGACGGTGCCGAACATCTGGTGCACCTTGTTGATCAGCCGGCGCAGCGCGCGATGATAGGGCTTGTACAGCGTCTCGATCCGTCCCAGCGCATCGTCGACCAGGATACGTTCGCGATAGATCTCCTGGCCGTCGCCGACCACGCGCGGAATGGTGCCGAGCCCGCCGGCAACCCGCATCGAGCGGGTGTTGGCGAAGCTCGGCAGGCGCCCGGTGAACATCCGGGGATCGAGCTCATAGGGCTCACGATTGACGTCGACATAGGAGCGCGGAAAGTTGACCCGCACGGTCGGAAAGCCGCGCTCGCTGAGATGGCCGATCAGCTCGTCCATGAAGGAATCTTCGGAACGCCGCAGCGTCGGCAGGTCGATCCTGGAGGCGCTGAGGAATTCGTCCGGATAGGTCGAGCCGGAATGGGGCGAGTTGAAGATAAGCGGCGCGCGCCATTGCGCGGGCTCAACGATCTCGAAGGCTGGCGACTTGTCGCCGTCAAACCGGGTCATCTTCTCAGGCTTCGTCCCTTGGTGTCAGGCTTCGTCCCTTGGTAATCAGGCTTCGCCTCTCGGTATCAGGCTTCGCCCTCGGCGCCGCACGATCCAACAAGCCCGGCACAGGCCTCAACACATTGATTCGGCCGATCGGGCGGCTCTTATGTGTCGTCATTGTCCGGAATCGCAACCATCCTGCCAAGCGAAAAGATGAGATCTGCTCTGGAACATGTCTTAACCCTGCGGGCAGCGAGGTGGGGACCGGCAGGTCCGGCTCGATTGCTTCGTACCGTATTCCGGTTCACAAGAGTCCGGCAGCGCGAGCTGCGGAGGGTAAAGATTTTCACCCCAAATTTACCCTCCGTCGGGCTTAGTGACCTCTGCTGATATCCTCTGGGGATTCGACTTTCCGCCATGCCAAAGATCCTGCTCGCCGAAGACGACAACGACATGCGCCGTTTCCTGGTCAAGGCGCTGGAAAACGCCGGTTTTCAGGTCTCGTCCCATGATAACGGCATGGCCGCCTATCAGCGGCTGCGGGAAGAGCCGTTCGAGATGCTCCTCACCGACATCGTGATGCCGGAGATGGACGGCATCGAGCTCGCCCGCCGGGCCTCGGAACTCGACCCCGACATCAAGATCATGTTCATCACCGGCTTTGCCGCGGTCGCGCTGAACTCGGATTCGGACGCCCCCAAGAACGCCAAGGTGCTGTCCAAGCCCGTGCATTTGCGCGAATTGGTCAGCGAAGTGAACAAGATGCTGGCGGCCTAAATCGGCCCCCTTCCGTCCTTGCACCGGCTCCCCTGAGCCGTTATAGGGACCCGACCCGATCTAGACGACATCTAGGGCGCGTAGCTCAGCGGGAGAGCACTACCTTGACATGGTAGGGGTCACAGGTTCGATCCCTGTCGCGCCCACCATCCTTCGCTCGCGAAGCGAGTGAAGGATGCCACGCCGAAGCCCAAAGGGCGCAGGCGGGCTGCCGCCGCGAGCTTCGGCTCGGCAAGCCACCAATCTCGTTGAGAAGCGTGTCCGGCGTAGCTCGAAGAGCGTAGACGGACTTTTCGTCGGGACCTCGGTCCGGCAAGCCACGATCTCCTATAGCAACACTGATGTGCTACCGTCGTCTCGGACGCGGGGCCGCCCATGAGCATTTCCGTCATCGAGCAAGCAAAGATCCAGGCGCAGGTGCTCGTGCCCCTCGTCAAGGCGCTTCAGGCCGAGCTCGGCGAGGTGCGCGCCAACGCGCTGGTGCGCAAGGCGCTCGGCGATCTCTATCGCGGTTTCGGCGAGGAATTCTGGAAAGCCAAGAACGAGAGCGATCTCGGCAAGGCGGTGTCGTCGGCATTCAAAACCTACGCCCGCGACGATGCGCTCGCCTATGAAGTCATCGAACAGTCGCAGGATTCATTCGCGTTTGACGTCACGCGCTGCGCCTATGCCGAGTTCTACAAGGCGCTCGGCGAGCCCGAACTCGGCTTTCTCCTGATCTGCGCCGCCGACTTCGCGACCGCGGAAGGTTTCGGCTCCGACATCAAGCTCACGCGGACGCAAACGATCATGCAAGGAGCCGGTCATTGCGACTTCCGCTACCGGCGCGATGGAGAGGGGTCACAGTGAGGAACTCCAGATGATGCGGGTGGGCTGTCTTGCGGTGGCCGCGCTGGCGCTGATTACGTCGCGCGCTGATGCCGCGACCATCGACTGGCAGGCCGAGCTCCAGCGCTGCCGCGCGCTGCGCGAAAACGTGGCGCCACTGCTGCAGGCCGGCCAAGGAATATCCGCGGTCGGCCGCTCCAACAGATCCGTGCGTCGCTGCATCTGGATCCAGCGCCGGGCGGTGCGCAAGAAAATCCCGGACGCGGAGACGTGGTAGCGCGGGCACCTCTCAGGGGACGCCTTCTTCGGCCCGCGTAGCAGGTCCTTCCATGACCTCGCGGGAGCGTATCTTGTCGGGCTGAATCCGCACCGCCGCCTACTGCGAAGCTGCGCAGCCTTGATCCGTGACTCGCCGCCTGCCATTGTCCGATCCTTCACCGCGGCGACGAACCTGGCATTCGGCGAAACTCTATCGCTTAGCGAGATGTGGAAGAAGGCAGGTTACCGAAATGAGTAGTGTGAACAAGCCCGGCGGCAACTACCTGCCGGTGATCATCCATAGTGGAATTGCGTATGTCAGTGGTCAGCTGCCGCGTCGCGGCGAAGACCTGCTGTACTCAGGCAAGGTCGGCGCAGGCGTCGATGTCGCCGCCGCACAGGAGGCTGCTGCACTCTGCGCTGATCTCTGCATTTCGGCCATCAACCACGCAACAGGCGGAGAGGACAAGATCGTCCAGGTCTTGCAGCTCGTTGGATACATCGCCTCGGCGCCTGGATTTACGCAGCAATCGCAAGTCATGAACGGCGCCTCCGACCGGCTGATCGAGCGCCTAGGTGATCGCGGTCGTCACACGCGTACATCCGTCGGCGTCGCCGAGTTGCCGCGGGGCGCACCGGTCGAGCTCAGTATGATTGCCGCTGTTCGGTCGTAGCGGGCATATTCGCTCGCTGATCGTCAGGTTCCGAAGTCCGCACTTTGATGCGTCGCGACGAAACACGGTCTATTCGACCAGATACTTCTTTACCGCCGCCTCGTCCCACGCAATCCCGTTGCCGGGTTCCTCGCCCGGCAGCGCAAAGCCGTCCTTGATCTGCAAACGTGTCGCGAGCACCGCATCGGCCCAGTCGACATATTCTAGCCAGTGCGCGGTCGGCGTTACGCAGAGCAGATGGGCGCTGACTTCCGAGAACAGATGCGTCGACATCTCGATCCCGGCGGCGTGCGCCAGCGCGGCGGCGCGCAGCCAGCCGGTGACGCCGCCGATGCGCTGCACGTCGGGCATCACGTAGTCGCAGGCCTCAGCGGAGAGCGCGGATTGCATCGCGAACGCGCTGTCAAAATTCTCGCCGATCTGGACCGGGGTGCGCAACGCATCCGCGATACGGGCGTTGCCCTCATAATCGTCGTGACGGATCGGCTCCTCGATCCAGGTCAGCCCCTCATCGTCGAGCATCTCGCCGCGGCGGATCGCCTCGCTGACCGTCAGCGCCTGGTTGTAGTCGCACATCAGCGTCACGTCGTCGCCGACGGCCTTGCGCACCGCGCGCACCACCTTCAGGTCTTCCCGCGCATCGGGGCGGCCGACGCGGATCTTTGCGGCCTGAAAGCCCTCGGCCAGCAGCTTGTGGGCTTCCTCCACCGCAGCACCAGCCGGCATGATGCCGAGCCCCTTCGAATTGTAAGCCCTGACCGGCTTCGGCGCGCCGCCGAGCAGGCGCGCCAGCGGCAGGCTTCGAGCGCGTGCCAGCGCGTCCCATGCCGCCATGTCGATGCCGGATTGCGCCAGCCGCTGCAGGCCGGCCAAACCCAGGAGCGTGAAGCGCTGGGTCAGCTTGCGCTCGATCTCGAACGGCAGCAGCTCGTCGCCCGCAAGCAGCTCCGACATTTCCGCGACCATCGCCGTCAGCGGCTTCAAGGCCGCGGGCGTGATCGAGAACAGATACGCGTGCCCGGTTGCGCCGAGGTCAGTCTCGCAGTCGATCAGCACCAGCGGCGCCTTTGCGACAGCCCCGGTCGAGGTTTTGAGCGGGAGGTTCATCGGCACGATGACGGCGCGCGCATTGAAGCGCTTGATACGGATGGTCTCGGTCATTTGGTGGATCTCCCGGCGAAGTGAATGGAAGTCAATGCCGATCTTAAACATTCGCCATGAAACGAAAAGCCGCTTGGCGCGACCACCATAAAATGGGGTTGCGCGGGAGCGCGTTTATTGGCTCTGTGCCGCAAATCCCCCGAGATCAAGACAAGAACGCTCATCACGGAGCCAAAGAGTGAAGCAAGAGATCTCCGAAGAACAGCGCAAGAGCGGTATCTTGACCGGTGCCGCGATCGTCTTCCTGCTGCTCGCCCTGCCGCTGGCCGTATGGCTGGATCTGACGGAGCTGAGCAAGACGGGGCTGCGCCGGCAGGCCCTCGATCTCAATTCGGTCATTACCAGCGTGCGCAGCTACTACGCGTCCAACGTGGTCGGTCGCATCCTCGCCAATCAAAATGGCTCGACAAAGGTCGCTCACAACTACGAATCCGTTCCCGGCGCGATCCCGATCCCGGCGACATTGTCGCTGGAACTCGGGCGGGTGATCGGGGCGCAGCAGGAAAACATCACCTACCGTTTCGTCTCGGATTTCCCGTTCCAGAACCGCGCCCCGCACCAGCTCGACAAGTTCGAGAAGGATGCGCTCGAATCGCTTCGCAACGATCCCGAGCAGAAGATCGTCGAGACCGAGACCTCGCTGTTCAACGACAAGGTCCGGCTGATCGCTCCGGTGACGATGGGCCCGGCCTGCGTTAGCTGCCACAACAGCCACCCCGAGAGCCCGAAGAAGGACTGGAAGGTCGGGGACGTCAGAGGCATCCAGGAGGTGATCATCGCCCAGCCGATCGCCGCCAACATCTTCTCGTTCAAGTTTTTGCTCGCCTATTTTCTGATCGCCGCCGGCAGCGGCCTGTCGTTCCTCTCGCTGCAGCGCCGCCAGGCGAGCCGCATCAAGGGCATGAACAAGGAACTCGAATCCGCCAACGACTTCCTCGCCTCGCTCTCGATGAAGATCTCGCGCTACATTCCGCCGCAGGTCTACCGGAGCATCTTCTCCGGCCAGAAGGACGTCACTATCCACACCGAACGCAAGAAGCTCACCATCTTCTTCTCCGACATCCAGAACTTCACCGCGACGGCGGAGCGACTCCAGCCGGAGTTACTGACGCAGCTCCTCAACGAATATTTCACCGAGATGTCGGCGGTCGCCCACGAATATGGCGGCACCGTCGACAAGTTCATCGGCGATGCCATGCTGATCTTCTTCGGCGATCCCGAGACCAAGGGCGACCGGGCCGACGCGCAGGCTTGCCTCCAGATGGCCTGGCGCATGCAGCACCGCCTCACTGAGCTCAATGCGAAATGGCGCGCCTCCGGCATCGAGTTGCCGTTCAAGGCCCGCATGGGCATCAATTCCGGCTATTGCAATGTCGGCAATTTCGGCAGCAGCGACCGCATGGACTACACCATCATCGGTGCCGAGGCGAACCTCGCCGCGCGCCTGCAATCGATCGCCGAGCCCGGCGGCATCGTGCTGAGCTACGAAACCTTCGCGCTGGTCAGCGACGTCGTCCGCGCCCACGCGCTGCCCGCGATCACGATGAAGGGCATCAGCCGCGAAGTGATTCCCTATTCGGTCGACGCGCTGAACGACGCGGCGGCCGAAAGGAGCGGGATCATCACCGAGCGTGCGCCCGGGCTGGAGCTATATCTCGACCCCGCGGTGGTGAAATCCGGCGACGCGGCGCGGGTACGCTCGCTGCTGGAGAACGCGCTGGCCTCGCTGAAACCGGCGTGAGGACGAACAGGCTTTCCTGATTGAGCCCCCGTTGTGGCCGCGAGGAAGGTCTGCCACCTCTCCCGCTTGCGGGAGAGGGCTGGGGAGAGGGTGTCTCCTCAATGGGAGAGCCCCCAAGCGGAGAGAGCCCTCACCCGGCGCTTCGCGCCGACCTCTCCCGCAAGCGGGAGAGGTTTTAGCCGCGGCGCTGTTGCTTCACTCACGCGCCTCACGTCAACTCACCGCGCCGCGCCTTCCGTAAACGCCGTCTCGATCACGTCGCCGAAGGGTTGCCAGGAACGGCCGTCGAACTGGACCAGCCGCATCTGCCTGATCGGCAAATAGCTGGTTGGCGAGGTGTTCATCCTGATGTCGGGCAGGGCGACCGAGGGCTGATAATTCTTCAGCGAAGCAGCCTGACGCATGATGTTCTCGCGCGAGAAATCGTCGCCGCATTGCTTCAGCACCTGTGTCAACGCCTCGGCTGCGGCATAGCCATAGAGCGCCGCGCTGTTGTTGGTGCTTTCGACGTGATGGTACTTGTCCATGAAGGCGAACCAGTCCTTCATGGCGGGATCGTCCTTCCATGCGGGATCGCTCGGGTCCTTCAGGAAGGCCGCCGAGATCACGCCGGAGGAATTCTCCAGGCCTGCGGGCGCCATCGCGTTCGCGATCGAGGCGGAGGCGTCATTGACGATGAAGACCGGGCGCCATTTCATTGACGCTGCCAGCTTGATCACCTTGGATGCCGTCGACGGCACGCCGAGAAAGACGAAAATATCGGCGCCGGCGCGCTTGAGGATCGACACGTGTCCGTCGAGATGCTCGTCGGCAATGTCGAAAGCGATGTCGACGAGGACGAGACGGTTCAGATCGCCAAGACCTTCCTCCATGCCCTTGAGAAGCGCACGCCCGAACTGATCGTTCTGCCAGAGCACCACGATCTTCTTCCTGGGATAATAGGCTTGGAGATAGTTGGCGTAGATGCGCCCCTCCGACCGGTACGACGGCTGCCAGCCCATGGTCCAGGGAAACGCCTTGGCCTGGCTCAGCTCCTCGTCGCCGGAGGCGACGAACAGCTGCGGGATCTTCTTCGCGTTCAGATACCAGCGCGCGGCGAGATTGCCCGGTGTGCCGAACGAGCCGAACATCAAATGCACGTCGTCCGTCTCGACCAGGTTGCGGGTCAGCTCCAGCGCGGTCGTCGGATCGGAATTGTCGTCGCGGGTGATGAAGCGGATCTTGCGCCCGTTGATGCCGCCGCGCGCGTTGACCATGTCGAAATAGGCCGCTTCCGCCTGTCCGATGGCGCCGAACTCCGAGAGCGGCCCCGAATAAGGCATGACATTGCCGATGCGGATTTCGTTGTCGGCGGTGGGTTGATCGGCACGTTGCTCGGACATCGCGCCGAGCGACGCGAACGCGATCATCGAAACGAACAGCATCCTGCCGGTGACGCCCATGCTCAACACCTTGTCGTTGGCCCCCAACGAGGTCGGCTCACTCCGCAGCAAGACGAGTTGATCTACGTCAAGCGTTTGTCAAAGCTGTGGCTGGATGGCGCGCTTCGACGCGGCGCCTGTTGAGTCCGACGGAAAGCGGCAGGCGTGCTGACGCGCCGACGATCGAGAGAGTCCCCGTGTGGCACCCCTCTCCCTAAGCCTCCCACAAGGGGGGAGGGAACGCAGTTGTGCGTATCGCTGCTTCAGGTGATCAC
The DNA here is from genome assembly GCF_040547675.1 of Bradyrhizobium sp. RT6a. NCBI lineage: Bacteria > Pseudomonadati > Pseudomonadota > Alphaproteobacteria > Hyphomicrobiales > Nitrobacteraceae > Bradyrhizobium > Bradyrhizobium sp. RT6a. Next base: position 282,535 of record NZ_JBEPQC010000004.1, read on the forward strand.
AATTGGCTTTGGCTCTGTGAGCTCATCGAGCTGGTGAGCCCTATTTTCACCCGGGGCACACTGCGCTCCCTCCCCCCTTGTGGGGGAGGGCGGGGGAGAGGGGTAGCCCAGCAAAAGGAGTGTGTCTTAGCGTACGGCTGGCAGGCAAACCTCTATGGCAGCCCGCGCGCCTCGAGCTGATGCACCAGCAGCAGCGTCGGCTCGGCGAGGCTGTCGCCGGAGCCGTCGAGGCCGAAGGCGCTTGCGATGCCGTCGCGGCTGCGCAGCAGCGCGCTACGCGGACAATGGCCGGCGCCGCAGAGCGTCTTCTTCAAGGTTTCGCCCTGCGCCGTGATGCCGGCGGAATCATCCGCAGCCCAGGCCAGCACGATCGGGACGTCGACATTGAGGATGCCGGGGAAGACCGAACGCTTGTTGTATTGGCTGGCGTCGCTGCCGAGATAGGCCTTCTCGCTGTCGCTCGCGTCCTTGCCGGCGCGGTAGACCCCGGACACCAGCACGACCGCCGCGACGTCGGCGCGGTCGGTCTGGAGCTCGGGATGAGCCAGCAGGGTGGCGACATGGAAGGCGCCGGCGCCGTAGCCGACGGCGACGATCTCGCGGGCATCGCCGTTGAACAGGTCGATATTGCCGTGGACCCAGGACAGCGCCGCCGCCACGTCGGTCGCACCCGCCGGCCACGTCGCCGAGGGCGCCAGCCGGTAGTTGACTCGCACGCCGATCATGTCGTTGCGCGCGGCAAAGCACATGGCCTGATCCTGGATCTGGCGCGACAGCTCCGGCGCAGCGCGATCGCCGGTGAAGGTGTCGCCGGTCACGAACAGCAGCACCGGCCGCGGCGTATCCGCCTTGGTCGTGGCGGTGGCGACATCGAGCACATTGGCTTCGCTCTCGCCGTAGCGCAGGCCGCGCGAGAAGGTGACCTGCTCGCACAGCCGCGCGGTGCCGCCCGCGGCGGTGTCGTTGTCGGTGAGGCCGACCCGGACGAGATCGGACGGCGCGGCCGGCAGCATCGGTAGGGGACCGTGTGCGGAGGCTGCCGTGATGCCCAGAATTAGAAAAAATGCGAGAAAATTCTTCATGTCGGTGTCGGCCCTGCGTGCCCGATATGGGCTCGCGCGTTTGGCCCGTCTTTTCAATTCGCCTTATTAGTTAGTTGGTCATGAGGCGATTTCACGGCACCGCGGTTCTCTCCCGGCTCCGTCCGCCGCGCCTGGTTCAATTGCCCGGCTGGAAGGTGCAATCCGCCCCGCTGCCGTCCTTCCGGCGGATGGCATTGGGGTCGATCGTGCAGCTCAGCTTCGTCAGGCTCTCGAAATTCGATCCCGCGGCGCCGTCGGACGGAATGCCGGCCAGGGCTTCGGTGGCGAAGATCTCGTTGGCCGTGGAGCCGTTCACGGTCCTGGTCTTCTTGCCGAATGTGACTTCGCAGTTCCGGACGGTAATGTCGACATTGCCGGCGCGACAGACGATTCGATCGGCGGTCACCACGATCGGCTTCTTGTAGGGAATGTCGCTGTTGGCGGCGAACAGCATCGCCATTGCCTTCTTCTCGGCGCCGGACAGGTCAGAGGACAGCGGCGCGATCACCCCTGCGAGCGCCAGCGCCGTCGAGCCCGAGACTTTTGCGGGCGTCGCGTCGGAGGCATCGGCGACGCCGGAGGCGGTTGCGACGACGAGGGCGCAGGCGAGGATCAATCGACCGGCTTTCATCTTGCCTCCCTGGACCTGCAATCGCGGCTTCCCTCCCGCGCGGCGCGTGGAACCAGTTTAGCATGTAAACACGAATTGGAAGGCAAGTTCGCCGGGCCTTGCGCCCTTGCGCGGTGCGGCTGTTTTGCCCCGAGGTGTCAAACGGTTATGGCGCGCGGCCGAGCCTCGCTACAACATGGCCGTTCTACTGTGCATGGGGTTATTTTCGCGTTTTTTTGTTTGGCCGGCCGGTCAGGCCTGCTTCATCGTCCGGAAGGTGATGGAATAGCGGCGCGCCTCGACCGGTGGGATGCTGTGCTCCCATCGCGACCGCGCCTCGCCGTCCATCATGTAAAGCGAGCGCGGCCGGGCTTCGAGCGTGTGGCGCTCCCATTTGTCGCCGCTACGGCGGCGGAAGCGGAATTTGCAGGACGAGCCGAGCGACAGGCCGAGGATTTTGTCGAAATGCGGCTTGTCGCGATGCCAGCCGATGCCGACGCCGGCCTCGTATTCGGTGCAGAGCACCTGCCGCACGCTGCCGCCGGCGAGCCCCGCCCATGCCTCGACTTGCCGCGCGACGGAGAGGACCCAGTCCGGGATCGGCTCGGCCTCGGCCAGCCGCTGCGCTGTGTAGTCATAGCCATAACCGAAGGACGCCACCCGGCGGTTGCCCTCGAAGGCGCCGAACTGGAAGCGCTGGAGCGGCAATGCTGCGATGCGGCCGATCAGCGCCTGCTCGACGGCGGCCTCGACGAAGTCATCGGTGTAGCGAAGGCCGGCAGGCCCTGCTTGCGGATCGGCGAACAAACCAAGCTGCGTCATCCTCGCATTTCCGTGATGGAACCTAATAGTGGCTGATGCGACTTACATATGACGCGGAAAGTAACGTGCGAGGCTGTCATGGCAGAGAAGCATACCGCCGATCCGGCAGAGATCATGCGGGCGACCGGTCATCCTGAGCTGGAATACGCCGCCGGCTGGACCATCGCCGGTCTGGTCACCATCGGCACCATCGTCGCCGCCTGGGTGTTCGCGATCTAGCCCATTGGAAACTGCAGCTCGAACGCCGCGCCCCGATCGGTCGGCTTGAGCCTGATCGAGCCGCCATGGCTCGCCATCACCGCGCGCGCAATCGCGAGCCCCATCCCGGTGCCGCCCTGATCGCGGCGGGTGGTGAAGAACGCATCGAAGATCCTGTCGCGGTTCGGCGCCGAGATCGGCTCGCCGTCATTACTCACAGTCAGAAGCAGGGTCGTACGCTCATCGATCGCCTCCAGCCTGATTGTCCCGGCCTTGTGCCGCATCGCATTGTCCGCGAGATGCGACAGCACGATCAGCGCCTTCTCCGCCGACATGCCGATCATCAGGTCGAGGCTGCCGCTGGCCTTGATTGAGCTCACCGGAAACCGGCTCCTGAGTTCGGCAATCACGGGCGCCAATTCGGTGCGCTCGTTTTGCGGCAGGCTTTCGGCACGCGCGAGTTCGCGCAGCCGCTGCGCCATCGCTTCCAGCCGCTTTGTGTCGGACAGGATGTTGGCGATGAACGTCTCCTGCTCGGCCGGAGTCAGGCTGCCTGCTTTGCCCTGAGCCGAATCCTGCAATAGCTCCGCGGCGCCCTTGATCGAGGTCAGCGGCGATTTCAGCTCGTGGGTGAGGTGGGCCGAGAACGTCGCGATATAGTCCGAGCGCCGCGCCAGCTGCTCGGCCATGCCGAGGAAGCTGTGCGAGAGCTGCGCGAACTCGCGTGTGCCGTAATGTCGGAGCGGCCTGAACGCCTCGCGGTCGCCGCGGCCTATTCTGGTGGCGCGATCGATCAGCTCGCGCATCGGCAGCGTGATGGTGCGCGAGAATACGAGGCCGATGGCGATCGTGCCGAGAATTACGGCAAGCCCCGCCAGCACGAACTTGGCCCGCTCCTGGTAGAGATGGTCGAAGATGTTGCTCGGCGTCCGCGTCGTGTAGATCACCCCGGCAACGCGGTTGTTGACGATGACAGGCATTGCCGAAAACACGTGGACGCCGAGGCCGCGGCTAAAGGAATAGATCGATGGCGGCGGCTTGTCGGGCACGCGGTTGCGCAGGGTGGCGCGATATTGCCCATGCAGCGCGTCCGCGACCTCCTCGATATGGGCGAGCGATTGCCCGATCTCCTGCCGCCCGGCGATCACCACGCCTTGGGGATCGAGGATGCGAAAGCCTGCCAGCGTCACCTTCTGGGTCTCACGGATGATCGGCGTCAGTCTCGCGCCAATATCGACATAGGCTGGCTGCGCCGGCCGGATTGCTGCTTGCGCCTCGGGTCGCCGCCGCAACAAATCGTTGGCGGTGAGGTCGAGCGCGGGGCGGATCGGGGTGACCTGGTCGCCGGGATCAGGCAGCACGTTCGGCGGCACCTCGGCGCCGAGCGTCAGGCCGCTGTCGAGCCGCGTTGTGACCTCCTGCGCGTAGATCGTCGCGAGCACGCGGCTCTGTGCGATCAGCTCGGCCTGGGTCTGGCGGATCAGCTGGTTGTCGTAGAGGCGGAAGAAGAACAGCCCGACCAGAGGCAGCACGCCGACGGTCGCCAGCACCGTGAAGATCACCAGGGTAAGCGACGGCCGCCATTTGTCGGGCGCGGCGCTCATGCCTCCTTCTCGCAGCGGCCGAGCTTGAAACCGACGCCGTGGATGGTCTCGATGACGTTGTCACAGGCCAGTGCCGCGAGCTTGGCACGGATGTTGCGGATGTGGCTGTCGATGGTGCGGTCGGAGACCTGGATGTTGAGCTGGTAGGCGGCCCGCATCAGTTGCTCGCGATTGAACACGGAAGTCGGCCGGGTCAGGAACGCGCGCAAGATGCCGAACTCGATCGCAGTCAGCTTCAGCGGCGTGCCGGCGAACGACGCGACATGCTGCTCGGCATCGATCAGCAGGCCGCCTTGCGCGAGTGACGACGGCCCCGCCTTGGCTTCGCCATTGCGCGGGCCGAGCCGGCGCAGGATGACGTTGACCCGCGCCACCAGCTCGCGCGGGCTGAAGGGCTTTGTCACATAGTCGTCGCCGCCGATCTCGAGGCCGAGGATGCGGTCGATCTCCTCGTCGCGGGCCGACAGGAACAGGATTGGAACGTCGGAGCTCTTGCGCACCTCGCGGCAGACGTCGAGGCCGTCGAATTCGGGCATGCCGATGTCGAGTACGATCAGATCAGGCTTGTCGGCGGCAAAGCGGGTCAGCGCCTCCTTGCCGTCGCGGGCCTCGATCACGTCCATGCCGGCTTTCTTCAAAGCGACGCGGATGACCTCGCGGATATGGCCTTCGTCGTCGACGATGAGAATGCGATGCGCCAAGAACCTCTCCGCTGCCTCGTCAGCCCGCCGGCCGAGCTTTCGCCAGCGCGTCCAGCCTGCGCTGGAGCCGCCAATTCCGGAAGCCCCAGCTCCGCCAGGCCAGATCCTGACGCTGGACTTCTACAAGCCGATCGCGCCGCGACACAAGGCAGTTGTCGTCCGGGCGATGAGCGATGACCTTGTCGAGGGCAGGCAGCGCCTGCGGCCCGAGTGTGAGGAGATAGTCGGCGTCGATGTTCAAGCCCTTACCGGACATTTCGTTGCTGTGGCTCAGATTATAGTCGGCGATGAAGGCATCGAAGTTCACCAGCGAGCAGCCATACAGCGCGATCGTTAACGCGATCAGATTGGCGCCGACGAGCCATTGGTTGGGCTTGTCGAGCACGATACGGGCGACGATCAGGATCAGCCCGAGCGCCACCAGCCCCATCCAGATGAAGGCTGCGATGCGCCAGTAGGTCAGCATGTAGATGTCGACGTAAAGGTCGAGGCGAAGGATGGAGGAGGCGACCAGCAGGACGTTCTGTCCCACCCAGAGATAGACCAGCGGCCGGATGATCTTCGATTTCTCCGCCGGGCCGCCCGGACGCATCGCCACCAGCACGAAGGCGGCGGCGAGCAGGGCGGTGGCGATCAGTGGGTAGGCGCCGCGATGGGCATAGGCGGCATAAGTCATGTTGGCCGGCAGCGCGACATGGCCCCAGAGGTAGATGCCGTCGAGAATGGACTGTGCCGCGAACAGCAGATTGAACAGGATCAGCGAACGCAGGATGGTGGACGGGCCCAGGAACTCAGCTGAGACTTGCGACTGTAGCGGCGGCGGCACGGGGATATCTGCGATGGTCGTGGTGACAATCTTTCTGCGCCGCCAGCGCACATGGATGAACGGCCAGACCAGCGACAGCATCATGGTCCAGAACAGCACGCGCGGGATGCTGACATAGTCGAGAATGAGCTTTGGATTGAGCAGGAACACCCACTGCTCAATCAGCGGATTGGCTGCGGCGAACAGTGCTATGAAGACAGTGCTCAGCGCTGCAGGCAGAAGCCAGAGTGCGATGCTCCGAGTGAGTGCCGACATGTTGAAGATTTGAAGTGCTTCGGGGAAGACCCTGAAGGGCCCGAACAGGACAAAGTTTCGTATCGCCCGGGCACGGTCCGCGAAGCCCGTCGTCTCCGAATTGGTCGCGAGCAGCAGTGCCATGAGCAGCGCCGCGACGAGGATCAGGAAGGACAGCGCATTGAGCTCCTCTGTCGCCGGCACGAGACCGGCGACGAGAATGGCCGCGCTGGTGATGCCGCGTCGCAGGTCCAGCGCCGCATGATTGAACAGCATCGACACGCAAGCCGTCGCGATCGCAAAGAGCGTCAGCGATAGTCCGATCCGTGGGCCATAGAACAGCCAGTCGGCGGCCGCGGCCAGTGCCAGTGCGAGACCAAGCTTGGCAGGAATGGAGGAAGGCCTGATCGGCTGGAGGTCCGCTGCTATCGTCGTAGCCAGGCTCGTCATGTCCAGAAGACCTTTCGTGAATGGTGGCATCACGAAGTCTGAACGTCGTTCGTGCAGAAGGTGAGATCGTCGTCTGCACGGTTTCAGGAGTCTTTTGCAGATTTCGTGCAGGCGCGCTTTTGGTCCTTACGCGGCGCAAATCGCTTTGATAGGTGCGATGCGTTCATCACATTGGGCGTGACGCATCATGCAATCCCTCAACCGCATTGGTCTCATTCTGCTCTGGCTTGCCGCGCCTCTCGTCGCATTTGCGGCCGCGAACAAGAACGATCCCTATCTGCTCGTGCTGCGCGGCGCTGGAAACATCGCGGTTGTCGTCACAAGCATCGTGATCGTCATCGTGCTGCTGCGCCGCGGGCGTTGGCGCAGCACCGCGGGCAAGCTGCTCGTCATGCTCTGGTGCGCTCCGCCGCTCCTGATGTCGGCGGCGCATCTGAAATTCGAACTGCGCAAGCACGATGTGCTTGCCGCCAGTACGGCCGAGGCGCGTCAGCTCGGGCCTCACTTCATGGTCGGTTATTCCTCCTTCCCGGAGGTCGCGCGCCTTGCCGAGCAGGGTTTGATCGGCGGTGTCTACGTCACCCGGCACAACATCCGGGGCCTGACCGCCGAGGCGCTGCGTGCCGAGATCGCGGCGCTCCAGGACAAGCGGCGAGCCGCCGGGTTGCCGCCGCTGGTGGTCGCCGCGGACCAGGAGGGCGGCATCGTCGGGCACCTTGCGCCGCCGTTGACGAAGCTGCCGGCGCTGGCGACGCTTGCCGGGCTTGCCCCCGATGACCAGCAGGCCAAAGCAGCAGAGTTCGGCCGCATCCACGGACGTGAACTCGCCGGGCTCGGCGTCAACCTCAATCTCGCACCGGTGCTCGATCTCAAGCCGCCGGTCCGGCGCAATCGCCTCGATTTCCACACGTTGATCGGCCAGCGCGCGATTGCGTCCGATCCAGCTGTCGTCGGCGCGATCGCGAGCGCTTATGTGCGCGGGCTGGAAGAATCCGGCGTCGGCGCCACGCTCAAGCATTTTCCCGGCATCGGGCGCGTGCGCACCGACACGCACCATTTCAGCGCCAACCTCGACGCGCCGGTGAAGGAGTTGGAGGCAACCGACTGGCTTCCGTTCCGCGAGGTGCTGTCGCATTCGCGCAGCGCGCTCATGGTCGGACATGTCACGCTCACGGCCGTCGATCCCGACCGAGCCGCCTCGCATTCGAAGCGCGTCGTCGAGGGGATCATCCGAGACAAATGGGGCTATCAGGGTATCGTCATGACCGACGATCTCGTGATGGGCGCGATCTACCAGCACGACGTCTGCCAAGCCGTCGTGGAAGCCATCAACGCAGGCGTCGACCTGCTGCTGGTCGCCTATGACGGCGCGCAATTCTACCGGATTTTCGCTTGTGCCCTGGATGGATCGCGGCAAGGCAAGCTCGACACGGCGATGCTGCGCGCGAGCGAGGCGCGGCTCGCGCGGGGTTTCCCGTCCGAGCAGGCGCGAGCCGCCTCACGCCCTGTGAGCATCGCGGGTCAAAACTAGCCCTTTGCGAACTGCCGGTAGTCAGGCTCGCGATGAAACCAGAACTCGTAACCGGTGATGGCCTTTTGCATCGCGACGTCGTGGATCGGCTGATTGAGCGGAATGACGGGAACGTCGCGCATGCAGAGCGCGATGAAATCCTTCACGGCCTTGTCGTACTCGGCGGCATCCGTGGTGAACCGCGCCTTGTCGATCAGCGCGTCCATCTCTTTGTTCTGGTACGAGGAGATGTTGAAGATCGAGTTGTTGCCATGAAAATTCCAGTAGAAGTAGTATTCGGGGTAATCGAGCCAGCCGCTGAAACGGTTCAGCGCGAGGGGGAGCTCCTTCTTGTTCAGCGTGGTGCGCCAGTTCGCGCCGGGAATCTTTTCGATTGCCGCCTTGATTCCGATCTTGGCGAGGCTCTCCTGGATCAGGATCGCGGTCGGCTCGCCGACCGTGGCCGTGCCGGTGTCGAGCGACAACGTCGTCTCCAGCCCTGACTCGAAGCCTGCCTCCTTCATCAAGGCTTTGGCCTTGTCGAGATCGGTGACATAGGGAAACGCCTGTGGCCAGACCGGCTTGGAGACGTCTGCTGCTCCGCCATACATGGGAACGGCACGTCCGAAGAACGCGCTGTTCTGGATCTGCTCATAGGGCATCGCCCAGGCGACGGCCTGGCGCAGCTTTACATTGTCGAACGGCGGCTTTGCGGTGTTGAGCGCGACGGACCAGAGCGCATTCGGGATCGGCACGCCCGAGACCTTGACCTTGCCCTCCTTGATGATCTGCTCGAAGTCACGCGGCGCGAAGCCGCTGGAGATATCCGCATCACCCCGCTCCAGCATGGCGCGGCGGGTGCCGGCGGAGGGGACGTCGCGCGCGATCACGCGTTTGAGCTTCGGGAGAGGTCCGCTCTTCCAATCGTCGAAGCGCGCCAGCACGGTCTCGCTGCCCGGCTTCCAGCTTTCGATCCTGTAAGCGCCGCCGCCGGCCTCGTTGTTCCTGAGCCAGGCCAGTGCCCATGGGTCTTCCGCCGTCGCGTTCTTTTTCGCGAGCTCCGAGTTGATGATGAAGGGCACGACCACCGCGACGTTGAACAGCAGCATCTTGTCCTTGCGCACATAGTCGATGCGGAAGGTGTGGTCGTCGACCATGACGAACTGCTCGGGCTTCTCCAGCGATCCCGCCGACATCTGGAAGGTCGGAAAGCCTCCAACCTTCACCGCGCGGTCGAACGACCATTTGACGTCTTTCGCCGTGACCGGCGTACCGTCGTGAAATTTTGCGTCCTTTCGCAATTTGAAAGTGCAGGACATGCCGTCGGCCGCAACCTCCCAGCTCTCGGCGAGTTCAGGTGCGAGCTTTTCGCGGTCATAAGACAGCGTGCCGTCGGGGAGCGTCTTGGAGGCGTAGCTCAGCAGGCGATCGTAGCAATTCCAGGACAGTCCGTTCACGGTCTGATTGGAGCCGACGCCCTGCATATCGAGCGAGTTTGGCCCGAGCTCCTGCACCACCAGCAGCGTCTCTGCGCGCCCTTGCGCCGAGGCGAAGCGCGGAGCGAGGGCGGACATTCCGGCGAGGCCGAGGCCGCCGAGCACTCTGCGGCGGTTCAGGTCGAAAGATGATGCGCTCATGGGTGCCTCACTCTTGAGAGATTTGCACCCTAAAGAGGCAAGGCGCATGCCACCGGCCGCGCTTCACGGCGCCGCATCCTGTGCGCATCTCAGCTCTACGGCGACACCGCTCCGCGGCTCACGGCCCGCGGGGCAGTCAGGTCTTTACAGGTGGAATTGGCGACATGCACCGGCGAGAACGCCGGGCGCTCGACATAATGGCCGTCGCCGGCCTCGGCGCGCAGATCGCCATCCTTCCAGACCATTCGGCCGCGCGACAGCGTCGCCGCCGGTCCGCCGGTGCAGGAAAAGCCCTCGAACACATTGTAGTCGATCCGGCTCATCTGCCGCTTCGCGCTGATAGTCCTGCTCGCCTTGGGATCCCAAACCACGACATCCGCGTCCGAGCCGGCGGCGACCGCGCCCTTGCGCGGATAGATGTTGAGGATGCGGGCGATGTTCGCCGAGGTCACTGCGACGAATTCCTCCTTCGTCAGCCGTCCCGTGGTGACGCCCGCGGTCCACAGCAGCGCGAGGCGATCTTCGAGGCCGCCGGTGCCGTTCGGGATCTTTCTGAAATCGCCGCGCCCGAACCGCTTCTGCTCGGTGGTGAAGGCGCAGTGGTCGGTCGCGACCACCTGCAGCGAGCCGGCTTGCAGACCGGCCCAAAGACTATCCTGATGCGACCTGTCGCGGAACGGCGGCGACATCACGCGCTGCGCGGAATGATCCCAGTCCTTGTTCTGATATTCACCGGCGTCCAGCAGCAAGTGCTGGATCAGCGGCTCGCCGTACACGCGCTTGCCCGCCGCACGTGCGCGCGCGATCGCCTCATGCGCTTCGCGGCAGCTCGTGTGCACGATGTAGACCGGCGTCCCTGTCATGTCGGCGATCATGATGGCGCGGTTGGTGGCTTCGCCCTCGACCTCCGGCGGCCGTGAATAAGCGTGTCCTTCGGGGCCGGTGACACCGCGCGCGATCAGCGCCTCCTGCATCAGGGCGACGACGTCGCCGTTCTCCGCATGCACGACCGGCATGGCGCCGAGATGGGCGCAGCGGGCGAACGAGTTGTAGAGCTCGTCGTCGTTCACCATCAGTGCGCCTTTGTAGGCCATGAAGTGCTTGAAGGTGTTGATGCCGTAGGTTTTGACCACGGTCTCCATCTCGTCGTGGATCTGCTTCGACCACGACGTCACCGCCATGTGGAAGCCGTAGTCGGAGGCCGCCTTCTCGGATTTGTGCCGCCACTCCTGATAGGCCGCGAGCATCGACTGGCCGGGATCGGGCAGGCAGAAATCCACCACCATGGTGGTGCCGCCGACCAGTGCCGCCTTGGTCCCCGATTCGAAATCGTCGGCGGTGACCGTGCCCATGAACGGCATTTCGAGATGGGTGTGCGGATCGATGCCGCCGGGGATGACGTAGGCGCCGCCGGCATCGATGGTCTCGCTGCCGACGGGCGCATCGAGCGACTGCCCGACCGCGACGATGGTCGCGCCGTCGATCAGCACGTCCGCGCGGCGCGAATGATCATGATTGACGACGGTGCCGCCGCGGATGAGGAGGGGCATTGGAGGCTCCGGAGTGAGGCGTGAACCTCGCGAAGCTAAGCGCGCTGCATGCGACGCGACAGGTGAAATTTTAGTCAGCCATCGCCGACAGTTGAGCTGTGCTCTCCGCCTCTACGCCGCCCGCGCGATCAGCCCGTCAATCATCGCGCGCACCAGGCCCGCGATTTCCTTCCGGAGCGCCGGTAGCGGTACCGCGACCAGCTTCTGCTCCAGTCCCAGCGCCACCATGCCATGCACCGCCGAGAACAGGCTGCGCGCGGTGATGCCGAGCTCCTCCCGACTGCGTTGTGGAAACAGCGCGGCCAGCGGCTGGTAGACGTGGCGGAACAGCTGGAGCTGGTCGTCGATGGACCAGTCGGGGAGGGGCTTGTCGGGGTCCATGCGGTGCTCGAACAGCGCGCGCCACAGTTCGAGATTTTCCGCGGCGAAATCGCAATAGGCGAGGGCGATGCGGACCAGAGTCGCCTGCGGCGACGGCTCGCCGCTTTCCACCGCGCTCAGGGCCTGGTCGAGCCGATGCAAGGTGCGCGAGCCCACGCGCAGGATCAGCTCGTCCACATCGGCGACGAGATTGTAGACGGCGCCGTTGGCGCAGCCGATCTCGCGGGCGAGATCGCGGGTTTTCAGGCCCGCCAATCCCCTGTCGGCGATCATTCGTTCCGCTGCCAGGATCAGATCGGATCGAAGTTTCTCTCGGCGTTCCAATGCCTTAGTCATCTGCGACCAAATTTCTGAGCGTTGCTCAAATATTTATTGAACGATGTTCAAGTTTGATGCTACAAACCATCTGTGAGCAACGCTCATAATAGGGAGCTTCAGATGTTCAAGACCGTAGTGACACTCTTCCGCGGCAGCGTGGCCGCCGCCGGCGAAGAACTGGAAGACCGGACGGCCCTTCTGATCCTCGATCAACAGATGCGCGACGCCGCAGCCGCCGTCGAGCGCGGCAAACGGACCCTGGCGCTCGCGATCGCACAGGACCAGCAAGAAGGTCGCAAGCTCGAGGCGACTGTCGCCCGCATCGCCGATCTCGAGACCCGCGCCGTGGCGGCGCTCGACGGCGGCCGCGAGGATCTCGCCAACGATGCCGCCGAAGCCATCGCGGGCCTGGAGGCCGATCGCGACGCGGCGCTGACGGCACGCGCGCTGTTCGCAACCGAGATCGCCCGGCTGAAGCGGCACGTCGCAAGCGCGCAAGCCCGCATCACCGAACTCGACCGCGGCCGCCGCGTCGCCCGTGCCTCGGAAGCGGTGCGCTCGCTTCGCCGCAGCGGCATCGAGGCGGCACGCCCCTACGAATCCACGCTGCCGGAGGCGGAGGGCACTTTGAGGCGTCTTCGTGAGCGGCAGATGGAAGCCCAGGCCGCCGACGACGCGCTGGTCGAGCTCGATGCAGCCACCGGTCCGCTCGCCACCGCCGAAAAACTCGCCGAGCAGGGTTTTGGCCCCCGGCTCAAGACGACCGCGGACGACGTGCTGGCGCGGTTGAAGTCCAAGCGCACGCCGACTGCCTGATCCCAACCCAATCATTCGAACCAACAGGAGACCATCATGAACCAGAATGGCCAGCCCCACAGCGGCGCCTGGGTGACTTTCACTTACGTGTCCTTCGCAGCCTCCGCCTTCCTCATCGCCATCGGCATCTTCTTCCTGCCGATCGACCTCTGGATGAAGGGTTATCTCACCATGGGCATCGTCATGCTGATCCAGACTTGCATCACCCTGACCAAAACGGTTCGCGACAACCATGAAAGCAGCCGGATGGTGAACCGCATCGAGGATGCCAAGGCGGAACGTCTGCTGATGGAAGTCTCGAAGGCGGCTTGAGAAGCATAGGCAATACGCAAGAAAGCAGCGGAGCAATTCGCTCCGCTGCATTGGCGCTGGAACACATTCCGCCAACTTTATATCGCGCTTGCGAAATGCAACCGAGCCATGACGGATCGCGCGGGTGTGCGCTCTTGCGCAACCGCACGGGCAGGGGCAGTCTTCACAGGCGGCGCACAAGAACGCCGCCAATAAGATGTGATTACAAGATCTCGGCGAGGAACCTCATGGCAGCGATGCGGATCGACTGCGACATCCACCCGGCGGTCGGTGGCACGCGCACGACGCTACTGCCGTACCTCAGCGATCACTGGAAAGAGCAGGTCGTGAGCCGAGCCATCGACGGGCTCGATCTCACCTCCTATCCGCCCGGCATGCCGCTCACCGGCCGCGCCGACTGGCGTCCGGCGAATGGCGCCAAGCCTGGTTCCGATCTTGCGATGGTGCAGAAGGGCGCATTCGGGCAGTTGGGTGCCAGCCACGCGATTCTCAACGTGCTCTATGGTGCGCAGGCCGTGTTTGACCCCTACATGGCGGCCGACTTCTGCAAGGCGATCAACGACTGGATCGCCACTGAGTGGCTGTCGCGCGATCCGCGCTTGCGTGCCTCGATTGTGGTGCCGATGCAGGACCCGGATCTGGCGGTCGAGGAGATCGAGCGCCGCGCGGGCGATCACCGCTTCGTCTCGATCCTCGTGCTGGCGCAGGGCGAGACGCTGCTGGGACGGCGGCATTTCTGGCCGGTCTATCGACTCGCCGAGAAATACAAGCTGCCGCTCGCGATCCACGCCGGCACGCAATATCGGCAGGCGCCGAGCTCGGCCGGCTGGCCGTCGCACCGCTACGAATATTACTTCGTCGAGGCGCAGGCGTTTCAGGCGCAGATCTTGAGCCTGATTTATGAGGGCGTGTTCGGCAAGTTTCCGAACCTCAAGGTCGTGCTGATGGAATCCGGCGTGAGCTGGCTGCCGGCCTTCATGTGGCGCGCCAACAAGACCTGGCGGGGGGTGCGCGTCGAGGTGCCCTGGGTCGAGCGCGAGCCGGCAGCGATCATTCGCGAGAATTTCCGCGTCACCATGCAGCCGTTCGATGCGCCGGGCGACGCCAAAAGCGTCGAGGACATCATCGACCAGATCGGCTCCGAAAAGATGTTCCTGTTCGCGTCCGACTATCCGCACTGGCAGTTCGACGGCGACGATCCGATCCCGCCGAACCTGCCGAACAGCATCATCTCGAAGATGTGCGTCGACAACCCGCTGGAGACGTTTCCGCGGCTGTCGCTCGCCAACTGACTTTGGAGGTTTCGCATGAGTGAGGTCATCGACCGCCCGCTGCGGGAAGACGAGAAGCCCGCCGCTTCGCGTTTGCGCATCGTCGATTGCGACGTCCATCCGAGCCTGCATTCGTCCGACGATCTCAACGAGTTCCTGCCGAAGCGCTGGCAGCAGCATCTGAAGGAATATGGCAGCCATCTGCGCACGCCCTATCTGTTCACCACGCCCTATCCGCGCTCCTCGCCGCTGATCGCGCGGCGAGATGCCTGGCCGCCGACGGGCGGGCCGCCCGGCTCGGATCTCGCTTTCATGCAGAAGCAGCATCTCGATCCGCTCGACGTCGAGTTCGGGATCTTGCAGGTGCTCGATCTCTTCATCTTCTCGCAGCAGAACCTTGAATTCGGCGCCGCGATCCAGCGCGCCATCAACGACTGGCAACTGGCGTTCTGGTCGCATCGCGACCCGCGCCTGAAGGCTTCGATCCTGGTCGGTCAGGATGGTGTTGATCTCGCCATTGCCGAGATCGAACGCTGCGCGAAAATCGGCGAATACGTCCAGATCAACGTCTCGCCGCGCGCCAACGAGCCGCTGGGTCGTCGCCGCTACTGGCCGATCTACGAGCGTGCCCAAGAACTGGGTCTGCCGCTCGGCATCCATGTCGGCGGCTATGGCGGGCATGCGCCGACCGGTGGCGGCTGGCCGTCCTATTATGTCGAGGAGCACCAGTCCAACGCGCACACTATTGCGGCACAGCTTGCCAGTCTCGTGATCGAAGGCGTGCCGGAGCGCTTTCCAAAATTGAAGTTCGTCTTCATCGAGGGCGGCTTCGGCTGGATCCCGTCCGCGGTGTGGCGGATGGACCAGCATTTTGAGCGCTTCCGCAGCGAGGTGCCCCATCTCAAGCGCAAACCGTCGGAATACGTCCGCGAGCATTTCTGGTTCACGACGCAACCGATCGACGAGCCTGACGAAGCCCGGCACCTGCGCTCGCTGATCGAATGGGTCGGAATCGATCGTCTCTTGTTTTCGTCGGACTATCCGCACTGGGATTTCGACGATCCGCGCTTTGCCTTCAAGACGCCGCTGACAGAAGCCGAGCGAAAGAAGATCTTCAGCACCAATGCCCGCGCCGTCTACAAGTTCTGAGAAGGTCTCCACGGTATGGCCCGTCACATCGTCGCGTCCGCCTCGGAGATCCCGCCTGGTGGCAACAAGGTCGTCGATGTCGACGGCCGCGACATTGTCGTGTTCCACGTCAATGGCGAGTTCTTCGCGCTGCTGAACCGCTGCCCGCATGAAGGCGCGCCGCTGGAGAAAGCGGCCTGCGTGGCGCGGCTGACCTCGCCCGAGCCCGGCATTTATCAACGCTCGCGCGTCGGCGAGATGCTGCGCTGTCCTTGGCATGGCTGGGAGTTCGACATGCGCAACGGCCAATCCTGGTTCGATCCGAAGCGCGTCAAGATAAGGTCATATCCGGTCGCTGTGGAGCGCGGCGAGGAACTCCGGAAAGGGCCGTATGTTGCCGAGACGTTTCCGGTGCATGTCGAGGACAGCTACGTGATTGTGGAGGTCTGAGCAGCCGTTTCGGATTGTGATTTCGCCGCAGGTGGGATAAGCCTCGCCCGCATTTATGGCGGAGACGAGCTTTGTCGAAACAATCCCTGCGTGAGGAGGCCGAGCGCCTGATCCGCGAATCGATGGAAAAGAAAACCGTCGTCGTCAAGCAGGGCGATACCCGCATCGAGGCCGTCTGCGGTAAATGCGGCGCCCCGAACCGGGTGCAGGCGCCAAAGGGCCAGACCCGCATCAAGTTCGCCTGCAAGAATTGCGGGCACCAGCAAGAGACGCTGTAGGTTTCTTCACCCTCTCCCGCAAGGGGAGAAGGAAAAAACGCCTACTCCCCCTTCACGAACCTCGCGAATGCATCCGCATGGTTCGGATGCCAGCGTGACAGCGGCGGGCGGTTCTCGACGATGTCGCCGGCGGCCCACAGCATGCGCTTTTCGTCGAGCGCGCGCGCGACGTCGTTGTCGGGGCACAGGATGTAGAAATCGCCGGCCTCCAGCCGCGCCATCATGAAGTCCACGGTCTGCTCGGCCGTCCAGGCGCCGGCCGGTTTCTCCGTCCGGCCCTTCGCGGTAAGGCCCGTAAAGACGAAGCCTGGAATCAGCAGATGCGCGGTGATGCGGCAACCCGCAGTGTTGCGCAGCTCGTGCTGGAGCGCTTCGGTAAAAGCCTTCACGCCGGCCTTGGAGACGTTGTAGGCGGGATCGCCGGGCGGGGTGGTGATGCCCTGCTTCGAGCCAGTGTTAATGATGAGGCCGGCCCTGCCGCGCGCGATCATGTTGGGAGCGAAGATGCGCGAGCCGTTGATGATGCCCCACATGTTGACGCCGATGATGCGCTGCCAATTGTCGGGTTCGCCGAACAGCGTGCTGCCGGGCTGGATACCCGCATTGTTCATGAGGATGTCGGTGCCACCGAAGCGCTCGCGCACGGCGCGCTCCAGTTCCGTCACGCTCTCGGCCTTGCTGACGTCAATCGCGAAGGTCATCACATGTGTGGCGGACGTCAGGGATGAGAGTCTTGTTGCGGCTTCCGCCAGCCGCGCCTGATCCAAATCGGCGATACACACCTTCATGCCGTCGCGTGCGAAGGCCAAAGCGGCGGCGAATCCGATGCCGGAGGCGCCGCCGGTGATCACGGCAACATTGTCTTTGACGATCGCGGGGTGCGGCATGGTTCGTCTCCGGGGGAGGGGCTCGGTCGTGCTATAACACGACACTCGCGCGACCCTGCACAAGTCGGCATGGGAGGTCTTCGTTCCGGGCCGACTTTACGCCTCTCCTTTACGCCTGTCTGGCATCGCAGTATTCTATCGACCTATCGATCCCGCCCAGATCGAACCAATCAATCATTGACAGGGAGTTCAGCCATGGCTGTGTCGCAGGCTATTCCGATCACGCGCCATCCATTCGCCAACGGGTCCTACAAGCAGATGCTGATCGACGGGAAATGGGTCGATGCTGCCTCCGGCAAGCGCTTCGAGACCCACAACCCCGCCACCGGCGAACTGCTCGCAACCGTTGCCGAGGGCGACAAGGAAGACATCGACCGTGCAGTCGCTGCCGCCCGCCGCGCCTTCGAAGGGCCGTGGAGCAAGGTCAAGCCCTTCGAGCGGCAGAACCTGCTCCTGAAGCTTGCCGACCTCGTCGAGAAAAATTTCGACGAATTGTCGCAGCTCGACACGCTCGACATGGGCGCGCCGCTCAGCCGTACCCGCGCCTATCGCCTGCGCGCCGTCGGCATGCTGCGCTACTATGCCGGCCAGACCACCGCGATCCACGGCGAGACCATCGAGAACTCGCTGCCCGGCGAAATCTTTTCCTACACGCTGAAGGAGCCGATCGGCGTCGTCGGCGCCATCATTCCCTGGAATGGACCGCTGACTGCGACGATCTGGAAGATCGGTCCGGCGATCGCGACCGGCTGCACCGTCGTGCTCAAGCCCGCCGAAGAGGCGCCGCTGACCTCGCTGCGCATCGCCGAGCTCGCGATGGAAGCGGGCGTGCCGCCCGGCGTCATCAACGTCGTACCTGGCTATGGCGAGACCGCGGGTGCGGCGCTTGCCTTGCACCACGACGTCGACAAGGTTGCCTTCACCGGCTCGCATGTCACCGGTCAGTCGATCATCCGCGCCTCGGCCGGCAACCTCAAGCGTGTCTCGCTCGAACTCGGCGGCAAGTCGCCGGACATCGTGTTCGCGGATGCCGATCTCGATGCGGCCGTGCCGGGCGCCGCCATGGCGGTGTTCGCCAATTCGGGGCAAATCTGCAGCGCCGGCACGCGGCTGTTCGTCGAGCAGTCGATCTACGAGGAATTCGTCGGACGCGTTGCCGAGTTCGGCAAGAAGCTGCAGGTCGGCAACGGTCTCGATCCCAACACCCAGATCGGACCGCTGGTATCCGAGCAGCAGCTCGAGCGCGTCACCAGCTATCTCGATATCGGCCAAAAGGAAGGCGCGCGGGCGCTCGCCGGCGGTGGCCGCGTCACCGAAGGCGCGCTGTCAAAGGGCTTCTTCGTGTCGCCGACAGTGTTCGCGGGCGTTCAGGACAATATGCGGATCGCGCAGGAGGAGATTTTTGGTCCGGTCATCTCCGCGATCGCGTTCAAGGACATGGACGAACTGGTCAAGCGCGCCAACGCCACCACGTTCGGTCTCGGCTCGGGCCTGTGGACGCGGGACGTCAGCAAGGCGCATGCGGTCGCGAAGCGCCTGCGTGCCGGCTCGGTGTGGGTGAACTGCTACCAAGCGATGGACCCGGCCGTCCCCTTCGGCGGCTACAAGATGAGCGGCTACGGCCGCGAATCCGGCAAGCAGCACGTCGAGGAATATCTCAACGTGAAGGCGGTGTGGATCAAGACGGCCTAACGCGCCATCGCGTCCGGACTTCAGCGATCGGTCCTGCTTGCGGCGACGACAGAGCGCTTGCAGCGACCTGAGGTTGTTGCCCGGACGCTACATGCGATTTTGAAAGCGCGCGTCGTCCGCGCTTTTGCAAGACTTGCTATCCCATTCCGAACGTTGGCCGGTTAGTTCTGGTCACCGTCAATCTTCGGAATTGGAATATCGATAATGCTTCGCTTTGCTCCGATCGTGTTTGTGGCTTTGGGCGTCGCCTCGGCGCAGCCCGCGCTCGCGGCCGATATGACCGCACGCGCGCCGGCATACAAGACCTCGCCACTGCCCGTCGCCTACAACTGGTCGGGCTTCTACGCCGGCGTGAATGTCGGGTATGGGTGGGGCGATGGTGCGAACGATCTCGCGCCGCATGATCCGGTCTTCACCGCGGGCGTGCTCGACGTCGCACTGGCGGGCAGCCTTGTCCCGGCTTCGCTGGCAACAAACGCGCGTGGCGTGATGGGCGGCTTGCAGGCCGGCTACAATGTGCAGACGGGCTCGTTGGTGTGGGGCGTCGAAGCCGATATCGCGGCGGCCGACATCAAGGGTAGCTCAACGGTGACCCGAACCTTGCCGGTCTTCCCGACGATCATGACCACGCAAGATCAGAAGGTCGACTGGTTGGGGACCGTGCGCGCCCGGATCGGTGCCGCCGTTATGCCCGACTTGATGCTGTACGCGACCGGCGGTCTTGCCTATGGGCACGTCAAGGCGTCGACGTCGATCGTGGATCCCACGGGTGCGAGCGGCACGCCCTGCCTCAATGTGATCTGTAGCGCAGGCGCGGTGGAAAGCTGGCGCGTGGGCTGGACGGTCGGCGGCGGTGGCGAGTACCATTTTGCGTCGAACTGGAGCATCAAGCTCGAATATCTCTACTACGATCTCGGCAGCGAGAAATACACGATCTTCAATCCGCTGTTCCCGTTCACGCCCGGCCCGGCGCGCGGCTTTGACTCAACCGCGAATTTCTCGGGCCACATCGCGCGTGTCGGTTTGAACTACAAGTTCGGCGCAGGCGCGGTCGTTGCAAAATACTGACCTGCAATTCTGAACAGACAACAAGCCCCGGGCTCGGCCCGGGGCTTTTTTATTCCCCGCCTCTTTTGGCTGGCCAGCCATTCCCCCATGCAGCTTCCGAGCTGCGAGCCTTTCTCTTATGATCCTCGTCCTCTCATCGATCATTTTGGGGCCGGAATGAAATTCGAGGCTTTGTTTCAACCGTTGCAGGTCGGTCCGTACGAGCTCGCGCATCGCGTCGCGATGGCGCCGTTGACGCGCATGCGGGCCGAGCGCGAGAGCTTTTCGCCGCGGCCGCTCAACGCCGAATATTATGGTCAACGCGCCACCCAGGGCGGCCTGCTCATCGCCGAGGCCTCGCCCGTGCTCTCGCACGGCCGCGGTAATCCGGCGACGCCCGGCATCTATTCGGAGACGCAGATCGCGGGCTGGCGCAAGGTGGTCGACGCCGTGCACGCCAAGGGCGGCATCATCTTTCTCCAGCTCTGGCATGTGGGCCGCGTCTCGCATTCCTCCTTCCACGGTGGGGATCTGCCGGTCTCGGCCTCGGCGATCCCGATCAGGGTCGAAGGCATGAAGGCAATGACCGCCGACGGCAAGATCTCCGACTATGAGACGCCGCGCGCGCTGGAGACGGACGAGGTCAAGGGAATCGTCGAGGCGTTCAGGCAGGGCGCGAAGAACGCGCTCGCCGCCGGCTTCGACGGCGTCGAGATCCACGGTGCCAACGGCTATCTGCTCGAGCAATTCCTGCAATCACGCAGCAACCAGCGCACCGATCAATATGGCGGTTCGATCGAAAACCGCGCGCGGCTTCTGCTCGAAGTGACCCAGGCCGCGATCGACGTCTGGGGCGCGAGCCGCGTCGGCGTGCGGCTGTCGCCCCACGGCATTGCCAATGATTCCGGCGAGCCAGATCCGATGCCGCTCTACACGCACGTGGTGAAAGCGCTCGACGAACTCGGCCTTGCCTATCTGCATTTCATCGAACCGCGCTCCAGCGGCTCGGGGCGCGCCGAAGTCAACTGGCAGAACGTGCCGTCGGCAATGCTGCTGTTCCGCCCGCTCTACAGCGGCGTGCTGATGACCGCCGGCGGGTTTACGGGCGAGACGGCGAACGCCGCGATCGCGGAGGGGCATGCCGACATCATCGCTTTCGGCCGCATCTTCATCTCCAACCCCGATCTGCCGCGCCGCCTGCAGCACGACTACCCACTGACGCCGTATAACCGTGCGACGTTCTACGGCGGCGAGGAGAAGGGGTATACGGATTATCCGGTGCATGACGAGCCGACGCCTGCATGAGCGTTCTCGTCTGTCATTCCGGGGCGATGCGAAGCATCGAGCCCGGAATCCATTCCGCCTTCAGGTACGCCGTGCGATGGATTCCGGGCTCGCGACTTCGTCGCGCCCCGGAATGACAATCATGTATTGTCGTGGTCACGACGACAATTCAGGGAATTCACCATGGCCAAAGCCGCAGCCGCCGCAGGAGTCGCAACGGGCCAATGCCTCTGCGGCAAGGTCACCTTCGAGATCGACGTCCCCGCACGCTGGGCCTGGCACGATCACTCCGCCGCCAGCCGTCGCGCCCACGGCGCTGCCTATGCGACCTATGTCGGAAGCTGGAAGAAACGGTTTCGCATCACCGCAGGCAAGACGGCGCTGACCCGCTACGAGGATAAGGCAACGAAGACCGCACGCAGCTTCTGCGCGCATTGCGGCACGCCGATCGCATATGAGCGCCCGCGCGGGCCGCATATGGTCAACATCCCCCGTGCGCTGTTTAGGGAACGCACCGGCCGCCAGCCGCTCTATCACATCGCGATCGAGGAGCTGCAGGAATGGACCTATACCGGCGAGCCGCTGGTGCCGCTGAAAGGCTTTCCTGGTGTGGTCTGGCAACGCTCGAAAAAGAAGAAGCGTACGGGTGGCGAGGACCCGTTCGAGCTGGGGCGCGAGGAAATGTAACGCCTCGCGTACGCAACGCAGCCATGACCGTGCTTCCTTGGCGCCTCCCACGATTTCGGCCATCATGCGCCCGTCCTTGCGGCAACGTCCGCCTCTGGAGGAAACATGAAGAACAAGATCACCGGCCGCTCCGCCTTTCTCGCGCTGCTCAAGGACGAGGGCATCACGCATCTGTTCGGCAATCCCGGCACCACCGAGTTGCCGATCATGCATGCGCTGAAGGACCACCCTGATCTCACCTATGTGATGGCGATGCAGGAGAGCCTGGTGGTGGCGATCGCGGATGGCTACAGCCGCGCCTCCGGAAAGCTCGTCGCCTGCAACGTCCATGTCGCGC
Organism: Bradyrhizobium sp. RT6a; assembly: GCF_040547675.1. Classification (NCBI taxonomy): domain Bacteria; kingdom Pseudomonadati; phylum Pseudomonadota; class Alphaproteobacteria; order Hyphomicrobiales; family Nitrobacteraceae; genus Bradyrhizobium; species Bradyrhizobium sp. RT6a. Next base: position 304,647 of record NZ_JBEPQC010000004.1, read on the forward strand.
CCGGCCTCGGCAACGCGATGGGCTCGCTCTACAACGCCCAGTTCACGGGTACGCCGATGATCCTGACAGCGGGCCAGCAGGAGCAGGGCCACGGCCTGATGGAGCCGGTGCTCAACGGCCCGCTGGTGCGCATGGCCGAGCCGCTGGTGAAATGGGCGGTCGAGGTGACGCGGCTCGAGGATCTGCCGCGCATCGTGCGCCGCGCCGCAAAAGTCGCGACCACGCCGCCGACCGGGCCGGTGTTCATTTCGTTGCCCGGCGACATCCTCAACAGCGAGGCCGGCATTGATCTCGGCCGCTCCACCCGCATCGACGCTCGCACAAGGCCATCGGATGAGGCACTCAAGGCGTTGGCCGCGCGGCTGCTCAAGGCCGAGGGTCCCGTGATCGTCACCATGGACGAGGTGGTGAAGAGCGATGCGCTGAATGAGGCCGCCGAACTCGCCGAGCTTTTGGGCGCGGCCGCGTACCAATCCTCGACGCCCTATGGCTCGCACTTCCTCTCGGAGAGCCCGAGCTTCGTCGGCACGCTGGCACGGGTTCAGAAAGTCGCGCGCGACACGCTTGCGCCGTACGACCTCTTGATCGCGCTCGGCGGCGATCCCCTGCGGATGTCGGTCTACAGCGAGGTCGATGCGCTGCCGGAGGGCCTTGGCATCGTGCAGATCGGTCTCGGCGATTGGGAGATCGCCAAGAACTACGGTGCCGAGATCGCGCTGAAGGCGGATTTGAAGGAAACGCTGCGCGCGCTGATCCCGGTGTTGAAGGAGATGGGCGGCGCGGCCCTGGCGCAACGTGCGAGGCAACGTCTCGCCGAGCTCGCGCCGAAGAACTGGACCGCAAGGCGTACCGCGCTGGTCGAGCAAATCGGCAAAGCCGCCGACCGCAGCCCCATCGATCCGGACTGGCTGGTGCTGCAGATGGTCGAGGCCATGCCCGCCAATGCCATCCTCGTCGACGAAGGCCTCACCTCAAGCCGCCAGATCACGGCGCTGCGTGCGCACCGCGACCGCTTCGGCTATCACGGCCTTGCCTCCGGCGGCATCGGCTGGGGCCTGCCGGCCTCCGTCGGCGCGAGCATCGCCAATCCCGATCGTCCCGTGGTCTGCTTCTCCGGCGACGGCAGCGCGATGTATTCGATCCAGTCGCTGTGGACGGCGGCGCATCACAAGCTGCCGCTCAATGTGGTCATTGCCAACAATGGCGGCTACCGCATCATCAAGCAGCGTCTGCTCGCCTTCCACGGCGACGACAATTACGTCGGCATGGATTTCGTCGATCCGCCGGTGGATTTCGTGGGCGTGGCGAAGGCGCTAGGATGCGAGGCGATCAAGGTCAGCGACCCCCGCGAGTTGAAGGCGACGCTGGCGTCGGCGTTTGGCCGGCCGGGGACGAAGCTGATCGAGGTGATGGTGGACGGGAAGGTGTAGGGCACGCTGTCTCCACATCGCCGTCCTGGCCTAGTGCGCAATTGCGCACGGGGGCCAGGACCCATACCGCGTGATTTATCGATCGCAGGTGGTGCCGGTCCCGAACAACCAGTCTTCGCCAAATTGCTCCCTGGGGTTATGGGTCCCGGCCTGCGCCGGGACGACACTGAGGGTGTGGCGCGATCTTCCGCCTACCCCTTCTTCCCCACCCGATACCCCGCTGCAGGATGCGGCGCACCTAGCCGCGCACGTCCCTCGCCGAACAGCTTCTCCCGCAACGTGCCCTGCGCGTACTCCGCCTTGTACCGCCCGCGCCGCGTCAGCTCCGGCACCAGCATGTCGGCGATGTCCTCGAAATCGCCGGGTGAGATCGCGAACGCGACGTTGAGGCCGTCGACGTCGGTCGCCTCGAACCACGCCTCGATCTTGTCCGCGACCGTCTCCGGCGTGCCGACCACGACGGGACCGGCGCCGCCGACGCCGACATGCTCGATGACGTCGCGCACGGTCCAGACGCGGTCGGGATCTGCGCGGGTGACGTTGTCGAGTGCGCTGCGGCCGGCGTCGTTCTGGACATGACGCACCTGCTGATCGAGCTCGTAACCGGAGAAGTCGATGCCGGTCCATCCCGACATCAGGGCCAGCGCGCCTTCCGGGCTGATGTGGCGGCGATAGTCGGCATATTTTTCGTTCGCCTCGGCCTCTGTCCGCCCGAGGATGATCGTCATCATCGAGAACATCAGGATTTCCGCCGGATTGCGGCCGAACGCGGCGGCCTCCTGACGGATCGCCGACACGCGCGGCGCGATCACCTTGGCCGATGGCCCCGACATGAACACGCATTCGGCGTGCTGTGCCGCGAACTTCCGTCCGCGCGGCGAGGTGCCGGCCTGGTACAGCACGGGCGTCCGCTGCGGCGACGGTTCGCTGAGATGAATGGTGTTGTTGATGCGCCAGTTCGCGCCCTCATGGTTGACGCGATGGACTTTTGTGGGATCAGTGAAGATGCCGCGCTTGCGGTCGCGCAGCACGGCGTCGTCCTCCCAGCTCCCTTCCCAGAGTTTGTAGACGACCTCCATATATTCGTCCGCGATTTCGTAGCGGTCGTCGTGCCCGATCTGCTTGTCCTTGCCGGCGCCGCGCGCGGCGCTGTCGAGATAGCCCGTGACGACATTCCAGCCGATACGTCCCTCGGTGAGATGATCGAGCGTCGACATCCGCCGCGCGAACGGATAGGGCGGCTCGAAGGAGAGATTGCTGGTGACGCCGAAGCCGAGATTCTTCGTCACCGCCGCCATGGCCGACAGCAGCAGCAGCGGATCGTTCGAGGGCGACTGGGCTGCATTGCGCAAGGCTGCGTCAGGACTGTTGCCGTAGACGTCATAGACGCCGAGCACGTCGGCCAGGAACAATCCGTCGAAACGGCCGCGCTCCAGCGTTTTGGCAAGATCGATCCAGTAGGGCAGGCGGTTATATTCGGCAGTGCGGTCGCGCGGATGGGTCCACAGGCCCGGCGACTGGTGCGCGACGCAATTCATCGCAAATGCATTGAGCCTGATCTGCTTGGCCATGATGGTCCCCGGCGCCCTGTACCGGGCACTCTTCGAATGATAGAGCTGCGCCCGAACTTGGCGAAGTTCTTGCATATAGCGCGACGTTGGCAAGGCCAAAATCAGCGGCGCTGCCGCGCTTGGCAAGCCAATCTCAAGAGAGCAAGAACGAAATCCCAAGACTATCGAAGTCCCCGCCACTTTCGAAGGCCTGCCCGTATCGGGTATGCTCCTTCGTCTGACAACCTAAAAAGAAAATAATGACCAGAGCCGATGCCATCGCCCGCGCCCGTGACGATTTCAAATCCGGCGCGTTCCTCGCCGAACTCGACCGTCGCGTCGCCTACCGGACCGAGAGCCAGAATCCGAACCGGAGCGTCGAGCTGCGCGCCTATCTGGAACAGGAGATGGTGCCCGCTTTCGCCGCGCTCGATTTCGAAAGCCGCATGGTCGAATCTCCCAGCGGCAAGGCGCCGTTCCTGTTCGCCGAACACCACGAGAGCGAGACGGCCCCGACCGTGCTGATCTACGGCCATGGCGACGTCGTCGATGGCATGGAAGGCGAGTGGCGCGACGGCCGCGATCCCTGGCGCACCACGGTTTCGGGCACGCGTCTCTACGGTCGCGGCACGGCCGACAACAAGGGCCAGCACAGCATCAACATGGCCGCACTCCGCGCGGTGCGCGAGGCCCGCGGCGGCAAGCTCGGCTTCAACGCCAAGTTCATCCTCGAGATGGGCGAGGAGATCGGCTCGCCGGATCTCGGCAAGGTCTGCGATCTCAATCGCGATGCACTCAACGCCGATCTGTTCATGGCCTCCGACGGGCCGCGCCTGTCCGCCGACCGTCCGACCCTGTTCCTCGGCTGCCGTGGCGGCATCCGCATACATCTCGATGTGAACCTTCGCGACGGCGGCAATCACTCCGGCAATTGGGGCGGCGTGCTCGCCAACCCCGCGACCATTCTGGTCAACGCGATCTCGACGCTGGTCGACGGCCACGGCCGCCTTCAGCTGGATGCGTTGAAGCCGCCCCGGCTCACCAACCAGATCCGCAGCTATCTTGCGGACGTGCAGGTGGTGCCGACCGAGGACGAGCCGGCGTTGGCCGAGAACTGGGGCGAGGAGGGTCTTTCGGCGGCCGAGCGACTCTATGCCTGGAACACGCTCGAAGTGCTGGCTATGTCGTCGGGCAATATCGAGAAGCCGGCCAACGCCATTCCCGGCCACGCCAATGCCGTGCTGCAGCTGCGTTTCGTGGTCGGTACTGAGATCGATGGGCTGATCGAGGCGATCCGCGCGCATCTGGTGCAGAAGGGCTTTCCGATGGTCGAGGTGCGGGCGGCGCAGAGCTTTGCCGCCTCGCGCACGGATTTCGACAGCCCCTGGATCGCATGGGCGGCGGATTCGGTGCGTCAGACCACTGGCAGGGTCCCGGCGGTGCTGCCCAATTTCGGCGGCTCGTTGCCCAACGACGTGTTCTCCGAGATCCTGGGCCTGCCCACGATCTGGGTGCCGCACTCCTATCCCGGCTGCTCCCAGCATGCGCCCAATGAGCACATCCTGCTGCCATTGACCGAAGAGGCCTTGACGGTGATGGCCGGGCTGTTCTGGGATCTCGGGGAATTGCCGGGACCGCTAACACACCCGCTGGCCTGAGCCGTTAACCGGAGCCGCGATCCAGCCAAAAGTCACATTCTATTCCAACCCAATTTGTGCTTGCATCCCGCCGGCATCATCCTGAAAGGGGACCAAAAAGTGAAACATTTCCGTAGCATCGGCCTCGCGCTCGCCGCGACCTTCGCCGTCGGCCAGGCCGGGGCCCAGGAGCTGACCGGCACGCTCAAGAACATCAAGGACACCGGCGCCATTACGCTCGGCTTCCGCGACTCCTCTATCCCGTTCTCATATCTCGACGACAACCAGAAGCCCATCGGGTTCGCGATGGACATCTGCTACAAGATCGTCGACGCCGTGAAGAAGGAGCTCAAGCTCGACAAGCTCGAGGTCAAGCTCAACCCGGTGACCTCGGCGACGCGTATTCCGCTGATGGCGAACGGCACCATCGACCTCGAATGCGGTTCGACCACCAACAACGCCGAGCGCCAGAAGCAGGTCGCCTTCACCAACACCCATTACCTGACTGCCAGCCGCTACGTCTTCAAGAAGTCGAGCGGCCTGAAGTCGATCGACGATCTCAAGGGCAAGACGGTGGTCTCGACCGCCGGCACCACCAACATCAAGCAGCTCACCGAAGCCAATGTTGCGAAAAGCCTCGGCGCCAACATCATCCCGGCCAAGGACCACGCCGAATCCTTCCTGATGGTCGAGACCGACCGCGCCGTCGCCTTCGTGATGGACGACATCCTGCTCGCGAGCCTCGTGGCCGGCTCGAAGTCGCCCGACGACTATGTCATCTCCAAGGACGCGTTCTCCAAGCCTGAGCCCTACGGCATCATGCTGCGCAAGGACGACGCGCCGTTCAAGAAGGTGGTCGATGCGGCGACCGCCGCGCTCTACACCTCCGGCGAAGGCCAGAAGATCTACGAGAAGTGGTTCACCCAGAAGATTCCGCCGAAGGGGCTTAACCTCAACACCCCGATCTCGGCCGAGCTGAAGAACGAGTTCGCGAAACCTTCGGACTCGCCAAACCCGGACGACTATAAGTAAGCTGAGTTGTTCGCCTCTCCCCGCTTGCGGGGAGAGGCAGCATATTCCAGCCATTCTGGAGGGAGAGTGGCCGGACATTTGCATAGGCGCCAGGACATCCATGACTGGCGCGTTCGCGCGGGGGACACGTGAACTACCACTGGAACTGGGGAATTTTCTTCGAGCCGAACCCGATGGGGACCGGCACCTATCTCGACATGCTGTTGTCGGGCCTGGTGCTGACCCTCAAGACGGGTGCGCTCGCCTGGATCATCGCGCTGATCATGGGCTCGATCGTCGGCGTGATGCGCACGCTGCCGTCCAAGGGCGCGAACTGGTTCGGCTTTGCCTATGTCGAGTTCTTCCGCAATATGCCGCTGCTGGTGCAGCTCTTCCTGTGGTTTTTCGTGCTGCCGGAAGTGTTGCCAAGGTCCGCGGGATTGTGGTTGAAGCAGCTGCCGAATGCGCCGTTCTGGACGGCGGCGATCGGCATCGGGTTCTTCATGTCGGCGCGCGTCGCCGTGCAGTTGCAGGCCGGCATCGGATCGCTCCCGCGCGGGCAGAAGATGGCGGCGACCGCGCTCGGCCTGACGACCTTGCAGGCTTATCGCTACATCCTGCTGCCGATGGCGTTCCGCATCATCCTGCCGCCGCTGACGTCCGAGTTCCTCAACACCATCAAGAACACGGCTGTGGCCATCACCATCGGCTTGCTTGAGCTGACCGGACAGGCGCGCTCGATGCAGGAATTCTCGTTCCAGGTGTTCGAGGCCTTCACGGCCGCGACCCTTCTCTATCTCCTCGTCAACGCCGTCGTCGTGACCGCAATGCGCTTCCTCGAGCGCTACGTCGCGATCCCCGGCTACATCACGGGGAAATAGCGCCATGTTCAGCAATTTTGATTTCGGGGTCATCATCCGCACGCTGCCCTATCTATTCTATGAGGGCATGACGTTCACGCTGATGCTGACCGGGCTTGCTGCACTCGGCGGCCTTGTCTTCGGCACGGCGATCGCGCTGATGCGGCTGTCCGGCTACAAGGTGCTAGGCCGCATCGCGGGCGTCTATGTCGACTTCATGCGCTCGCTGCCGCTGGTGCTGGTGATCTTCTGGTTTTACTTCCTGGTGCCTTATATCGGGCAGTGGGTGACCGGCGCGTCGCGCCCGATCAGCGTCGGCGCGTTCGCATCCTCGCTCATCACCTTCATCATGTTCGAGGCCGCGTACTTTTCCGAGATCATGCGTGCCGGCATCCAGTCGATCTCGCGCGGCCAGCCGGCCGCAGCCAACGCGCTCGGCCTGACCTACGCCCAGACCATGCGCTACGTTGTGTTGCCGCAGGCCTTCCGCAACATGCTGCCGGTCCTGATCACGCAGACCATCGTGCTGTTCCAGGACACCTCACTGGTCTACGTGCTGTCGATCACCGATTTCCTCGGTGCGGCAAGCAAGGTTGCACAGCGCGACGGCCGTCTGGTCGAAATGTATCTGTTCGCAGCAATCGTCTACTTCACCATTTCCTGTGTCGCGTCCTTCGGCGTTCGCCGCCTGCAGGCGCGCATCGCCATCATTCGATAGAGTCTGTCATGATCGAGATCAGCCACGTCGACAAATGGTACAGCCCGAGCTTCCAGGTGCTGACCGACTGCACCACGAGCGTCTCCAAGGGCGAGGTGGTCGTGGTCTGCGGCCCGTCGGGATCAGGCAAGTCGACGCTGATCAAATGCGTCAATGCGCTGGAGCCGTTCCAGAAAGGCGACATCAGCGTCGATGGCACCAAGGTCAACGATCCCAAGACCAATCTGCCCAAGCTGCGCTCGCGTGTCGGCATGGTGTTTCAGCACTTCGAGCTGTTTCCGCATCTGAAGATCATCGACAATCTCTGCCTCGCACAGCAGAAGGTGCTCGACCGGTCGCGCGACAAGGCGATGGTGAAAGGCATGCAGCTGCTGGAGCGCGTCGGCCTGAAGGAACAGGCGCAAAAGTATCCCGCGAACCTGTCCGGTGGCCAGCAGCAGCGGGTGGCGATCGCTCGCGCGCTCGCAATGGACCCCATTGTCATGCTGTTCGACGAGCCGACCTCGGCGCTCGACCCTGAAATGGTGAGCGAGGTGCTCGACGTCATGGTGGACCTCGCCCATGAGGGCATGACCATGATGGTCGTCACCCACGAGATGGGCTTTGCCCGCAAGGTTGCCAACCGCGTGATCTTCATGGACCGCGGCGAGATCGTCGAGGACGCCCCGAAGGACGATTTCTTCGGCAAGCCCCGCAGCGACCGCGCGCAGAAATTCTTGTCGAAGATCCTGTCCCATTAACTCCGTCGTCATTCCGGGATGCGCCTTTTGGCGCGGGCCCGGAATCCAAATCCCAGACTGGTGGCTATGGATTCTCAGATGCGCAATTGCGCATCAAAGCTCGTCGCTTCGCGCCGCCCCGGAATGACGAATAGAGGGGTGATCGGCCGCGGCAACTGGCGTATAAGCGCACAAAATCCCTTTTCCCCCAGGAGACCTGCCTTGGATCCGATCGCCTATGTCAACGGCTCATTCGTCCCGCTTTCGGACGCCAAAATTTCGGTCCTCGATCGCGGCTTCCTGTTTGCCGACGGCATCTATGAGGTCTCGGCCGTGCTCGACGGCAAGCTGGTCGACAATGCCTCGCATCTGGCGCGGCTGGAGCGCTCGGTCGGCGAGATCCAGCTGAAGCTGCCCGAGACGGTCGAGCGTATCACCGAGCTCCAGAAGGAGCTGATCGCACGCAACAAGGTCGAGAACGGCCTCGTCTATCTCCAGGTCACCCGCGGCGCCGACAAGGGCCGCGACTTCGCTTTCCCCAAGGGCGACGTCAAGTCGAGCCTGGTGATGTTCACGTCGGAGAAGGACATCATCAACGCCGCCTCGGCCAAGACCGGTATCAACGTGATCACCGTGCCTGACATCCGCTGGGAGCGGCGTGACATCAAGAGCGTGGCATTGCTGGCGCAGGTGCTCGCGAAGCAGGCCGCAGCCGAAGCGGGTGCGGGCGAAGCCTGGATGCTGGAGGACGGCTACGTCACCGAAGGCGGCTCGTCCTCGGCGTTCATTCTCACCAAGGACGACGTCATCGTGACCCGCAAGAACTCCAACGCGATCCTGCCGGGCTGCACCCGCAAGGCGGTGGTGGCGCTGGCGGAAGAGCGTCAGCTCCGCCTCGAGGAGCGTTCCTTTACGGTCGCCGAGGCGCTCGCCGCCAAGGAAGCCTTTGCCACCTCGGCGTCGCTGTTCGTCCAGCCGGTGGTTGCGATCGACGGCAAGAAGGTCGGCGATGGCAAGCCCGGCCCGCTTGCCGCGCGGCTGCGCGAGATCTACGTGGAGTTCGCCAAGGCGACGGCGGTTTAAGCACACACCCGGTGTCCTCGCCGGCGAAGGCGGGCGAGCCAATACTCCGTGACGAGATGTCGATGAACGCCGTCTATCCACACCGCCATCATCTATCGGCCAAGGTCAGGACCTTCATCGACATGCTCGTGCATCACAGCGCCGAGCAGCAGAAGCTGATCAATCCCGATTCATGATCGGGGTGGCGCCGGCAGCCGGCCGAATACTTTTTCAAGCGCCATGCCGAGCGCAAGCAGGCGGCGATCGCTGCTCGCGGGGCCATCCAGTTCGAGCCCGATCGGAAGTTTGCTGACCGCGCCGAGCGCAATCGGGATCTGGAGTCCCGGAATTCCGGCATTGCTGCCGGGATCGGTGTTCTGGATGAACAGGCCGAAATTTTCGAGGCTGCTGGAGTCGGGATTGGAAGCAATCGCCACGCGCGGCGTGGTCGGGAAGGCGATGGCATCGAGCCGGCTGTCCACAAAAGTCCTGCCGTAGAGCGCCTGCATGGCGGGGCGCGCGGTCCTGATGGCAGCGTCATAGATCGGCGCGGCGTCGACCAGCGTATTGTCTGGACCAGGCAGCTTGCGCGGGATCACGAGGCCGTCATAGGTGCCCTTGACGTCGGGGCTCGCGATCTCCCGCGCCAGTGCGTCGATGGTGATGCCGGTGCCGGTGTGCGCGAGATAGGCCACCATGTCATCATAGGCCTCGTACAGCGCGACGGGGAAGCCGATTTGGCCGTTGAGTTCGGCCAAATGCGGCATTTCGATCTCGACCACCGTGACGCCGTGCGCTTTCAGTTTCGCGACCGCCGCCTGGAAGGCGGTATCTGTGTCGGTATCGAGATTGATCAGCATCGACCCCACGATGCCGATGCGCATCTGCTTCAGATCGGCTGGCTGAACGGCTTCGCCACCCGCAATGATGCGGTCGAGCAGTTCGACATCCGCCATGGTCGCGGCCATCGGGCCCGCGGTGTCGCGGGTGTGCGAGATTGGCGCGATGCCAGCCTGCGGATAGCGTCCGACCGTCGGGCGGAGCGAGGCACATCCATTCAGCGCGGCGGGGACCCTGACCGATCCGCCAGTGTCAGTGCCGAGCCCGCCCGCGACGATCCGCGCGCCGATCGCGGCGCCCGTTCCGGAGGAGGAGCCGCCCGCGATCAGGGCGCGGTCATAGGCGTTGCGCACGCCGAACTCCGCGCCGGTCTTGAATGCGGTGTTGTAGCCGGAGATGCCGAAGGCGAGCTCGTGCATGCTGGTCTTGCCGATGATGACCGCGCCCGCCGCACGCAGCTTTGCGACCACCGGCGCGTCGGCCCTCGGAACGTAATGTTTCAGCGCTGGCGTTCCCGCGCTGCACGGGAGCCCCGCAACCTCGATATTGTCCTTGATCACGATGGGAACGCCGCCGAGCGGCTTGTCCTTGTTGTTGTTCGCGTCGAATGCGGCCGCAGCCTTCAGGGCGCCGGCCTCGTCCAGGGTGACGAAAGCATTCAGATCGGCACTAGCCTTGGCGCGCGCGAGAGCTTCCGTCGTGAGCGCGGTGCTCGTGATTTTTCCGGCGCGGAGGTCGGCCGCAGCCTGGGTCAGGGTCAACTGGTCGAAATCCATCATACGTCACCCGATTGCAGGAGCGCCATCAAGGCGCCCCTCGGCTCCCAGAGGCTGAAGCCTCGTCGGCGCTCCGTCAACCGTAGGCTCGCATCTTTGCAGGTGATGGGGCGTCGAGCTCGGCGAACAGCCGTTCGACCTCGGCCTTCACCTTCCCGATCGCGGCGTCCTTAACCGGCCCGTAGCCGCGGATCTCCATCGGCGTTTTTGCAATGGCGACCAGACTTGGCAGATGCGCCGCGTCGAGCCCGCCGAGCAGCCGCTCGATGACGCCATCATACCAGGTGATCAGTTCCCGCTCGGCGCGCCGTTCCGCCGTGTAGCCGAACGGATCGAACGGCGTACCGCGCAATCCCTTCAGTCGCGCCAGCAAGGCAAGCGGCATCTGGATCCACTGCCCGAAGCTACGTTTGCGCGGACGACCGCGGGCGTCGCGCCTTGAGGGCAGGAACGGTGGGGCGAGGTGATATCGGACGCTGAATTCGCCTTCGAATTCGCCTTTCAATTCGTCGAGGGAACCACTCTGCATGTGGAGCCGTGCCACCTCGTACTCGTCCTTGTAGGCCATCAGCTTGAACAGCGCGCGTGCGACCGCTTCGGTCAATGCCTCGCTATTCAGGTTGGCTTCGGCATGCCGAACATTTGCAACGAGTGCTCGATAGCGCGCTGCATAGGCATCGTTCTGGTAGGCCGTGAGGAAGTCGGCGCGGCGGTCGATCAGTTGGTCGAGCGTCTCGGCCTCGGGCGCTTCATGCACCTTGGGCAAGAAGTCCGGATCGGCGGCCGCGACCCGGCCCCAGGCAAAGGCCTGCTTGTTGCTTTCGACCGCGACACCGTTGAGCTCGATCGCGCGCAACAGCGCCGACAGCGAGACCGGCAACAGCCCGCGCTGCCAGGCAAAACCCAGCATGACGATGTTGGCATAGACGGCATCGCCGAGCAGGCGCTCGGCCAGCGCGTTGGCGTTGATGGTGTCGAGATTGCCGTCGCCGATCACCTGGCCGATCGCGCGCAGGCGGGCGGGTGAGGCGAGGTCGGCGTCGCGGAAACGGACGACGTCGCCGGTCGGCATCTCGGCGGTGTTGACCGCGGCGCGCGTGCCTTTTCGATAGGTGCCGGACGCCTTCGGCGAGGAGCTGACGACGAGGTCGCAACCGATCAGCGCATCGGCCGCACCCTGGTCGACCCGGACCTGGTGTAATGCATCGGGGGATGCGGCCAGCCGGATGTAGCTCAGCACCGGCCCGAATTTCTGCGCAAAGCCGGTAAAATCCAGCACCGAGACGCCGTTTCGCTCGAGATGCGCCGCCATGCCGATCAGCGCGCCGACAGTGATCACGCCGGTCCCGCCGACGCCGGTGACGAGCAGATCGTATGGTCGGTCGAGCGTTGCGGGCGCGGGCAGGGGAAGCGTGGCGGCGCGGCCGACCGCGTCAATCCGGCTTGCGCCTTTCTTCCGGCGCGTCGCGCCTTCAACGGTGACGAAGCTCGGGCAGAACCCGTTGAGGCAGGAGAAGTCCTTGTTGCAGGATGAGAGGTTGATCCGCCGCTTCCGGCCGAAGAGTGTCTCCTTGGGCTCGACGCTGAGGCAGTTGGATTCGACCGAGCAGTCGCCGCAGCCCTCGCAGACGAGATCGTTGATATAGGCGAAGCGTTTGGGGGCAGCCATCTGTCCACGCTTACGGCGACGCCGTTTCTCTGTCGCACAGGTCTGCTGATAGATCAGCACCGAGACGCCGGGGATATCGCGCAGCTCGCGCTGCACATTGTCCAACTCTTCGCGCGGATGGATGGACACGCCGACCGGAAGATCGCCTGGCGAAAATTGCGCTGGATCGTCCGACACCAGCGCGATGCGCGCGACGCCCTCGGCGCGGACGCTGTGCGCGATGGCGTGGACGCTGATCGGGCCGTCGACGGGTTGGCCGCCGGTCATCGCGACGGCATCGTTGAACAGGATCTTGTAGGTGATGTTGGCTTTGGCCGCGATCGACTGCCGGATCGCCATCGAACCCGAATGGTAATAGGTGCCTTCGCCGAGATTCTGGAAAACGTGCTTGTTGCCGGTGAAGCGTGACGAGGCGGCCCAGTTCACGCCTTCGCCGCCCATCTGGATCAGCGACGAGGTCTCGCGGTCCATCCAGCTCGCCATGAAATGACAGCCGATGCCGGCCAGCGCCTTCGACCCCTCCGGCACTTTGGTCGAAATGTTGTGCGGGCATCCGGAGCAGAAATACGGCGTGCGCGTCGCACCGCTGACGTTGATCGTGCGCGCGGCCTCAGGCATCAAGCCGGCTGCACGTGCGCCGAGATTGAGGCCTGGGAACATCGGATCGAGGCGGCGTGCGAGCACCCCAGCGAGCGCGCGCGGTGACAATTCGCCGATCCAGGAGATCAGCCGCGCGCCCGTCTCGTCGTGCTTGCCCACCATGCGCTCGGGTTTTTCGCCTGGAAAGTCGTAAAAATATTCCTTGAACTGGCTTTCGATGATGCCGCGCTTCTCCTCGACCACGAGGATCTCGCGCTTGCCCTTCACGAACGCCATTGCGTCGTGCAGCGCCAGCGGCCAGACCATGCCGACCTTGTAGATGTCGATGCCGATGCTGCGGCAGGCTGCTTCGTCGAGACCCATCAGCCGCAGCGCTTCCATCAGATCGAGATGCGCTTTGCCCGTGGTGACGATGCCGTAGGTGGCGCCCGGGATGTCGTAGATGTGACGGTCGATCGGATTGGCCTTTGCGAAGGCGTAGACCGCATGCTTCTTCGCCTCCAGCCGCTCCTCGATCTGTGGGCCGGGCAGATCGGGCCAGCGATAGTGCAAGCCGCCGGGTGGCGGCGTGAAGTCCGGCATGTGGAAGGCGCGCGGCGGGCGCAGCGCGACGGAGGCGCCGGATTCCACGATCTCAGAGATCGCCTTGAAGCCGACCCACATGCCGGTGAAGCGGCTCAGCGCGTAGCCATATTCACCGAATTCGAGATATTCGCTGACGCTCGCGGGGTGGAGCGTCGGCATGAACCAGCTCATGAAAGCGACGTCAGACTGGTGCGGCATCGAGGAGGAGACGCAGCCGTGGTCGTCGCCGGCGACCACCAGAACGCCGCCGTGAGGTGAGGACCCGTAGGCGTTGCCGTGTTTCAGTGCATCGCCGGAGCGATCGACGCCGGGGCCCTTGCCGTACCAGAGCCCGAACACGCCCTCGACCTCGCGGTCCGCTTGCGTCTCGACCTGCTGCGAGCCGAGCACTGCGGTTGCGGCAAGATCTTCGTTCACTGCGGGGAGGAATTCGATGCGGTCCCGCCTTAGCCGTTCCTGGATGCGCCACAGTTCGAGGTCGATGCCACCGAGCGGCGAGCCGCGATAGCCCGAGATGAAGCCCGCCGTGTTCAGCCCCGCGGCACGGTCGCGCCGCACCTGGTCGAGCGCGATGCGGACGATGGCCTGCGTGCCGGTGAGGAAGATGCGGCCTTCTTCGCGATCGTAGCGGTCGGAAAGCTCGTAAGGATCGAGAGACGGAATGGTGTCCATGCGGACCTCCCCACGGCATCCTTGCCGGATGGGAGAAGGGTAAGCCTGGGCAAGCGGTAGGTCTTACCTTTCTTTCCGAATAGTATGCCTATTATGGTAGAGTTATCCAAGATAGTCTACATCAAGGTGGATTAATCCATTTTGGGTGGCTCCCATGATCGAAGACCAGGACGCGCGGATTCTCGCCTTCCTTCAGAAGGACGGCCGCGCCACCAACCAGCAGCTCGCCGACGCGGTCGGCATGTCGACCTCGGCGTGCTGGCGCCGGGTGCGAGCGCTGGAGGAGAGCGGCGCCATCCAGGGCTATGCGGCCCTGGTCGCGCGCGAGCAGGCCGGCTTTGCGATGTCCGCGATCCTCCACGTCTCGCTGGAACGGCACGACGCAAAATTCGTCGACGAATTCGTCGCGCGGGTGACCACGCGGCGTGAGGTGCTGGAGTGCTTTGCGACCACGGGCGATGCCGATTACCATTTGCGCGTCGTCGTGCAGGACATGGCGGCCTACAACAGATTCCTCGACGACTTCATGTTCCGCATTCCCGGCATTCGCTATGTTAGGAGCAATGTGGTGCTGAAGGAGATCAAGACCGGCGTGGCGCTGCCGTTTTGAGAGGCGCTGGCTGCCGTAGGGTGGGCAAAGCGAAGCGTGCCCACCACTTCGTTTGCGGTCGCGGAAAGCTGGTGGGCACGGCGCAAGCGCGCCTTTGCCCACCCTACGACATCTCTGTTACCGCTTCTCCCGCACGAACCTGTTCCGCAGCGTGCCAATGCCGGTGATGTCGATCTCCACGACGTCGCCGTGCTTGATATCAGGCGAGGCTCCGTCCGTGCCCATCCAGATCACGTCGCCGGGCCATAGCGTAAAGTATTTGGTCAGCTCGACCAGGAACGGCACCACGCCGAAGATCATGTCGTTGGTGTGAAAGCGGTTGGTCTCCTTGCCGTTGACCCGGACGATCGTCTGCATTTTGGCGAGATCGGCCTCGGTCTCGATCCATGGGCCCATCGGCTTGAACGTGTCGGCGTTTTTCGAGCGCCACAGGCTGCGGTCGGCTTTCTGCCAGCTCCGCTCGCTGACGTCGTTGCCGATGGTGTAGCCGAAGACGCAATCCATGGCATTCTGTTTGGTGAGATGCTTGACCTTTTTGCCGATGACGACGACGAGTTCACCTTCGTAGTGGATCTTGTCCGTCGCAAAGGACGGGATCACGACCTCCTCGTCGTGTGCGATCAGCGCATTCTGGGCGCGATAGCCGATCTCGGGTCTGTCCGGCACTGCCGGCACCTCGCCGCGCTTGTCGGCGGCCTCCTTCAGGTGCTTCAGATAGTTGAGGCCGACGCAGTAGAAGGTGCGCGGAATCAGCGGCAGCTCGATTCTAACCTGCGACAGCGGATGCGTGCGCGAGGTGCGTTGCCATTCGCCGAAGGGATCGCCGTCGACCGCAATAACCTGGTCGCCCTCGACGATTCCCCAGGACGTCTTGTCCGCGGCGGTGAATTTCAGCCAGCGCATGCCGTGTCTCCGTTGTTATTCCGCGGTATCGTACGGGTGCACTTTCCAGTCGCCGGCAGCCGGCCGCTTGAGCCCGAGATTTTCCCGCAGCGTCTTGCCGCGATATTCCTTCTGGAACAATCCGCGGCGCTGCAATTCCGGGACGATATGTTGCACGAAATCGGCATAGGAGCCGGGCACATAGGTCGCGGCGATGACAAAGCCGTCGCAGCCGCGCTCGACGAACATTTCTTCGAGCTTGTCCGCGATCTCCTTGGGGCCCCCGACCATCGCATCCTGGACCTGACCGCGGCCGGAAAAGGTGACGAAGTCGCGCGTGCTCGGATTGCTCTTGCCGGAGTTCTTGAGCACGCCGTCCCGGATGCCCAGAATGCCCTGCATGCTCTTCAACTCTTCCGTCGTCAGCGGCTCGTCGAGATCCTTGGAGGCGAAGTCGTAGTTGAGCGCTTCGGCCAGCAGCGACAGCGCGTCGATCTGCAGCGGCAGCTTGTTGATCAGCGCCATCTTGTCTTCGGCCTCGGCTTTGGTCGCGGCGCACACTGGTGTCGTCAGGTTGCAGAGGAACATCGCCTCCGGATCGCGGCCGGCTTTCGCGGCCTCGTTACGCACCGACGCATAGCCTTCCTTGGCGGCGGCGAGGTTGCGTGCAGCGGTGAAGATCACCTCGCCCCACCGACCAGCGAAGCGCTGGCCGCGGCCGGACGCGCCGGCCTGGATGATCACGGGATGGCCCTGGTCGGAGCGCGGCACCGTGAAGGGACCGCGCGACTTGTAGAATGAGCCCTTGTGATCGAGCCGCTTTACTTTGGCCGGATCGGCGAAGCGGCCGCTGGTCTTGTCCATGATGAGCGCGCCGTCTTCCCAGGTGTCCCAATGGCCGAGCACGATCTCCATGAATTCGTCGGCCTTGTCGTAGCGGGAATCATGTTCGGGATGAGGGTCGCGCCCCATGTTGTGTGCCTCGCCGTCGTTGAGCGAGGTGACGACGTTCCACCCGGCGCGTCCGCCGGACATTAGGTCGAGCGTTGCGAAGCGGCGCGCGATGTCGAAAGGTTCGAAATAAGTCGTCGAGCCGGTCGCCACCAACCCGAGCTTCTCTGTAACCATGCCCATCGTGGTCAGCACGATCAGCGGGTCCATCTTCACGCAACGGATGCCGTATTCGACGGTATGGGCGTGATCGTTGCCGTAGCGGTCCGGCATCGCGAGCCGGTCGTCGAAGAAGGCCATGTGGAACTTGCCGGCTTCGAGGATTTTAGCGATCTCCTGATAATAATCCGCCGACATCGAATCGTCGCGCGAATCCGGATGTCGCCACGAGCTGGGCAAATTCGTGCAGTTCTGGGCCTGAAGGAAGCCGACCAGTACCATCTGCCGCGTCATGCTGCTGTTCTCCGAATTGCGTCAGGCCAGATCGAGGACCGTATCGAGCCTGTACTCGTGCGCCAGCGTGCGCAGCTTTTCCCAGGTTGCATCCTCGATCTCGATGCCGTCGCGCCGGCGCTGCTGCTCGCGCACACCCTCGATCTCACCGGGATAGAACACGCCCTTGCTGCCCTCGGAGGGCGGGGTCGATTTGAGGTAGCGTGCGAACTCGGCGACCTCGCGCTTGAAGTCCTGCAGCGGGCGAAACGCGGCGACGTTGAATACGGCCATGAAGCAGCCGTCATTGTGCCGGCCCATGGGCTCGACGCCGAAACCGAGGCCGGTGAGCAGGCCGCACAGGACCTCGACCATGGCGGCGAGGCCGCTGCCCTTGTAGCCCTCGGTTCCGCCTAGCGGCAGCAGCGCGCCGCCCTTGCGGTATTGGGTCGGATCGGTGGTGTGTCGTCCTTCGGCATCGATGATCCATCCCCTCGGAATCTCCTCGTCGCGGGCGACCGCGAGCTGGATCTTGCCGGCCGCGACCGCAGAGGTCGCCATGTCCAGATAGAACGGCGCTTCGAGATCGGACGGCACCGCGATCGAGATCGGATTGGTGCCGAGCCGTGCCTCCTTGCCGCCGAACGGCGCCACGTGCTTCGGCGAGCGGCCAGAATCCGCCGTTGCGATCCCGATCATGCCTTCGCGCATCGCCATCAGCGGATAGGCGGCGAGGCGGCCGACATGGCTTTGCCGGAACACGGTGCAGGCGGCGACATTCGCCGTCTTCGCTTTCTCGATCGTCAGTGCCATCGCCTTGGCGTTGACGTGGAAGCCAAAACCCCACTGACCGTCGATCACGGTGGTCGTCGGCGATTCCCGGACGATGCTCCATTTGGCGCCGGGTACGATGTGGCCGGCCCTGATGCGGTCGATATAGGTGGGAACGGCGATCACGCCGTGGGAGTCGTGGCCGGCGAGATTGGCGTTGACGCAGCCGCTTGCGACCGCGTCGGCCTCTTCCTCGGAAGCTCCGGCAGCACGAAGCAGCGCGGCGCTGATGCGCGTGAGGCGGTCGGCCTGGACGATCGGCATGGCGTTTCCCCGGCTGGTGCCCTTAACAGGCTGCTTGTTGGGAGCCATGGTCTCAAAGCGCGGCTGCGATATCAATCTCCCGTAAACCAATACAGGGCTGCAAATTCGTAAACAGAACGCGTCTTTGGTCGAAACCGCCATCCCGTACAGCGGGATTTCGCGCCGGTTGTTTGCAGCTCGTTCACTTTGATCGACGGTTTGCGGGAACCAATAACCCGCACTTAGGCGATCGCCTCATAAGCTACCCGGGATAAAATGGCAGAAGTGCCGGGGAGTTGAGATCGTGCAGGGGACCCTCGCGCGCACACTTGCAGCGTTGAGCGACATCAACGAAGCCATCCTTTACGCGAAATCGCCGGACGAGCTGTACCAGAAGGTCTGCGACGCCGGCTTTTCGAGTGGGGACTTCATGGCCGTCGCCGTCTTCCTGGCGGAGCCGGTTGGCCCGCGGCTGCGGTTTGCGGCCGGCTGCGGCGACGATGTTGCGCGGCTGCGTGCGATCAAGATCACCACGCTGGCCGGCACGCCGGAGGGATCGGGCGTCGGCGGCGAAGCCTTTCGTAGCCAGGGGATCTGCATCAGCAACGATTACCTGAACGATCCTCGCTCGCTCGCGTGGCGCGAGGGCGCGGCCGGGGCGGGCGTCGGCGCAGCCGCGGCGCTTCCCCTGATCTGCGGCGGTCGCAGTATCGGGGTGTTGTATGTGACGCGCTCGGGGGCCGGCACGCTCGACGAGGCGATGGTCTCGCTGTTCGAGCGGATGTCGAGCAATATCTCACATGCGCTGGAGAATTTCGCGCGCGAGACAGCGCGCCTGGATGGTGAGCGGGCAGTGCGGCGGCTCAACCGCATGTTCGGCGCCCTCACTGCGACGAATGAAGCAATCCTGCACGCCAGCACTGAGCAGGACTTATATCAGCGGGTCTGCGACGCCGCTGTGTATAGCGGCAAATCGCTTGGCACTTTCGTTCTGCTGCACGAGCCGGATTCCGAATGGCTGACGCCGGTGGCAGCGACCGGACATAATCTGGATCTGATCAGACAGTCGCGCTACTCGATCGATCCGGAGAGTCCCTACGGCCAGGGCATCTCCGGTGAGGTGTTCCGGACCCAGAAAGCGATCGTCGAGGACGACCTCGTCAATCGTACCAAGGGGACCACCTGGGAGCAGGCCAACATCAATGCCGGAGCCGTCGCCTGCGTGGCTGCTCCCTTGATCAAGCGTGGCACCAGCATCGGCGTGCTGTTTTTCTTCGTGAGCAAAGCCTGGGCGAAAGACGAAGGCATCGTCGCACTGTTGCTGCGCATGACCGAAGCCGTATGCTTTGCGCTCGAGAATTTTGACCGCGACAAGGAGAAGGCTCAGATCGCCCTGGAGGAGGAACGGCTGGCGCGCATGTACGCGGCGCTAAGCGCGACGAACGAGGCCATTCTGCGGGCAAGATCCCGCAGCGAACTGTTTGACCTGGTTTGCGAAGCCACGGCGCAGGGCGCGAAGTTCGCCTCGACCTCGATCGCGTTGCTCGACGGCGACGCGGGACTGCTTCGCGTTGTCGCATCTTTTGGTCCGAACGCCGCTGAGGTACGAACCTTCAGATTGCCGGTCAGCGACAAGGTGCCGGAGGGACGTGGGCTGACCGGCACTGCGTTCCGGACGCGGCAGGCCTGCATCAGCAACGACATCCTGGCAGACGCGCGCCTCGAGCCTTGGCACGCCAGCGCGCGTCGCAACGGCATTGCGTCGTCAACCGCGCTGCCGCTGTTCAACGGCGACAAGGTCGAAGGGGTATTCCTGTTCAACTCGCGCGAGCGCGGCACTTTCACGGACGAGTTCGTCGAGCTGCTGCGCAAACTCCAGGCGAACGTCGCCTTTGCGCTGGAGAACTTCGATCGGGCCGACGAAAAAGCGCGGGCCGACAAGCAGCGTGACCGCCTGAGTGGCATGTTCGAGGCGCTGAGCGCGACCAATGAAGCCATCATGCGCGCCAAGACGCGCGAGGAGCTATTCGAGGTCGCGTGTCAGGCCGCCGTGCTCGGAGGCGTGTTCGCCTCTGCGACAATCGGCATTATGGACGACAAACGTGAACTCGTCCGGGTGGTCGCCGTGAAGGGACGCCTTCAGGAACGAATGGTGGGACGCACCTGCAGTGTTTCCGCCGACCATCCTGAGGGCCAGGGAATCATAGGGATGTCGCTGCGGACCCACCGGGCCAGTGTCATTAACGACTATCAGAACGATCCGCGATCGATGCACTGGCATTCCAAGGCGATCGAGGATGGAACCCGTGCTGCTGCCAGCTTCCCACTGCTGCGGGCCGGCCAGGAGCCGATTGGCATCCTGCTTTTCCTCGCACCTGAAGAGAATACGTTCACACCCGATCTGGTCGAACTGCTCGGACGCCTGGCTGAAAACGTCTCTTTCGCCCTCGACAATTTCGATCGTGCCGAGGAGAAGGCCCGTACCGAGGCGCAGAAGGAACGCCTGACGCGCATGTTTGCGTCTCTGAGCGCCACCAACGAAGCGATCATGCGGGCGAAGTCGCGCGCCGAACTGTTCGACCTCGTCTGCCTTGCCGCCTCGAATGGCGCAAAATTCACATCGACCACTATTGCACTGTCGAGGGCCGACAGCGACCAGCTGGAGATCGTGTCGAGCGCCGGACCATCGTCAGACACCACGCGCAATGTCCGCCTGTCAATCGACCCCGACCGTCCCGAGGGGCGCGGAATGAGCGGCACGGCGTTCCGCACCCGCCAGCCCTGCATCAGCAACGACTATCTCAACGACGATCGCGTTCGCGCCTTCCATGCCATTGTCCGCAACGACGGCGCGCGGTCGGGCGCGGCTTTTCCGCTCGTCGCGCACGATCAGGCCGTCGGCGTCATGATCTACATGTCCACCGAGCCGGGCACCTTCACGGCCGAGTTCGTTGAGCTGTTGCAGCGCCTCGCCGACAACGTCTCCTTCGCGATGGAGAATTTCGACCGGGCCGACGAGAAAAACGAGGCCGACGAGCGGATCGAATACCTCGCTTCGCACGACAGCCTGACCGACCTGCCGAACCGCGAGACCTTCAACGCGCTGCTGCATGAGGCGATCGACGAAGCGCAGCGCCACGATCACCGCTTTGCGGTGCTGTTCATCGACCTCGACCGTTTCAAGGTCATCAACGATTCGCTGGGCCACGAGGCCGGCGATCTGCTCCTGCTCGAAGTGGCCAACCGGCTGCGTGGTGCGCTGCGCGCAAGCGACGTGGTGGCGCGGCTCGGCGGAGACGAGTTCGTGGTGATCCTCGATCAATGTGGCGAGATCGATAACGTGCAGCGCATCGCGAACGAGCTGTTGACGGCGCTTGCCGAACCTATGGAGCTAGCGGGGCATGAGTGCCACACCACGGCCTCGATCGGCATCGCGATGTATCCAACCAACGGCTCCGACGCACAGACGCTGACCAAGAACGCCGACATGGCGATGTATCTCGCCAAGGAGGACGGCAAGAACGGCTACCGCTTCTTCTCCAAAGAAGTGAAGACGCAGTCGATCGAGCGGCTGTCGCTGGAGAGCGCGCTGCGCCGGGCGCTGGAGCGCGATCAATTCACTTTGAACTACCAGCCCAAGGTGGACATGGAGACCGGCCAGATCACGGGCGTGGAAGCCCTGCTGCGCTGGACGCACCCCGATCTCGGCAGCATCTCGCCGGCGCAGTTCATTCCGCTTGCGGAAGAGACCGGATTGATCGTGCCGATCGGCCGCTGGGTGGTGA
Organism: Bradyrhizobium sp. RT6a; assembly: GCF_040547675.1. Lineage (NCBI taxonomy): Bacteria > Pseudomonadati > Pseudomonadota > Alphaproteobacteria > Hyphomicrobiales > Nitrobacteraceae > Bradyrhizobium > Bradyrhizobium sp. RT6a. The sequence continues at coordinate 326,510 of NZ_JBEPQC010000004.1, forward strand.
AGGAGGCCTGCGCGCAGGCCATGGCCTGGCAGCGCCGCGGCCTGTTGCCGGTGTCGATGGCGGTCAACCTGTCACCGCGACAGTTTGTCGACGAGCATCTGTTGCAGGACGTCGATGAGGCGCTCGCCGCCAGCGGCATGTCACCCGTGCTGCTCCAGTTGGAGGTCACTGAGAGCATGATGATGCGCAACGTCGGGCGCGCGCTCAAGGTGCTCGACGCCATCCAGAGCCGCGGCATTCGCTTGGCGATCGACGATTTCGGGACGGGCTATTCGTCGATGTCGCTGATGAAGCATTTCCCGATCGACACCATCAAGATCGACCGCTCCTTCGTGCGCGACTTGCCACAGGACGCGGAGGATCAGGCGATCGCGCAGGCGATCATCAGCATGGGCAAGGCACTCGGCATGACCGTGGTGGCGGAAGGCGTCGAGAACGCCGAACAGGAGGCGTTCCTGCGCGCCCATGGCTGCGACGAGATGCAGGGTTTCCTGATCTCCAAGCCGCTGCCGGCGCGGGAGATGGCCGAGCTGCTGCGGCCGATGGAGCTGCCCGTCGCGCCGCCGCTCCAGCCGGAGCCGGACCATGTCGCCACCGAGGCCGCGGCACTACGCTTGAAAAGCGCTGTCGTCTGATGGCTGCGGGTGCAGTTCGCGGACGTCCTCTTCCCTGATCTCTGCCTTGCGTGGAAAATGATCCGGCCAGGGAAGCGAGGTTTGTTCGGCGAAGAGCGTGATAAGGACATGCGCTCCTTCGGCAAAGCTCGAGCCGTCGCCAAGGCCGAGCTCGCGACACCAGGCCTGGCGCATCGGCTCATGCGTGTCGAACACTGCCATCGCCGGACCCCACCACCAGGCCGGCGCCGGCGATCGTTCCTCCTCCGGCACGGCATGCCAGAGGACGAGCTCGTCCATCATGCGCTCGAATTGCAGGCTTGCGGCCTGATGCATTCGTTCCGTGCTCCCTTGGGTCGCGCCTGAAAGCAGGCCGATGCGCGGACTCGATCGTGGCCTTCGCTGTGAAAAGCTGGCTCGCGCTATCGGCTGAGCCCATTGCGCCGCTTGTGTCGGCGGCCATAGAAAAACATGCGGCGGCCGGGAAAGTTGCCGACGCCGACTGCGACAGTCTCTTTAGCCGCTTATGAGCCCGGCCCGCAAGGCGCAATACCGGCGGCGCTGGCATTGAAATAGCGCAGGCGGGGCTGGTAACCGTCGGCGGTCATGTCGTTGTCTACTCAGCGATTGAGGGGCCGATTGCGGCTGAACAGCAGATAGATCGCGCGAGGGTTGGTGGTCAAATAGCGCCAGAACAGGCGGCGGGGCTCGAGCAAGGTGCGCCAGGCCCATTCCAGCCCGATCTTCTGCATCCATCGCGGCGCGCGCGATCGGCTGCCCGACAAGAAGTTGAACAGGCCGCCGGATGTCTTGATGACGCCGACATTGGTGAGATGCGGAGTGAATTCCTCGACGAACGCCTGCTCGTTTGGCACGCCCAGCGCAACCCAGAGATAATCCGGCGCTAGCGCGTTGATCTCGTCGACCTTAGCACGCAGCGCATCGCCACGGAGATAACCGTGGCTGTGGCCGACGATCTTGAGGTTTGGATACATCTTCCGGACGTTCTCGACCGCGGCGGCGTTCTCGTCCTCGCTGGCGCCGAACATATAGAAGGTGCGGCCGACCGCTTCAGCCTTGCGCGCGACGACGTGAAACAGGTCCGTCGTGGCGACGCGCTCGGGCAGCGGAAACCAGGATTGCAGCCTGGACGCCGCGACCAGCGGCTGGCCATCGGCGTTGATGAGGTCCGCGCCTCGGAACAGGCGCTCGGTCTCCGGTTCAGTCGAGCACCGCGCCAGCACCTCGCCATTGGCCGAGGTCAGGTGCAGCGGACGGCCGATGCGATGGCGCGGATCGGTCGCCTCGATCATGAAATCTGCGGTCGCTTCCAGGTCGATCGCGGCCATGCGAAGGCCGCCGATGGTGATCCGCGGCACGTCGGCGGTTGCGGCCCGGCCATCGAGATTGATGCGGCGCTCAAGCATACTGTTTGCCTCGTTGGCGAGCTTGGGCCATAGGGGTGAGTTCGTCGAGCACGACGCCGACGAGCTTGCGCTCGGCACGGCCGAGCGTGCTCAATATCTCTTCCAGGCCGTCGTTGATGTCGAGGCTGGTCGGCAGCACCGCCACCAGCGCGTCGGCATCATCGAGCAGCTTACAGCTGCCGGCCGTGAGTGGCGCCGCGGGGCCGTCGAGGACGACGAGGTCATAGCCGCCGGCGGAGCGCGCCTGCTCGATGGCCTTGCGGATGGCGTCAGCGGCTTTGCCCGCGTCGCGTTCGGCGGCCGGCAACACCGAGATGCCGTTGAGGGTCTTGATCTCGCGCGCGGCCTTGCTGCCGATCGAAAGCCATCCGACCTTGCTCGGCTCGCTCTTGCCGGGACGGTTGACCTTGTTCGAGAGCGAATGCGCCTGATGGTCGGCATCGATCATCAGCACCCGGGCGCCGTCGCGCGCGGCCGCGAGCGCGAAATTCAGCGCGGTCACGCTGCGCCCGGTGGTCTCGCTGGCACCGACGAGCGCGATAACAGGCATTGTCTTGCCGCCGGCGCGCCGGGCCGCCGTAGCGCGCATGTCGCGCCAGGCGTTGAGCAGCGTCGTCAGTGGAAAGCCGGGGCGCAGCGTCGGCCAGCCCAGCCGGGTGAGGTCGATGCCCCCGCCGGTGGCGAGAATGGCGCCGAGCGTGTGGATGACGTCGGCCTCCTGGAGGCGCGCGATCAGCGGCTTTTCGATCAGGGGCTTCTCGACCATCGAAGGTTGCAGCGGCGGGGCGGCGAGTTCCGGCAGTGCTTCAGCGACTTCCGGGGTTCGCAGGACCGGCTGGGCCCGGGCAGTCTCTGGCGCCCGCGAAGGCGCTGGAGCTCGCGGAGCTTGCGGCAACGGAGTGCGATTGGGACGGGCCGGCGCCGGTGCCGGCGCGAAGGCACTGGCGAACAGCAGTTCGGCGGCGACGAACCAGCTCGATGCAGCGATTGCGCCGAAGATGAAACCGATCATGGCGAACAGGCTCATCGCCGGCGGAAACGAGCGCCGCTGCGGCACCGTCGCTTCGCCGATGATTCGGGCCGCCGAGGTGTTCAGCGTCTCCTGTTCCTCGGTCTCGCGCGAGCGCTTGAGGAAGGATTGATAGACGTCACGGCTGGCATCGGCTTCGCGTTCGAGCTCGCGCAAGCGCACGGCGGCCTGACTGAGCTGGACGCTCTGCCGCTTCTGCGCCTCCAGTGCCCGGCTGAGCGAGGCTTCGAAGTCGCGGGCGCGCGTCAAATCGTTCTTGGCGGACTGGGCGAAGCGGTCGATTTCTTCGTTGATGGTGCGCTTGAGATCCTCTACCTGCTTCTCGGTCTGGCGCAGCGCCGGATGACGCGGGCCGAGCTCGCCGGCCTGCTCCGCATATTTCTTGCGCGCGTCGGCATATTGCGCGCGCAGGTTCGCGATGGTCGGCGATTGCAGCGCCTCGGAGTTCGCGCCTGCATCTGCCGTCGTGCGTCGGCTCGCCTCGATCTGGTCGAGGCGCGCCTGCGCGTCCATCGTCGCGGCGCGGGCGGCGGAAAGCCGCTGGTTGCTGGCGGAAAGCTGCTGGTCGCTGATCAGCGCATCCTGGGTACCGACGAAATTGTTTTGAGCCTTGTAGGTCGCGAGCACGGTCTCGGCGCTGCGCAGCCGCTCGCGCAGCTCCTTCAGGCGGCCGGAGAGATCGTTGGTGGCGCGCCGCGCGGCCGAAGCCTGCGAGTTGCGGGATTCCGCGAGGTAGGCGCTGGTCAGCGTGTTGGCGAGCATCGCCGCTTTCGCCGGATCGGTCGACCAGACCTCGATGTCGACGATGAAGCTCTTCTCGGTCTTGCGGATCGTGATGTGCCGGTTCAGCGCCTCGAGGGCTGCGAGCTGCACTTCCTTCTTCTCAGCGGCGGAGGGCGCGTGGGGCTGAAGGCCGAGCAGGCCGAGCAGCGACGACATCACGCCTTTGCCGTCGGCTCCGCCGCCGAACTCGGGATCCTTGTCCAGATCAGCCTGCTGGATCACCTGCAGCAGCACGCTGTTGGAGGTGATCAGGCGCGCCTGGCTCTCGACCACCATCGACATGCCGGATACGTCCTGCGCGCGGGGCGTTAGCTCGCGATCGACGAGCTGAAGCTCGCGCGGGTCGACATAGAGCTGGGCGGTGGCGGTGTAGCGGGGCGTCAGGCTCTTGCCCACGACGACGGCAAGCGTCGCACCGAGCAGCGCGGCAACGGCAATCGCGATCTTCCGCCGCCAGAGCAGATTGGCCAGCTCCAGCACGTTGAAGCCGGCCTGAAGCCGCTGCTGGGGGGCCTCCGGCCTGGCCGGGTCTATCGGCTGGTTATAGTCAAGCATGATCCCCAGCTTTCATTCCAAGTGCCGCGTGCTGAGGGGGTACTCTTCGCTCTACGCCACGCACCTCGGATATAGGTGCCCACTCAACGCAACAGGGAAAATTAACCATACTCATTGAGGGACTATTCACCGAAATGGCAAACAAAGCGTTTAAGCGCATGCCACCCTTCGACGCATCGCCGTGACGCGTGCGATGGCGCGGTCCTTCAGAGCTTAACGGTTCGTTACCGCGCGCGGCGTGGCCGCGAGGCTTCGCTGGTCTTGCGATCGGCCGCGCGCGCACCATGGCCGTCAGCTTTTCCGCAGGATGACGTGATAGTCGCCGCGGCGGACGTCGGTCCCGCGCGGGAGCACGGCGTTGAGCACGGCGGCGCCGGCGTCGACCAGGGCTGCGAACAGCGGCTTGCGCCGGCGCATCTCGGGATAGCGCGGGCTCTCGACCTCACGGCGGTAGATCATCTCGAGGCCATTGGCGGCGGCGAACACTTCGAGCCTCGGCAGCGACACCAGGGGATGGAAGAAGGTCGGGAACGGCGGCTCGCCCGGCAAGCCGGCGTCCTTGATGCCTCGAATGTGCCGGTAGAACCAGACGTGGAACCAGTGCGGCGAGTATTTGGTGACGACCCCGGACAACGAGCGCGGATTTGGCGCGCCGATCAGGATCATCCCGCCGCGCTTGAGCGCATCGCGGAAATTCAGGAGTGCGGCGTCGACGTTGGGAAGATGTTCGATCACGTTGTAGCAGATCACCAGATCGAAGGTCTCGCGTCCGAAGCGGTAGGTCTGGACGTCGCCGAGGATCGCTTCGTCCGCGTAGCTGTTGTTGCGAACCTGGTCCTCGTCGATGTCGACGACGGTGACCTTGCTTCGACTCAGCAATTCCGGTGGCAGTACGCTGCACGAGCCGCCTCCGGCTTCATAGGTGGCGAGCTGGCCCTGCGGCAGTTCGCGGCGCAGTACGTCGTGGACGGCGAGCAGACTGTCGCGGGCTTCACCGGGGACGAGATCGTGCAGCGCCTGAGTGTGGGCGATGGCCGCGGGAATCTGGACCGCCGTGGCTGTCGCGAAATCGATCGTGGCTGGCTTGTTCATATTTTTTTCTGACCGCGCTTGTTCGACTTAAATTTACAGGAAAAATCTCGTGTAGCCGTAGAGCAAATCCGATGCCGCGACGCTTCACCCGTCACGGTGCTTACGATCGGGTTAATGGGCATGTGCGTTAACTACGGCATCGTCCGCGCCAGCCGCCATCGGCGCGGTGGACCGCGAATTGCAGTATCACGCGCGCAAGGTTTCGCAGCAGAAACACCCGAAAGCAGTTAAGTGCATGGATGGCAGAAAATCGGCGGCGTGCCGCCGTCGCGAGGCTCCAACCGGCCGTTCATTTTGGGACGTGCCTGTCCCGCGGCGATGTGCCGTCGCGGGACGGCGCTGATCCCCGGGATCGAAGCAGGGCTTTTTCAATCTATCTCGGACATCTAGAACGTCATGACATTGATCCCGACAGACCTGTCCGCCACGCGTATCTCGGATGCCGTGCGCGATCCCAACCGGGAGATCGCGGCCAGCTCCCGGATTATCGACCTGTCGGTTGGAATCGTCGTCTGCATCCCCTGCTTCCGCCGCCCGCAGCATCTGCGGTTGACACTGGACTCGCTCGCCCACCAGCGCACCCCGCGCTCCTTCGCCGTCGTCATGGTCGAGAACGATACGGTACGGCGCGAAAGCGCCCCGGTGGCCGCGGAATATCTCGCCGATGGCAGGCTTCAGGGCATCTGCCTGGTCGAGAAACGGCAAGGTAACGTCCAGGCGATCAACGCCGCGTTCGAGACGGCGCTGGCGCTGTTTCCCGCCGCGACCCGGTTCCTGATGATCGACGACGACGAGATCGCTTCGCCCGATTGGCTCGATCTGATGGTTCGTACCGCGGAGGCGACCGGCGCCGACGTGGTCGGCGGGCCGGTGCTGCCGGTCTTCGAGGACGACAGCATGCCCTGGCTTTCGCGTCACCCAGTCTTCAGTCCCGCCTATGATTACAGCGGCGCGGTGCCCCTGATCTATGGCTGCGGCAATTGCCTGATCACGCGTGCGGCGTTCGAGAGGTTCGCCCGTCCCGCCTTCGATCCGCGCTTCAACTTCCTCGGGGGCGGCGACTGCGATTTCTTCGTGCGCTGCCGCGATGCCGGCATGACGTTCCACTGGACGGCGGAGGCTGTCATCACCGAGACGGTGCCGCAAAGCCGCACCGGTTTCGGCTGGATCGTGAAGCGAGGCCTGCGCATCGGCGCGATCAATTATCGTGTGCAGTCCAAGGCCGCGCAGGGCACGGCGGCGCGAGTGTGGGTGTTTGCGCAGGTGCTCGGGAGGTTGCCGCTGTCTTTGGTGCGCGCGGCCACTCTGCTGAACTCATCGAAGGCCGTCGTCGCGATGCATCCCGTGATGGTCGCGCTCGGCTCGTTGTTCGCCGCGTTCGGCATCGAGCCGAAACCCTATAAGGCCTCGAAGATCGCGTCCTGACGCCGAGGTCGCGGGCTAAATACCAAAGCAGGCGAGGGCGACCCTGACCGCGGAACGCGGCAGCGATTTGAGCGAGCGGCGCCCGACCATCCCGAGATAGGCGAGGGCTTGGCGATATCTGCCGAAGCGGACCGCTTGCATCGCCGAATACGTGACGAGATGAACCTCGGCGGCCTGGCGCAGCCCGGCTGCCGTGCCCGCGGGCAGTCGCGCCATGATCAGCCCGTCGTCGAACACCCGCGCGATCGCCGGAAAGAAATCCTGTGGCGTCCGCACCGCCGCGTTCATGGTGTTGGCCGTGTGCAGGCGGTAGTCGAGCAGAAGGTTCGGCGCAAATTCGAATTCGCCGATCGCGGCAAGGCGGCACCAGCAGTGCCAGTCCTCGCAATATCTGAGCGAGACGTCGAAGCCGCCGATAGCGCGGAAGGCCTCTGCACGTGCGAGCGCAATGCCGCCATTGACGATGAAGTTGCCGGCCGCCAGCCGCGCCAGCACGTCGCCGGACGGCTTGCGGCGCCCTTTCAGCAGATCCCGACGGCCGATCTGCCGCCCCTCGCTGTCGATCGTGTTGTAGTCGCCGTAGACGAGAACCGCGCGCGGCGCGCCACGCGCGGCCGCCAGCAGCGCCGCGACCGCGCCGGGCCGCAGGCGATCGTCGGCATCGAGGAAGAGTAGCCATTGGCCGTTCGCATGCTGCGCGCCGAGATTGCGCGCGGCCGATACGCCCGTCGCGCCGTTGGTCATCAGGCGCAGCCGCGGGTCACGAATGGCACGGACGATGGCGGTGGTGCCGTCGGTCGAGCCGTCGTCCACGACGATCACTTCGGTGACCTCGGCTTGCGCCAGTGCGCTGGCGAGGGTTTCACCGACATAGGCCGCAACATTCTTGGCCGGGATGACGACAGACACCGATGTGGCTGAGCCGACTTGCAGCGGGAGACGCGCCGCCGGAACGACGCGCGATGCGGCGGGCAATTCGAGAATTTCTTCCGCGGTGATCAAGATACGACTCGCCTTTAACCGTCTGTTAACCAGGGCGCATCTGCGCGTTCGCAATGCGATCGATCGCAACCCTGACCGTCGCGAATGATACTCGCATTGGGAAAAAAACGTCGCCGCGACGGCTACCGCAGCGTTGGTTTCGTCAATTAGCGTTAAGCCGCCGGCATTAAGCCTGTGGCAAATTTGGAAGAGTGCGACAGCCGGTCCCATGCGAGAATGCGCAACCTGGCTGCCGCGGATGGACCCAGTGCCCACAAAGACATTCGACTACGATCCCGACGACATGGTCCTCAACCTGTTCTACGAGGATAAGGACGATCGCTGGTTTCCCGGCGACCGGCATCTGCGGCGCATGGCGCGTCGCATGCTGCTCGGCGAGCCGCGCATGAGCGGGCAGCTCCGCGTGTTCCTCAATCTCTGTGCGGGGCTCGATCGACTTGGCATCCGCTATCGCGTCAACGACTACAGCTACATCGCGCGGCATCCGGGCGAACTCGCCTGCATCATCGGCCGCACCTTCCTGCTCGACAAATTTGCCTGGAAAAATCCGATCCTGCTCGGCGTCGCCGCCCATAATCATCCGCTCGACGATCCTGACCTGTTCAAGCGCCTGCCGGTCAAGAAAGTCGTGGTGCCGGGCCCCTGGTACGCCGACATGTATCGGCCGCATTGGCCCGACACGGAGGCCTGGCCGATCGGCATCGACACGGATCTCTGGGCACCGTCGCCGACGTCGCAAAAGAGCGTCGACCTCCTGATCTACGACAAGGTGCACTGGGATCGCGAGCGCTACGCACCGGAGCTGATCGAACCCCTCCGCGCCCGGCTCACGAAGGAAGGCCGCTCGTTCATCGAGCTGCGTTACGGCAGCTACAAGGAGGAGGACTATCGGGCTGCGCTCGCGCAATCGCGTGCGATGATCTTCCTGTGCCAGAACGAGAGCCAGGGCATCGCCTATCAGCAGGCCTTGTCTTGCGGCGTGCCGGTGCTCGCCTGGGATCCCGGCGGCCCCTGGCGGGACCCCGATTATTATCCGCATCGCGTCCAGTTCGCGCCGGTGTCGTCGGTGCCGTACTGGGACGATCGCTGCGGCGCCAAGTTCGTCGACATCGCCGGGTTCGAGGCGGGCTGGGACGAGTTCTGGGCCGGGTGCGCCGCCGAAACCTTCGATCCGCGCGGCTTCGTGCTCGACAATCTCACGCTGGAACAGCGCGCGCTGCAATATTACGAGATCGCGCGAAGCATCGTGCGGCAGGAGGCGGTGCCGCAGAGCTCCGCTGGACTGGTTGACGGATGCTTAACAGGGATCGGCTAAGACTTTGAGCTTCCCTCCGGCTTCATCACCAGCCTCGAGCCATGGATCGCAGCGCCATTGACATGACCGACGTCGAGGCCCGATCGTTCGGCGGCGTCCTGCGCGATGGGCTTGCGGGGGTCAACGCCGTGCGAGCGGCGCGCTGCCTCGTCGCAGTCGCAGCCCTGCTCCTCGTGCTGGTGACGCTCGATCCATTTCCTGACCTGCGCAACGAGGATGTCACCACCGTCGTCGGCGGACGGATGGCGCTCACTTATGTCTCCTGGGGCCTGCTGGCCGCGATCGCGGTGCTGTTCGTCGCCGCGGCGGATGCGCCCGCGCTGAAGACGCTGGTGACGCCACTGCATCTCTGCCTGATCGGCTGGCTGTTGATCAACATCGTCTTCTCCGAGAACCGCGGAGTTTCGATGCAGCGCTTCGTGCTCGCAGCCAGCGTGATGTCGCTTGCGGTGTTGTTGCCGTTGCTGCCGCCGACGCAGCGCAGCTTTAACCTGTGCCTAGGAGGCGCCGCGCTCGTATTGCTCGCACTCTGCTATCTCGGCGTCTTCATGGCGCCGCAATACTCGATCCACACCGCACTCGACGTCACCGAGTCGCAGTTGGCCGGCGACTGGCGCGGCAGCTTCGGCCACAAGAACATCGCCTCGCCGGTGATGACCATCCTGGTCTATGTCGGCATCTATCTGTCCGCCGTCGGCTCGTTCGTGATGGGTCCGGCCATCGCCGCGCTGGCCGGAATCTTCCTGATCTTCACCGGCGGCAAGACCTCCTCAGTGCTATGCCTTGCGATCTACGCGCTCGCCTCGCTGGTCTGCGTCACACCAAGCCTGTGGCTGAAGCGGATCATCTGCTTCGTGCCGCTGATCGTGATGAACCTGTTGACGGTCGGCAGCGTCGTGAGTCCGGCGCTCGGGGCAATGACGCGGCTGCTTCCGCTCGATCCCACCTTCACCGGCCGTTCCGCCATCTGGGAGTTCGCGCTCGCAGCCGTGGCCGAGAAGCCGATCATCGGTCACGGCTATGCCGCGTTTTGGGACGACGTGACCGCGCGGCAGACCGCCCAGGGCGCCGAATGGGCGACGAGCGCGGCGCACAGCCACAACAGCTATCTCGACCTCGCGGTCACCATCGGCCTGCCGGGGCTGTTGCTGGTGATCCTCATCTTCGTGCTCGCGCCGCTCGGCAATTTCCAGTCGGCCCGAACTCACAATCGCAGCGGTGCGTTGGCCAAGCTGTTCCTGACCGTGTGGCTGTTCGGCCTGTACTACGGGGCCACCGAGACCTTCCTGCTCGAACGGCAGAATCCGATCTGGTTCATGCTCGCCGTCGCCGTGGCCGGCCTGCACTTCCTGGCCAGGTTCCAATGCGTCGCGGAAGTGGAACCGGACCCCGACGACTTGTCGCAGCCGGTGCGGCTGCAGTGGCTTCGGCTTAACGATAAGCAATGAGGTCACTTGTGGCTGCGACAAAACACAATCTATCTGGAAACACCCAGTAACCGTATGTCCCGCGGATGACGATCCTCAGCGTCGAGCAACCAGATGGTCTTGTGTTCAGCACGTCGGGAATCGCCGTCGATTTGGTGCGTGACTGGCGGCAGGCCGCATCGCGCCTAAACGCAGGCCATCGCACTGCATTTCAGCATGGATACTGGCTCGGCGCCTGGTACGAGGCGTTCCGCGATGGCTCGCCGCTGATTGCATTGATCTCCGATGCCACGACCGGCAGGGACATCGCAATGGTGCCGATGATCAGCCACCTCAGGCGCGGCATCCGCATCGTCGAATTCGCCGATTTTGGAGTCTCCGACAACAACGCGCCGATCCTGGCGCTCGATGCCGCGTTGGACGCGGCGGCGACGGATGCGATCGGGAAGGCGCTGATCGACGCATTGCGCGCATTGCCGGACCGCTTCGACCTGCTGCGCCTGAGGAAGATGCCGGCCCATATCGGGGGCAACCCGAACCCACTGGTGTCGCTCGGCCGGATCGGATCCTGCTCGCTCAACGGCAACCTCGTGCTGACCGGCGACGACTATGAAGATTACCAGGCCTCGATCAAGCGCATGCAGATGCCGCGCTGCTGGCGCGTCTTCAGCCGTCACGCCGGGGCGCGATTCGAGATCGCCACTGATGTCGCGCGTGCGCGCGAGCTGCTGGACGTGATGGATGCCCAGCAGCAGGCGCGCATGCGAAAGCTCGGCTCGCGCTTCGTCCTCAACGACGAAACCCATGCGCAGTTCTATCGCGAGGTCGCCCGCCAAGGCGTCGCGGACGGTTACGCCGTCATTTCGGCGCTGGTGTGCGACGAGGCCGTCGTCGCCACCACGCTCGGCGTCAGGTTTGGTGCGACCTATTTTCTCCTGCGCATCAGCCACGCCGGCGATTCCTGGTCGAGCTGCTCGCCGGGGCTGCTCGTGACCGAGCGCACCATGGCGGCGTTGCATGCGCAGGGTGTGCGCCGTTTCGACCTCAGCATCGGCAACCAGGGCTACAAGCGCCGCTTCGGCGCCAAGCCGGTACCGCTGACCGATGTCAGCGTCGCGCTGTCCTGGCGCGGCATGCCCTTCGCATGGCGTGACCACGCCGCGCAGGGCCTGCGCCGTCACCCCAGGCTCGCCGCCTTTGCGGCGCAGGCGATTGGCAAGGGGATGCGCTGACGGGCGCTCCCCTCGCACCAGCCGTGTAGCTCAGCCATGGAGTTTTCTGGCGGTCTCCGCGATCTGCCGGCCCTGATAGCGTGCGCCGGCGAGCTCGTTGGCGCTGGGCTGGCGGCTGCCGTCGCCACTGGTGATCGTGGTGGCGCCATACGGCGAACCGCCGGTGACTTCATCGAGCTTCATCTGGCCAGCGAAGCCGTAGTTCAGGCCGACCACGGTCATACCGAAATGCAAGAGGTTGGTGATGATCGAGAACAGCGTCGTCTCCTGGCCGCCATGCTGGGTCGCGGTCGCCGTGAAGGCACCGCCGACCTTGCCGTGCAGCGCGCCCTTGGCCCAGAGCCCACCGGCCTGGTCGAGGAAGTTCGCCATCTGCGAGGCCATTCGGCCGAAGCGGGTGCCGGTGCCGACGATGATCGCATCGTAGTTTGCGAGGTCGTCGATCTTGGCGACGGGGGCAGCCTGGTCGAGCTTGTAATAGGACGCCTTGGCGACCTCGGCCGGCACCAGCTCGGGCACGCGCTTGATGTCGACGGTGGCACCCGCTTCGCGCGCGCCTTCGGCAACGGCATTGGCCATCGCTTCGATGTGGCCATAGGCGGAATAGTAAAGGACGAGAACTTTGGTCATGATGGTCTCCGTTGAATGCAGATTTGATGGATTGATTGTTGGTGTCGTCATGCAGGGACAAGCCCGGCCATGACGGAGAGAGCCGTCAGGCCGCGTCGACGAGCACGATCTCGGAATCTTCCAGTGCCGTGATCATCAGCCTGTCCTCGTCGCGGATCGCGGCGCCGTCGCGGGCGTTGACGCGCACGCCGTTGATCTCGACCGACCCCGCCGCGGGCACGAGATAAAGGTGCCGCGACTTGTGCGGCGCGTACTCCGCGCTCTCGCCCGCCTTTAATGTGGTGGCGAGCACCCGCGCATCGGCGCGGATCGGCAGCGCGTCCGTGTCATTCTCGAAGCCGCTCGCGATGGTGACGAGCTTGCCCGAGCGGTCTCCTTTCGGAAACGGCTTCGAGCCCCAGGTCGGCTGCCCCCCGCGCGCGGTCGGCTCGATCCAGATCTGGAAGATACGTGTCCTGGTCGGCTCGAGATTGTATTCGGAGTGGCGGATGCCGCTGCCGGCGCTCATCACCTGCACGTCGCCCGCTTCGGTGCGTCCCTCGTTGCCGAGGCTGTCCTGATGGGTAATCGCACCCTCGCGCACATAGGTGATGATTTCCATGTTGGCGTGGGGATGGGCAGGGAAGCCGGTGTTCGGCGCGATCTCGTCGTCGTTCCACACCCGCAAGGCGCCGTGACCCATGTTGTCAGGGTCATAATGGCTTGCGAAGGAGAAATGATGCTTGGCGTTGAGCCAGCCGTGATCGGCGCCGCCGAGCTTTGCGAAGGGTCTGAGTTCGATCATCTGCGTGATTCCTAATGTTGGGACGGTGGCGCCTAGGCGCCAAAACCGCCGTCGACGTTGAGCACCGTGCCGGTGACGAAGGAGGCTTCCGGGCTTGCGAGGAAGACGATTCCGGCCGCGACTTCCTCGGGGCGGCCGAAGCGCTGCAGCGCGTGCTGCTTGCGCTGGGTCTCGGCGAACTCGCCGCCGTCCTTCGGATTCATGTCGGTGTCGATCGAGCCGGGTTGCACCACGTTCACGGTGATGCCGCGCGGGCCGAGATCGCGTGCGGCGCCCTTGGTGTAACCGACCACGGCGGCCTTGGTGGCGACGTAGTCCGCAAGGCCCGGGAACGAGGCGCGGTCGGCAAGCATCGAACCGACGGTGACGATGCGGCCGCCTTCGCCCATCAATTGCGAAGCGGCGCGGATCGCCGCGATCACACCATGCACGTTGACGGCGTCCTGTCGGGCGAACGCCTCGGTGTCGGCATTGGCGTCGTCGATCGCGCCGCCGCTCGCGACGCCGGCATTGTTGACCAAGATGTCGAGATGGCCAAACTCCTTCGCGACGTCGTTGACGAGCTGCGTCACGTCCTTGGCCGAGGCCTGGTCGGCCTTGAAGGCGCGGGCCTTGACGCCCCGGGCCTTCAACTCGGTGACGACTGCTTCCGCCTTTTCGGGAGAGGCGACGTAGCTGATGGCGACATCAGCACCTTGATCGGCGAGTGCGCGCGCAGAGGCCGCGCCGATACCGCGCGAGCCGCCGGTGACGAGGGCAACCTTGCCTGAGAGCTTCTTGGTCATTGGATTTCTCCGGTCCTGAATTTCTGATGACCCTTGGATAAGCCTCGGCCTGTGGTATAGAAATAGAAACTGTTGAAACATATTGTTTCCTTAAACAGCCCAATTGGATATGCTTTCATGGCCAAACTTCCCGATTTCGAGGCACTCGCGATTTTCGCAAAAGTCGTGGAACTACGGTCGTTTGCGGGGGCCGCGGGCGAACTCGCGATGTCCAAGGCGACGGTGTCCAAGGCGGTCACGCGCCTCGAAGAGCGGCTCGGCGCCCGACTGTTCAACCGCACCTCACGCCGGCTCGCGCTGACCGATGCCGGGCATAAGCTCGCCGAGCGTGCGACGCGCCTGCTGTCCGACGGCGAGGCGGCGGAGAACGAGGCGCTGGCGCAGTCGGTAGCGCCCCGGGGCCTAGTGCGGCTCGCCGTGCCCATGTCGTTCGGGATCAAGGCGGTGGCGCCGTTGCTCCCGGAGTTCTTCGAGGCTTATCCAGAGGTCTCGGTCGATCTGCACTTGAGCGATGCGACCATCGACTTGATCGGCGAGGGTTTTGACATGGCGGTGCGGATCGCACGGCTGCCGGACTCCTCGTTGATTGCGAGGCGGCTCTTCACGATGCCGCGCTTTACGGTAGCTGCGCCGTCCTATCTGAAGCGCGAGGGACGGCCGACGCATCCGATGCATCTGGCCGCGCACAAATGCTTCAGCTATACCTATCTCTCCACGCCGAACGTCTGGCACTACACCAACGCGGCCGGCGAGCAGGCGAGTGTACGCCCAGGCGGACAGCTCCGCGTCAACAACGGCGAAGCGGTGATGCCGGCTCTGATCGCCGGTCTCGGCATCGCAGACCTTCCGGAATTCATCGTCGGTGACGCCATCTCCTCCGGCGACGTCGAGGTGATCCTGAAGGACTGGAAGCAGGCCGAAGGTGCCGTGCATCTGGTGACGCCACCCGGCGGCCCGCGCCCCGCACGCGTCGAGGCGCTCGGCGATTTTCTCGCAGCGAAGCTGCCGGGTACGTGCAAGCGGCGGGTGCGCGGAAAGGCAAAGCCGTCGTAGCAAAGTCATCGTAGAACGAGCGGCTTCAGCGACCTCCGTCATTGCGAGGAGCGAAGCGACGAAGCAATCCAGAATGTCTCCGCGGAGGTATTCTGGATTGCTTCGCTTCGCTCGCAATGACGGGGTTGGACTAAGACACCTTCTCACCATTACGCACGACAATTCGCAAGCTCGGCTTCAACGTCTCTTCCAGCTGCGATTTCAAATCATGAACACGTGGGTCGCGCGAGCGCTTCGCGCACACTGCGTATTGATGCACGGATTGCGCCAAGGCGCGTCGCGCTTCCGGCGTTCGCGTCACGTCGGGCTTTGAAAGCCGCAAGACGATCGCGGCGAGATTCACCAGCATCTCGTCCAACGCCACGTCAATGGTCTGAAGTTTATTCATCGCTCCACTCCCTGGGAGGCAACGGTAGAGTCCTTGGGGCGTTCCTGACCGGGCGGAACATGGATAATGCTTCGTTAATCCCGCCGCGCGGCTTGTTCTTGCGGACAGTCACGCTAGGCTGGCAACGAAACAAGAAAACGGGGGGAAATCTGCCATGGATCGACGCGATGTCCTGCGCGCCGCTGCCGCATTGCCGTTGTTGCCTGCGTTGTCGAGCGCGGCTTTCGCGCAAGCCTATCCCGCTCGCAACATCACCATGATCGTGCCGTTTCCGGCCGGCGGCCAGGCGGATCTTGCGGCCCGCCCCGTCGCACAGGCGCTGGAGCGAATCCTCGGCAAGGCGGTCATCGTCGACAACCGCGCCGGCGGTGGCGGTGGATCCGTCGGCAATGCCGCGGCGGCGCGCGCCGAGCCCGACGGCTACACGTTGCTGATGACGCTGTCCTCGCTCGCGGTGCTGCCCGAGGCCGACCGGCTGTTCGATCGTCCGGTCGCCTACGAGGTCTCGCAGTTCATGCCCATCGCACGGGTGCTGGCCGATCCCACGCTGCTCGCGGTGCCGGCCTCGGCGCCGTGGAAGACGGCGCAGGATTTCGTCGAGGACGCCAGGAAGCGGCCGGGCCAGATCACCTATGGTTCGTCGGGGCCTTACGGCACGCTGCATGTGGCGATGGAGATGTTCGCAAACAGCGCCGGCATCAAGCTGCTGCATGTGCCGTTTCGCGGCGCAGGTCCCGCACTGACCGCGCTGCTCGGCGGCACTGTGCAGGCGATTGCAGCAGCTCCCGGCACGCTGAAGCCGCAGGTTGACGACGGCAAGCTGCGGGTGCTCGGCAATAGCGGTGCGCGGCGCATCGCGAGCTTCCCCGATGTGCCGACGTTCCAGGAGCTCGGCTATAAGGACGTCGAGATGTACATCTGGGCCGGGCTCTTTGCACAGAATGCTCTTCCTGCGCCGATCGTGACTCGGCTGCGCGAGGCGATGGCGCAGGTGATGACGAGCCCGGACGTGCTCAAGGCCTTCGAAACGTCGGGCAGTCTCGTCGCCTATCAGGACGCACCGGCGTTCGCCGAGTTCGTGGCGGTCGACAGCGCGCGGCTGATTACGGCGGTGAAGAAGATCGGCAAGGTCGAATAGGTTCCTAGCTCGTTTTCACATTTTTTTGTTGGTCCAGAACCTCTCCGCGTCTCATTGATTGAACAGAATTCGAGAGACTCGTGAAGGAATCGGACATGCGAACAGAGCGGATTGCGCTGGGTGTGGCGCTTGCGATCGGCGGCATCGTCGCGCAGGGCGCTGCATCGGCTGAAGAGTATCGTGGAACTATGGAGCAGCAGATGGCCTGCACGCCGGATGTGTGGCGGCTGTGCAGCGACCAGATCCCTGATGTGAGCCGCATTACGGCCTGCTTGCGGCAGAACACGCCACAGCTCTCCAGCGGTTGTCGCGCCGTGTTCCAGTCCAACAACCAGATGCCGCCGCAGCAGCAGGTTCCGGGCAATCGCGCCGCGCCGGCGCCACGTTATAACAATGCGCCTCCGGCGACCCAGCCCCGGCCTTACGACGAGGATGATTAGCGCGCTTCGGACCTGACCTCGCAGACATCGACCCATTCCGCCCCGGTCAGCTCGGCCATCCGGGAGGGCGTGATGCGCACCGCGCTATGCGTCGAGCCGGCGGCCGGCACCACCACGTCGAACGCCTTCAGCGAGACGTCGCAATAGACCGGCAGCGGCGACTTCAGTCCGAACGGGCAGACGCCGCCGACCTCGTGGCCGGTGACCTCCGCGACCTCTTCAAGTCCCAGCATCTTCGGCTTGCCGCCAAACGCCGCCTTCACCTTCTTGTTGTCCATGCGCGAAGTGCCGGCTGCAACGATCAGGATCAGGCGCTCGCCGATCCGCAACGACAGCGTCTTGGCGATCATCCCGGGCTCGACACCATAGGCTTCCGCGGCCAGCGGCACTGTCGCGGAGCTGATCTGGGATTCGATAACGGTGATGTCGGGGGCTTTTTCGGCGAAGAAATTGCGAACGGATTCCAGGCTCATTCCAGTCAGCTCATTCCAGACCTACGGGCGGGCGGCGATGCCTAAGCAATCCTTGGCAGCTCCGAGAGCGTCCGGACACGATGATCCGGCGCAAAGCCGAGCTCGTCCATCTGGGTGCGGATCGCCTTGAACATCGTCAGCGGTGCCACGAGTTCGTTCTCGACGCAAGCCAGCGCCATCGCTTCCGGCGTCACCCGTTCGATCCAGGCAACGTTCAGTCCGAACGCTTTCGCGCCCGCGACATCCCAGGGATTGGAGGAGACGAACAGCACCTCGTCCGGCGCGGTGCCGAGCACCTCGCCGATCAGCATGTAAGCTTCCGGGCTAGGCTTGAAGATCTTCTTCGCGTCGACGCTGATCGTGGCGTCGAGCAGGGCGTCGAGGCCGGAGTTGCGCACCAGCGCATTCAGCATGTCCGGACTGCCGTTCGAGAGGATGGCGAGTTTTCGCGGTTTCAGAGCCGTGAGCGCTGCCGTCGCATCCGGATAGAGATCGAGATGCAGATATTTCTCGATCACGCGCTCGAATGCCTCGTTCTCGTAAGCGAGCCCGAGCACGCGCAGCGTATAGGCAAGCGAGTCGCGCGTGATGGCTGCAAAGTCCTGGTAGCGCCGCATCAGCGAGCGCAACCAGGTGTATTCGAGCTGCTTGATCCGCCAGATCTGCGTGATGATCTCACCGTAGCCCGGAAACGCATCCTCGGTGGTCTCCGCGACCGACTGGATGTCGTAGAGCGTTCCGTAGGCATCGAAGACAACGGCTTTGAGGCTCAATTGACCCGTCCTCCGGGATCGTTGCGGTCCACGGACTATACAAGGCGCCGCGGTATCGATCCAAGACGGAAACGCGACTTGGACGCCTGGTTTCTAGAATCTGATCACGATCTTGCCGAAATGTGAGCCGGTCCGCAGGTGCGCATATGCTTCGGCGACCTCGTCGAAACCATAGATCCGATCGACAATCGGGTGGATAGCATGTTCGGTCAGGAAGCGATTCATCGCGGCAAAGTGTTCGAGCGATCCAACGGTGACGCCGATGATGTCGGCGTTCTCCCACTGAAGGCGCGCGAGGTCGGGCTTGGGGCCGAACCCTGTCAAAACTCCAATCTGAACGATCTTGCCACCCGAAGCGACTGATCGCAGCGATCGGTCATAGGTGCCGGGACCGCCGAGTTCGAGGATGTGACTGGCGCCGGCGCCATTCGTCGCCTTCATGAGGGCGACATCCCAGTCAGGCGTGTCGCGGTAGTTGATGAGGATCGAGCCGCCCAGCGCCTTGGCGCGGGCGAGTTTTTCGTTCGAGGAGGATATCACGATCGCACGCGCGCCCAGCGCCGCTGCGAATTGAAGGCCGAACAGCGCGACGCCACCCGTTCCCTGGACCAGCAACGTATCGCCTTTGCCCATCCCGCCGCGTGCGACGAGGCCATGAAAAGCCGTGACGCCAGCGCAGGGCAGGGTCGCAGCCTCCACCGCGGACAAATGCGCCGGCACTGAGACCAGCGCGGTCGCCGGCAGCACGACATATTCAGCCAGCATTCCGTCAAGGGCGTTGCTGCCGAGCGCTGAGGCAATGTAGCTCGCCTTGAACGGCCCCGAGATCCAATCGCGAAAGTACGATGCGGCGACACGATCGCCCACCTGCCATTGCACGACGTCGGAGCCGACGGCGTCAACGACGCCAGCGCCGTCGCAGAGCGGTACGCGGCCGTTGAGCTCGCCTTGGCCTGCACGGTCGAGGATCAGGAGGTCGCGGTAATTCAGGCTTACCGCTTCGACCCGAATGCGGACCTCGCCATTGGCGGGTTCGGGTTTGCTGACGTCGACCTGCACAAGTCGGCCGGCACCAGCATGGCCATTCAAATGGTAGGCTTTCATCGTTGCTCCCTTCACAAGTGGCATTCACTTGGACGAGCAAAGTCTGTAAGGTCTGACAGTACTGTCAGGGTCAAGAGGCTTCAGATGAGAATCGGCGAACTCTCCCGGCGGACGGGGGTCAGCGTCCGAATGCTGCGCTACTATGAAGGCGAAGGACTGCTTGCGCCGCTGCGGACCGATTCCGGTTACCGCGACTATGGCCTGGCCGAAGAGGAAACCGTTCGGCGGATCAAGATGCTCGGCGGCGCGGGAATGACGCTCGAAACCATCAAGCGGCTGCTCCCCTGCGTAAGGAACAACGATCCAACTTTCACGCCGTGCAACGAGCTACGAAAAATACTCACGCAGCAGGTCGGGCTGATCGATGAACGTATCGAGACGCTCAGCGAAAGCCGGACAATTTTGGCGGGCTATCTGGCAAGCGTGAATTGATCGCACAACGTGGTCATCAGATTTACCGCCTCTTGGTATTCCAGGCGTCGCGCTCGGCGAAGACGCGGCTGACCTCCGCCATGTGCTCCGTGCCCCACGAGCACAGCGGCACGAGGGCCTGAGCCAGGCTGTGGCCCAAAGAGGTGAGGCTGTAGTCGACCCGCGGAGGCACTTCCTTGTAGTCGGTCCGCTTCACAAGACCATCGGCCTCCAGCTCCTTGAGTTGCTGGATCAGCATCTTGTCGCTGACGTCGCGCACGGCTCGCCGCAGGTCGCCATAGCGGGTCGGCCCGCCCTGGGCGAGGAAGTACAGGATCAGCGGCTTCCACTTGCCGGCGACGACCCGCAGGGTCGCGTCGAGGCCACACGTGAAGCCGGGCAAAGTCGGCGTGCAGCTTGGGACAGGTGGCGAAGCCTGCGCAGGCGGAGAGATCGTGTCTGACATTTTTGGGCACTTACCAAAAGGTGCATACTTGTCGATAGGTGGGTAGGCCGCCAGCTCAGTGCAACCCTAGTGAAGGAGCACATCATGAGCAGACTACAAGGCAAGACGGCGGTGGTGACGGGCGGTGGAACCGGGATCGGGCTTGGCGCCGCCAAGCGATTCATCGACGAAGGTGCGTTCGTCTATCTCTTCGGGCGGCGCCAGGAGCCGCTCGATGCAGCCGTGGCGCAGCTGGGTTCCTCGGCGCGCGCCGTCAGGGGCTCGGTGACGGACATGTCCGACCTCGACAGGTTATACGCGGCGGTGAAGGCCGAACGCGGCGGGCTCGACATCCTGTTCGCCAATGCTGGGACCGGATTGTTTGCGCCGCTCGGCGAGATCACGCCCGAGCATTACGATCGGATCTTCGACGTCAACGTGAAAGGGTTGGTGTTCACGGTGCAGAAGGCCCTGCCGCTAATGAAGCAGGGATCATCGATCATCCTGACCGGCTCGAGCACGGGCGTGATGGGGACGCCGCAGTTCAGCGTCTACAGCGCGACCAAAGCCGCGATCCGCAATCTGGCGCGCAGCTGGGCGCTGGACCTGCGCGGCACCGGCATCCGCGTCAATGTGCTGTCACCGGGGCCGACCAAGACGGAGCTGGCGCTGGAGATCGTCGGCGAGGAAGCGTTCGACGCGCTTGGAAGCATGACGCCGCTCGGGCGTGTGGGCGACCCGAGCGAAACGGGGGCGGTGGCCGCGTTCCTGGCCTCCTCAGACAGCAGCTTCATGACCGGCGGCGAGGTCTTCGTGGATGGAGGCCTCGCACAAGTCTGAGAATTGAGCACCTAAGTGTGAGGGCTTCGGTCAATGGATCGAAGCCCTCGACGCGCTTTCTAGATCCCCAACAGCTTCCTTGCGTTGGCCTTCAACACCTTCGGCCGGATCTCGTCGCGGATGTCGATCTTGGCGAAATCCGACAGCCAGCGGTCCGGCGTGATCACCGGCCAGTCCGAACCGAACAGCATCTTGTCCTGCAGGATCGAGTTGATGTAGCGCACCAGGATCGGCGGGAAATATTTCGGCGACCAGCCCGAGAGGTCGATGTAGACGTTCGGCTTGTGGGTCGCGACCGACAGTGCTTCTTCCTGCCAGGGGAAGGAGGGATGGGCGAGGATGATCTTGAGGTCGGGAAAATCAGCCGCGACGTCGTCCATGTACATCGGGTTGGAATATTTCAGCCGCATGCCCATGCCGCCGGGCATGCCCGAGCCGACGCCGGTCTGGCCGGTGTGGAACAGCGCGATCGCGCCGCCATTGTTGATCTCTTCATAGAGCGGATAAGCCATGCGGTCGTTGGCGTAGAAGCCCTGCATGGTCGGGTGGAATTTGAAGCCGCGCACCCCGTATTCCTCGATCAGCTTGCGCGCCTCGCGCACCCCGAGCTTGCCCTTGTGCGGGTCGATCGAGACGAAGGGGATGAGAACGTCGAGATGGTCGGAGGCGATCTCCAGCATCTCCTCGTTCTTGTAGCGGCGGAAGCCGGTCTCGCGCTCGGCGTCGACCGGGAAGATCACCGCGGCGATGTTCTTGGATCGATAGTAGGCGGCGGTCTCCGGCACGGTCGGCGGATGCTTGTGCGGCGACTTGAAATAGTCCGCCATCTGCGCCTGAAAATCGTCATAGCCGTCGTCGGGATGGGTGCCGCAGGGCTCTTCGGCATGGGTATGGATGTCGATGGCGACGACGTCGTCGATATTCGGCAGCTTCAGCTTTGGCATGGGTTTCCTCCCGACGGGTTGCCGAATTGATTATATGATATAACGAACTTGGCAAGGCGTTGTGGGATAAGGCGTTGTAGGACAGGCGTCGTCCGAGCCAGATTGGGCCGATCCGGCCGCTTCTACTTTGCGTGGGGTTGTTTTCAAGAATGTGCTGGGTGGGATTGGGGCAGTTAACATTGACATCCGGTCCTCCCATGCCTTAAGAACCGCCCCGTCCCGGGCGGTCGGTCCGCCAGCGGGAAAATCTCATTTTGCCTCATTCGCGCGTGCCGAAACGGTAGTGCCGAACACGGCCTTTCGAACGTTCAGGATTCTGCCATGAAGGTCCGTAACTCGCTGAAATCGCTGCGCGGTCGCCATCGCGCCAACCGCCTGGTCCGCCGCAAGGGCCGGGTCTATGTGATCAACAAGGTGCAGCGCCGCTTCAAGGCGCGTCAGGGCTGATATTGCCCTGCCGGACGCCAGCGCGCGCCCCGCAAGACCACGGTCTCACACGAGTTTGACGCCGCCCCTGCTTTGCAAGGGCGGCTTTGCGCGTTTAGACTTCGACCATGGCAGTGAGATTCTTCGTCGCGCGCACCCTTTGTCTGGCTCTCGTACTGGGAGCCGCCGGCCTCGCTCCGGCGCTGGCACAGCAGATTAATCCGCCGGCCCCGCCCGGCAAGCAGAAGAAACTTCCGGAAGCGCCGGCCAAGCTGCCCAAGGTCGATCGCACCAAGAATCTCGATTTCCTGTTCGGCGCACTGAAAGCTGCGCCCGACGAAGCCAGCGCCAAGCACGTCGAGGCGCGGATCTGGGCGATCTGGATCCAGACCCCGAGCGACACCGCGGCGCTTTTGATGGCGCGGGCCAAGACCGCGGTCGACGCAAAGAAGATCGAGGTTGCGATCAAGCTGCTGGATTCGGTCGTCAAGCTGAGGCCCGACTATATCGAGGCCTGGAATCGTCGCGCGACGCTCTACTACATGCAGAACGATTATGGCCGCTCGCTTGCCGACATTCGCGAGGTGCTGATCCGCGAGCCCCGCCATTTCGGCGCGCTCGCAGGCCTCGGCATGATCATGCAGGAGGTCGGCGACGAAAAGCGCGCGCTCGAGGCCTACCGCAAGGCGCTCGCCGTCAATCCGCACCTCGAGAAGATCCCCGACCAGGTCAAGTCGCTGACCGAGAAGGTCGAAGGCCGCGATATTTAGCGGACAAGTCGATCATTGCTCGAGCGAATGCGGCGCAGGCGGATTAACCACGATGACACGCGCCGCGCTTCGAGGGGTATGGGTGGCCCCGCCGCAGGCCTACCTTCATGGTGGGAGCACAGCCATGAAGCGTTTGATCTTTGCAGGTATATTGCTGCTGGCGTCGGGCACGGTCAGCCTTGCCGACGGACTGTTCTGGGTGGTCGGCAACCGCGCCACCGGAAAATGCAACATCGTGACCAGCAATCCCGTGATCATCGGCGACGTCTGGTTCGGTGACGGTCCCTACAAATCGAAGGCCGACGCCAAGCTTGCCCGTTCGACCATCCGCGCCTGTCCCGCACCTACGCCTGACGAGGAAAAGGACGAGGATAGGACGAACTAGGTCGACAGCGACCTAGTGCAAAACGTTGCCGCTGCGCTCGGCGAGGCCGCGATCGACCGCTGCGGCGTAGGCCTTCGCCAGCTCCGTCTCGAGGTGCTCGTTGATCAGCAGCAGCGCGCGCACGGCACCGCGAAGGTCGCCGTTGCAGCTTGCCACGATCTCGTCGATCGCAGTGTCTTTGGATCTCAGGCTCATCGAAATTCTCCGGTTCAAATCAGGATAAATCCTGCCGGTCTTTCCCGCATCCCAGAGGGTTGCGAGCACGATCGGCGCCCACCCACGTCTAAATGGCGGAACCGACCGTGGCGATTATAAGGAAGCCGCGATGACGACTGCATGAAGCTGTTCGAGGCTGACTTACCGCGAGAAGTGCCATTGATTTCGTTGCATTTTTTCTTGCTTGAATTATGCACATATCCACAGCCCCGGCCTTTCAAGTGGAGCGCGGAGGCTCCCCGGGCGAAACTGCCGCCCGCAAGCCACGTAACTGCCCTGTGCCCTGGATCGCCCGGATTCCATCCATGATCGTGATGTCAGTCGTGACCGCGCTGGTTGTGCTGGCGCTGGTCACGCAGGTCGGCGTCCTCGCCGTGCAACGCGCCTTTCCACCGCAGGGCCGGATGATCGAGGTCGAGGGTGCCGTGCTTCACCTCGTCGATATCGGCCCGCGCGATTCGGGCCTGCCGATCGTGATGCTGCACGGCGCGAGCTCCAACCTCGAAGCGATGCGGCGGCCGCTCGGCGATCTCCTGGCCAGAGATCATCGCGTCATCCTGATCGATCGTCCCGGCCATGGCTGGAGCACGCGGGCGCGGCGGCAGGATTCGACGCCGGAGGTGCAGGCGCGGATGATCGATGAGGCGCTCGGCAAGCTTGGGATCGATCGCGCGGTGTTCGTGGTGCATTCCTGGAGCGGTGCGCTCGGCGCGCGGCTGGCGCTCGATCATCGCGGCCGCGTCGCGGGCCTTGTGATGCTTGCGCCCGTCACCCATCCCTGGCGCGGCGGCGTCGGCCGCTACAACGAGATCATCGCAACGCCGGTGATCGGCCCGCTGCTCGCCTACACCATAACCCTGCCGCTGGGCTACTTCCTGAGCGAGCCCGGCGCGCGCAATGTCTTCCTGCCGCAAATGATGCCGGACGGCTTTGTGCAGGACTCCGCGACGCCGCTACTGCTGCGCCCCCGCGAGTTCATCGCCAATGCCTATGATCTGGTGACGCTGAAGGAAGCGGTCGCCGCGCAGGTCGCGCGCTACGGCGAGATATCGGCGCCGGTCACGATCATCGCCGGCGAACCCGACAAGACGGTGAAGACCGACATCCACGCGCGCCCGTTCGCCGCCACCGTGCAGAATGCGAAGCTGATCGTGCTGCCGGATCTCGGCCACATGGTGCAGAACGCGGTGCCTGATCTCGTGAAGACCGAGATCGAGACGATGATCGGAAACATCGTTCCGGCGCAGGCGGCCGCCGATTAGCGGCCGCCGTTCAGCCGATTACTGCTTGATCTTCCCGTCCTTGTCGAACTGCGACACATAGGCCCAGAGATTGTTGATCTCGGTCTCGTTCTTGATGCCGGCGAACGCCATCTTGGTGCCGGGGATCTTGGCCTTGGGATCCTTGATGTATTCCTTGAACACGGCCTCGTTCCAGGTGATGCCCGAATTCTTGTTGGCGTCGGAATAATTGTAGTCCGGCGCGGTGCCGGACTTGCGGCCGTCGAGGCCATTGAGCTCGGGGCCGACCTTGTTCTTGGCGCCTTCGCCGATCGCGTGACAGGCCAGGCATTTGTTGAACGACGACTTGCCGGCCGCGACGTCCTGCGCCATCGCGCTGGGTGCGGTGGCAATCGCGGTGAGGATGGTCAATGCGCCAAAAATCAGTTTTGTCATCGGGTGCTCTTCGTCTCTTCCCTGGGGGCTGGTCTGTTGCTTGCCTGATCGGCAATGGTCGGACCTGCCGGTTTTGGCAGGCCTGCCCGGATTGGACAAGCCGCCAAGCTATGACAGGTTTCACGATTTCCTACTTGTCCCAGAGCGAACTCGCGCAGGATCGTCGATCCGACTTTCGGATGGCCTACCCAAACCACCGCGGACGTGGTTGATTTACCGCGACAAATCGATCGTGCGGCCTCGGCCGGAAGGAAATGCCATGAAGGAAATGTTATGGCCATCATGATGCCGGCGAGCGACCAGGCCGTGCTCGCGCGCCGCGCCGAGATCGTGGCTGCATTGCGCGCAATCGTGCCGGGCGAAGGCGTGATCGACAGCACCGCCGAGATGCGGGCCTATGAATCCGACGGATTGACGGCCTATCGGCAGCCGCCGATGGTCGTGGTGCTGCCCGACACGACCGAGCAGGTTTCGCTCATCCTGAAATATTGTGCAGGGCAGGGCATCAAAGTGGTGCCGCGCGGCTCCGGCACCTCGCTATCCGGCGGCGCGCTGCCGCTGGAAGACGGCGTGCTCTTGGGCCTCGGCAAGTTCAAGCGCATCCGCGAGATCGATTTCGACAACCGCGCCGTCGTCACCGAGCCCGGCGTCACCAACCTCGCGATCAGCCAGGCCGTCGCCCATGCCGGATTCTACTACGCGCCGGATCCGTCCTCGCAGATCGCCTGCTCGATCGGCGGTAATGTCGCGGAGAATTCCGGCGGCGTGCACTGCCTGAAATACGGCATGACCACCAACAACGTGCTCGGCTGCGAGATCGTGCTGATGAGCGGCGAGATACTGCGCATCGGCGGCAAGTCGGCGGAGAACTCCGGCTACGACCTGATGGGCGTCATCACCGGCTCCGAAGGCCTGCTCGGCGTCATCACCGAGATCACGGTGCGTATCCTGCAAAAGCCGGAGACGGCGCGCGCGCTGATGGTCGGCTTCGCGCAAGTCGAGGCGGCCGGCGAATGCGTGGCGCGCATCATCGGCGCCGGCATCATTCCCGGCGGCATGGAGATGATGGACAAGCCTGCGATCCACGCCGCGGAAGCCTTCGTCCATGCCGGCTATCCGCTCGACGTCGAGGCCCTCCTCATCATCGAGCTCGACGGTCCCAAGATCGAGGTCGACGAGCTGATCACGCGGGTCGAGACGATTGCGAACGCTTGCGGCTCGACCACCTGCCAGATCTCGACCTCGGAGGCCGAGCGCAATCTGTTCTGGGCCGGCCGGAAAGCTGCGTTCCCCGCCGTGGGCCGCATCTCCCCGGACTATCTCTGCATGGACGGCACCATCCCACGCGGTGCGCTGCCGAAGGCGCTGGCGCGCATCCGCGAGCTATCGGAGAAATACCAGCTCGGTTGCGCCAACGTGTTCCATGCCGGCGACGGCAATCTGCATCCGCTGATCCTCTATGACGCCAACAAGCCCGGCGAGATCGAGCGCGCCGAGGCCTTCGGCGCCGACATCCTGCGCGCCTGCGTCGAGTTCGGCGGTGTGCTCACCGGCGAGCACGGCGTCGGCATCGAGAAGCGCGATCTGATGCCGGAGATGTTCAGCGAGATCGACCTGAACCAGCAGCAGCGCTTGAAATGCGCCTTCGATGCGCAGGGCCTGCTCAATCCCGGAAAGGTGTTTCCGACCTTGCACCGCTGCGCCGAGCTCGGCCGCATGCACGTCCACGCTGGCAAGCTGGCGTTTCCTGACATCCCGCGATTCTAGCGTCGCCTCGCTGCAACGCGCCAGATTTGATTTTCGCTGCAAACTTCGTTACCCGCTACAGGCGTGGATACGCTCAAGGTACGAGACGCCAAAGACGTCGAAGAGGTGGTGCGCGCGGCGATTGCCAATGAGCAGCCGCTCGAGATCATCGGCCATGGCTCCAAGCGCGGCATCGGCCATGCGATGGCGACCAACGCCGTGCTCGACGTCTCCGCGCTGAATGCCATCACCGCCTACGAGCCCAACGAACTCATCGTCACGCTCCAGGCCGGGGCGCCGCTGGCCGACGTGCTGTCGCTGATCGATGCCAAGAATCAGCAATTCGCCTTCGAGCCGATGAACACGGCGCCACTGCTCGGCACGCCGGTATCAGCCACCATCGGTGGCATGATCGCGGCTGGCTTGGCAGGTCCGCGCCGGATCAAGGCGGGTGGGGCGCGCGACCATCTGCTTGGGGCGCATGCCGTGTCCGGTTTCGGCGACAGCTTCAAGACCGGCGGCAGGGTGGTGAAGAACGTCACGGGCTACGATCTCTGCAAGCTTCTCGCCGGTTCCTGGGGCACGCTGTCGGTCATGACCGAGGTCACGCTGAAGGTGATGCCGAAGCCGGAGGCCGAGCGGACGCTGTTGCTGCGCGGGCTCGACGATGCCGCCGCCAACAAGGCAATGACGGCGGCGCTCGGCTCGCCCTTCGACGTTTCCGGGGCCGCGCATCTGCCGACATCGGCGTTCCGGACCAAGATCGAAGGTCTCGGCGATGTCGCAGGCCAGGGCGAGGCGCTGACCGTGCTGCGGCTCGAGGGCATTACCGCCTCGGCCGCTCACCGTGCCGGCTCGCTGCGCGAATTGCTGGCGCCGTTCGGAACCGCAACTCTCGTCGAGGAAACGGCGTCAGCGGCGCTGTGGACCACGATCCGCGATGTCCTGCCGTTCGCGGCTGCTGGCGTGCTGGGGCCCTGGCCGGTCTGGCGGATCGTCTGTCCGCCGGCGTCGGGCGCGGCGCTCGGGACGCTGCTGGCGCGCGAGACCGGTGGCGAATTGATCTACGATTGGGGTGGTGGACTGATCTGGGCGGCGTTGCCACCGAAGCCGGACGCGCATGGCCCGGCCGTGCGCGAACGTGTGAATGCGGCCGGCGGGCACGCCACGCTGATCCGGGCGGCCGAGGACATCAGGCGCGCGATCGATGTATTCCACCCGCAAGCCCCTGGCCTTGCCGCGCTGAGCGAGCGGGTCCGCGCCAGTTTCGATCCGAAGACCATCCTCAACCGGGGCCGGCTGACGCGGGGCGCTGCCGCATGAAGACCGAATTTTCACTCGCGCAGCTCGCCGATCCCGACATCGCGGAAGCGGACAAGATCCTGCGCGCCTGCGTCCATTGCGGCTTCTGCACCGCAACCTGTCCGACCTATGTGCTGCTTGGCGACGAACTCGATAGCCCGCGCGGCCGCATCTATCTGATCAAGGAGATGCTGGAGAAGGACCAGACGCCGACGGCCGAAGTGGTCAAACACGTCGACCGCTGCCTGTCGTGCCTGGCCTGCATGACGACCTGCCCCTCGGGGGTGAATTACATGCATCTGGTCGATCAGGCCCGGGTCAGGATCGAGCAGCGTTACGAGCGGCCGCTGGCCGAGCGGCTGCTGCGCCGGGTGTTGGCCTTCGTCTTGCCGGACCCGCAGCGTTTCCGCGCCAGCATGTGGCTGGCGCGGCTGGCCCGCCCGCTAGCCGCATTCCTGCCGACGCCCCGGCCATCGGCGACGCCCGGCATGATCCTGCGCCTCAAGGCGATGCTGGCGCTGGCGCCGAGCCGGCTGCCGCCGCGGGGGCCCGCCGCTGGAAGTGTGTTCGCGGCTCTCGGCAAGAAGCGCGGCCGGGTCGCGCTGCTCCAGGGCTGCGCCCAGCAGGTGCTGGCGCCGCGCATCAACCAGGCCGCCATCAGTCTCCTCACGCGCCACGGCATCGAGGTCGTCCTCGTCAGGGACGAGCAGTGTTGCGGCGCGCTGACCCATCACCTCGGCAACGACCAGGACGCATTGGCGCGGGCTCGCGCCAATGTCGCGGCGTGGCGCGCGGAAGCGGCCGGCGAGGGGCTCGACGCCATCCTGGTGACCGCGTCCGGCTGCGGCACCGTGATCAAGGACTACGGCTATCTTCTGCGAGAGGATGCTGCGTTTGCCGCCGATGCGGCGAAGGTCTCCGCGCTCGCCAAGGACATCACTGAATACGTCGCCGGCCTTGGACTCGCGGCCACAGCGCGAAAGGACAACATCGTCGTCGCCTATCACTCTGCGTGTTCGTTGCAGCACGGGCAGAAAATCACGGGCCTTCCGAAAGAATTGCTTTCCAATAATGGATTCGTGGTGAAAGATGTGCCGGAGAGCCATTTGTGTTGCGGTTCGGCGGGCACCTACAACATTCTCCAGCCCGAGCTTGCGGGCCGGTTGCGCGATCGCAAGGTCGCCAACATCGCGAGCGTCAAGCCGGACATGATTGCCGCAGGCAATATCGGCTGCATGGTGCAGATTGCCAGTGGCACGTCAGTTCCGGTCGTACACACGATTGAGCTTCTCGATTGGGCTACGGGCGGGTCGCGGCCGGCATTGAACGCGCAAGACTGAGCTTTCGAAGGCCGAGCCTTCGAGGGCTGAGCTTTCGTCCGGAGGTGACGGCTGAAGGCGCCCGATCGACCATTGTTCGGCGGCAACAGGAGGACCACGATGGCGAAAGCGAAGAAGAAGAAAAGCAAGAAGGCCAAAAAGGCCAAGAAGGCGGTAGCGGCGAAGAAGACCTCAAAGAAGGCAGCCAAAAAATCCGCGAAGAAATCCGCGAAGAAGTCTGCCAAGAAGGCCACAAAGAAATCTGCGAAGAAGGCCGCGCCAAAGAAGGCCGCCAGGAAGTCGGCCAAGAAGGCCGCTAAGCAGGCTGCCCCTAAGAAGGCCGCCAAGAAGGCTGCGAAGAAAGCGGCGCCGAAGAAGGCGAAGGCAGCTCCCGCGCCGAAGCCGTCAACACCGGCAGCTCCGGCTCCCGAGCCCGCCGCCGAGACAAGCTGGGCGATGCCTTCGTCTTCTGCGGACACGACGCCGGCCGAAGGACAAGGTTAGGCCCAAGGTTAGTCCGAAGGCTGGATCCAATCCGACGACCATGATCGACAACAGGAAGGCCGCAGCGATGCTGCGGCCTTTTTGCATCGGCGCGACGGCGCGCGCGGGATGGTCTTGTCGGAAGCAGCCTGATTCGTGGCGCGGGCAGCACGGTACCGCGGGGCCGTACTAACCCGGGCCTCCCAGTGCACTTTGGCATGCAAATAATGTGATCAAGAAGACACACAGGCTGACAACCTTCCGTAGAATCGTCAGAACGCCCAAAAAGTCGGCAGATGCCCGTGTTTTTTGCTTCACGGTTTACGTCACTCCATCCAAATTGCCGCAGTTACGAAATTTTCAATCAGGTCGAGCGTTCCGGGGGCTTCCGGGATCGGCTGGGGTCTTAGAACTGGTGATGGGGATCGAAATGAAAAAAGTGGCTTTGTTGGCAACGGCGCTGGCAATGGTGACGGGCTCGGCTTTCGCGGCAGACATGCGAGTGAAGACGCTGAAGGCCCCGCCGGTCGTCGCGTTTGACCCCTGGGATATCGCCTTCGGCGGCGCCATCATGAGCGACTACATCTTCCGCGGCGTCACGCAGTCGAACCACAAGCCGTCGGTCGCGGCCTATTTCGAGCCGCGCTACAACGTCAACAAGGACCTCCAGCTCTACGTCGGCGTGTCCGCGGAGAGCATCTCCTTCGCCAATCGCGCCGCTGCTGAAGTCGATATCTACGGCGGTATCCGCCCGACCTTCGGCGCCTTCGCCTTTGACATCGGTGTCTGGGGCTACCTGTATCCGGGCGGCAGCTGCGCCGACAACGTGCTCACCGGCGGCATCCCCGGCGGCAACGTCTGCGGCGTCAGCACGACCACGATCTTCCTCGCCGACGGCAACGTCATGAAGAAGGACGTCAGCTTCGTCGAAGTCTACGGCAAGGTGAACTACACCATCAACGACAGCTTCACGGTCGGCGCGACCGAGTACTACTCGCCGAACTTCCTGAACTCGGGTGCCTGGGGCAACTACGCTTCGTTGACCGCCAAGTACACGGCGCCCAGCACGGCCTTCGGTCCCTCCGGCATGGGCATGTACGTGTCGGGTGAGTTCGGCCGGCAGTGGTTCGGTACTTCGGACGCCTTCTACGGCACCGGCGTGGGCACCGTTTTCGCCAACGGTATCCCGTACAAGGACTACAACACCTGGAACATCGGCATCGGCTTCACCTACAAGGTGTTCACGCTGGACCTGCGTTACTCCGACACCGACCTGAACAAGGGTGATTGCAACGCCTTCACCAGCGCCTTCAACGCCACCGGCACCACCAACGTCACCGCGATCAATCCGGGCGGCGCTGGCTCCAACTGGTGCGGCGCGGCCGGCATTGCCAAGCTGTCGTTCGACCTGACGGCGATGAGCAACCTGAAGTAAGCTTCTTCCCGAAGCGACTTTATGAAGGGCGGCAGGGCAAACCTGCCGCCCTTTTGCTTTGGGACTTTGGGGCGCCGGGCCGGGGCCCTGCATGGTTCGAGACGCCCGCCTCCGGCGGGCTCCTCACCATGAGGGGTCACAGATTTCACCGCGAGGACAGACCTCATCCTGAGGGCCCGCCAAAGGTGGGCGTCTCTAAGGAGGGCCGCAGCGAAGGGCCATAATAGCCTCAGGGCTCGGTCGAGCCGTCTCAGCGTGCCGCGCTCGGCTCCTTCTCGGCCGGCACACCACCATCACCGAGGACGTGGATCGCGCCGTGCTTCACCATCGTCACCTTGCGGGTATGGAAGGCTTCCAGCGTCGAGCGGTGGCCGATGGAGACGAGCGTGGCCTGCGGTAGTTTCTCCGCCAGCAGCCGGTACAGGCGGGCCTCGGACGGTTCGTCCAGCGAGGCCGTGGCCTCGTCCAGGAACAGGTAGTCCGGGGCGTGCAGCAGCGCGCGGGCGAGCCCGAGGCGCTGCTGCTCGCCCAGCGACAGCATCCGGTTCCAATGACCATCCTCCTCGAGCCGTTCGGCGAGATCGGGCAGCCCCACGGCGATCAGCGCGTCCCTGACACGGGAGGTTTCGAATGCGCCCGGCGCGGCCGGATAAACCACCGCGTCGCGCAGCACACCGACCGGGAAATAGGGACGCTGGGGCAGCATCATCAGCTTCGCCTTTTCCGGGACGAAGATGCTGCCGGTGCCGAACGGCCAGATGCCGGCGATGGCCCGGAATAGCGTCGACTTGCCGGAGCCCGACGGTCCGGTCACCAGCACGCGCTCCGGCGTCTGGACGGAGAAGGCGTCGGCGGCGACCAGCGGCGTGCCGCTCGGCAGGTTCACGCAGAGCTGTTCGAGGGCGATATTGCGATTGCCGCCGGCGACCTTGAGGGCAATCGCAGGCTCGTGCGGCGGCAGGTTCGCGGCCGCATCGACCGACATCTCGAAGCCGTCGAGGCGCGCGACGATCGAGCGCCATTCCGCCAGCGACCGGTACGCCGTGACGAAGAACGACAATGCGCCTTGTACGCTCGAGAAGGCGGAGGCGGTCTGCATCATGTCGCCAAGCTGGATCTTCTTGGCGAAGAAGGCCGGCGCCACCAGCACGTAGGGAAAGATCACGGCGGCCTGCTGATAGCTCGCGGTGAACGCGGTGAGGCGCTTGGTGCGGCTCATGATGGCGTACCAATTACCAATCACGAAGCCGAAGCGCTCCAGCAGCCGGCCGCGCTCGGCGCCTTCGCCCTTGAGTAGCGCGATCTGCTCGGAATTCTCGCGAACGCGGACGAGGTTGAAGCGGAAGTCGGCCTCGAAGCGCTGCTGCTCGAAATTGAGATTGACCAGCGGAGCGCCGATCCAGTGCGTCAGCGCCGTGCCGAAGATCGCGTAGACCAGCGCGCCCCAGCACAGATAGCCGGGGATCATGAGATCGGCGCCGAACAGGTGCAACGGCGCAGCGTTGGAAAGACCCCAGAGGATGATCACGAACGAGAACAGCGTCACGATCGACGAGAGCAGGCCGAGCCCGATGGTCAGGGTCTGCTCGACGAAGTTCTTGACGTCCTCGGTGATGCGCTGGTCCGGGTTGTCGGCCGCATCGCCCTTGAGCTGCATGCGGTAGTGAGTGGCGCCTTGCAGCCATTCGCCCAGATAGTGCCGGGTCAGCCATTGCCGCCAGCGGATCTGGAGCCACTGGTTCAGGTACAGCTTGTAGACCGCCAGCGCGATGAAGGCGGAGGCGAGGCCGATGAAGATCCAGATCTCCCTGACGAAACTATCCCAGTCACTTGCCTGCAGCGAGCTGTAGAACCGGTTCTGCCATTGATTGACCAGGACGTCGATCGCGACCAGCGCCAGCTCCATCGCGATGACAGCGGCCAGCAGACCGCGGCCGGCCCATTTGTCCTCCGACCGGAAATATGGGGCGGCGATTCGCCAGACGATCGCGAGCGTGGCGCTGATGTTCTTCACAGAGCTGAGTCTCCTGAGGGGATGTGCACAACTGCCAGGGGCCAAAGACTTAGGACGACGGCGGAAATCGGCGCGCTTAGACTAAAGTCGCAAGGCATGCAATTTGCGTTGGCTTGTCGCAGCTTGCAACCCTAGCATGGGCTCAACGGCGCGGGGCGGGGGGCCTTCGGGATTTCGCGAGCTTGTGAGCGGACGGGAACCGCTGCATTCGCCAGGAATTCGCGTCTGGCTCGGGGGTTATCGCTTCAACGCCAAGCAGGATCGGCTGTCCACGCGGGCCGCCTGCAGCACACATGCGTGGGGGAGGAAGACCATGTGGAATCAAGTTTATGACCCGTTGCACAGCCCCGTGCTGTCGACGATCGCAGCGGCAGTCCCCGTCATCACATTGCTGGTCCTGATCGCGAGCGGCCGCGTCCAGGCTCATATCGCGGCGGTCATCGCCGTGATCGTGGCCAATTTGATCACGATCTTCGTCTTCACAATGCCGGCGAACATGTCGATTCGCGCCTCGGTGCTGGGTATCGTCACCGGGTTCTTCCCGATCGGCTGGATCGTTCTCAACGTCATCTTCCTCTACCAGGTGACGGTGAGCACCGGACGCTTCGAATTGCTCAAGCGCGCGGTCGGCGGCGTCACCGAGGACCGGCGGCTGCAATTGCTGCTGATAGCATTCTCGTTCGGCGCCTTCTTCGAAGGTGCCTCGGGCTTCGGCACGCCGGTCGCGATCACGGGCGCCGTCCTGATCGGCCTCGGCTTCTCGCCGCTTGCAGCAAGCGGCCTGTCGCTGATCGCCAACACCGCGCCGGTCGCCTATGGGGCGCTGGGCACGCCGATCCAGGGCCTTGCCTCGGTCACCGGGCTTGATCCCTACATCCTCGGCGCGATGGTCGGCCGGCAATTGCCGTTCTTCTCGCTGATCGTGCCGTTCTGGGTGGTGTGGGCGTTCGCGGGCTGGAAGGGCATGAAGGATGTCTGGCCGGCGATCCTGGTCACCGGCGTGTCGTTCGCGGTCCCGCAATTCGTGATCTCGAACTTCATCAATCCCTGGATCGTCGACATCGGCGCATCGCTGATCTCGATGGGCGCGCTGATCCTGTTCCTGAAGGTCTGGCAGCCGAGGCAGCTCTGGCTGTCCCCCGCGCTGCGCGGCCGCGATGAATCGGCCGCCACCATGGCCGCCGCAAAACCGATGGACAAGACGCCGCTGACGCAGAGCGAGCTGTTCAGCGCGCTGCTGCCGTGGATCATCGTCTGTATCGTGATGCTGATCTGGGGCAATGGTGGATTCAAGACCTGGGCGAACTCGATCTTTACCTGGAACTACCCCGTTCCCGAGCTGCATCAGATGATCAACAAGATGCCGCCGGTCGCGCCGGGGCCGACGAAAGAGAGCGCGGTGTTCGGCTTCACCTATCTCTCGTTCACCGGCACGGGCATGCTGATTGCGGCGATCATCTCAGGCTTCCTGATGGGCGTCGGTCCTGGCCGGCTCTTGACGGAATACGGGCGCACCATCCGGCTTTGCGCGATCTCGCTGATCACGATCTCGGCGATGCTTGCGATCGGCACGCTAACGCGGCTCTCCGGCGTGGACGCGACGCTCGGCCTCGCCTTTGCTGCAACAGGCGTGCTCTATCCCTTCTTCGGCACACTGCTCGGCTGGTTGGGCGTGGCGTTAACGGGATCGGATACCGCTTCCAACGTTCTGTTCGGAAATCTTCAGAAGATCACCTCCGAGCAGCTTGGTCTGTCGCCGATCCTGATGGCTGCGGCGAACTCGTCCGGCGGCGTGATGGGCAAGATGATCGACGCCCAGTCGATCGTGGTCGCGTCCACCGCGACGAATTGGTACGGGCACGAAGGCGCGATCCTGCGCTTCGTGTTCTGGCACTCGATCGTGCTGGCCTCGTTGGTCGGCGTGTTCGTGACGTTGCAGGCCTATGTCTGGCCGTTCACGGCGATGGTGCTGAAGTAGCAGGCCACGCCCCGCTTCAACCCAAATCCCCGCGAGGTTGGTCCTCGCGGGGATTTTTGCGTCGCGCATGGGCGAACCTTCTCAACGGCGCCGCCGTCTTATAGAAGGTGCCGCGAATCAAGTCGGTCGAGAGGTCTCATGGTTTCGTTCAGGCAGACGGTGTGTGCGGCGGTTGCAATGCTCGCGATGTCCACGCTTGCGCGTGCGGAGGACGGTTTTCCGTTCGGCACCGAGATGACGCTGGAGGCGCTGCCGCAGCCGGGCTCGAAGCGGATTCCGAACATCGAGATCGGCGACAATGGCGAGGTCGTGCTGGAGCTCTGGTGCAAGGGCGGCAAGGGCCAGTTCTCGGTTGCCGGCAACACCGTGATCTTCGTCCCCGGCCAGATCCAGGACCGCTCCTGCCCGCCGGCGCGAGCGCAGGCCGACGACGATCTCGTTGCGGCCCTCGGCAGCGTCGAGACCTGGAAGCGCCAGGGCGACGTGCTCACGCTCGTCGGCCCCAAGCCGCTGCGCTTCCGCGTCAACGGCAATTAGCCACCGCTGTCATTCCCCGCGACCCGGCTACGCCAAGGCTTCGCCGGGGTTGAGGTCCAGGGGCGCCGAAGCTTTAGCGTAGGCGGCAAGCGGGGAATCCAGTACGCCGCAGCTTCTCGATGCATCAAAATCGTCTCGGAGTACTGGGTCGCCCGGTCAAGCGGGGCGACGACCGAGAGTTGATGTGCGGGTTACGTCACTTCCACACCGACTTGTCGGCGTCCCAGCGCTGGCCTTTCAGTTCCTTGGCGAGCGCCTCGACCGAACCGTTGTCATCGGGCTGATCGCCCTCCTCGTCGGCGGTCGCTTCGTCCGAGAGATTGAGCTTGGCGCCGCTGCTCTCGTCAGTGGTCGTGGTCGCGGGACTCCCGACCCAGAGCATGAGCTTGTCGGTCGTGCCGGGCTTGTCGGGCGAGACGAGACCCGCAACCTCGATCGTGTCGGTGAGCTCGAGCGCGGGAAAATCCAGGTTCGGCCGCTTGAACACCAGCTTGAGCTTGCCGGTCGCCGGGTTGAAGCTCTGCGAGACCGGCTTTGCCGCGAGCGTCCTGCTCAGCACGCCAGCCACCGCGGCCGCGAGCTTGTCGCGGTTGATCTTGTCGCCGTCGCGCCAGTCGGCGGCGGGAATGCGGATGGTGCGGTCCATCTCGATCATGCCCGCGGTCCAGCCCGCGGCAGTGACACCGGGCATCGCCTTGAATTTTGCCAGCAGCGCGCCGGCGCGCTCCGGATCGACCGACATGTTGATGGTCTGCTCGCCCGCGCGCAGCGCGTCGCAGCCGACGGTGAGGCTCGCCAGCGTCACCTCGACGTCCTGGCCCTTCAGGCTCT
This sequence comes from Bradyrhizobium sp. RT6a, assembly GCF_040547675.1. Lineage (NCBI taxonomy): Bacteria > Pseudomonadati > Pseudomonadota > Alphaproteobacteria > Hyphomicrobiales > Nitrobacteraceae > Bradyrhizobium > Bradyrhizobium sp. RT6a. The sequence goes on from NZ_JBEPQC010000004.1 coordinate 363,738, forward strand.
TCAGGAACTCGGTCGCGGCATCCACCTTGACCTTGACCGCGATCGCTTCCGGTGAGACGTCGGTGAAATCCTTCGGCTGCGGCGTGATGCCGTCGTCGGAGGTCTGATTGTCGAGGAATTCCTTCTCGCTGAGATCGGAATTGTCGGGCGAGGTGACCTCGGTGACGGCCTGGCCAATGCTGATCTGGCCGCGGAATTCGAACGTGTCTCCGGCCTGTTTGCGCAGCAGCTTGACGGTGACCGGCGCCTTCGCGCCGAGGCTCTGAGTCGTACCCGTCAGGTTCTGGCCCGCGACCTGGAGATTGACGATGAAGCGGTCCTTGCGGTCGGAATTCTTCGCGAGGGGATAACAGACGTCGAGCACGGCCGCGGTGACGGTCTTGCCCTGGCGTGTCTCCTTCAGGATCACGTCGGCATTGCCGTCCATCAGCCCGTCGATCGAGGTGAAATAGCGCGTCTCGGCGCCGCCCGACGCCGTGGCCTTGGGCGCCAGCTTCATCTGGGCCGATGCGACCTCAGGCGAAACTGCAAGCAGAGCCGCCAGAACGGCCGTGGAGCAAAACAGAAGCGGGCGCATCGACGAAATCCCCGGGGCAATGGGGCATGATCCGGAAAAGTGTGCAGCGGTTTTCCGATGAGATCATGCCCAAACAATTCGAATCGGGCGTCACCGTAGTGGGTTTTGGCCGCCGGTTGAATTGGAAAGCTCGGGCCATGATCGGCAAAAAAGAAGGCCGCCCGGAGGCGGCCTTCGCAACTACTGTCAGGCGCGGATGGGCTTAGAAGCCGCCCATGCCGCCACCGGCCGGCATGCCGGGGGCGGCTTCCTTCTTCGGTGACTCCGCGACCATGGCCTCGGTGGTCACCAGCAGGCCGGCGATCGACGCGGCGTCCTGGAGCGCGGTGCGCACCACCTTGGCGGGGTCGATGATGCCCTTCTCGACCATGTCGACATACTCCTCGGTCTGGGCGTCGAAGCCGAAGGTCTCCGACTTGTTCTCCAGGATCTTGCCGACGACGATCGAGCCTTCCACGCCCGCGTTCTCGGAGATCTGGCGGATCGGGGCTTCCAGCGCCTTCAGCACGATGTTGATGCCGGCCTGGACGTCGGCATTGGCGTTGGTCAGACGGCCAACCGCCTTCTTGGCGCGGAGCAGCGCGACGCCACCGCCGGGGACGATGCCTTCCTGCACCGCGGCGCGGGTGGCGTTGAGCGCGTCCTCGACGCGGTCCTTCTTCTCCTTGACCTCGATCTCGGTGGCGCCGCCGACGCGGATTACCGCGACGCCGCCTGCGAGCTTGGCGAGCCGCTCCTGGAGCTTCTCACGATCGTAGTCCGAGGTGGTCTCCTCGATCTGGGCCTTGATCTGGCCGACGCGGGCCTCGATCTCCGGCTTCTTGCCGGCGCCCTTGACAATCGTGGTGTTCTCCTTGTCGATCACCACCTTGCCCGCGCGCCCAAGCATCTTCACCGTGACGTTCTCGAGCTTCATGCCGAGGTCTTCGGAGATCAGCTGGCCGCCGGTGAGGATCGCGAGGTCCTCGAGCATGGCCTTGCGGCGGTCGCCGAAGCCCGGCGCCTTGACGGCGGCGACCTTCAGGCCGCCACGGAGGCGGTTGACGACCAGGGTGGCCAGCGCCTCGCCCTCGACGTCTTCAGCGATGATGACGAGCGGCTTGCCCGACTGCACCACGGCTTCAAGCACCGGCAGCATGGCCTGCAGGCCGGACAGCTTCTTCTCGTGCAGGAGGATGTAGGCGTCCTCGAGCTCGGCCGTCATCTTCTCGGGGTTGGTGACGAAGTAGGGGCTGAGATAGCCGCGGTCGAACTTCATGCCCTCGACGATGTCCACCTCGGTGTCGAGCGACTTGTTCTCCTCGACGGTGATGACGCCCTCGTTGCCGACCTTCTGCATCGCCTGCGCGATCATCTTGCCGATGGCGGCATCGCCGTTGGCCGAGATGGTGCCGACCTGAGCGACCTCGGAGGAGGCGGCGACCGGCTTGGCGCGCTTCTCGATGTCCTTGACGACGGCCGCGACCGCGATGTCGATGCCGCGCTTGAGGTCCATCGGGTTCATGCCGGCGGCAACCGACTTGGCGCCTTCGCGCACGATGGACTGGGCCAGCACGGTCGCGGTGGTGGTGCCGTCGCCGGCGAGGTCGTTGGTCTTGGAGGCGACCTCACGCACCATCTGGGCGCCCATGTTCTCGAACTTGTCCTCGAGCTCGATCTCCTTGGCGACGGTGACGCCGTCCTTGGTGATGCGGGGCGCGCCGAACGACTTCTCGATGAGCACGTTGCGGCCCTTCGGGCCGAGCGTCACCTTGACGGCGTTGGCGAGAATATCGACGCCGCGCAGCATGCGATCGCGCGCGTCTCCGGAAAACTTGACGTCTTTGGCAGCCATGGTCTGCAATTCCTCTTCTTTCGTGATGTGTCTTGCTTATTGGGTCGCCTCATCCCGGGGTCCGCGATCGAACCCGGCGGAATGATGCATGCCCGGATCGAGTGACCCGGGCATGCATTCAGCGGCCGTTCAGGCGTCTGGCCTTAGGCCATCACGCCCATGATGTCCGACTCCTTCATGATCAGGAGCTCATCGTTGTCGATCTTGACCTCGGTGCCCGACCACTTGCCAAACAGCACACGGTCGCCGACCTTGAGGTCGATCGGGATCAGCTTGCCGGCCTCGTCGCGGCCACCGGGGCCGACGGCGACGACTTCGCCCTGGGACGGCTTTTCCTTGGCCGTGTCCGGAATGATGATGCCGCCCTTGGTCTTTGACTCGGCGTCGATACGTTTGACCACGACACGGTCATGCAGCGGACGAAATTTGGATTTAGTCATGACGTTTCCCTTTGGAGGCTCGCTTCGGAAGGAGAGGCAGTGGGCGGGCGGCGCTTCCGTCCACCCTTCCCGAGGATCGATCGGCGCGCGTTAGCAATCCATCTTTCAGAGTGCTAATGGTGCGTCCGGGAATATGGCTTGGCCGCGATCCTGTCAAGCAAAGGTGGTTAAGCGATTGGTGAGACGGATATAGGATGGTGACATTGGAAACTTGTTCGGGGCGCCGGCGTATTAAAGGACGTCATTGCTCCGGCAGCGGTTTTGCGCTTGGCTGCGTAAGGGGTGCGGCCATGGTTTTGTCCGGGGGAATGCCATGATCAGTTCAGCTCACGCGCGCACGGTCGCCAATCTGGCGGCGGCTTCTTGCCTGGCGCTGCTGCTTGGTGCCTGCGGCGGCGGCATGAGCCTGCCGTCCTTTTCTTCGTCCTCACCGCCGCCCGAGGCCGAGCCCGGCACCGGCCCGGAAATGCCCGCGTCGATCCGCGCCGACGAGATCGTCGGGCGCTGGGGCCTCGCCTCGTTCCAGAACCCGGCCGACCGAGCCCGCACCGAGGCTGCCGCCCGGGCCCAATGCAAAAATCCTTACGTGATCACCGCCGGCTCCTCCGGCGGCGTGATCATGCATCTGGCGGACCAGGCAACACCGCAGGAGCTGCGGCTGAAGGGTTCGCCCAGCGGCAAGAACTATATCGGGCCGGCGGGTCCGACGCCCGGCGACCAGGACCGCGAGATCGTCTCCTTCGACGGTCGCGTTCTCATCACCCGCTTCATCGACAAGGACGCCGCCACCCGCTACGGCAACATGGTCTACGTCCGCTGCGCGCCGAGGGCGTGATCAGAGCGCCGGCCTAGCCAACTCGTCATTGCGAGGAGCGAAGCGACGAAGCAATCCAGGCTGCCTCCGCGGACACAGGCTGGATTGCTTCGCTTCGCTCGCAATGACGAAAAAAACGCCGGCTTGCGCCGGCGTTTTGTTTTTCAGAGTGTCGCGTCCGCTCAGTCGAACAGCGCGTCGATGTCGTCCTGCGAGGCGTGGCCGACGTCGCCGGCGAGCTTCGGGCCGTTGAGAAGCTTGTCGTCGTCGCTGCGGGTGTCGACCTGCGGCACGACGTGGGACTTGATCGCGTCGACGCCGCCCCAGATTTCCATCATGGAGTTGATGTGCTGCTCGATGAACTTCATCGTGGTCATGACCTTGCTGATGCGCTGGCCGGTCAGGTCCTGGAAGTTGCAGGCTTCGAAGATCGAGATGACGCGTTCCTGGATATCGTCGGCGAGCCGCTTCTGCTGATCGGCCGATTGCACCTTGGCCATCGCGCTGGCCGCCTGGTCGATCGACTCGGCGGCTTCGAGGATCTGCTGGGTCGCCTGTTCGGTGCCGCCGACGACTGCGCCGAGCTCGCCATTGACCTTGGCCATTTCGCCGCCGTCGAAGCTCTTGCCATGCAGTGTCGCGATCTCGCGCTTGGTACGGTCGATGGCGTCGTGAATGAGGTCGAGCTCGACCTTCAGCTTCTCGCACTGCTCGATCTGCGCCCGGTAAGTATCGAGCATGGTACGGGCTTCGGAGAGCTCGTGGGCGGTGGAGGCGTCGATCGCGGCCATGGCGGCGCTGCCGGACAGGGGCGCGGCGCCCTTCGCCATCTGTGCACGGATCGCACGCAACTCGGCCATGATCTCGCTATGCATCGGCGCAGCCTCCTCAATCATTTCGGGGCTTGGCATCTCGCCGACAATAGCCTCTTCGACACGAAAACGTTTGCGGTGAATAGCCATCAAGAACTCCCCCCACCTCACTCACGCGTCTTTGTAGGCAGAAGCGATTTAACACGAAGTTCACAGCCGGAACTGTCGTGCGGTTGTGCGCGACGGCTTGCAAACGGGTGATTAACCATGCGTACGCGGCGTTCATCGAAAATAAACGCTGATCGCCAAATTGCACCGCTGCCGACGACGTGGTGAATCGAAATGGCGTTTCCGTTTACCAAACAAAACGGCTTTTGCTCTTTATTGACCACGTCGCGGGTGCGGATCAGCCATCACCTCGCCACGACGCATGTGATCTAGACGAAACAGTACAGAGTACGTCGATGTTCAAGAAAATGTCTGTCGCGCTGCTTGGCAGCGCTTGCACCTTCATTGCGGGCGCCAACTGCGCCAGCGCTTTCGACAATAGCGTGCCGAACGATCCGCCCGCGGTGCTCTACCAGCCGCAGGTGCCGCCTGCGCCGGTTCGCGTCGCCTCCAATTCAAACATGGGCGGCGGCTTCATCGAGTTCATATTTGGCGACGGGCCCGGTCGCGGTCCGGCCTACGCGCCGCAGCAGCCGATGTATCAGCAGCAGCCTGGATATTATGACCAGCGCCGCCTGCCGCCGATGGGCGAGCCGCAGATGCAGGGCGCAGGTCTCCAGCAGGAGGCGGTCGATCCGCGGCAGCGTCAGTTCGACCCGAGATTCGAGAAACAACTCGTTGACTATAGCGGCAACGAAAGCGCAGGCACGATCGTGGTCGATACGCCGAACAAATTCCTCTACCTCGTCGAGGGCAACGGCCGGGCGATGCGCTACGGCATCGGCGTCGGGCGTCCCGGCTTCACCTGGTCCGGCGTGAAGTCGATCACGGCCAAGCGCGAATGGCCGGCCTGGACCCCGCCGGCGGAAATGATCGCGCGCCGCCCCGACCTGCCCAGGCACATGGAAGGCGGCCCGGAAAATCCGCTCGGCGCGCGCGCGATGTATCTCGGTTCGACGCTCTACCGTATCCACGGCTCCAACGAGCCCTGGACCATCGGCACCAACGTCTCCTCGGGCTGCATCCGCATGCGCAACGAAGACGTCATCGACCTCTATGGCCGCGTCAACGTCGGCACCAAGGTCGTGGTGATGTAGGCGCATATTGCTCGGAATCAAAAACGGCCGCCTCATCGGCGGCCGTTCTCGTTTGGAGCAAGGATAAATAGCGTCAGGCGTAATCGCTGCCGCCATCGTCGCCGCCGCCGAAATCGCTGTCATCGGCGAGGTCGACATTGTCGTCATTGTCGTTCTGATCGTTGTAATTCTCGTCGTCGTTCGAAGCGTGGTCGGCGAAGCCTTGGCGGGACGCATCGCCGCGGTCGCGGTTCGAGCCGATGTCGTCGAGGCCGGCATCGCGCGCGAGTGAGCCGCCGGACTGATCGCTGCCGCTCCAGGGACTTCCACCAGCGCTGCGGTCGCCCAGGGCATTGGTGTCGCCGAAGGCCTGCTGATGCGATCCGCCCATCATCCCGCGAATGCTGGACAGCAGCAGCGAGCCGCCGACGACGCCGGCCGCGGCTGCCGCCGCCGTGCCGAGGAACGAGCCGCCGCCACCGCCGACCGGCGGCGCGCCATAGCCTTGCCCTGGACCCTGATTTGGTCCTTGACCGTAAGCCTGCCCATAAGGCGGCTGGCCGTAACCGGGCTGGGGCTGCTGCATCGCCTGGCCGCTGTTCCACACCGGCCGCGAGTCACGCGGCGGCACGTTCGGAACCGAGCCGCGCGACGGACCCCCGCCGAATAGCGTGTCGCGCATGGTGTCCAGGAAACCGCCGGACTGCGCCTGCTCGGGCGCCTGCCCCGCCTCCAGCTCCTGGATGCGATTGTGAGCACGCTTCAGCGCCTCGTCCTGCAGCAGCACGGTCTGCACCAGCGCATAGATCGCCCCGGGCGCCTTGCGCAGGCCGTCGGAGATCGCGGCGATCGCGTCGGGATCGCGCGGTGCATTTTCCAGTTTCGAAAGCCGGTCGAAAAGCTCGTCGACGAGTTGGCGTTCCTGCGGCGTCATGGTCAGTCTCCCTTGCGCAAAACAAGCGCGAGGCAGATGTAGGGTTCCATTGTGGCCCCAACAGTGCCGGCAGGATTAAATTTCGGTATGCGACAAGCTGCCTCGCGGGCTGCTTTCTCGCAAACTTTCACCGGTTTCACCCCAGCGTGACGCCGCTGTCCGTCAGCAGGCGCGCGAAGGCATCGCCGGCGAGATAGGCGTGCTCGCGCTCGCGGACAGCGGTCATCGGGTCGAGACCGGTGAGGATGTCGTCGACGAAGCCGGGATGACACATGATGAGGCCGCCATCCGGCAGGCCTTCGAGGAATTGCCGCATCAGCGCGCCGAAATCGGCGGCTTGCGTGAAATCATAGGCGCCGGCGAAGCCGGGATTGAAGCTCAGGCCCGCGCGGCCGGCACGGCGGCGGAATTGGGCGCTGAGGATATCGAGCACCATGGCTTTCGGTGAGGCCAGCCGCTGCATCAGCGGCAGGTCGCGGCCGCCCTGGCGCACCCAGGCTTTTGGCGCGGCTTCGGCAACTGCATCGACAAAGCCGTCGCGCACCTGCGGGTAGAGCTGCACATGCTGATGGCCGTCGACGAAGTCAGGCGCGCGCCCGAACGCTTTCGCGAAGGCTGCCAGCTGCGCCTTGACCTCGTTGCGAAAGAACTCGCGGTCGAGCCTTCGCGCAAGACCCGCGCGCAGCAGCTTCGGAAACGGGAGAAACATGTCGCCGTCGAGCGGGCGGAAATGCATGGTGAGCGGCCGGAACGGTGCCGACAATGTCACGTGCAATCCGATCGCGCAGCGCGGGCTCGCTTGCGCCGCCGCCTGGAGCGCCTCGATCTCGCTGCGCTCGACCGCAGGTCCCACCATCATCACCGAGGTGGCGTTGAGACGGCAGCGTCCGATCAGGTCGCGGATGGCGCGATTGACGCCCGGGCTGATGCCGTAATCGTCGGCGCAGAGCCAGATCCGCCGCAGCGGCGCGGCCGCGCTCATTCGGCCGCCGTCCTGTTCGAGGTGTCCTGGCTTGAAGCGTCCTGGGCCTTCTCGGTCTCGAAATGCTTTTCACTGTGCTCGGCGACGAAGTAGATCGGGCGCGCCTTCAGCTCGGAGAGGATCTTGCCGATATATTCGCCGACGATGCCGATCATGATGAGCTGCACGCCGCCGATCGTCATCAGGCCGATCACGAGTGAGGGATAGCCGGGCACCTGCTTGCCGGTGGTCAAGACCTCCCAGAGGATCGACAGACCGAACAGGAACGCTCCGCCGGCGAGGATCACGCCGAGCAGGCTGGCGAAGCGCAGCGGCGCCACCGAGAACGAGGTCACGCCTTCGATCGAAAGACCAAGCAGACGCGCGGCGCTGAAGGTTGTCACGCCATGGGTGCGCGGCGCGGGTTCGTAATCGACGCGGATCTGGCGGAAGCCGATCCAGCTCGCGAGGCCCTTGAAGAAGCGGTTGCGCTCCGGCAGCTGCCTCAGTGCTGCGACCGCGCGGGGCGACAGCAGGCGGAAATCGCCGGCGTCTTCTGGAATCTTCTGGCGCGCGCCCCAATTGATCAGCGCATAGAAGCCGCGTCCGGCGAGCCGCCGCAGGAACGGCTCGTTGTCGCGATGCGCCTTGGCAGTATAGACTACGTCGTAGCCGTCCTCGATCCAGTGCCGCACCAGTCGCTCGACCAGCGACGGCGGATGCTGGCCGTCGCCGTCCATGAACAGCACCGCGCCGAGCCGGGCATGGTCGAGGCCGGCCATCAGCGCGGCCTCCTTGCCGAAATTCCGCGACAACGACACCACCTGGACGTCGACCGCGTCGGCCGGCAGCGAGCGGGCGATCGACAGCGTCGCGTCCGCGCTGCCGTCGTCGACATAGACGACCTCGCAAGCCAAGCGATAGCGCTCCCGCAAGGTCTTTGCGAGATCGCAGATGCGCTGGTGCAAGGCGGCGAGGCCCGCCGCTTCGTTGTAGACGGGGACGACAATCGACAGTCCCTTCGCGGCGGCGCTTGCCGCGGTGGTCGTCATGCCGGAAACGTCAGAGCCCAACGTCATCGATCAAGGTTCCAGAGGCGTTCAAGGTCATCTCAACAGCATATGGTAGCTGCCGTTTGCTGTCGCTACGCTGAACGGAATTGCTCAACAAACTTTGGGCTCACTGCCGCAGGAACGCCTCGAGCCTGGCGAACAGCGGGTTGTCCCGGTCGAACACGTAATCCAGCGAAACCACCGAGACGGTCTCGGCGCCATGCCCGCGCAGGAAGCTCGCGAGTGCATAGAGCTGGCCCGGCGGGCAGTGCAGCGTGAGCATGCCCGAGGAGGTTGGCCCGCCGAACGGGGCTTCGACGCCGAAGCGCTCGTGGGCCTCGGTGAGCATGGCCGCGTCGCACTGGCGGAAGCGGGTGCGGACCTCGCGGTATTTGTTGGCCCGCGCCCGCGCCGCGATGTGATCGAGGATGATTCGCGCGGTCTCCCGCGCCTGCGGCGACCAATCGGCGTCCCTCGAGGCCACCAGATTGGCCTGGCTACGCAGGATCACGCCGTCGTCGAGCACCCGCAATCCGTTGGCGGCGAGGGTCGCCCCGGTCGTGGTGATGTCGACGATCAACTCGGCGCTGCCGGCGGCCGGCGCGCCTTCGGTTGCGCCCGTGCTTTCGACGATGCGGTAATCGGTGATGCCTTGATTCTGGAAGAAGGCGCGGGTGAGGTTGATGAACTTGGTCGCGACCCGCATCCGCATGTGATGCTGCTCGCGGAAGCCGGTGGTGACGTCGTCGAGGTCGGCCATGGTGCGGACGTCGATCCACGCCTGCGGCACCGCGACGACGACGTCGGCATAGCCGAAGCCGAGGCCTTCGATCAGGGAGACGCGCTTGTCGGCGTCCGCGATAGTCTCGCGCACCAGATCCTCGCCCGTGACGCCGAGATGCGCCGAGCCGCGGGACAGTTGCGAGGCGATCTCGCTTGCCGAGAGATAGGCCACCTCGACATTGTCGAGGCCTGCGAGCGTGCCGCGATAGTCGCGGGCGCCGCCCGCCTTCGACAGCTTCAGCCCGGCGCGGGCGAAGAAGGCCTCGGTGTTTTCCTGAAGGCGGCCCTTGGAAGGAACGGCCAGAACGAATGGCGCGCTCATGACTTAAGCTCCCACCTTGCGGCCGATCCGGGTCAGCGCATCCACCCAGACCGAGAAACCGACCGCGGGGATCGGCTCGGCCGATCCAAGCTGGGTCATCAGTCCGTCATAGCGGCCCCCGGCAACCAGCGGCTCGGCGCCGTTGCCGCGGTGATGCAGCTCGAATTCGAAGCCGGTGTAGTAGTCGAGCCCGCGTCCGAACGCGGTCGAAAAGCGCGTCCCCTTTACATCGATGCCGCGCGCGGCCATGAAGCCGACCCGGCTTTCGAACTGGTCGATCGCAGCACTGAGGTCGAGCTTTGCATCATCGGTGAGCGCGCGCAGCTCGGCGACGGCGTCATCGGGATTACCCGATATCGACAGGAAACGCTTGAGCACGGCGATGGCCTCGCGCGGCAGCGCGCCGCCCTTCAACGTCGATTGCTCGAGGAAGCGGTCGGCAATCTCGGCCGTGGTGCGGCCGCCGACATTGGTGGTGCCGGCGATCGACATCAGATCGGTGACGAAAGCGAGTGCCGCCTTGCGGTCGGAGCCGGCGAGCGCCGCGAGCACGCCCTCATATTCGCTCCGGGTCGCGGTGGTCGCGGCCGCCAGCCGCCCCAGATCCTGCTCCAGGCTGATCTTGCGGTTGAAATCCTTGACCAGGCGGCGGCGCCAGACCGGATAGAGGTCGAGCGCGTCGAGCAGCGCGTTGAACAGCGCCACGTCGCCGGTACGGATCTCGACGTCGCGGACGCCGAAGGCGGCGGTCGCCTCCAGCGCCAGCGCCAGCATCTCGGCATCGGCCGCGGCGCGGTCCTGGCGGCCGAACGATTCGATGCCGGCCTGCAGGAATTCGCTGCTCTGGCCGTTGCGGTAGCGAAACACCGGGCCGAGATAACTGAACCCGGCCGGCTGGCCAGCACGGCCAGAGCTGAGGTAATCGCGGGCCACCGGAATGGTCAGGTCCGGCCGCAGGCAGAGCTCCTCGCCGGAGAGGTCCGTGGTCAGGTACAGGCTCTTGCGGATGTCCTCGCCGGAGAGGTCCAGGAACGGTTCGGCCGGTTGCAGGATCGCGGGCTCGGCCCTGACATAGCCGGCCTGCGCGAACGACAGCAGCAGCGTATCCGCCCAGGCGGCGGAGCCGGCAGCATTTGAGGTAGCAGTCGCGGTCATCTCGGGGTCCATCGTCCCGGAAGAACCGGGAAGGGCAAGCAAGGGGAACGAATTGCCGCAGGCCTTAGCATGGCCCGAAAGCGGTTTCGACCTCCAAAGGATCAATCGCTTAACAGCGTCGGAGCGACGCGCCGTCATCAGAGGAGCGAAGCTTAAATCAGGTCTCGCGCCAATTCAGGTAATATAGCACCTATTCATCCCACTGCGTCGACCCAGATGGTAGGGAGGCCTCACCCTCATTCATTTCGGGGCAGGGACGTCTCTGGGGCGCTTCCAAGATGAATGGGTCGCCTGGGGCGGAAAGCTCGGCCGCCTCGATCGCAACTTCATCCGCGAGCTGCTCGGCCCGCTTCAGAATGCTCCACCGGTCACATACTCAATTTGGGTAGGGGGACGATCCGTTCGCGGAACCTTCGTTTACAATGCGAAAGTTGGTTTCCGATTCATAGCGATGCAACAGACGATATACGGTCGGTCTCGTGACACGCGCTGGCCGCTGATTTCGATCTGCGAGATGTTCCGGCACTATGACGAATTCGATCCACTCGACCTTCTGATCGTTCATGCCATTCTCAATGCCGCGCGACCTGCGGCGCGCCGGCGTCAACGGGCCGGATGATTTGCGTGGCGCTAGACTCGCCGTTTCCAAGAAGAAGGCCAGGTAAGCAGCAGAACATGGATCAAAGCCGTCTAGTCCCTGCTCGCGAGGGAATGCAAAAGAGAGCGGCGGATCGCTTGATGTCGTTCCAGGATCTCAAGCCGTCCTCGGCGCTCGAGCTCAATTCGTATGACATCGATCATTTCGGCGAGACCGAGAAATACGCCGGCGCATCGAGCATGCCGTTGTCGGCCGGGGCTACCGCGATCATGCGTGCCCGGCTCACCTTGCCGACCCTGACCCTGTCGCTGTTGAAAACCTTCCCCCGGATCATTCGAGGCTATCAGTTCACCAATGCTGCCGCAGTGGCGGTACCGATGGATCACGTGACCTCTGCCCGCATCAACGGGCAATCGATGGGCGGTTCTGTCCTCGTATTGAAAGGTGATTCAGATTGCCTGGTGCATGAGCCGGAGGGGCGTCTGCTGGCAGTGGTCTACTTCAGTCCATCCGGGCGGGAGCCATTGCCTGAATTAGGCGATGGATGCCATTTGCTGAATCCGGCGCCGGACGTGCTTGCCTCGCTACGCCGTCTGATCTCGATATCGCTTGAAACCGCAGCAAATGACCCAGACTTCTTGAACGAGCCGGCTTCGCAAACGATTGTCGAACAGTCACTGCTCAGCACGATGGATGCGGCGATCTGGTCCAGCGTCGCAAGCGGACCTGTGTCATCCACCACCGAGCATTATCGGCGGATCGTAGCCGATATGGAGAAACTGATTCGGCGCGATCTGATGATCTGGCACAAGACGACCGAACTGGCGGAGCAGGCGGGCGTGTCGGTCCGGACTCTCCAGAGTGCGACACGGTCCATCTGCGGCATGAGCCCACATCGCTATAGCCGGGTCTTGCGCCTCTGGTCGGTGCGCAAGCAACTGCGCACCGGCCGAGCGGGCCGGAGTGTGAAGTCCTGTGCGCTTGCGCATGGCTTCTGGCATCTCAGCGAGTTCGCAGCGAGCTATAGAGAGGCTTTCGGAGAGTTGCCTTCCGAGACTCTGAACCGATCGCTACGAGGCGAATAGCACGACGCGGTCGCTCTCTACCTGGTTCGGTGGCCTTGGGCTGCTCAGATGATCGGCAGCCGGAAGGCCAACCAATGCTTGCCTAGCCGCGTTCGCCACCCCAGTCGCCCAGTACCGCCTGCACCATCGCCAGCGCGGCCACCGCGGCCGTGTCGGCCCGCATGATCCGGGGTCCCAGCGCCAGCCGCAGGATTTTCGGCTGCCGCAGCAGCAGCGCCCGCTCTTCCTCGGCAAAGCCGCCTTCGGGGCCGATCAGCACGTCGATGCCCTCCGCCGCGCCTGCGCCTTGCAGGCTCTGAATGGGGTTTTCGAGCTCCGCCGCCTCGTCGCAGAAGATCAGCAGCCTGCCGGCGGCGCGCTGGCTGAGGAAGCGCTCCAGCGGCACCGGCTCGGCAACGGTGGCGATGCTGAGAATGCCGCATTGCTCGGCCGCCTCGACGACATTGGCGCGCATCCGCTCGGTATTGACGCGGGAAGCCTGGGTAAATCGTGTCAGCACCGGCTGAAGCGAGGCAGCGCCCATCTCTATGGCCTTCTGCACCATGTAGTCGAGCCGGGCATGCTTGAGCGGGGCGAAGACGTAGGCGAGATCGGGCAGCCGGTCCTGCGGCCGGGTCTGCTGGAGGATGACGAGGCCATCCGGCCGCTTGCGGCCTTCAATGGCGGCCTGCCACTCGCCGTCGCGGCCGTTGAACGCCAAAACCTCGGCCCCGGCGGCAAGCCGCAGCACATTGCCGAGATAATTGCTCTGGTCGCGGTCGAGCTCGACCCTGCCGTCCTGGGCAAGGGGGGCATCGACGAACAGGCGGGGGCCGCGGAAATCGTGGGAAGGCATCGTTCAAGGGTCCGATTTGCCGCCGTTCTTAACCGAAAGCAGTACTTTCGGGGTAAATTTTGCCAAATTGGTGCGTCGGCGCGCCGCGCTCTTGCCCTATTCAACGGGTTGTTAAGCGCCGGCGGGAATCGTAAAATCGCGAGCACGCTGGTTGCGCTTCAATTGGGAAGACGCCGAACCCCGCAAGCTCCTGCCGGAGAGACTGCCTTGATGATCCGTCATTTGATGGTTCCGATCACTGCCGCCATGGTCACGATGGGCGCCGTGTGTGCCTATGCGCAGGGTTTCCCCGCGCCGCTGCCGGGCCAGGCCCCAACGAGTTCCGCCTTCCCGCCCGTGAATGGCTCGGCGCCCGTCGCCTCCGTCGGCGGCGCGCCGCAATCGTCCTTTCCCGTGAACGGCGCCGCACCCGTCGGTGGCGCCGGCGCCTTCAGCGCGGCCCCGCCGACGCAAGCCGGTCCCGGCGAGGACTGCATGAAGGCCTTCATGCCTCTGCGCGAGGATGCCGAAAAGCGCGGCAAGCTGATCAAGGCCGCGAGCGACCGTCACGCCCCGCCTGACGAGGCCTGCAAGCTGATCCGCAACTTCAGCCAGGCTGAGACCAAGATGATCAAGTACATCGAGGCCAACGCCTCGAAGTGCGGGATTCCGGCGCAAATCGGCGCGCAGATGAAGGACGGCCACAAGAACACCGAGGCGATGGCGGCGAAGGTCTGCAATGTTGCGCAGCAGATGCAGAACCAGCCACGCGGTCCGGCCGGTCCGTCGCTGAGCGAAGTGCTGGGTTCGGGCTCGGCGCCCGAGGCCAATGCGGGCAAGAAGGGCGGCAGCACCTTCGACACACTCAACGGCAACGTCCTGACCCGATGAGCGACACATCCGCCCGAGTTGCCGATTCCACCGGCAACTGGGTCGATACGCGCGCACCGCAATGGGCGCGGCCTTATCTGCGCTTGTCCCGCTTCGATCGTCCGATCGGCTCTTGGCTCCTGTTGATGCCGTGCTGGTGGTCGGCGGCGCTCGCCGCCGGCATGGCGCATGACGTCCGCGGCCTGCCGCTCACCATCGTCCTGTTCTTCGTCGGCGCCTTCGTGATGCGGGGAGCAGGCTGTACCTGGAACGACATCACCGACCGTGACCTCGACGACAAGGTCGAGCGCACCCGTTCACGGCCGCTGCCGTCGGGCCAGGTGAGCGCGAAGCAGGCGCTGGCCTTCATGGTCGCGCAAGCGCTGATCGGGCTCGTGGTGTTGCTGCAGTTCAACCGTTTCGCGATCCTGACGGGCATTGCCTCGCTGCTGATCGTCGCGATCTACCCGTTCATGAAGCGCATCACCTGGTGGCCGCAGACCGTGCTCGGGCTCGCGTTCTCCTGGGGCGCCTTGATGGGATTTGCCGTCACCTTCGGGCGGATCGACGTCACCGCGCTCGTGCTCTATGCCGGCGCGATTTCCTGGGTGATCGGCTACGACACGATCTACGCGCATCAGGACGCCGAGGACGATGCGCTGATCGGCATCAAGTCCACCGCGCGCCTGTTCGGCGCGCATACGCACCAGGCGCTGATCTTGTTCTACGGCCTTGCGGTGCTGCTGATCGGCGTGGCGCTGGCGTCGGGCGATGCGCGCTGGCCGGCCTGGCTCGGACTTGTGGCTTTCGCCGTGCATCTGGCCTCGCAGATCGCGCGGCTGAATATCAGCGACGGCGATCTCTGCAAGCGCCTGTTCTATTCGAACCGCGACGCGGGGCTGTTGTTGTTTGCGGGATTATTGGCCGACGCGGTGATGCGGGCGGCTTAAGTCCGCGCGATGATCTCGCGCTCATCGCGATGCACCGACAGCTCCCGTGCGACACCGGTGCGGCGGCGCATCAAAAATTTCGGACGGCGGTCGCGGATCGCGTTGGCGCGGCGACGGCGCGGCGCGGGTTTGCGCGCGCCTTCGTCGAGCTGCGGAAGTGCGAACAGCTCGCTCCAGATCGCCCAGGCCTCAACGAGTTCGTTGCCATCCGCGCTGACCAGCAGCGGAATGGAGAGCGAGGGATCGCGATGCACGAGGACGAGGGTCTGGGCCTCGTCCTTGCCGCGCAGCGCGACGCCGATGAAGTCGCTGACGCGGACGTTGATCGCCATCCGCATGCCGCGGACGGCACGGTGCAGCACGACGCGTTCTCGATGAAGCTCGATCTGCCGGACATAACCGTCGGCGCGCGGATCATGCGCATCGAAGCGAACCGGAAGGGAAAGGGGGTCGAGCCGCAGGGAGCGGCTCGACCCGGCGGGAGCGATCCCGCTTGTTGCTGTTTGACGCCTCACGGCTTTAGTTCTCCCCGCCGGGATTATGTTCCCGGTCGATGCGAGGACCTTAGCGCGCGGCTTTCCGAAACCGCTTAAAAAGGCTGGTTAATCCAACCTCACCGCCGCGCATGATTGACAAGACCTTGGCGCGCATGATTGACGAGACGTTGCGCGCAAGGTGCGAATCTGAGCTTTTGGTGGGCTGAAAATGCTTGAAGTCCGCGCGATCAGGGCACATCTGTGGGTTCCGGTCCCGCAGCCCGCCCCAACAGGATTTCGTTTGTGAACCCTTCACCAAGCTCGACGCTTTCGCCCAAGGATTCGTCCACAGCCAGCCGCGACCTGTTCGACCAGTCTGCGCTCTCCGATCTCGCGCAGCGGCTGGTCGAGGCGGCCAGGCGCGCCGGCGCGGATGCGGCCGATGCGGTCGCCGTGCGTGGCGTCTCGCAAGGCGTCGAGGTCCGCGACGGCAGGGTCGAGGAATCCGAACGTTCCGAGGGCGACGATGTCGGCTTGCGCGTGCTGGTCGGCCGGCGTCAGGCGGTGGTCTCGACCAACGACGCGAGCGGCGATGCCGTGACCAAGCTTGCCGAGCGAGCGGTTGCGATGGCGCGCGTCGCGCCCGACGACAAATATGTCGGCCTGGCCGATCCCGCACTGCTCGCGCGCGACTTCCCCGATCTCGATCTGCTCGATCCTGACGTGCCCGCGACCTCGGAGCTTGAGCGCCGTGCGCTAGAAGCCGAGGCTGCGGCGCTCGCTGTGAAGGGCGTGACCAAATCCGGGGGCGCCTCGGCCTCCGCGGGCATGGGCGGCATGGTGCTCGTCACCAGCACCGGCTTCCACGGCTCTTATCTGCGTTCCAGCCAGGGCATCTCCGCCACCGCCATTGTCGGCGACGGCACCGGCATGGAGCGCGACTACGACTTCACCTCGGCGCCGCATGGTGCGGACCTCTTGTCGCCGGAGATCGTCGGCCGTTCCGCGGGCGAGCGCACCGTGGCGCGCTTCAATCCGCGCAAGGTCGAGACCTGCAAGGTGCCTGTGGTGTTCGATCCGCGCGTCGCGGGCTCGCTGGTCGGTCACGTCGTCGGCGCCATCAACGGCGCTTCGATCGCGCGCAAGACCAGCTTCCTGAAGGACAAGCTCGGCCAGCAGCTGTTCGCCAAGAACATCCGCATCATCGACGATCCCCTGCGCAAACGCGGCCTGCGCTCGCAGACGTTCGACGCCGAAGGCGTTGCCGTGAAGAAGATCGCGCTGATCGACGAAGGCGTGCTGACGACCTGGCTGCTCGATTGCGCCACCGCGCGTGAGCTTGGTCTCACCACCACCGGCCACGCCCATCGCGGCGTCTCCTCCTCGCCGTCGCCCGGGCCGTACAATCTGCATCTTGAACCCGGCACGCCTACGCCGGCCGAGCTGATCTCCGACATCAAGCAGGGTTTCTACGTCACTGATTTGATCGGCTCGGGCGTCAACGGCGTGACCGGCGACTACAGCCGCGGCGCCTCCGGCTTCTGGATCGAGAACGGCGAACTCACTTATCCCGTGAGCGAGGTGACGATCGCCGGTCATCTGTTCGAGATCTTCAAGTCGATGCAGCCGGCGAACAATCTCGAGTTCCGCTACGGCGTCAATGCGCCGACGGTGCGCATCGAGGGTTTGACGCTTGGCGGACGTTGACGCGAACGCAAGTGAAGGCATCCAGGCGCGCGACGCGGCGCTGCTGCAAGACACGGTGCAGGAGGCGGGCGCACTCGCGCGGTCGATGTTCCGCACCGAGCTGAAGAAGTGGACCAAGGGCGCGTCCTCGCCGGTTTCGGAAGCCGACATTGCCGTCAACGATCTCCTGGAATCGCGCCTGCGTGCGGCGACGCCCGACTATGGCTGGCTGTCGGAGGAGAGCGCCGACGACGAGGTGCGGCTGTCGCGGCGGCTGACCTGGATCGTCGATCCCATCGACGGCACCCGCAACTACCTCAATGGCCATGACGAATGGTGCGTCAGCGTCGCGCTGGTCGAGGATGCCTCGCCCGTGCTCGCCGCGGTGTTCGCGCCGACGAGCGATGAGTTCTTCTTCGCCGCCCGCGGCCAGGGCACGACCCTCAACGACGTGCCGGTGCGGGCGACGGCGGGATCCGAGCTCGACTTCTCGCGTGTCGCGGGTCCGAAGCCCCTGGTCGAGCGCCTTAAGCCGTCACTGGGCGAGATCAAGCTGCATCCGCGAATCGGTTCGCTCGCGCTGCGTCTGTGCCGGGTCGCCCATGGCGCGCTGGATGCGGCTTTTGCGGGCGGTAACAGTCATGATTGGGACCTTGCGGCGGCCGATTTGATCGTGCAGGAAGCGGATGGTAGAATGAGCGATCTCTCCGGAGATCCCATCCTCTATAACCGCCGGCAAGTCACGCATGGGGTGCTGGTGGCAGCGGGTCGCGATCGTCATGCGAGCATTGTCTCGCATTTTCGAAACCGCCCCTTGCCGTGATGCGCTTTCTCGTGCTTGTCGAACACTGCTTTGCCGGGCAGCCCGTTAGGAACAGAACCGATGCCAGATAGTGCCCCGCAACAACTGCTCCACCTCGTCGTCGGCGGCGAGCTCGTCGACCTCGAGCACAACACCTTCAAGAACCTCGACGACGTCGAGATCGTCGGCCTCTATCCGAACTATGCGACCGCGCACGCCGCCTGGCGCGCCAAGGCGCAGAGCACGGTCGACAACGCGCAGATGCGCTATTTCATCGTCCATCTCCATCGGCTGCTCGACCCGAATCAAGAACCGGCGCGTTGAAAAAGCTGCTTCGCAATACGCTGAGGAGCAGCTTCGTTCAGCGTGCCGTCGGAATCCTGGCGGCCGAATATCTGCGTCTGGTCTGGCGGACGAACAAATTCACGTTCGATCCGCCTGACGTCTATGACCGGGTCGAGCCGCAGATCCCGGCGATCTTCGCGTTCTGGCACGGCCAGCATTTCCTCACCCCCTTCATCAAGAACAAGGACTGGTACAAGGCCAGGGTCCTGATCTCCCGCCACCGCGACGGCGAGTTCAACGCCATCGCCGCCGAGCGGCTCGGCATCGGCACCATCCGCGGGTCGGGCGACCATGGCAGCGCGTTTCACCGCAAAGGCGGGGTCGGTGCCTTCAAGGAAATGGTGCGGACGCTCCAGGACGGTTGTAATGTCGCGCTGACTGCCGACGTCCCCAAGCGCTCGCGCGTGGCCGGGCTCGGCATCATCATGCTGGCACGGGAATCGGGGCGGCCGATCATGCCTTTTGCGATGGCGACCAGCCGCTTCGTCCGGCTTAAGAACTGGGACCGCACCACCATCAACCTGCCGTTCGGGCGGGGCGCATTGGTCGGCATCAAGGAAATCCACGTTCCGCCGGATGCGAACGCCGCCACCATGGAAGCGCTGCGGCTCGAGCTGGAGGAGACCTTGAACGAGGCGACCCGCCAAGCCTATGCGCAACTCGGCCGGCCGGGACCTGCAGATGCCTAAATCGCTGCCCGGCTCGCTGCCGTTGACGCTGCGGATGTACCGGCGCCTGGCGCGCGGCCTGGTGCCGCTCGCGCCTGCGCTGATCAAGCGGCGCCTGAAGCAGGGCAAGGAAGATCCCGCGCGCGTCGGCGAACGGCGGGGCCTGTCCCGGGACGTGCGGCCGCACGGTCCGCTGGTTTGGATTCACGGCGCCAGCGTCGGCGAGGTCCTCGCCGCGGCGGCGCTGATCGAGCGCTTGCGCGATCTGAACCTGCGCATTCTGCTCACCTCGGGCACCGTCACGTCGGCTGCTATTGTCGCAAAGCGCTTTCCGCCCGACGTCATCCATCAATACGTGCCATATGATTCCCCGCGTTATGTCGCGCGCTTCCTCGACCATTGGATGCCGTCGCTGGCGCTGTTCATCGAATCCGATCTGTGGCCGAACCTGATCCTGGCCGGCGCTGCGCGCCGCGTGCCGATGGTGCTGATCAACGGGCGGATGTCGCCGCGCTCCTTCCCGCGCTGGCGGCGCATGCAAGGCACCATCTCGGCGCTGCTGTCGCGGTTCGACATTTGTCTGGCGCAGTCGAAGACCGATGCCGAGCGCTTCTCGACGCTCGGCGGCCGCGACGTCGTCACCACGGGCAATCTCAAGCTCGACGTTCCCGCGCCGCCGGCCGATCCCGCCAAGCTCGAACGGCTGATGGCGATGACGCGCGGGCGTCCGATCATCGTGGCGGCCTCGACGCATCCGGGCGAGGAGGAGATGCTGGTGGCCGCGCATCGCAGCCTCAGCGGCTTCTTCCCGCAGCTCCTGACCGTGATCGTGCCGCGCCATCCGGATCGCGGCTCCTCGATCACGGGCCTGATCACGGCGTCCGGCCTGAAGCCGGCGCTGCGCTCGCGCGACGAGCTGCCGACGGCGACCACCGACGTTTATGTCGCCGACACCATGGGCGAGCTCGGCCTGTTCTATCGCCTCTCGGAGATCGTGTTCATGGGCGGATCGCTGATCCGCCATGGCGGCCAGAATCCGATCGAAGCGATCAAGCTCGGCGCGGCCATCGTCCATGGTCCGCACGTCTTCAATTTCGCCGATGTCTACGAGGCGCTCGATCACAGCGGCGGCGCGCGCCAGGCCGACTCGCAGGAATTGCTGATCAAGCAACTCGGCCAGCTGCTCGCCGATCCTGCCGTACGCAAGAAGATACAGCAGTCGGGCGCCGGCGTGGTCGAGGATCTCGGCGGCGCGCTCAATCGCACCATGACCGCGCTCGAACCTTATCTACTGCAGTTGCGGATCGAGATGGGGGCTGCCAATGCGTGAGCCGGCCTTCTGGTACCGGCCACGTTCCCTCGAATCGTACGCATTGGGGCCGCTGGGTGCGCTCTATGGCGCGATCACGGAACGGCGGATGCTGCGCGAGGGCGTCGACGCCGGCATCCCCGTGATCTGCGTCGGCAACTATCATGTCGGCGGCGCCGGCAAGACGCCGACCGTGCTGGCGCTGACGAAGCTCCTGCGCGAGCTCGGCGAGAGGCCGGTGGTGCTCAGCCGCGGCTATGGCGGCAGCCTCAAGGGCCCGGTGATGGTCGACCGGATGCGTCACACCGCTTCCGATATCGGCGACGAGCCGCTGATGATGGCGCGCGACGTTCCTGTCACGGTTGCGCGCGACCGCCTCGAGGGCGTCGTGCTGGCCAAGTCGCAAGGCGCCACCGTGATCCTGATGGACGACGGTTTCCAGAACCCGCGCCTCTTGAAGGACACGTCGCTGATCGTGATCGACAGCGAGCGCGGCCTCGGCAATGGCAAGGTGCTTCCGGCCGGTCCCCTGCGTGCGCCGCTGAAGGCGCAACTCGCGCGCACCGACGCGCTGGTCGTGATCGGCGGCGGGCGCGCCGCCGACGATGTCGCCGCCGAGCTTGCCAGGCGCAACAAGCCGGAGCTGCGCGCGCGGCTGAGACCCGGGGCCGAGTCGGTCGCAAGACTATTGGGCAAGCCGGTGTTCGCGTTCGCCGGCATCGGCGATCCCGAACGGTTCTTCCGCAGCTTGCGTGCCAGCGGCATCGAGGTCGCGGCTACGCGTGCCTTCGCCGATCATCACATGTTCTCGAACGACGAGATCGCGGCCCTCGCCGCGGAGGCGCAGCGCGAGCAGCAAACACTGGTGACGACGCAAAAGGATCTCGCGCGTCTGCACGGCCGCGAAGGCGTGCCGGACGGCATCGTGCCGTTCGCCGTCCAGCTCGAGTTCGACGACCCGGCTGCGCTCCGACAATTGATCAGCGACCATCTCTACAAGGCGCGCGAGCGAAGATTCGGCAGGCGATAATGTCGGACGGCGCGCGAACCGCGCTCGCACTCGTTGTGGACGCCACGGTGTGACGAAAAGCATTTCCTGCGCGGATGCGATATGTGGCAACCGAGGTGACATGTCGCGGCTGACGAATTCCCTTCCGCATGTTGGGCAGTTGATGTAGCCTTTCATGAGAGCCGTCACCGGGACGTGCCGAACTTCCGGAAATCATCGACGGCGTTTATGCCCACGGCGGGCAGTACCTTCATCATTTCAGATGCAGCGGCCGTAACGACGAGTTCGGAACGGCAGGGAAAGTCATTGCCAAAAACCCAGAGGAGAACATGCCATGCATTTTTGCCTCACCGGACAATACACACCACGCGCTCTCAATGCCATTTTGGAGAACCCCAAGACCGATCGTCAGGAGGCGGCAAGAAAACTCATCGAAGCGGCCGGCGGAAAGCTGATTTCGATGTTCAGCGTTGCGGCCGACGGCCCAGGCGTTTTGGTGATTTTCGATGTGCCTGATCCGGGTGCGGCTCCGGCCATTTCCGGCCTGACCGTCACGGCGGGCACCCTGCAGAACGTGAAATTGACGCGGCTGTTCACGCAGGACGAGATCAAGCAGGTCCGCCAGAACGCGGCGAAGCTGCGTTCTTCGTATACCCCGCCCGGAAGCTGACATCCGGATCTAAAGCGAAGCCGCCGCAGTCGAACGAAGCGGCGGCAACGCTCACCTCACAGCAAGAATAATGTTTGCAAGCCGAGGCAAGGCGAAGGCCTCCTGCGTCGTTGGCGGACAATGCTGTACGACGCGTGCTGCGTCCGGCGTCATAGGTCCGACCGAACGCGCTTGCCAGCGGCCTCGGTAACGGCCTGCGATTGCGGTTCAGCGGTCAATCATGCTCACCACGCCCCAACGGCCATCAATCCGATAATGGTCAGGCACGAGACGCAGGCCACCATGGCGGTATAGTACTCGGGTGCATTCATTGCTGCCTCCCAAACTGTTGCCAACTGCTTGGTCACTGCTACGCGGGAGAAATCGCCGGTCTCGGGCCGCTTCAATTCGGCGTGCCGCGACCGGTCTTGCGTTGTGTGTCCGTCCTCTCATCGTCACCCTGATCCGGATGACGATGCGCTTCGAGAGCTTCAGAGCGTTCAGCTGCGATCAGAAGCTGTTTCCGCATTTCAGCGAGGCGGGCGCGGCAATACTCACGATAGAGCAGGTTTAATATGGTGGGCATGATCACCCCCATCGTTGATTTTCGATTTACAAATATTCCACCGCGAATTTTCGAGGTGATCGTAGCCCGACAGATGGCTCTTCGATATGAGCCCGTTCACAGACTGCGCCAATTCCAGAGCTCAGTGGCCGGTTGGTTGACTTGATTGTCTGTGCGATAAAAAGAGCAGGGCCAATTACCTAAGATGAAGCATAGCGGCGCTCTGTTTCAGCAAGACTTCGTCAAACAACCTAAGAGCGCCAATCGCAACAAAGAATCCAACCACAACGCGAAATGACTAACCACGGAGTGCAAGCACTCTCCGATGCAACGCGGATCGGCGTGACGGAGATCATTTGCGGTGAGACGCGTACTTCATGCGCGCGCGAACATCGTCGCGACGCCGATGCGGACCATTTCCATGCCTCGCGATAAGCTGCACATTTCGTGCTACGTCGACAGGGCAGCTGCGCTTTGCTCGCCGACGGCAGCCGCCATTCAGGCGTCGTTCATCGCAAAACTCCTAATCGTTCAGACGATCAGGAGAGTTCGATGAAGCTGCCGGCCGCGATTGTTGTCGCTAGCGTTGCGTGTCTGATTGCTGCGCCCGTGCTTGCACAGACGACGTCGCCCGCTGCTTCAAGCGCGACAGTGCCGGTGCCCGCAACCAAGCGCGTGACGTGCCTCAGCTCAACGCAAAATCTGAAGGGACAAGACAAGCGCGACCAGATGCAGCTCTGCATGGCGCAGGCGCGGCTTGATTGTCTGAAGCAGGCGATCGATCAGAAGATCGTCGGCGAGATCAGGAAGAGTTTCATCAAAACCTGCGTGGGCGCGGATGGCACGGAGCAGCACTAGACGTGCGCCCGCCGCCTCACGCCTGCGGCTTGGGCGCGCCCGGGTAATGCCGCTCGAGCACGGCGGCGGGCGTGGCGTAGGCTTCCTGCAAATCCACGCTCCAGTATTTCAACTCGTCGAGCGGGATGCGCGTATCGGTGATCGCGCAGCGCACGAAGGTCCCCGGCGAGATCACGCGGAAATCGCCGTCGAGATACTGCACCTGCGCTTCGCCATGGCCCGAGGGGCCGAACTTGTTCAGCACGGTCGAAAGTCTCCGTGGAAGGCCGCTCCGGAGTCACCTTGGAGGGCACGATGTGTTGGACGGGATGTAGCATAGATAGGGTGGCTTGTCCGCCCGGTAAACCCACCGGTTTGTGATGTTTTGGCGCTGTTTCCGCATGATAGTGCTTGAGCGAAGGATCCCACGGCAAAGTTCGATGCGCCTTCCGTTCACCGCCCTGTTCCTGACGTTCCTGATCTCGGCCGCGCAAGCGTCGCCGGCGCCGCAGCCGGTCGAGATTCCGCTCGCGTCCGGCGTGCTGCATGCGCAGCTCTACAAGCCCGAGGGCACCGGGCCGTTTCCGACCGTGATCGCGCTCCACGGCTGCGGCGGCCTCGGTGGCCATTCCGATTCCGTGCTGCCGCGCTATCGCGACTGGGCCGAGCGGCTGCTCAAGTCCGGCAACGCCGTCCTGCTCCCTGACAGCTACGGCTCGCGCGAGCTCGGGCCGCAATGCCGCGTCAAGGAGATGCACGTCAAGGCGCGGCGCGAACGCGTCACCGACATCGCGGCGTCGCGCGCCTGGTTGATGCGGCAGAGTTGGGTTGCGCGCGACCGCGTCAGCCTGATGGGGTGGGCGAATGGCGCCAGCGCGCTGCTCTGGGCCGTGCGTCCACAGAGCCTCGCGCGCGAGACGGGGCCGGATTTCCGCGCCGCGATCGCGTTCTATCCGGACTGCAGGATTTCCGCTGGGCTAGGGTGGAGCACACGGGTGCCGACGCTGGTGCTGATCGGCGGCAATGACGACGTCTCGTCGCCGCCGGCCTGCCGCCAGATGGTCGATGGTGCGCACGGCCGCAGCGCGCTCGCGCGCATCGTGGTCTATCCCGGCGCCTTTCACGATTTCGACCGCGCCAACACGCCGCTGCATGCCGCTGCCGGCAGCACCGACGCCGCCGCGCCCGAGCACGGCCATCTCGGCACCGATGCGGAGGCGCGCGCAGAGTCGCAGAAGGAAGTCGCGGAGTGGCTGGCGCGGTGACGGCAGTGCCGTAGCCCGGATGAGCGTAGCGATATCCGGGAAGGTCCGTCCCGCATATCGCTACGCTCATGCGGGCTACATGCGCCGAGCGGGCTCGCCGCGCCGTAGCTCGTGAGAAGCGAAGGCGGGGCCGCCCTCGGGAACAACAGCGGACAGCCCCGCATCGACCACCGCCCTGCACGGAAAATGGCCGACCGTGACTCTACGGATCGCGCGCCGTGATGGTTTCAGCCCGTGACGACGCCATCATTCGACCACGATGTCGATTAAACGCAATCCCATGCGCAACCGCTTCTTCCTGTTCTCCTCCGCCCTGATCGTCTTCACCGTCGCGGTCTTCCTGTTCGAAGCCCATCTCTTCGAAGCCCATGCCGGCGCGCCGCAACTCGCGCCGGAACATTGCGGCTTCTGGACCACGATCGACGCGGGATTGTCCTGCCGCTGAGACGCGCAGTCTCGTAGCCCGGATGAGCGTAGCGATATCCGGGGCCGCCGGTCCCGCATGTCCCTACGCTCATGCGGGCTACGACAGTGCGTGTGTGGCGCGCGCGTCCCACATACGACGGACGTGTAAGGCGCACTCTCTCCCAACGTCGTCCCGGCCTAGTGCGCAATTGCGCACGGGGGCCGGGACCCATACCGCGTGATCTATCAGTTGCGCGTGGTATCGGTCCCGAACGACCAGTCTTCGCCAAACCTCTCCCTGTGGTTATGGGTCCCGGCCTTCGCCGGGACGACAGCGAGTTCGTGGCACGCGTCCCACATCCGCACTGTCATCGCCCGGCTTGACCGGGCGATCCAGTACGCCGAGACGGCTGTGATTGATCGAGAAGCCGCGGCGTACTGGATTCCCCGCTCCAGTGCGCAATTGCGCACAAGGCGGGGAATGACGGCGAGGGTGGCGCGACGCCCTCGCGCCTCTAAAACAAATTCCCCTGATCCACCGGCTTGCCCACGCGCTTCGGCGCGGGCTTCGCCTCTTGCGCCGTCGCCTTCGCTTGCGCCGGCGCGCGCTTTGCCGCCGGTGCTGCACGATCCGCATCCGCAGTGGCACCCACACGCCCATCCGCAAACTCGATCTCGACCCTTGCACCAGGCCCGATCGCGTCCGCCGAATGCAGGGGATGGCCGGCGTCGTCCCGCACCAGCGCAAAGCCGCGGGCGAGCACGCCGCGATAGGACAAGGCGGAGAGCAGCTTGCCGCTGTTCTCGACGCGGGCATCGAGCCGCTGCAACAGCGTCACCAGCGCGCGGCCCGCGCGCTCGGCCAGGCGATGCGTGCGCTCGCGCTGGCGGTGAATCGCATTGCGCTGCGCCTGCGCATTGGAGAGTTTTGAGGCGCGCAAGCGCACCTCCAGCCCGGCGAAGCGGTCGCGCCGCCGCCGTAAGAGCGAGCGCGTGGACAGCCCAAGCCGCTCGCCGCACACCGTGAGGCGATGATCGGCCTGCGCGATCTGGCCGTGCAGCACCCGCAGCGTCAGCTTGGCGCCTGCGGCGGTGAACCTGCGGAAATGCGCATGCGTGTTGGCCTTGAGGCAGCGGGGCAGGGACGCGCCCGCCGAATCCAGCCGCTGCCGCGGGATCGCCAGCAAATCGCTCGCCGCCGGCAGCGCGCGCGCGGCCGCGCGCAGCTCGCTGCGACGGCTTTCCTGGCCGCGTTGCCAGCAGGACCGGGTGCGTCGCCCGAGATCGCCGACCTCGACAAAGAGATCGCTGCGCACCGGCACCGCCATCTCGGCGGCCGCCGTCGGCGTCGGCGCGCGCTTGTCGGCGACGAAATCGATCAGCGTGATGTCGGTCTCGTGCCCCACCGCCGAGATCAGCGGGATCATGCTCTCGGCCGCGGCACGGACCACGATCTCCTCGTTGAACGACCAGAGATCCTCCAGCGAGCCGCCGCCGCGCGCGACGATCAGCACGTCGGGGCGCGGAATCCTGCCGCCCTCCGGCAGCGCATTGAAGCCGCGGATCGCGGCCGCGACCTGCTCGGCCGAGCCTTCGCCCTGAACTTTCACCGGCCACACCAGCACGTGGCGGGGAAAGCGGTCCTCCAGCCGATGCAGGATGTCGCGGATCACGGCGCCGGTCGGCGAGGTCACCACGCCGATCACCTCCGGCAGCC
This sequence comes from Bradyrhizobium sp. RT6a, assembly GCF_040547675.1. NCBI lineage: Bacteria > Pseudomonadati > Pseudomonadota > Alphaproteobacteria > Hyphomicrobiales > Nitrobacteraceae > Bradyrhizobium > Bradyrhizobium sp. RT6a. The sequence continues at coordinate 390,716 of NZ_JBEPQC010000004.1, forward strand.
ACGGCAGAAGCTGCTTGCGCGCCTCGTCGAACAGGCCTTCGGCGGCGAGCTTCCGCTTGCGCTCCTCCATCAGCGCCATCAGGGCGCCGATGCCGGCCGGCTCCAGCGCCTCGATCACGATCTGGTATTTCGAGGAGCCCGGATAGGTCGTGAGCTTGCCGATGGCGATGACCTCGAGCCCCTCCTGGGGCTTGAAGCGCATGCGGCCGTGCACGCCCTTCCAGATCACCGCCTCGATCTTGGCGCTCTCGTCCTTGAGCGCGAAATAGCAATGGCCGGAGGAATGAGCCCCGCGGAAGCCGGAGATCTCGCCGCGGACCCGGACATGGCCGTAGGTGTCCTCAACCGTCCGTTTCAGGGACTGCGAGAGCTCCGAGACGGTGAATTCGGGTGTGTTGAGCAGGGGTTCCGCAGACGGCATCGGCAAACGATTCGGCATGTTGGGATCAGACCCGACGTTAAGGATTTTTGCAGCGCGGCGCCAATCCGGGGATTGATCAAGAGAGTACTCTGTAGTATAGAGTTCTCTATATTTAATCGATTTGAGAGGAGTGGTCATGGCAATTCGACTGCTGCGCGGCGTTATGAACGGGCTGAAATGGGCCCTGTGTGCGGTCGGCGGCGTGACGCTGATCCTGGCCGCGATGACCGCAACGCCGCTGGAGCGACCACCGGAGATGCGATCGGTCACCGACTCCGCCAAGGGCATCGAATGGTCCACGTTGCCTCCGCTGGAGCGCTTCCAGGCCCGCGACGGCACCTGGATCGGTTTCCGCCACTACGCTGCCAAAGCGTTTTCAAGCGAAGTGGAAGCCGGTTCGCGTGAAGAAAACGCGTCAAAACAAGAATCCGGAGCCCCGTTCCGATCCCATCGGAACGGAAATGGCTCCGGCCCCGCGACGGGCCGTGGCGCGATCTTCATCCACGGCTCGTCCGGCTCCAGCGGCACCGTCAATCATGCCCTGACCCATGCGATCGCCGCGCGCGGGGTGGAGACCTGGGCGCTCGACGTGCGCGGCCATGGCGGCTCCGGCACGCGCGGCGACATCTTCTATGTCGGCCAGCTCGAGGACGACCTCGTCGACTTCGTCGCCGAGGTGCGCAAGACCGCGCCGGATCTGCCGCTCACCCTGATCGGCCATTCCGCCGGCGCCGGCTTCTCGCTGCGCGTCGCCGCGACGCCGATCATGCAGGACATGTTCGTGCGCACCGTGCTGCTCGCGCCCTATCTCGGTTATGACGCGCCGACCAACAAGCCGCATGCCGGCGGCTGGGCCAATATCGACCTGCCGCGCTTCTTCGCGCTCGCCACGCTGCGCAAGCTCGGCATCGACTGCTGTTCGCAGCTTCCGGTGCTCGCTCTCGCCGTGCCTGCGACTTCGGCAAAGTACCTCGTCTCCACCTATTCCGATCGCCTGACGCGCAATTTCGCGACGCGCGGCTATCGCATCGATCTTCCGGCGACGACCCGCCCGGTCACGATCTTCGGCGGCGCCGAGGACGAGATGATGATCTCGGACAAATATGCGGAAGTCGTGCAGGCCATCAAACCGTCGGTCGACGTCAAGATCATCGACGGCATCAACCACATGGGCATCGTCACCAACCCGAAGGCGATCTCGGTCATCGCCGACGATGTGGCGGCGCGTGGGGCAGGGCAGTCATGATCGACAGCAAGGAAGCTTCCGCGGCGCTGGCCGATATCGACGACATCGTCCAGCGCGTGAAGCAATCGCAGCTCTATGAGCTGGCGAGCTTTGCTGCCGTCTGGTGGGGCATCTTGGTGTTCGCGGCCAATCTCGTGACATGGCTTTGGCCGGTCTATGCGGTCTACGCCTGGGTTGGCGCGGACGCTTTGGGCGCCGGCGGTCTGGTGGCGCTGCGCATTTTCAATCCGCCGCACCACTCCCATGGCGCCGCCTTCAACGTCAGACTGCTTCTGGTGTTCGTGCTGTTCTTCGCCTTCGGTTATCTCTGCACCAACGTGATCGGTCATTTCGGTCCGCGCCAGCTCGGCACGTTCTGGCCGCTCTACTTCATGCTGTTCTATACGCTGGCGGGTCTGTGGTTCGGCTATGCCTTCATGGCGATCGGTGTCGGCATCTCCGCGCTGACGCTGATCGGTTATTTCTATATCGGCGAGGCGTTTCCACTCTGGATGGCCTTCGTCAATGGCGGAGGCCTGATCCTCGGCGGCCTCTGGATGCGGCGGATCTGATGGCCGAGCTCGACGACATCATCCATCAGCCGTTGCGCCTGAAGATCATGGCGGCGCTGAACGCGCTGCCGGGTACCGGCGGCCTGGAGTTTTCCCGGCTGAAAAAGCTCACCGGCGCGACCGACGGCAATCTCGGCGCGCATATCGAGACCCTGGCCAAGGCGGGCTACGTGTCGGTGGAAAAAGCCTTCGTCGGCAAGAAGCCGCAGACCACGGTCACCGCCACTGCAACCGGCCGCGGCGCCTTCGCGCGGCATGTGGCGACGTTGCAGGAGATCATTGCGGGGAAGCAGGTGTAGCGCCTCGGCAAGATCGGTACTCGGGTGGGAACCACGAAGCGGCGGCCTTGACTTGTCTGATTTTCGAACATAACATATTTATAATGTCCGATTTGTTGGAGCGGGTGATGCCAGTCATCTCAAGGGTAGGTACCAGTCCTAAACCCATCTACCCGGAGCTAGATGTTTCCAATTGTCTCCGCGATGAGTTGGTTAGGGTGGCGAGAGAGGATGCAGCCTTGTCCGGGAGAGTTTTGCCCACTGACGAGTCCGCGCTTTCGCATTCATCTGTTGAACTCGATTCGTTACGGGTCGTCTCTACTCTATGTCGGCTAGACGAATTGTTGGGTTTTGAGGTGAAAGATAGCGTCGTTCAGTACGGCGGCTATGGCTCCATCGACAGCGCTATGCGCCAGCTATTGCCCCGTATCAAAAAGGAATGGGATAGGCATCATACCCCTCGCGGAGAGAGATCGTGATGGCTCCATCCAATCGCGATACCGACGCCGAACGGCGCCGAATTGGAGAGCGTCTCCGCCAAGCAAGAGAATACTTGGGCCTCTCACAGGATGAAGTTGCGCGGCATCTTGCTGTTACGCGTACAGCTATCACAGGAATTGAAACCGGCCAGCGACGAGTCGAAGCGCTTGAATTGAAGAAGCTGTCAGAACTTTATAAACAACCAAGCAGCTATTTCTCCGGGGAAGATGAATTTGCGTCCGCTTTGCCGGTCGATGTCGCTCACCTTGCGAGAAAGGCGGCCAAGCTCTCGTCCAAAGACCGCGAAGAGTTAGGCAGGTTTGCCGAATACCTTCGCGCTCGCTCCGCTACAGACGGAGAAAACGGGTGACGTATATGCGAATATGCTCGACGATAGGAACGCAATCGCCGAGCGAGTGGTGGGCTCACACGATGACGTTCGACGCATTGATTGGAAATACCGACAGACATCCACAAAACTGGGGCTTTCTCGTTAAGCGCATCCAGCCAGAAGAGATTGACTTGGAATTGGCTCCCGTCTTCGACAATGGGACGAGTTTTGGGTACGAATACTCCGACGCGCAGATTAAAGATGAATGGCTCCCGGCTCGAATGACCTCTTATCTTAACAAAGGAACTCACCACTGCAGTTGGGAACAGGATGCCCGCACAGGGGGGCGCCATATTGAATTGTGCAAATCGCTTGCCCAGTCCAGCGCAGACGCTGGCACCGCCGCGAGAAGTATGATTCGCTTGGCTACTTCGAATATTGATGAAATAGTGAATTGGTGCGCACAGTTCGAAGCGCCCGTGCGGTTCAATGATGACAGGGCAAATTTCGTTTGCCAACAACTGAGGGCAAGACAAGATGCTCTCGCAAATGCGATCGGCGTCTGAAGTGGAAAAACGCATTCAGCACGTCAGAGAACCGCACAGATTGATATTGGCGTGGCAAGCTCCCGACCAATTCAAAATGCGATTTCGATGGGCGGTGGGCGAACTCAGTTTGTCCGATGGCATTTATACGTTTCGCTATTTCAATGCGGATGAATTTTCAAAACTAAATGACTCCCGCAAGATCGAGGAGTTGTTGAGTCTGGGCTACAGGGGCTATCCGGCATTCGCACCGAGCAAACACGTTTACACCAATAGCGTGATCTCACCGTTCTTGAGAAGATTACCCCCTCGGTCACGAACCGACTTTTCCGACTACATGGCGGGATTTCACGTCGACCCAAGCATCACACTATCTGATTTTGCTCTCTTATCGATCACAGAAGGCAAACTACCAAGTGACGGCTTCTCTTTGGTCGATGAATACCTAGAGACTGAGGGGCCGAGAGAACTCTTCGTGGAGTTGGCCGGACATCGCCATTATCGTCACAAGTTGCAGCACCCCCTAGTCATCGGACGAGACGTTGAACTCGCGCCTGAGCCAAACAACCCGGTTGACCCTAATGCTGTGATGGTGCGCTCTTCGGGCGAGTGCATTGGGTATATTAATCGCCTACAAGCGAAGGCGTTTTCAACTTGGATACGTGAAAATCGGGTTGTTGCTACATTGGAAAGGCTTGATGGAAGCGTGGATAAGCCAAGAGCATTCGTCTTCACCACTATATCTCAGTAGCAATAGGTATTGGGATTGCCATTAGACTTAAAGAGGCGACCGCTCTTGGTAATTCACGACCGGGTGAGGACAGTAGCAGCTTCGGCAATGTTCGTATTCCGCCGAAAAGTGAAATAATTGGTGAGTGTCGCCAACCGGTGCGCATGGCGCGGCATGATCAATTCCAGCGTGCATCCCCAAGTGGCAGCGCAGAATGGCGGGAAGTTCGGCGGCCAGCCCCTTGAGCCCCACCCCGATTCGTGCGACCTCCGCCCCCAGCAAAACCCCTCATTCTGAGCCTTCGATGCACATTCTCCTGCTCGGTTCCGGCGGCCGCGAACATGCCCTGGCGTGGAAGATCGCAGCCTCTCCCCTGGTGACCAAATTCTGGTGCGCGCCGGGCAATGCCGGGATCGCGCGCGAGGCGGAATGCGTGGCGCTCGACGTCGCCGACCATGCCGCCGTGATCGCGTTCTGCAAGACGAATGCGGTCGAGCTCGTGGTGGTCGGCCCGGAGACGCCGCTGGCGGCCGGTATCGTGGATGACCTCACCGCCGCCGGCATCAAGGCGTTCGGGCCGGACAGGATCCCGGCCCAGCTCGAAAGCTCGAAGGGCTTTACCAAGGCGCTGTGCACCGAATTCGGCATTCCGACCGGCGCCTACAAGCGATTCACCAATGCCGCCGATGCGCGTGCTTACGTCCAGAGCCAGGGCGCGCCGATCGTGGTCAAGGCCGACGGCCTTGCCGCCGGCAAGGGCGTCGTCGTCGCCAAGTCGGTGCGCGAGGCGGAGGACGCCATCGCCATGATGTTCGAGGGCGCCTTTGGCGAGGCCGGCGCCGAGGTCGTGATCGAGGAGTTTCTGCCGGGCCGCGAGATCAGCTTCTTCGCGCTGTGCGACGGCGAGACCGCCATTCCGCTGGCGTCCGCGCAGGACCACAAGCGCGTGTTCGACCATGATGTCGGTCCGAACACCGGCGGCATGGGCGCCTATTCGCCGACGCCGCTGGTGACGCCGGCGATCCATGACGCGATCATGGCCAAGATCATTCTGCCGACGGTATCAGGCATGAAGCAGCGCGGCACGCCCTTCCGTGGCATCCTCTACGCCGGCATCATGCTGACGACGCAGGGCCCAAAGCTGTTCGAGTTCAACGTGCGCTTCGGCGATCCCGAGTGCCAGGTGCTGATGCTCAGGATGATGTCGGATATCGTGCCGGCCTTCCTCGCCGCCTGCGACGGGCAGCTGAAGAACTTTGACCTGCGCTGGCATCCGGAGGCCGCGCTCACGGTGGTGATGGCGGCGAAGGGCTATCCCGGCGACTATCAGAAAGGCACGCGGATCGAGGGGCTCGATGACGCCGCCAAGGTCGAGACCGCCGAGATCTTCCACGCCGGCACGGTCGAGAAGGACGGCGCCATCCTCGCCAATGGCGGCCGCGTGCTCAATGTCTGCGCGCTCGGCAAGACCGTGACGGAGGCGCAGGCGCGCGCCTATCAGGCCGTGGACCGCATCAACTGGCCGGAAGGCTTCTGCCGCCGCGACATCGGCTGGCAGGCGGTGGAAGCCGAGAAGTCCAAGAGCTGACAGGGTTTTTTCGTATCCGGGCGCAATGTGCGGCCGCGCCGTGGGCACTCCAAAATTGTGTAGGCGGCTGTTGGACTTAGCTACTGTGCATGGGGTTGTTTTTCGACTTTTTGTTTTGGGGCATTCTCAAGACCGAACAGATCCAGCGCTGACTAGATAAGGATGCAGAAGATGTCCGATCTCGCCGACCTCTATCCCGGCTTCGCCTCCGAATGGATCAACACCTCCTTCGGCCGCATCTTCGCCCGCGTCGGCGGCAAGGGACCGCCTCTGTTGCTGCTGCACGGCTTCTCCGAGACCAACGTGATGTGGCACCGGGTCGCGCCGCAGCTGGCCGACCGGTTCACGCTGATCATCGCCGATCTGCCCGGCTATGGCTGGTCCGACATGCCCGAGAGCGACGCGCTGCACATCCCCTACAGCAAGCGCGCGATGGCCAAGGCGATGGTCGAGGCGATGGAGCAGCTCGGCCATGTGCACTTCGCGCTCGCCGGCCACGATCGCGGCGGCCGCGTCTCGTATCGGTTGGCGCTCGATCATCCGGGCCGGCTGTCGAAGCTCGCGGTGCTCGATATCCTGCCGACCTATAATTACTGGGAGCGGATGAACCGCGCCTACGCGCTGAAGATCTATCACTGGACTTTTCTGGCGCAGCCCGCGCCGTTGCCGGAGACGCTGATTTCGAGCAACGGCGAGTTCTTCCTGCGCTTCAAGATGGCGAGCCAGACCCGTTCGAAGACGCTCGATGCGATCGACGAGCGTGCGCTCGAACACTACATCGCCCCGTTCCGCGATCCCGCCCGCGTCCACGCGATGTGCGAGGATTATCGCGCCGGCGCCTATTTCGACTACGATCTCGACAAGGCCGATTTCGAAGCCGGCAAGAAGATCACGATTCCGATGCTGGCACTGTGGGGCAACGCCGGCGTGGCGCAAGCCGCCGCCACCCCGCTCGACATCTGGCAGCAATGGGCGACCAACGTCGCGGGCATGCCGGTGGATTCGGGGCACTTCCTCACCGAGGAGAACCCCGACGTCACCGCCAAGGCGCTGCGCGAGTTCTTTGCCGCGCCTTAGCGCCGCTCCCGGAAGAAGTCCTTGAGCAGCCGCGCCGCTTCGCTTTCGCCGACCCCGGAATAGACATCCGGGACGTGATGGCAGGTCGGCGAGGTGAAGAACCGCACGCCTGATTCAACCGCGCCGCCCTTGGGATCGGCGGCGCCGTAATACAGGCGCCTCACCCTTGCAAACGAGATCGCGCCCGCACACATGGTGCAGGGCTCCAGCGTCACGTAGAGGTCGCAGTCGACCAGGCGCTCGCTGCCGATTTTTTTGGCCGCCTCGCGCAGCGCAACGATCTCGGCATGAGCCGTGGGGTCGTAATCGGTCAGCGTCCGGTTCGCCGCGGTGGCGATGACCTCGTAATTGCGGACCACGACGCATCCGATCGGAACTTCGCCCGCCTTTCCGGCGTTTTCGGCCGTTTTGAGCGCCAAATCCATGAAAGAGGGGGCTTTCAAGCCTCGTATCATCGCGAGAAACCTGCTAGTAGCTGCGCCTTCAGCAGAAGTGCTTACCGAATTTGCCTGAGCATGCGGCTCGAGACGAGCGCGCACAATGCTTTCTGGCCACCCCCTGAGTGAGATTATTCATGCCTCGCGACAGCGACAAAGACAACGATTCCCGCGGCCGTCGTGATCGCGGCCCGGCCAAGGGCGGCCGTTCCGGCAAGGCGCGGGGCCCCGAGAAGAAGTTCGCCAAGCGCGGCTTCGAGGGCAAGGGCGACAGCCGCCCGCCCCGCGGCGACCGCGACAGCCGGCCGGTTCGTCGCCGCGAGGACGGTGATGCCCCGCGCCGCGACTTCAGCGACCGTCCGAAATTCAATCGCCAAGACCGGCCGCGCGAAGACCGGCCGCGCGGCGAGGATCGTGGCGAGCGCAGCTTCAAGCCGCGCGGTGATCGTCCCTTCAAGCCGCGTGAAGACCGTCCGTTTTCCGATCGTCCGTCGCGCGACGGCGAGAAGCGCCCGTTCAACCCCCGTGGCGACCGCCCATCTTCTGATCGCCCCTCGCGCGATGGCGAGAAGCGGCCGTTCAAGCCGCGCGGTGATCGCCCGTCCTATGGGCGTGATGACCGTCCGCCGCGCAGGGATCGCGACGATTCCCGTCCGGCCGGCCGAACCGGTGACGCGAAGTTTGGCGACAAGCGACCTTACGCGCCGCGTGGCGACCGTCCGGAACGCAAGTTCGACGGCGAGCGGAAGTTTTCGCGCGGGGCACCAGACCGCAATCGCAGCGACCGCAGCGATTCGAAACCCTGGCAGAAGCGCGATGCGGCTCCGCGCGGCGATCGGCCGCCGCGCAAAGACTTCAGCAAGGGCCCGCGCAAGGATTTTGGCGGCAGCGACCGCGGTCAGGACAAGCGCTGGCAGAAGCGCGATGATCGGCAAGGCGGCGGCGAAGACCGTCCGCGCTTTTCGCGTTCGCGCGACGATCGTGCATCGGGTGATCGTCCGTTCCGCGAGCGGCCCAAATTCGATCGGCCCAAGTTTGATCGGCCACGCGATGATCGTCCCAGGTTCGATCGCGGCGGCGATCGCCCGAAATTCGATCGTCCGCGCGAGCGCTCCGAGGGCCGCTCCGACTGGCACGAGCATCCCCGCAGCGAAGCTCGTTCTGGCGATCGTCCGCGCCGTGAAAACGAGGATGACAGCAGGATCTTCGAGAAGCGTCCCGCCTTCGGCGGTCGCGGCGCCTATCGCGACCGTGATCGGGATTTCGAAGGCCGCCCGCGCCGGGACGAAGCACCGAAGCCGAAGAAGGCCGGCGAGCGCATCGCCAAGGTGCTGTCGCGTGCGGGCCTCGCCTCGCGCCGCGATGCCGAGGAGATGGTCACGCAGGGCCGCGTCAGCGTCAACGGCCGGGTGATCAATTCGCCTGCGCTCGACGTCACCTCGAACGATGTCGTCACCATCGACGGCAAGCCGTTGCCGGAGCGTGAGCGCACGCGGCTGTTCCTCTATCACAAGCCGCGCGGCCTGATGACGACGCATGACGACCCCGAGGGGCGTCCGACCGTGTTCGACAATCTGCCCGAAGGCCTGCCGCGGCTGATCTCGATCGGCCGGCTCGACTTCAACACCGAAGGCCTGCTGCTGCTCACCAATGATGGCGGGCTCGCGCGCACGCTCGAGCTGCCGGACACCGGCTGGCTGCGCCGCTACCGCGTCCGCGCCCATGGCGACGTCACGCAGGCGCAGCTCGACGTGCTCAAGAACGGTATCGAGATCGAGGGCGTCAAATACGGTCCGATCGACGCCACGCTGGAGCGTGACCAGGGCGCCAATGTCTGGCTGGTTTTTGCGATCCGCGAGGGCAAGAACCGCGAAGTGCGCAACGTCTGCGCCCATCTCGGGCTCGAGGTGAACCGGCTGATCCGGGTCTCCTACGGCCCGTTCCAGCTCGGCGAGGTCCCGGAAGGCCAGGTCGAGGAGATCAAGTCCCGCGTGCTGCGCGACCAGCTCGGCGAAAAGATCATCGAGAAATCGGGCGCGCAGTTCGACGTGCCGCAGAAATCTGCCTCGCATGAGGGAGACGACGCGCCGCGCGAGAAGAAGCCCGCGAGCAAGCGCGGCGTGATTAACGACCGCAAGGGCCGCCGCGTGCTGGTGCAACGCACCGGCAGTGAGGAAGCGCGCGAGCGCAACGAGGCTGAGGCGAGCGGCTACGGCCCGCCGCGCCGTCCCAAACGCGGCTATCACGGCAAGCGCGATCTGGCGCCGAAGGAGGACTGACGTTGCGCGTCGTCGGCGGTCGATTGAAGGGGCGCAATTTGGCCTCACCGTCCTCGCGCGACATCCGCCCCACGGCGGACCGCCTGCGTGAGTCCGTGTTCAACATCCTCGTGCACGCCTATGGCGATCCGATTGCGGATGCGCGCGTGCTCGATCTCTTCGCCGGCACCGGCGCGCTGGGCGTCGAGGCATCGTCACGCGGCGCGAAATTCACGCTGTTCGTCGACAACGGCGCGGAAGCGCGCGCCCTGCTGCGGAACAATGTCGAGACGCTGGGCCTTGGTGGCGTGACAAAAGTCTATCGCCGCGATGCGACCGATCTCGGGCCCGCGCATCCGGTCGAGCCGTTCTCGCTGGTGTTCCTCGATCCGCCCTATGGCAAGGGGTTTGCGGAGAAGGCGCTTGCGAGCCTGCGCGACGGCGGCTGGCTGACGCCGGGCGCGCTGCTCGTGGTGGAAGAGGCAAAGTCCGCGCGGTTCGTGACGCCTGAGGGGTTCGAGGAATTGGAGCGGCGCGCGTATGACGACACGGAGTTCGTGTTTTTGAAGCGGCCGTAACTTCACAATCGGTTCGTAGGGTGGGTTAGCCGAAGGCGTAACCCACCACCTTGCCGCGCACGTGGGACGAAGTTGGTGGGTTACGCTGAGCAGATGCGCTTTGCGCATCTGCAGGGCTAACCCACCCTACGAATTACCTCCGCCCGAACAGCTTCTCCACGTCGCTCAGCTTCAGCTCGACGTAGGTCGGGCGGCCGTGATTGCACTGGCCGGAGTTCGGGGTCTCCTCCATCTCGCGGAGCAGGGCGTTCATCTCCTCGGGCCTGAGCCTGCGGCCGGCGCGCACCGAGCCGTGACAGGCCATGGTGGCGGCGACGTGCATCAGGCGGCGCTCCAGCGGCAGCGCCTCGTCCCACTCGGCCATGTGCTCGGAAAGATCGCGCAGGAGCCCGCCTGCATTGGTTTTGCCGAGCAGCGACGGCGTCTCGCGCACCGCAACCGCGCCGGGGCCGAAGGATTCGATCGCGAGGCCAAACGACGCCAGCTCCTCGCTGCGCTCGAGCAGGCGCTCCACCGTAGCCTCGTCCATCTCGACGATCTCGGGGATCAGCAGGATCTGCCGCTGCACGCCGTTTGCGGCCAGCGAGGCCTTCAGCCGCTCGTAGACGATGCGTTCATGCGCGGCGTGCTGGTCGACGATGATCAAGCCGTCGCGGGTCTGCGAGACGATATAGGTCTCGTGGATCTGGGTGCGCGCAGCGCCGAGCGGACGGTCGACGAGATCGCCGGCGGGCTGCGTTTCGATCCGCACATCCGCACTGGGCGCACCGACGTCGAACGCGGCCTGTGTGCGCTCGGCGAACGCGGGTGCGGCGGAGCCGTCGAATGACGGCATCGGCGCGACTGGGGCGGATGGCGACTGGCGCCAGTCCCAGCTTGCCGGGCGCGGCGTGAATGCGGGGCGGAACGAAGACAGCGCGCTCTCGCCGCTGTTGGCAGCCGTACGCCGGCCCTCCCGTGCAAGCCCTTCTTTCAATCCGTGCACGATCAGCGCGCGGACGAGGCCGGCGTTGCGAAACCGCACCTCGGTCTTGGCCGGATGCACATTGGCGTCGACCTCGCGCGGATCGAGCGTGACGAACAGCGCCAGCACCGGATGGCGGTCGCGCGGCAGATAGTCGGCATAGGCCCCGCGCACCGCGCCTAAGATCAGTTTGTCGCGCACCGGGCGGCCGTTGACGAAGAGATATTGCCCGAGCGCGTTGGCCTTGGTTAGCGCCGGCGCTGCGGCATAGCCGGCGACCATTACGCCCTCGCGCTCGGCATGGACCTCGATGGCATGGCTGCGGAACTCTGGCCCCAGGATGTCGCCGAGACGAGTCAGGCGACCGGCGACGCCGGGCAGCGCCGCAGCCCAGGTCACTGGGGCGCGCTCTTCGCCCGCGAGCGTGAAGGCGATTTCCGGCCGCGCCATCGCGAGGCGCCGCACCACCTCACGGATCGCTTCGGCCTCGGTCCGGTCGGTCTTCAAGAACTTCAGCCGCGCCGGCGTCGCGTAGAAGAGGTCATTGACTTCGACCCGCGTGCCGTGCGCGAGCGCCGCCGGCATGATCTCGGACTTCTCGCCGCCCTCGACATTGAGCGCCCAGGCGTGCGGCTCGCTGGCATGCCGCGTGGTGATGGCGAGCCGCGCCACAGAGCCGATCGAGGGCAGCGCCTCGCCGCGGAATCCGAGCGTGCGGATCTGCAGCAAGTCCTCGTCGTCGAGCTTGGAGGTGGCGTGACGCTCGACCGCCAGTGACAGGTCCCTGGCGGTCATGCCACTGCCGTCGTCGGTGATGCCGATCCGCCGGCGCCCGCCACCATCGGTAAAGACGTCGATCCGGCTCGCGCCGGCATCGATGGCGTTCTCGACCAGCTCCTTGACCACGCTCGCGGGACGTTCGACCACCTCGCCGGCGGCGATGCGGTTGACGACCTGTTCGGGCAATTGGCGGACGGGCATGAAACTTGGGCTTCGACCTGGATTCGCTGACAGCGATATTCTAGGCCGTGTTGCGTCAAAAGCGTGTGCTGGGCAACAGGAACATGGCGGGCTGGGGAAAAGGGCTGTCTATCGCATTGAAGAGATTGGACGTTCGAGAATATCGCGCAACTGGGATGGATCAATCTCCGGTGCTGGTCCCGATTGTGGGGTACCGGGCTGCGGTGTAGCATCGTGAAAAAACGGCAACAGGACGGGAGGACGCCATGTGCCATCTCTTCGCGCACCAGCCCCAACGCGACTACGAATCCCAGACCCGCTCGTTGCGGATCGGAGGGCATTGCACCTCGATCCGTCTGGAAATGGCATTTTGGGACACGCTGGAGGAGATCGCGGCCAAGGAGAACATGAGCGTCGGCAAGTTCCTGACGACGCTCTACACCGAGGTGCTCGACCATCACGGCGAGGTCAACAACCTCGCTTCGTTGCTGCGCTGCTCCTGCCTGATCTACCGCGCCAAGGCGACAGCGCCGGTGCAGACGTTCAAGACGACGGTCGCGCCCATCCTCGATGCGGCGGAATAGCCCCGATGTCGTCCTGGCGAAGGCCAGGACCTATACCGCGGAATCCATCAGCGATGGGCGGTATGGGTCCCGAACAACGAGCCTTCGCCGAACTCCTTCCTGGGGCAATGGGTCCTGGCTTTCGCCAGGACGAACGAGATTGGATCAAATCTCCTTCTTCTGCATCGCACCCGCAATGTAATCCGCCTGCCGGATCGCGAGCGAGACGATGGTCAGCGTCGGATTGCAGGCTGCGCCGCTGGTGAACTGGCTGCCGTCGGAGACGAACAGGTTCTTGACGTCGTGGCTTTGGCCGAACTTGTTGACCACGCCGTCTCGCGGCTTGTCGCTCATCCGGTTGGTGCCGAGATTGTGCGTGCTCGGATAGGGCGGTGTCGGATAGCTCACGGTGGCGCCGACGGCGTCGTAGACCGCAGCGCCCTGCTTGTAGGCGTGCGCGCGCATCGCGAGATCGTTGGGATGATCGTCGAAGTGCACGCTTGCGACCGGCTGGCCGAAGTTGTCCTTCACGACAGGATCGAGCGTGATGCGGTTGGTCTCCTGCGCCATGTCCTCGCCGACCAGCCACATCCCGGCCATCCGCGGATAGCCGTCGAGCGCCGCGGTGAATGGACGTCCCCAGGCGCCGGGATTGAGGAACGCCGCCATGAAGGGCAGGCCGATCGATAGTGTCTCCATCTCGTAGCCGCCGACGAAGCCGCGCTTCGGATTATTTGCGGCCTCATCGCGGATGATGCCGGCCATGGTGGTGCCGCGATACATGTGCACCGATTTCTCGAACACGGCGTAGACGCTGCCGGTCATGTGGCGCATGTAGTTGCGGCCGACCTGGCCCGATGAGTTGGCGAGGCCGTCCGGAAACATCGTGGATGCGCTGTTCAACAGCAGCCGCGGGCTTTCGATCGAATTGCCGGCCACCGCAACGATACGGGCCTTCTGGCGCTGCATCGCGCCAGTCTCGTCGGCGTACACCACGCCGGTGACCCTGCCCCCCGCGTCATGCTCGATCTTGACCGCCATGCTCGCGGGGCGGACCTCGAGATTGCCGGTCGCCTCGCCCTTAGGGATCTCGGTGTAGAGCGTCGACCATTTCGCGCCTGATTTGCAGCCCTGAAAGCAGAAGCCGATCTGCTGACAGGCGCCGCGGCCATCGCGCGGTTGGCTGTTGATCGCCATGTTGCCGGTATGCACCGTTTTGTATCCGAGCTTCTTCGCACCGGCCTCCATCACCCTGAAGTTATTGTTGCCGGGAAGTCCGGGAATGCCGTTGGTGCGGGTCACGCCCATCTTGTTCTCGGCCTTGGCGTACCACGGCTCCATCTCGGCAAGCGTGACCGGCCAGTCCAGCAGGTTGGCGCCGGGAAGGTTACCGTAGGTGCTCTTCACCTTGAACTCGTGCTCCTCGAACCGCAGCGATGCGCCGGCCCAGTGTGTGGTCGAGCCGCCGACCGCCTTGACGATCCAGGCGGGAAGACCCGAGAAGTCTTTTGCGACGCGCCATGTTCCCGATGTGGTGCGGGCATCGGTCCACGCGAGTTGGGAGAAACTCTCCCACTCGTCGTTGACGAAGTCCTGATTTTCGATGCGGGGGCCCGCTTCGAGGATGACCACCTTGATCCCCTTCTGCGCGAGTTCGTTACCCAGCGTGCCGCCGCCGGCACCGGAGCCGACGATCACCACAACGCTGGAGTCGTTCAGATCGAATTTTGCCATATGCGTTCTCCTGAACCGTTGGGTGGACCTCAAGCCTTCGGCAGCCAGTCGATGTCGGCGAAGCCGCGGTTGATGTAGCCACCGTGCTCGGCCGAGGAGCCCTCGTAGCCGAACCGCGGCCAGACCTCTTTTTGGTTGTAAAGAGAGACGATGAGGTCGCCGCGCACCTTCTGGAAGAACTCGCTCTGCTCGATCTCCTTCAGGAGCACCACGCGGTCGGCTTCCCACGGCACTTCGGCGTAAGCCACCTTGTGGCGATCACGCGCATTCTGATCGAGCCGTGTGATGCCGTCGCTGATCAGCGACTTGACGGAGGCGTCCTTCGCCGCCTTGCCGTCCCACGGCTTGATCGCGGTGATGTAATAGCTGTCGCCGAGGACGTCGTGCGGATAAATATCGCGCGCGACCTTCAGCAGCGTCTTCATCGTTGTGGGCGAAAGCGCACTGGTCTCGTCGGCCCATGCGCCCTCGACGCTGACGGCGACGCTGGCCGCGACTGCCGCGACCGGCACGGCGGTCGCGGCGCCCTTGAGAAAGACGCGGCGGCTGTGCTTGCTTCGACGATCGACTTCTCTCATGGCATTCCTCCGTTGATCTTGATTTTTGATTTGGTTAGTTGAAACGTCCGCCGCGCTGAATCACCTCTATCTTGTAGCCGTCGGGATCACTGACGAAGAAGAAGCGCGCTAGCGTTTTGCCGTCGTGCTTGAAGTCACGCAGCTGGCCCGGCGCGAGCTTCTCGCGCTCGAAGCGGGCATGTTCGGCATCGAGATCCTCGACCACCACGGCTAGATGTCCGTAGCCGTCGCCGAGCGCATACGGTTCCTTGCGATCGAAATTGACCGTCAGCTCCACCTCGAAGGGTGAGGACGGGTGCCGCAGATAGATCAAGACAAAGTCTGCGAACTTCAGACGGTCGGTGATTTCCAGGCCAAAGGCCCGCTGGTAGAAGTCGAGAGAGCGCGCCTCGTCGAGTGCGCGGATCATGGAATGGACCGGCTTCGCCATTCAGTGCTGCTCCCTAAGAAAGGCGATGATGGCGGCGCGCGTCTCCGGCTTCGCCTGCCGGTAGACCATGACGACGCCGGGAATCACCGCTTGCGGATTGGTCAGCCAGGCATCGAGCTTCGTCTCGTCCCAGGCAAAGGCTGCTTTTGCGAGGGGCTCTGAATAGTGAAAGCCTTCGACCTTTCCGGCGAGACGCCCGACGATCCTAACCAGCGGCGGACCCTGCCGCACCGGTTCTGACAGGTTCGTGGTGTGGCACACCGCGCATTGCTGCTTGAACAGTGTCGCGCCATCCGGCGGCTTTGCAGCCGGCAAGGGCATTTGCGCCTCGGCCAACTGCACCACCAGCACCATCGCGGTGCACAACCCCAGCACGATCGCGCGCATCGTCAAAAGTCCGCCCATCCACGTCAATTCAGCGTGCGCAAATTCTAGGCGCAGCAAAACAAGCCGTGGTAGTAGCGGGCTGTTTCGCTGCGTGTGGAGATGCGCGCGGGCAGCGTTGTTCCGCGCTGCCGCATATGCGGAGGACAATTCCGCGAAACCGCCGTCAAATCCCTAAACGATCACCACACGAGACAGATTGCATCACGGCCGCGCCGTTCGAGCTCGTAACGCGATGGACTGGTTCGGCTCAGGCGGACGGCGCATCAAGCCGCCGAACCGATCATCGCGAAAGTCCAGGAGAAATGGATGAAGTTGTTAAAGACCTCTGCAATCGCATGCGCCGTCTCGGCCCTCATTGTGACACCCGTTCTCGCGCAAGGTACGTCGTCCGGCGCCAAGCCTAGCGGGACCGTGCAAAGCAAACCCATGCAAGGCAGCACAATGGGCAGCGGCGACGAGGAGATGAGCGCCCAGCCGGGCGCGGCGGGCGAGACGACGGGCATGAAGCCGACGAAGGGTACCAGGGGCACGGTTGGCACGACGGGCAGTGCTGCGCACAGAGGGACCACCGACGATTCCGCGACGGGCGGTGCAGCCACGGGCAAGCGCTACTAGCCAATGGAGTGAAACGGCAGAACTCTGGTCGCCCTGCGGCCGGAGTTCTTTTGCTGTGTCTGCTAGTCGTCGAAACCGCGCCCGCGCTTCGACTTGATGTCGCTGCGGCGCTTCTTGCCCTCGAGCCGGCGCTGCTTCGAGCCAAAGGTCGGCTTCGTCGCGCGCCGCGGCTTCGGCCGGATCATGGCTTCGCCGAGCATCTCCGTAAGCCGGTCGATGGCGTCCTGGCGATTGCGCTCCTGGGTGCGGAAGCGTTGCGCCTGGATCACGATGACGCCGTCCTTGGTCATGCGCTGCCCGGCGAGCCGGGCGAGGCGCAACGCGGCATCCTCCGGCAGCGTCAGTTTGCGGGTGTCGAAGCGCAATTGCGCCGAGGTCGCGACCTTGTTGACGTTCTGCCCGCCCGGGCCGGAGGCGCGGACAAAGCTGATCTCGATGTCGTCCTCGTCAATGGCGAGATCGCGGGATATCCGCAGCATGGTGGCACCATTCGTGATGCCCGGACATATCCCGGCCGCCCAAGTTCGGCAATGGCGCCCGAAATGCAAATGGCCGGGCGAGCCCGGCCATTCAGGAAGCCTACGGACGACGTCAGTTCGACTTCGTCGCCGGTGCGGCGGCTGGTTGCGCCGCGGCCTGCGGAGCGCGGCCGACGACGACGGTCAGGAGGCCCTGGCCCCAGAGGCGCTTTGCGGCCGCCTTGGCGTCGTCCATGGTGACCGCTTCGATGACGGCGTTGCGCTTCTCGATATAGTCGATCGGCAGCTTGTCCTGCTGATATTGCAGCAGCGCCTGCGCGAGCTTCGAGGAGGTGTCGAGCGCCAGCATCTGTGAGCCCTTGAGATAGGACTTGGCCTCGTCGAGCTCCTTCTGCGTCGGGCCTTCCTCGGCGATCCGGCGCACTTCCTTGTCGATGGCATCGATGGTGTCGCCGGCACGGTCGGCACGGGTCCCGGTATTGCCGATGAAGACCGCCGAATGCTCCATCCAGAGCAGCGACTCGAATACCGAATAGGCCAGGCCACGCTTCTCGCGCACCTCGCGATAGAGCCGCGAGGACAACCCGCCGCCGCCGAGGATGTGGTTGACGACATAGGCAGCCATGAAGTTCGGATCGCTGCGCTTCACCCCGGGGCCGCCGAAGGTGATCACGGTCTGGGGCACATCGAGCGTCACGAAGGCGCGTTGCGGCGGCTTGGCGGCCTCGACGTCGGAGACCGGCACGAGGTTGGCCTTGGCGGGCAGGCTGCCAAACGTGTGGTCGAGCAGCTTGCCGAGCGTGGCCGGATCGACATCGCCAACCACCGCGATCTTCAGCGAGTCCTTGGCGAGCACGCGGCCGACATAATCCTTCATGTCGGCCACCGTGATGGTCGGAACGCTGTCGAGATTGCCGTTGGATTGCCGGCTATAGGGATGATCGCCGAAGGCGACCTCCAGGAATTTGCGGCTCGCGAGCGAAGTCGGGTTGGTGGTCTCGCGCCGCAGGCCCGAGATCACCTGCGAGCGGATGCGTTCGACATCGGCGGTTTCGAAATGCGGCGAGGTCAGCGCGCTCCGCAGCAGGTCGAAGGCCTCGTCCTTGTTGTCGCGCAGCATGCGCAGGCTGCCGCGGAACGTGTCGCGGGTGGCGCTGAAGGAGAGCTCGATGGCGCGGCGGTCGAGCCGCTCGTGGAAGGTCTTGGAATCGAGATCGCCGGAGCCTTCGTCGAGGAGATCGCCGACCAGATTGGCGACGCCCGACTTGTCCTTGGGATCCTGGGCCGAGCCGCCGGCAAAGGAATATTCCATGGCGATCAGCGGCACGGTTGCATCCTGCACGAACCAGGCCTCGATGCCGCCCGGTGAGGTCAGATGCTGGATCTTTGCAGCCGCCCGTGACGGAGAGACCGCAGCGAGCGCGAGTGCTGCGCCGGTGGCAAAGGAGAATGCAATGCGTCGAAGGAAGGGATAAGTCACGAACGCTTCTCCTCGCGCTTTGTGGTCGCGGTGTCCTTGATCAGATAGCCCGTCACCGAGCGCTTCTTCTCGAGCCATTTCTGCGCGACGGTGCGGACCTGCTCGGCGGTAACTGCGCGGATGCGATCTGGCCAGCTCCGGATGTCCTCGACCGACAGGCCCGTGGTCAGCGCGCCGCCATACCAGCGCGCCAGCACCGCCTGGTTGTCCTGGGCGTAGATCGCCTCGGCGATGAGCTGAGTCTTGACCCGCTCGAGATCCTCGGCGCGGATTGGATTCTGCGCGATGTCGGCGATGACGCCGTCGACCACCTGCTCGACCTCGGCGAAGCTGACGCCGGATTTGGGCGAAGCCGAGATCGCGAACTGGGTGGGGTCGAGCGAGATGCTCGAATAGCTGGCGCTGGCGGAGACCGCGAGCGGCTTGTCGACCACGAGCGCACGGTAGAGATAGGAATTGCTGCCGCTGCCCATCAGCTGCGCCAGCACGTCGAGGGCCGCGCTTTCGCCGGCCGCAGCCGTGGTCGCCGAGGGCACCAGATAGTATCGCCGCAAGCCGGGTTGCTCGACGCGCGGATCGGCCAGGGTCACGGTGCGCGGCGCCGCGGGCTCCGGCTCCTGCGGGCGGACGCGGCGCGCCGGGATTGCGGGCTGGGCCGGGATGGAGCCGAAATTGCGCTCGACCAGCGGGCGGATGTCGGCGGGCTCGACGTCGCCGGCGATCACCAGGATCGCGTTGTTCGGAGCGTAAAAGCGGCGGTAGAAGGCGAGCGCATCCTCGCGATCGAGCTTTTCGATCTCCTGGTGCCAGCCGATCACCGGCCGGCCGTAGGGATGGTTGAGATAGAGCGCGGCCATGATCTGCTCGTTCAGCCGCGCGTCCGGATTGTTGGCGACGCGCATGTTATACTCTTCGAGCACGACGTCGCGCTCGGGCAGCACGTTCTCGTCCTTGAGGATCAGGCCGGTCATGCGGTCGGCCTCGAACTCCATCATCTTCGGCAGCTGCTCTTTCGGTACTCGCTGGTAATAGTTGGTGTAGTCCACCGAGGTCGAGGCGTTCTCGTTGCCGCCGACGCGGAGTACGGTCTGGGAGAATTCGCCGACCGGATGCTTCGATGTGCCCTTGAACATCAGGTGCTCGAGGAAGTGCGCGAGCCCGGACTTGCCCGGCGTCTCGTCCGCCGAGCCGACCTTGTACCAGATCATTTCCGTGACGACGGGGGTGCGGTGGTCCGGAATTACCACGACCTGCATGCCGTTTCCGAGCGTGAAGCTGGCGGGCGGGGCCGATGTCACCGTGGTCTGCGCAAGGGATGCGCCGGCCGTCAGGACACTCGTCGAAAGCAGCGCGGCAAGGAGGCAGGCAGCCGATCGGTAAGAGGACATCATGATCCTTATGAAAGGCCGAGCCCGGATGTCCGGCTCGGAGGCACGGCATGGTACACCGTGCGGCAAACGCTTCGCGTCACGAAGCAGAGAACTCAACTCGGGCGCAAGTTACTGATAAGCAATCAAGACAGCGTCCCGCGGGTACGAGCCGCCGGCGCGGGACCGCGTCTGTGGGAATATCGCGAGGGACAGGAGAGCTATTGTTCCTTGTCCTTGCCGGACATGATGTCGAAATAGGTCCGCCGTGTCTTGTCCTCTCCGGCGCCGTAGGCGTAGCTCGGTGACGGCGTCTGGTAGCCGGGCGGCGGCTCGACCAGCGACTGGCGCGGCGGCTCGGTCGTGAATTGCTTGGCCTCGCCTTTGTTGTTCGACATCATGCCCCACAGACCGCCGGTGAAGCCGAGTTGGGCGGGGCTGAGCGACGGGTTGCCGTTGGTGCCCGGCTGAATAGGATCATTGCTCGTGCGCTCGGGTGCGGCTGTCCTGCCGACCTCCATCTCGGCGGGTGACAACGCCCGCCCTGCCTGCCAGCTCTCCGTCGCCTTGACGGCCTTCTTCCGCTGCGCGATGGCCTCCTTGCGACGTCTCTCGTCAGGGTCCTTCGGCCAGTTCGGTGCGTTCTTGGCTTCGGTCCCGGCCGGCGGCGGCAGGTCAAGCTTGGGCGGTACCACCAGCGGCGACCGCTCGCGGTATTCGATACCCTTCTTCTCCATGCTCTTGGCGCCGATGCCCGACATCAGATTGTCGATGAGCTTCTCTTCGAAGGTCATGTCGTCATCGTCCTCGCCGTCGTCACCGGCGCGGGCGGCGCCAGCCGACATGACGAGACCGATGCCGAGCGCGACAGCGGACAATCTCAACGCCCGCCAGAACGCCTGCCGGGGGTCTCCAACCATCGAACTGCTGGTCTTCGAGCTGCGCATCACTGTACCTGTTCCAAATTGTGGCAGTTTGCCGCTCTCGCGCCGCATAATCCCTCGCAAAAGCAAGGTTCCGCCTGCCGGTCCGTATCGGCCGGGATCAGGGCGCTTTTGCGGCGGGTACCCCCAGGAAGGAATCATACAATAGCGCCGCCACGCCAGCAACGATGGCCACGTCCGCGAGGTTGAACACGTACCAATTATAGGTATTTCCGCCGATCTCGACGTGGAACAGGGCGAAATCGACCACCGCGCCATAGGCCAGGCGGTCGATGCCGTTGCCGATGGCGCCGCCGATGATCAGGCCGAGGGCGATGGTTGCCAGCAGGGTGTGCGAACGGGCCATCCAGATCGCCAGCGCAACCACGGCGAGGACCTTCACGGCCATCAGCGCCATTTGCGCAGCCTGGCCGTCGTTCTGGAGCCAGCCGAAGCTGATGCCGATGTTCCAGGCCAGCACCAGGTCGAAGAACGGCGTCACGCTCACCGCGCCGCGACGGGCGAGGTCGAACACGTTCAGCAGCCAGAGCTTTGAGGCCTGGTCGGCCACGAGGGTGACCAGGGCCGCGAGGATGCCGGCGCGGAGCGGGGTCATGGGCAGTCGACCACAACACGCTCCGCCGTCGTCCTGGCGAAAGCCAGGACCCATACTCCGAGGCGGTCGTTGTTTGAAAGACTTGTGGTCATCAGCCTTCGTCGCAATTGGCGGCGGTGGAATGGGTCCTGGCTTTCGCCAGGACGACGGTGAGAGCTAGATGCTGACCCCCAGCGTCTTCCATTCGCGCAGCGCCTTGGCGTCGCGCGGGGTGACGTCGGGATATTCGGGGTCTTCACCCACCGTCGGCGAAATCTTCCAGGAACGGGCGCATTTGGTGCCGACCGCCTTCTCCACCACGACAGCGACGCCTGGAACGGCATCGAGACGGAATGCGGAAGCCGGCGCTTCGCCCTCGCGCACCTCGTAATTCGAGGTGATGCAGATTTCCGCGAGGTCGGTGTCGAACAGCGTCGCCAGCATGTCGCGGTCGGCGACATAGATCACCGGTGATGCCTCCAGCGACGAGCCGATGTTCTTGGCGGCGCGTTCGAGCTCCAGCGCACCGGTGACGACGCGGCGGACGTTGCGGATCGCTTCCCATTTCGCGGCGAGCTTGTCGTCGCGCAGGCTTTCGAGGTTCTCCGGAAATAGCGTCAGGTGCACCGAGGGCTCGGCGTCGGGCCTGTACATGCGCCAGGCTTCCTCCGCGGTGAAGCTGAGGATCGGCGCCAGCCATTTCAGGATCGAGCTGCACAACAGGTCGATCGTGGTCAGCGCCGCCTTGCGCGTCAGAGAGGACGGCGGATCGCAATACAGCGTGTCCTTGCGGATGTCGAAATAGAACGCCGAGAGCTCGCTGTTCAGGAAGGCGGACAAGGTTGCGACCACGGTCTTGTAGTCGAACTCCTGATAGGCCTTGCGGACGACGGCAGCACGGACCGCGAGCTCGTGCAGCATCAGCCGTTCGAGCTCAGGCATGTCGGCGTGCGCGACTGCGTCGGCCGGCTTGTAGTGATCCAGCGTTCCAAGCATCCAGCGCACGGTGTTGCGCAGCTTGCGGTAAGTCTCGATGGTGTTCTTCAGGATCTCCGGGCCGATGCGCTGGTCGTCGGCATAGTCCGTGGCGCAGACCCACAGGCGCAGGATATCCGCGCCCGAATCCTTGATCACCTTCTGTGGCTCGACGGTGTTGCCGATCGACTTCGACATCTTGCGGCCGTTCTCGTCGAGCGTGAAGCCGTGGGTGAGCACGATGTCATAGGGCGCGCGGCCGCGCGTGCCGGCGCTCTCCAGCAGCGACGAGTGAAACCAGCCGCGATGCTGGTCGCTGCCTTCCAGGTACATCACGGTGTCGTTGCCGCCGTCGACCTTGCGGACGATGTTGCCGAGCTGCGGGAAGTTCTGGCGATCCTCGAGCACGAAAGCATGTGTGGAGCCGGAATCGAACCAGACGTCGCAGATGTCGTCGATCTTCTTCCAGTCTTCCTTCGCGCGTGATCCAAGGAAGCGCTCGCGGGCGCCTTCCATGTACCAGGCGTCGGCGCCTTCCTCCATGAGGGCCTCGGTGATGCGCTGATTGACGATCTCGTCCTGCAGGATCTCGGCTGAGCCGTCGCTCTTCTCGCGCACGAACACGGCGATCGGCACGCCCCAGGCGCGCTGGCGCGAGATCACCCAGTCCGGACGATTGGCGATCATGCCGTTGATGCGGTTCTCACCCGACGGTGGCACCCATTGCGTGACCGAGATCGCATGCAGCGCGCGGGCCCGCAATGTATCGCCCTTCTTGGCGTGGCCATCGTCGCTGATGTCCTTGTCCATCGCGATGAACCATTGCGGCGTGTTGCGGAAGATCACCGGCTTCTTCGAACGCCATGAATGCGGGTATTGGTGCTTGAGGCGGCCGCGCGCGAGCAGCTTGCCAGCCTCGATCAATGCCTTGATCACGGCCTCATTGGCATCGCCCTTTTCGCCCTTGTCGTTGAGCACGCGCTTGCCGGTGAAGCCGGGGGCCTGCGCCGTATAGGCGCCGTTCTCGTCGACAGTGTAGGGGATAGCCGTCGAGATGCCGCGCTCATCGAGCTCGCGGGTGTTGGCCATCCAAACGTCGAAGTCCTCGCGACCGTGGCTCGGCGCGGTGTGCACGAAGCCGGTGCCGGTATCGTCGGTGACATGCTCGCCGGCGAGCAGCGGCACGATGAACTCGTAACCGCCATCGAGGCCGCGCAAGGGGTGGGCGCACTCCACGGCGTCCAGCGTATCGCCGGGAATGTCGCGCACCTTCTCATAGGCCGTGACGCGCGCCTGCTTGAACACCTCTGCGGCGAGCGCATCGGCCAGGATCAGGAGATCGCCGGTCTTCGCCCAATTGTCCGCGGCCGCATCCGTCACCTTGTAGAGGCCGTAGGCGATCTTCGGTGAAAACGAGATCGCGCGGTTGCCGGGCAGTGTCCAGGGCGTGGTGGTCCAGATCACGACCGAAGCATTGGCGAGCGCACCATGTGCCGGGGACGTGACGGGAAACTTCACCCAAACCATGTCGGAGGTGTAGTCCTCGTACTCGACCTCGGCCTCGGCGAGCGCGGTCTTCTCGACCACGCTCCACATCACCGGCTTGGAGCCGCGATACAGCGTACCGTTGGCGGCGAACTTCATCAGCTCGCGGGCGATCTGTGCTTCGGCCGGATAGCTCATCGTCTGATAGGGATGATCCCAGTCGCCGATGATGCCGAGCCGCTTGAACTCCTCGCGCTGCACGTTGATCCAGTGCGTCGCATAGGCGCGGCATTCCTTGCGAAACGCCACCATCGCGGCGGAGTCGCGGAAGTCGGGCTTCTGCTTGCCCTTGGAGCGGTAATTCTCCTCCTCGATCTTCCATTCGATCGGCAGGCCGTGGCAGTCCCAGCCGGGCACATAGTTGGAGTCGAAGCCAAGCATCTGCTGGCTCTTGGTCACGACGTCCTTGAGGATCTTGTTCAGCGCGTGCCCGATATGGATGTTGCCATTGGCGTAGGGCGGGCCGTCATGCAGCACGAATTTGGCGCGGCCCTGGGCTTCCTGGCGCAGCCTGTCGTAAAGGCCGATGTCGTTCCAGTATTTCAGCAGCTCCGGCTCGCGCTGCGGCAGGCCGGCGCGCATCGGGAATTCGGTCTGCGGCAGGAACAGGGTTTTCGAATAGTCTTTAGCTTCGGATTTTTGGGACTTGTCGGACATGAGGCTGACTGGCTCGGAAGGGCGCGGGAACGGATGGCGATGCGGAATCGCGGGTGAAACGACAACATCCCGGTCTTGCGCCGAGCCGAAGGCTCAGGCGGAAGCCGGGCCGCTAATCCCTATGATGCGCCGCGCAAACATGGCTCTCCATAGCAGGGGGGCGGAGGAAGCGCAAAAGGTTCGGCGCGCCGATTTCCGACCTCAATCGATGGCGCCAAGCCTCGGAAACGCGTTCGGGGCGGCGTCGAGCATGGCCCGGGCGCGGGCAGAATCGTCGTCCATCTGGCGGATCAGGGCCTCCAGGCTGTCGAATTTCAGCTCCTCGCGAATGAAGCCGATAAAGGCGCAGTCGAGCGTCTGTCCGTAAAGATCGCCCTTGAAGTCGAACAGGAAGATTTCCAGCAGCGGTGCGCCGTTATCGAAGGTCGGGCGGCGGCCGAAGCTTGCCACGCCGTCGAGCCGCTCCGCGCCGCGGCCGACTCGCACCGCATAGATGCCGTGCTTGAGGCCGCAATTGGCATCGAGGCGGATGTTGGCGGTGGGATATCCGAGGTCGCGGCCGCGCTTCTCGCCGTGGATGACCTCGCCGGTGATGAACCAGGGCGCGCCGAGCATGGCCGTGGCCTCGTCGAGTTGGCCTTCGGCGAGCGCGATCCGGATCGCGCTGGAAGAGACCGGCCGCTCGTCGATATCGACATGCGGCTGCACGTCGACCTCGATGCCGAGCCGGGGCGCCTCGTTGACCAGGAGGCTCGGCGAGCCGACCCGACCCTTGCCGAAATGGAAGTCGTAGCCGACGGCGATTCCACCGATGCCCAGGCGACCGATCAGGTCATGGTGAATGAAGTCTTGCGCGCTGGTCCCGGCGCGGGACTTGTCGAAGGTCATAACCACGGCGCCGGCAAGTCCGGTGCCGGCCAGAAGCCGCAGCTTGGCACGCTCGTCCGTCAGGCGGAATTGCGGGGTGTTGGGGCTGAAAAACCGGCGCGGATGCGGCTCGAAGGTCAATGCCAGAGCAGGGCGGCCATGTATCCTGCCCATTTCCAGGGCTGCGGCGATCACGGCGCGATGGCCGAGATGAACGCCGTCGAAATTGCCCATGGCGACCACGGCACCCCTTGCAATGGCGGAGTCCGGTGTGGTGTCGCGGATAACGGTAAAATGCGGAGCCATCAGGGGAATTCTCGAACCGGCGGGACCGGCCGGGACCGTGGCGCGACGGGCCGGATGAAGTCAAGCGGGAGGGGGCGGCCGCATCGAATGCGATTTCAGTCCACCGGGGGCGTTCCCAGTTAACGCGCTGTTTAACGCCTTGGTGCTAGTCCTTGGGCGTGGAACCGCGGGGCTCCGGCCCGGCAGGTCCGATCGTAAATATTTCCTGGGTTTGCGTTGGGGGAGTCGAGATGGCGGTTGATTTGTCGATGTCGGTTCTGGTGGTTGACGACTACAGCACCATGATCCGTATCATCAGGAACCTCCTGAAGCAGCTTGGCTTCGAGAATATCGATGATGCAACCGACGGTTCGGCAGCGCTGAACAAGATGCGCGGCAAGAAGTACGGGCTCGTGATTTCCGACTGGAACATGGAGCCGATGACGGGTTACGACCTGCTGCGCGAAGTGCGCGCGGATCCGAACCTCGCCACCACGCCCTTCATCATGATCACGGCCGAATCGAAGACCGAGAACGTGATCGCGGCCAAGAAGGCCGGCGTGAACAACTACATCGTCAAGCCGTTCAACGCGGCAACGCTGAAGACCAAGATCGAGGCGGTCTTCCCGGACATGGCAAGCGCGTAAGGCGCGCTTGGCCGGATAATAATCCATCATTGGGATCGTCATGCCCGGGCTTGTCCCGGGCATCCACGTTCGTGGAGCTGCAAAGAAGGCGTGGATGGCCGGGGCGTAGGCGAGCGGGAGCGACGCCGTCCTACGGCCGACTATGCCCGGCCATGACGGCGTCCGGGGGCTTCGCAATTGGTCTAGGTAGGCGGCGCTTCAAGCCGTAGCCATCACCACTTTAGTTCGCGCATCAGCGCCTTCGGCGGATGGCCGAACAATTCCAGCACCGAAGCCGGGTCGAGCTGGTCGAGACCCTCGAACTCCTCGGCATGGATGCCGCGGGTCACGAACAGGCAATCGATCCCGAACTCGCGCGCGCCGGTGAGGTCGGTCCGGACGGAATCGCCAATCGCGAGCACCTTTTTGCGGTCGATCTGGTGGCCCTGGCGTTCGCCGGCGAGCGCCATCGCGCGCTCGTAGATCGGCCGGTGCGGCTTGCCGTAGAAGATCACCTCGCCGCCGAGCTCGCGATAGAGCTCCGCGATCGCGCCGGCGCAATAGATCAGCCGGTCGCCGCGTTCCACCACGATGTCCGGGTTGGCACAAACCAGCGTCAGCTTGCGCTCGCGCGCCTTCAGCATCATGCCGCGATAGTCTTCCGCCGTTTCGGTCTCGTCGTCATAGAGGCCGGTGCAGACGATGTAATCTGCCTGCTCCAGCGGCGCGGTCACCGCATCGAGGCCGCGGTAGATCGAGTTGTCGCGCTCGGGGCCGAGCCAGAACATCTTGCGGCCGGGATGGTCGGCGACATAGAGCCGCGTCAGGTCGCCTGAAGACACGATCGCGTCGTAGGTCTCGTCGGCGACGCCGAGCTTGCGCAATTGCCGCTGCACCGAGTCTGCCGGGCGCGGCGCGTTGGTGATCAGGATGACCGTACCGCCGCGGCTACGATAGGTGTGCAGCGCCTCGCAGGCTTCGGGGAAGGATTCGAGGCCGTTATGGACCACGCCCCAGATGTCGCTGAGCACGACGTCCACGCCCGCCACGAGTTCACGCAGGCTTTCGGCGAAATGCAGCGTGGTCATGATGCGTGCGGCCGATCAGATCCGGCGCGCGAGTGCGGCGTTGCCGGTGACGCGCTGTGGCGCAGACGCAGTCGACGCTGCGTTTGAGCTGGGGGTGCCGGAGCCATTGGATGCCTGGGTGTCCTGTGCCTGGTTCGGCGCGGCGGTAGCAGATGACCCCTCCGGCCGCAATGGCCGGGGCGGCGCGAACAGGAACCCCTGGCCGAACCGCACGTCATAGTCGAGCAGGTCGATCACGGCGCGCTCGCCCTCGATCCGCTCGGCGATCAGGTCGATGCCGAAGCGGCCGAGCAGGTCGGAGAGGTCGGAAGGGTGGATGTCCGAGGCCGAAGCCTGCCTGGGGTCGAGCAGGAGCGAGGCCGGCACCTTGATGAAGCGCACGCCGCGATCGGCGAGCTCGCGCGGTTCGATACGCAAATCGGTGACATGGTCGATCGAGAAACGGAAGCCGCGCTGGGCGAGCGCGGCGAGATTCTCGGTCTCGGCCGGGCCGAGATTGCGGAAGGTCGATTGTTTGAATTCCAGCACCAGCGAGGGCGCCAGCGCCCGGTTGGCTTCGAGGAAATCGAGGTATTGCGCGAAGGTCGTGGAATTGCCGAGCGTGGAAGCCGCGACGTTGCAGAACACGCCGACCTCCTTGTTGCGTACCATCAGGCGTCGCAGCACCTGCACGCAGCGCAGCATCACCATGTTGTCGATGCGCCCGATCAGGCCGGAGGCCTCCGCGATGCTGATGAACTCCTCGGCCGCGACCAGCTGGTCGCGCTCGTCGCGCAGGCGCGTCACGGCCTCGTAGAAGCGGACCTTGCGCTGCGGCAGCGTCACCATTGGCTGGAGGAAGATGTCGATGCGGTTCTCGTCGATCGCGTTGCGGAGCGTCGCCAGCAATTGGGTCTGGTTGCGGCCGTTTGCGGTCTGAACCGGATTGGCGGTCTGGGTCTGGATCGCCGGTGGTGCCGGCCGCAACGGCGGCGGCGCGGGAACCGGGGGAGGAGCAGCCGGCCGCTCCTCCTCGAATGGAGCCATCAGGTCGAGCGGCGCCTCCGGCTCCTGCCTTGCGACCGGAGCGGGGGCCGGCACCGGCGCGTTGCCGGCCATCAGATCCTCATGGGCCGACACGGTGGTGGCGAGCTGCCTGACCAACCCGCCGAGCTCGTTGATCTCGCCGACCACCGACTGAATGCGGTCGGAGTTGGTCGAATTGGAGGAGGCGATGCGTGCTTCGACCGTGGCAAGCCGGCGGCCGAACTCGGCGACCTGGCGGGCGAGGTCGGCGGTGCCGCGCGAAAGATCGGTGATCTGGCCGCCGACGTCGCTGCGGTCGCGCAGTCGCATCGACACTGCATTGTAGAGGATCAGGAAGGTCAGCACCGTCAGTGCCACGATCGCGGATTCGGTTCCGCTGATGCCGGCGACTGCGTAGAGCACGAGCCCGAGCGAGGCGGCGACCAGAACCATGCAGATGGCGATGAAGATCGTCGAAATACGAATCATGCCGCGCGTTACGCCTCAAGAGCTGACTGCCTGACCGGGAAAACACGGGTGGCGTATCGAACCCGTCACGCCGCATGCTCCCCCAAGCGGCATGAGCTTAACATCATTGTTGATTCGAGGGGATAGCGGCCCGATCTCGGAGTCAGGATGGCGCCGCAGCGCCGACCGTGTCGGCCGAGACCGCCTGGCGGGTGCCAAGCGGCTTGGGCGCCCCGGTGGTCGTGTCGCGCAGGGTCTGCCGTTCGATCTCCGAATTCAGCTCGGCCCCGAACATGACGACGATGGCCGACATCCACATCCACATCATCAAGCCGATCGCAGCGCCGAGCGAGCCGTAGGTCGCATTGTAATTGGCGAATTCCGAGAGATACCAGGACAGCAGCGCCGAGCCGGCGATCCAGAGGATCGCGGCCGCCACCGCTCCGACGCTCAGCCATTGCCAGCGTGGGGCGTCGCGGCTGGGCGCGAAGCGGTAGAGGACGGCCAGCGCGGCAAGGAGAATGACCAACAGCACCGGCCATCGCGCCAGCGCCACGATCGTCTTGCTCTCGGGCGCCATGCCGAGGTGATTGAGCGCGAGCGGGAAGGCAACGACGGCGCCCACCATCAGCAGCAGGGCAACGATGCCACCGACTGTGAAAGCCAGTGAGACTGAGTTCAGCCGGATGAAGCTGCGCTTTTCACGCTCTTCATAGGCGACGTTGATGGCGTCGAAGATGGCCTTGACGCCGGCATTGGCGCTCCAGATGGCGAGCACGAGGCCAAACAGGAAAGTGAAACCAAGGGTCGCGCCGCCGTTCGACACGACGCGCGCCACCTGGTCCTCGACGATCTGGAACGCGCCTTCGGGCAGCATCATCGCGAGCGATTGCAGGTTGGAACTGATCGTCGAGGGGTCGGCGAAGAGGCCATAGAACGAAACCAGAGCCGTGATGGCGGGAAAGATCGCGAGCAGCCCGAAAAAGACGACGCCGCCGGCGGTCGCGAGCAGGCGATCGTCGTCGACGCGCTGATAGGTGCGCCAGAAGACGTCCTTCCAGCCCGCCCAAGGGATCGCGAACGGGCTTTTCGCGCGGCGGCCGCGGCCGGGCTGCGAGGCTGCACCCACCGGGCTCGTTTCCGGCGAATTCGCCTCGCCTTTGCGGTGGTCGTGCGGAGGTCCCGCCCGGACCATGCCGGAATCCTGGAAATACCGTTCCGCGGTGAGCACGAACACGGTCGTGGCTGCCACCAACAGCCAGCTGTCAAATTGTTCGGCGCGCCGTATAGGCATTTCAGGTCTCCGCTCCGTGGCCGTGACGCCGCCGGCGCGCGGCCGTGAGGCCGACCAGCCCAACGGCTGCGAGCATCAGCCCAAGTTGCACGGGGCGGTTGGACCGAGCCGGCCACGTGCTGCCGCCATGTCCTGGTTCATGTCCTCGTTCGCCCGGCGCGAGCGGCGCCAGGGGAATTGTCGTCGCGACCTCTTTCACCGCCTGTTTCACCGTTCCGCGCGGGATGCGCGGGGTGGCGATCGCCACGCGCAGGCGGCTGGCGAGCGGCACGATTGGCTTGGTCTTGCGCTTCATCTGGGCCATGGCCACGCCGGCGCAGGCGGCGGCCAGGATCAGGAGCACGCCGCCAACGGCGCCGAACCCCCAGAATTGCCCGTAATGGATTGCAACCCAGCGGTACAGCGCGATCAGGCCGACGAAGAAGGCTGCGACGACGAACAAGCCCGCAACCGCGAGCAGTCCGGCCGCAGTCGCGTACGAGGTCATGCGCCCTGTGGCCTGATTGCTCCGGTCACGGGCATAGGATTGGGCGGCGCGCTTGAGATGGTTGAGCTTGAGCGCGACGCCAGCGCGCAGCAATTCGCCCGATGGCGCAAGCATGTGGTTATCCTCCGAGTGCGAGAAAATTCGTCGGGGGATGAACGTGGCGGTATTTGACTTGTTCCGAACGAGGTCGGACCGCCGTGATGGATCAACCGAGATCGGCTGCCGCGATCCAGAACACTTCGCCCTCGGAGTCCTCGGTGTCGAGCCAGAGCAGCGGCAGTTCGGGAAAGGCCTCGTCGACGAGTTCGCGGCCCCGGCCGATCTCGCAGATCAGCCCACCATCCGGCGTCAGGTGGTCAGGCGCGTCGCGCAGGATCCGGCGCACCACGTCGAGACCGTCGGCGCCGCCGTCAAAGGCGAGCTTCGGCTCGGCCCGGCACTCCGGCGGCAACGCAGCCATGCCTTCAGCGTCGACATAAGGCGGGTTGGTGATGATCAGGTCGTATTTGATGTCACCGAGCGGGGCGAACAGGTCGCCGCGATGCAGGTTGATCCGGTCGTCGAGCCCGTATTCGCCGACATTCCGTCTGGCGACGTCGATCGCGCCCTTCGAAATATCGACGGCGTCGATCGTGGCGTTCGGAAAATGCTGCGCGGCGAGGATCGCGAGGCATCCCGATCCCGCGCAGAGATCGAGCACCCGCTCGACCGCGGTGGGGTCGTCGATCAGCGAGCCGGCTTCGCCGTCGCCGCCGAAATGCGACTCCAAGAGCTCACCGATGAAGGAACGCGGAACGATGACGCGCTCATCGACATAGAACGGCAGGCCGCGCATGTAGATCTTGTTGACGAGATAAGCGGCCGGTTTGCGCGTGGTGACGCGCCGATGGACGAGATCGATGATCGTCCTGCCCTCGGCGGCCGTGACGCGCGCGTTGGCAAAAATCTCGAACTGCTCGGGGTGCAGATGCAGGGCTTCACAGACCAGGAAGGCCGCTTCCGCGACCGGATCGGGCGTGCCATGGGCAAAGGCGAGCTTGGCCTCATTGAAGCGGCTCACCGCATAGCGGACGAAATCGATCAGCGTGAGAAGCTCGCCGCGGCCCACTTTCGCGAGCTTTGGCGCGGCGCGGCCGCGCACGGTCTTTTTGGATGTTGCTGCCATCAGGATCGGGTCCAGCGTGCGGCGGCATCATCGTCGCGGGCCTGGGCCTCGACCCAGCCGGTGCCGGAGGCGCTCTCTTCCTTCTTCCAGAACGGCGCGTTGGTCTTGAGATAATCCATCAGGAACTCGGCTGCCTGGAACGCTGCCTGGCGGTGCTGCGAGGCGGTCAGCACCAGCACGATGTTCTGACCGGGCATGAACCGGCCGACGCGATGGATCACCGTGACGCCGTTGAGAGGCCAGCGCGAGGTGGCCTCGTCGGCATGGCGCCTGATCTCTTCCTCGGCCATGCCAGGATAATGCTCGAGCGAGAGCGCGGCGATCTTCGCGCTGTCCTCGTCGCTGCGGCAGATGCCGGAAAAGCTCACGACCGCACCGATGTCGGTGCGGCTCCCGGTCAGCACCGCGATCTCGCGCGCGATGTCGAAATCGTCCTGCTGGATACGGATGGTGACGGGGCAGGTGGTGCCGGGCATGGTCTAGCCGCCGGTCATCGGCGGGAAGAACGCGATCTCGCGAGCGCCCGCGATCGTGGCGTCCGACTTGACGTGGGCATGGTCGATCGCGGTACGGATCACCTTCGGCTTCTCGAACGCGTGGGCGTAGGCTTCGCTTTGGCCGGACAGCCAGGCGATCAGCTCTTCCACGGTGCGCACGGTCGCGGGCGGCTCGATCGTCTCCTCGGCCTTGCCGACGCGTTCGCGCACCCAGGCGAAGTACTTCACTTTCATCCCTCATCCTCCTTGATGAGGTGATGGATGCCGGCGCCGAAATAGTCGTAGCCGGTGTACATTGTGAGAATCGCCGAGGCCCAGAGCAGCGCCAGTCCGATCATCGAGACCATGGGCACCACCTCATCGCCGGCCGGACCAGCCAGCAGGAAGCCGATGGCGATGAGCTGAACCGTCGTCTTCCACTTCGCAAGCTTGGTTACGGGCACGCTGACGCGCAGCGCGGCAAGATATTCGCGCAGGCCCGAGACCAGGATCTCGCGGCACAGGATGACGATGGCGGCCCACAGCGACCAGCCGTGAATGATGCCGTCGGCGGCCAGCATCAGCAGGCACGAGGCGACCAGAAGCTTGTCGGCGATCGGATCGAGCATGCGGCCGAACGCCGATTGCTGATTCCAGATCCGCGCGTAATAGCCGTCGAGGTAGTCGGTGACCGCAGCCGCGATGAAAATGGCGACCGCGACCCAGCGCAGCCACAGCGGGCCGTCCATGATCGACTGTGCATAGATGCACCCGACCACGACCGGGATCGCGGCGATCCGGCCGTAGGTCAGGATGTTCGGGAGGGACATCGCGCGGCTGGTCGTCCCTCGTGTCGTGGCGATGTTCATCCGTCCTACCAATACCGCTGCAGCCTGAAGGTCAACCGTTCCGCTCCCCAAATGGGGTGCGGGATGCGACGACCATATGACCGCGGCCCCCCTTTATTTCACCCCGGCTGGGGATGGAAATACTCGAAAATCCTGCGAGCGCTCTCGGCGCTCACCCCCGGAACCTTGCCGAGATCGGTGATCGAGGCCCGTTCGATCTCCTTCAGGGTTCCGAAATGGTGCAGCAAGGCACGTTTGCGTGACGGACCGATGCCCGGAATCTCCTGCAAGCCGGCCTCGCGGATGTCCTTCTTGCGCAGCTTGCGGTGCGAACCGATGACGAAGCGGTGCGCCTCGTCCCGCAGCCGCTGGATGAAATAGAGCACGGGGTCGCGCGGCTCCAGCTTGATCGCCTCGCGCTCCGGCATGAACAGGGTCTCGCGGCCGGCATCCCGGTCCGGCCCCTTGGCCACGGACATCAGCGCCACCTGGGTCAGGCCGAGGTTTGCAAAGATTTCCCGGACCGCGTTGAGCTGGCCGCGGCCGCCGTCGATGATCACGAGATCGGGCCATTGCGGGAAGTCGTCGTCCTTGGTTTTGGCCGCGCCCTCTTCGGGCGGGTTGATCAGGCGCTTGAAGCGGCGCTCCAGCACTTCGCGCATCATGGCGAAGTCGTCGCCCGGCGTGATCCCTTCCGACTTGATGTTGAACTTGCGGTACTGGTTTTTCACAAAACCGTCCGGGCCGGCAACGATCATGGCGCCGACTGCGTTGGTGCCCTGGATGTGGCTGTTGTCGTAGACTTCAATCCGCTTCGGCGCATGTGGCAGGCTCAGGGTCGTGGCCATGGCGTCCAGCAGCCGGCTCTGCGTCGCGGTGTCCGCGAGCTTGCGGCCCAGGGCCTCGCGCGCGTTGGTGAGCGCGTGGGTGACGAGCTCCTTCTTCTCGCCGCGCTTCGGCATGGAAACCTCGACCTTGCGGCCGGCCTTGATCGACAGCGCGTTGGCGAGCAGCTCGCTCTCCTCGATCTCGTGCGAGAGCAGGATATTCCTCGGCGGCGGCTTGTCGTCGTAGAACTGGGCGAGGAAGGAGCCGAGCACCTCTTCCGGCGTATAGGTCTTCTCCGCGCGCGGGAAATAGGCGCGGTTGCCCCAGTTCTGCCCGGTGCGGAAGAAGAACACCTCGACGCAGGAGAAGCCGCCCTCCTGGTGGATGGCGAACACGTCGGCTTCTTCCACCGTGCGCGGATTGATCCCCTGCTGCGACTGGATCGCGGACAACGCAGCGAGGCGGTCGCGGTAGAGCGCGGCGCTCTCGAATTCGAGCTCGCCGGAGGCCTTCTCCATCTCGCTAGCAAGCTCCTGTTTCACCGCATGACT
Source organism: Bradyrhizobium sp. RT6a (assembly GCF_040547675.1). Taxonomy (NCBI): domain Bacteria; kingdom Pseudomonadati; phylum Pseudomonadota; class Alphaproteobacteria; order Hyphomicrobiales; family Nitrobacteraceae; genus Bradyrhizobium; species Bradyrhizobium sp. RT6a. The sequence goes on from NZ_JBEPQC010000004.1 coordinate 425,476, forward strand.
CTTGCCGGACAGGAAGTCGCTCGCCTCGCGCACCAGGGTCGTGTAGCCGGGGAAATCGATCTCGCGGGTGCAGGGACCGGCGCAACGGCGGATCTGGTAGAGCAGACAGGGCCGCGAACGGCTCTCGAAGAAGGAATCCGTGCAGGAGCGGATCAGAAACGCGCGCTGAAGTGCGGTGATGGTGCGGTTGACGGCGCCCGCGGAGGCGAACGGGCCGAAATAGCGACCGGGCCGCATCTGCGCGCCGCGATGCTTCAGGATCTGCGGCGCCCAATGATCGCCCGTAATCAGGATGTAGGGAAACGACTTGTCGTCGCGCAGCTGCACGTTGAAGCGCGGCCGAAGCTGCTTGATGAGGTTGGCCTCCAGCAGCAGCGCCTCGGTCTCGGTGTGGGTCGAGATGATTTCCACCGTAACCGTGGCGGCGATCATGCGCAGGATGCGCGCCGGCTGCGGCGCACTCTGGCGCGCATAGTTCGACAGGCGCTTTTTGACGTTCTTGGCCTTGCCGACATAGAGCACGTCGGCACTGGCGTTGAGCATGCGATAGACGCCGGGCGAGGTGGGGGCGAGGCGGACCGCGCGTTCGATCGCCTCGTGGCCGGTCGCCAGTGGCTCTTCGCCGACCGTGCCGCTCTCTTCCAGGATGTCCGGCAGCCGTGCGTCGTCCTCGTCGTCGCCGCTTGCGGTGGCGGGATCGAGGTCCGGCGGCGCCGCTTCCGTTTCCTGGGGCGGGACATCGGGCGCGTTGCCGCGCACGGGTTTGCGTACGCGTGCGTCGTCCGGATTGTCGGTGGAATCGTGAACCATGGTGCGAATTTAGGCGCTGCGGGTGCCGATTTGAAGTTCCGGCCGTGCGGCACGCACAGGATGGCGGCGCAGTTCCCGGTAACGCTTACTTAAGCCTGTTAACAGCGCGGTAACCCGACTTAACAGGCCTTTAACTTAAAACTCTCGATAAATCTTACGCGAAAAAGTCGTGGTTCCGTCACCATGCGGTTTTGCCTCGCGCGGCGGCGCGGGCATCGCACCGGTTGGGACAGTTGCGTTGGAGTGTGTGATGAAGGGGCTCGTTGTGGGCGCAGCCGCGTTGGCTGCAGTCGGCTGGACGGCTTCGGCAGAGGCCGCCGATCTCAATTACGGGCAGCGTGCGCCCTACACGGTCAATCAGCCGCTCAACGCCTATAGCTGGGCCGGTCCGTATCTCGGTGCCAATCTCGGCTACGAATGGGGCTCGGTGAACAACAATCCCGCAAAACCGTCGGGCTTCGTCGGCGGCGTTCAGGCCGGCTACAATTTCCAGAACGGTCCTTGGGTGTTCGGCGTCGAGGGCGACATCCAGGCCGCCGGTGCCGACGACACTTTCGCGCCGTGGAAGTTCTCCAATCCGTGGTTCGGCACCCTGCGCGGCCGCGCCGGCTACGCCTTCAGCAACGTGCTGTTCTACGGCACGGCGGGCCTCGCATTCGGCGAGCTGCGTGCACAGACGTTCGGCTGGACGGAGTCGCACACCAGCGCCGGTTGGACCATTGGTGCTGGTGCGGAAGTCGGCTTCGCGCCGAACTGGAGCGCCAAGCTCGAATATCTCTACATCGATCTGTCGACGAGTCAGTTCGCGATTACAGGCGTGTCAAACGGCTATAGCGCCAGCGTTGTGCGCGCAGGCGTGAACTATCACTTCTGATACCCAAAGAAGAAAATACCGGACTACAGCCTCCCGGCCGCTCGCGGCCGGGATTTTTTTTCGCCGGTGTTTTCGCGTCGGACTCGCTAGGACAAGATGACCAAATCGACCGCCTTCGGCCCCTTGCCCTTCTTGTCCGGCTCGACTTCGAAAGTAATACGCTGTCCTTCGGCAAGGTCCTTCAGTCCGGCCCGCTCCACAGCAGTAATATGCACGAAGACGTCGCGGCCCCCGTCGTCCGGTTTGATGAATCCGTAGCCGCGCTCACCGTTGAAAAACTTGACCGTTCCCGTCATGGCCATCGGGAAACTCCCCCTCATTGCTCCTCCGTCGTGACGCAGACGCACGTCACGACATGACCGGGCCTTACGAAGCCCGGGAGCTGGCCATCCTTGGGCAGACCATTCGGTCCGACTGGATCTTTCTTAGGCCTTCACTCCGCCGCAACCATTCGCGGAAGCGGAACGTAAAGCCAGTCACTGAAACAGCATAATACGGTTCTCTGCAGATTGACCACCGCTCCTGCATATTTTTCCCAAGATGCCGGAGTGTTACGGCCTCGGCACCTCTAATCGGAATCTGGCAGCGCCACCCTGGCCGAGCGGCATTTCCAGCTCCGGCAGGATCGTCTTGAGCTCGCCGTGCAATGTGTAAGGGGGATTGACGATCAAGAGCCCGGTGGAGCTGAGGGCTGCGCCGTCGGCTTGCGGCGCTACGCTGAATTCAAGCCGCAGGCATTTTCCCGGCGGCTTTGCGGCGGCTGCGAGCCGCGCCACTGATTGCACCAGCGTGTCGGTGGCGCGTCGGCTCTTGGCGGGATACCAGATTACATAGATACCGGTCGGCCATTTCGCGAAGGCCGCCGAGAAGGCCTCGCCGAGCTTGTCGAACTCGTCCTTGGCCTCGAACGGCGGGTCGATCAGGACGATCCCGCGCCGTTCCTGTGGCGGCACGAAAGCCGGCAGCGCCATCCAGCCGTCGAGGTCGACCACGCGGGCCTGCTCGTCGTGGCGGAGCACGCCGATCAGCGCTTTCCGCGCCTTCGGCTCGAGTTCGCAGGCGACGAGGCGGTCCTGCGGCCGCATCAGGGCGCGCGCGATCAGCGGCGAGCCCGGATAGGCCTTGAGCTCGCCCTTCGGATTGAAGGCGCGGACGATGTCGAGATAGGGCTTGGTCAGCGCCATGGCGTCGTTCGACAGCCGCGCCTGCATCAGCCGCGCGATGCCCGTCAGCCATTCGCCGCCGCGGCGCGCCTCGTCGCTTTCGAGATCGTAGAGGCCGGCGCCGGCATGGGTGTCGATGACGCGGAACGCTCCCGGCTTGTCCTGGAGGTAGGTGATGATCCGCGCCAGCACGATGTGCTTGATGACGTCAGCGAAGCTTCCGGCGTGAAAGGCGTGGCGGTAATTCATGCAAGAGCACTACGCCACGTGACGGCTTGAGCAAAGAGGCACGATGCCTGGGCTACCCGCCCCTGATCGGCGGCATTGCCACCTGGTCGCGGCGGCAGGCGCGGCGGTCGATCTCCTCGCAGGCGCGGAATTGAAGGTCCTTGCTGAGGCAGATGCGGACTTCCGATAGCCGCGTCCGGTTGCAGGTGATCGAGACGGCGGCATTGCTGAGGCCCGGGTTGGCCTTGATGAAGGCCTCTTCCACCTCCGCCGGCGCCACGGTCTTGGCCTGCGACAAATCGAGATATTCGGCCGGAATCTTGATCGCGGCGCGCGCCTTCCGGATCGTCTCGAAATAACTGCGGTCGGCCAGCCCCGAGCAGGTGCCGTGCTTGTCCCACTCGTTGAAGATCAGCCCCGGCGCCGGCATCAGATCGAGCATGGAGGAGACGATGCTGCGGTTCAGCCGCGGCGACGGCCGCTGGCAATATTCCGGAAAACCGTTCTCATATTGCGGCCACAGACCGTGGACCACGAAAGCGTAGGGCCGTCCGCTGCACTGGATCTGCGAACGGCCGCCGCGCTCCGCCGCCTCTTCGCAGAAGGAGGGCGACCACGACAGCGACAGCACATAAAAATCGAATTCGCCGGGCGTGTTCTGCCGCTTGTCCTGGGCCTTGGCGCCACCGGCCAATGCAGCCAACCCGGCTGCAAGCGTCAGTGAGATCATCAGGCGGGAAAAGGAATGCAATCTGGAATGAAACATGGCGACGCCCCTCAACTAGACTGTGCAGATCAGCCTAGCAGGCGACAGGAACATTTCAAGAACAAAATTCGGGCGACCGTCGTTCGGCCGCCGGACCGGTCCGGATCAGAACTTTTTCAGTTATTGCTTGGCGGCGCGGCAGGCCGGGTTGTAGGCCCAGTTGCGGTCGAGCCCGACCACGCACCATTCGACGCCCTGACCGTAGCCGGCGAAGCCGCCATCCTCGACGATCGAGAAATGCACCTTGCGCATCTTGCCGTCCGTGAGCATGGCCTCGCCGGTGCAATAGCGGCGCGGGATGTTGTCGGATGCCCAGGGCCGGAACGCGGTCTCGTGAACCGCGGCGAAGCCGGTGATCTTCAACGAGGAATTCCAGAACGAGCTTTCTTTCTCCCAGAACTGGCTGGCGATCGTCGGCAGCGCCCTGTCGCATTCGGAGACGTTGCCGTCATAGCGCGGCCCGCTCAGCCAGAAATTCAGCTCCAGCGGATTGGCGGCCCTGGCCTCGCCGAGCGACAGCGCCCCGAACAGGAGGCCGAGCACGGCGGCGAAGCGGAGCGATTTCAGGAAGGTCGAGGCGCGCATGGATGATCCAGACAGCATGATCTGCGAGGGTCGGACGGTGCCGCGAAGGCCGGGAGAGGTCAAGTGCAGCGCGGCAACACTTGCCGACGAGTTGACCGCAATGCTGCACTAGAGGGGCCTTCCGTTCTTTCCACCGCCGCGCTAGCACCGTAAACTGCCGCCAACCAATCGGAGTGACGGGAATGCGAATCATTGCGGCCGCGGGCCTTCTTGCCCTGGGTATGATGGCGAGCCAGTCGGCGCGCGCCGATCTGCTTCCGGTGCCTCCGTTCAAGGGCAACGACACCGGCGGCATCATCGCCTATTCGATGGCAACCCAGACCGATGCGCGGCAGGTCGCGGTCGATCACTGCGCGCGCTACGGCAAGGTCGCCAAATTCCTGGCGGTGCAGGCCTATGAGGGCGGCTACATCTCGTTCTCCTGCCGCTGGGTGCCCTATGGCGCCGCCGACCAGCCGATCCGCACGCTCTACTGAGGCGCTTTCGCAACGCCGCTATCTCGCAGCCGGGAGCTTCCCACATGACGCGCAAGCTCGCTTTGCTCGGCTCCGCACTTTGCCTCGTCCTGTCGGCAGGCAGCGCTCGCGCTGAAGACCTGCCGGTGCGCAAGGCGGGCCTGTGGGAATTGAAAATGGTCAGGACCAGCACGCCGGTGCCCGAGATGACCATGCAGCACTGCACCGACGAGACCGTCGACAAGGAGATGAACAACAACGTCTCCCCGATGGCCAAGCAGATCTGCGCCAAGCAGGACATCAAGAAAACCGCGACTGGCTATGTCAGCGATTCCGAGTGCAACGTCGCCGGCATCAGCACGACCTCGCATGCTGAGATATCAGGCGATTTCAATTCGGCCTATACGGTGAAGACGTCGTCGCACGCGCAAGGCGGCGCCGCCGGCGCGGCAGGCCGCGACACGACCATGCAGCTTGAAGCGAAATGGCTGGGGGCCTGCAAGCCGGACCAGAAGCCCGGCGATATCGTGATGCCCGGCGGCTTCAAGATGAACGTGCGCGACATGGACAAGCTGAAGGCGCTGTTGCCGAAGTAGGTGCCGCGCGGCCGGTGCGCTCCCTCGCCCCGTTCTTACGGGAGAGGGATGGGGTGAGGGGCCTCTCTCCACACGTGCGATTGTTGAGGGACCTCTACCCCCTCACCCGAATTCGATCAGCGATCGAATTCGACCTCTCCCCGCAAGCGGGGCGAGGTGAAGAGGCGCCTACACCGGTATCCGCACGCTCGCCCTTAATCCCCCCATCGGGCTGTCGCCAAGCGTGATGTCGCCGCCGTGCGAACGGGCGATGTCGCGGGCGATCGCGAGGCCAAGACCCGTGCCGCCTTCGTCCTGATTGCGGGCGTTGTCGAGCCGCAGGAACGGCTTGAACACTTCTTCGCGCAAGTGCGCGGGAATGCCCGGTCCGTCGTCGTCGACCGTGACGGTCAAATAACGGTGATCGCGCTGGCCGGTAATGGCGATGCTCTTGCCGTAGCGGGCGGCGTTGGTGACGAGGTTGGCGAGGCAGCGCTTGAACGAGGCCGGCTTCACCGTGACCACGGGCAGTCCGTTGAACGCGACGGTCGCCGTGTGGCCGTGGCGCTCGGCGTCGCTGCGCAGCTCCTCGAGCGCCTGGGCCATGTCGGTCGGCTGCGACTGCTCGCCGGAATCGCCGCGGGCAAACGCGAGGTAGTCCTCGAGCATCATCGACATCTCGTCGACGTCCTTGCGCATGCCCTCCATTTCGGGACTGTCGCCGATCAGCGCCAGCTCGAGCTTGAACCGCGTCAGGATCGTGCGCAGATCGTGGCTGACGCCGGCGAGCATCGCGGTGCGCTGCTCCATCGTCCGCTCGATGCGCGACTTCATTTCGAGGAAGGCGACCGACGCGCGCCGTACCTCGCGTGCGCCGCGCGGCCTGAAGTTCGGTGCCTCGCGGCCTTTGCCAAAACTTTCGGCGGCATCGGCAAGTCGCAGGATCGGCTTGATCTGGTTGCGCAGGAATAGCACCGCGACGATCAGCAGGATCGAGGACGTGCCGACCATCCAGAACAGGAAAATCTCCGAGTTCGAGGCATAGGCGGCGCTGCGTTGCGCGAACACGCGCATCACGGCGTCGTCGAGCTGGATCCGGATCTCGACAAGGTTGGAGCGGCCGACCGTGTCGATCCAGAAGGAGCGCCCGATCTGGCGGCCGAGCTGCACCGACAGCGTCTGGTCGAGCAGCGAGAAGAACGGCTTTGGTCCCGGCGGCGGCATGTCGCCGGCCGGGAGGAAATCGACGACGAGGCCGAGGCGCTGCTGTGCGATGCGGCGGATCTGGTCGCGATCCCGGTCTTGCGGATAGCCCTTGTAGACGTCGATCAGCGCGGCGATGTCCTGTACCACCGCGGCCGACAGGCGCCGTGTCACCGTGTTCCAGTGCCGCTCCATGAACACGAAGGCGACGACCGATTGCAGGATCACCATCGGCACGATCATGATCAGCAGCGCACGCGCATAAAGGCCGGTCGGCATCCAGCCTTTGAACGCGTTGCCCATCCAGCCATTGGCGGCGGAGACGCGGCCGGCGGCGCTCTTCAAAAGCGTCAGGCCGGTATCGATCGTGCTCATCGGTGGCGCTTCACTTTTTATGGCGAGGCTACCAGCCGGTAGCCGATGCCGCGCACGGCCTGGAGGAACAGCGGATTGGCGGGATCGGTCTCGATCTTGCGCCGCAGGCGGTTGATCTGCACGTCGACGGCGCGCTCGTTAACGCTGCCATTGCCGGTCAGCGCGCTGCGCGGCACGGTCTCGCCCGGTGTCTCCGATAGAATCCGCAGCATCTCGCGCTCGCGGTCGGTCAGGTGAATGACGTCTTCGCCCTGGCGCAGTTCGCCACGGTCGAGGTGATAGATGTACGGGCCAAACGCGATCTTCTCTACTGCAGCGGCCTGCGGCGGCGGCGCGGCGCGCTTGAGGATGTTGTTGATGCGCAGCGCAAGCTCGCGCGGCTCGAACGGCTTTGCGACGTAGTCGTCGGCACCGATCTGCAGGCCCTCGATGCGCGCTTCGGCTTCGTGCCGCGCCGTCAGCATCACGATCGGCACCGAGGACGAGGTCCGGATGAAACGGGCGAGATCGAAGCCGGTCTCGCCGGGCATCATGACATCGAGGATCAAGAGGTCGAAGTGCAGGCCCATCAGCTTCGCGCGAGCGTCGCTGGCGCTGGCCGCGGTCGAGACGCGATAGCCTTCGCCGGCAAGGAAGCGCGAGAGCAGGTCGCGGATGCGGCGGTCGTCGTCGACCAGCAGGAGATGCGGAGCATCGTCGGCGGGGCGTGCCGGCGGGCGTGCGAGCGTGGCAGCGAGCGGCACGGTCACTCCTTGTCCTGATTGACGGTGGCAAAGATCGTCTCGAGCACCTTATCCGGATCGTCGCGGTCGATCATCGCGCGCAGGAAGCGCTTGACGGTCTCGGCATCCTGCGGCGCCATCTCGGCGAGTGCCTTGGTGATGCGCGTGGTCTGGAGACCGGCGAGCTTCTGCACCAGCGCCTCGCCCTTCGGCGTCGCAAACAGCAGGCGTTGGCGGCGATCATTGTCGCCGGTCTTCTGCACGATATAGCCCTCGTCCAGGAGCTGCTTGAGCACCCGGCCGAGCGATTGCTTGGTGATGCGCAGGACGTCGAGGAGGTCGGCGACCTTGAGGCCGGGATAGCGATAGACGAAGTGCATGACGCGGTGATGGGCCCGGCCGAAGCCGAATGCCTCCAGCTCCTGGTCGGGATCGCCGACGAAATCGCGATAGGCGAAGAACAGCAGTTCGATGATATCCCAGCGCAAATTGCCTCCGTCGTCTGCGGCCGGCCGCGGCCCGGCAGCGTCTTGAGAAGGAGTCGCGAAATTTATGTCAGGCATCTTGACGTATCTTGGTTTGAATGTTACAAAACGATCGGCCCGTACGAAATTTTAGATCGTCTCGCATCGGGTGGGCATTCGAAGCAAGGCGGCCGCACAGGGGCCAGACAGGCGGCGACGGCCGGAGCAGATCTACGGTGCGATTGTCGAACGGCATTTCGGCAAAACATACTGGACTTCCGTCTTCCGCAAAAGCATGTCCTCGGTGACATGCTGGCCACGGAAACCGGCCGTAACAAGGCTGGCGGCGGTCCGGCCAGAAACCAATCGAGCCAGCCGGGCCCAAATCAGGGCAGGCGGGTGCCAGAACGGCGCCGCCACCGGCAGCGGGAGGCAAGGACATGAGCATGAAATTCGACATCCAGCCCGCATCCAATCCGATCCCCGAGAAGGATCGGGTCGCCAAGCTGGTGGACCCCGGTTTCGGGCGGGTCTTCACCGACCATATGGCGGTGGTCCGCTACAACCAGGCCAAGGGCGGCTGGTACGAGGCGCGTGTCGAGGCCCGCGCCAATTTCCAGCTCGATCCGGCCGGCGCCGTCCTGCACTACGCTCAGGAAATTTTTGAAGGCCTCAAGGCCTACAAGCGCGACGACGGCGGCGTGAACCTGTTCCGCCCCGATGCCAATGCGCGGCGCTTCAAGGACTCGGCCGACCGCATGGCGATGGCGCAGCTTCCCGAAGACGTCTTCATCGAGGCGGTCGAGCAAGTCGTGCGCATCGACCGCGCCTGGATGCCGGGCGGCGAGGGCAGCCTTTACCTGCGCCCGTTCATGATCGCGAGCGAGACCTTCCTCGGCGTCAAGCCGTCGTCCGAATACATCTTCGCGGTGATCGCCTCGCCGGTCGGCTCCTACTTCAAGGGCGGCCCCGCGCCGGTGTCGATCTGGGTCTCGGAGAATTACACGCGCGCTGCGGTCGGCGGCACCGGCGCCGTCAAATGCGGCGGCAACTATGCCGCAAGCCTGCGCGCCCAGGCTGAAGCCATCCAGCACGGCTGCGATCAGGTCGTCTTCCTCGATGCGATCGAGCGCCGCTATGTCGAGGAGCTCGGCGGCATGAACGTGTTCTTCGTGTTCGACGACGGCTCGCTCTCGACGCCGCCGCTCGGCACCATCCTGCCCGGCATCACCCGCGATTCCATCATCGCGCTGGCCAAGGACGCCGGCAAGACCGTGCGCGAGGAGCCGTACTCGCTCGACCAATGGCGCAAGGATGCGGCAAGCGGCAAGCTGAAGGAGGCGTTTGCCTGCGGCACCGCCGCCGTGATCTCGCCCATCGGCACGGTGCGCTCGGTGAGCGGCGATTTCGAGATCAGCGGCGGCGCGGCTGGCCCGGTCGCCATGGGCCTGCGCAAGCAGCTCGTCGACATCCAGTACGGCCGCACCAACGATCCGCACAACTGGATCCGCAATCTGTCTTGATTTTTGCCCCCTTTCTCTCTCCGCTCGCGGGGAGAGAGAGGCGCAATGAACGCGACACGATGATCGTACGACAAAGTCCGAGACCTCGAATACCTGGACATCGCGATCATGACATCCACTCTTCCCCAGTCCCTGAAATGGGTGGTTCTTGCCGCGGTCACCGGCATCACCGTATTCGGCATTCTGACCATCGGCCCCAAGCCGGACGTCTCTGCTGAGGGCCGTTCGCCCGTCGTCGACGTGCGCACCACCGATCCGGAGATGAACACCGCGATCGCGCGCGCCCGCGGCACGCTGCCGACCTTCTGGGCCTCCTATGAGGCGCCGAAGCCGTCGGAAACGGGGCATGCCCTGAAGGTGCACTTTTCGACCCGCAAAGGCGGTGAGCATATCTGGATGGCCGACGTGAAGAAGCTACCCAATGGGGCCTATTCCGGCCTCTTCGCCAACGAGCCACGCGATCTGCCCGGCAAGCGGGCAGGCGACAAGGTCGAATTCACTGAAGCTGACATCTCGGACTGGATGTTCATGCGCAACGACAAGATCGTCGGCGGCGAAACCATCAAGCCGACGCTGAAGTCGCTGCCGAAAGCGGACGCGGATGCGCTCCGGGCACGGATGGAGCAGCCGTAAGGAACTAACCGGCAGTTGCCGCTTCGCGCGTCGGCTGGTAAATGCCGCGCATGGCCGAAAAACCCAAAAAACCGCAGAAACTGAAGGCGCGCTTGCCGCGCGGGCTCGAGGATCGCGATCCCGCCGCGATCCGGGCGACGCGCGAGATGGTGGAGAAGATCCGCGCCGTCTACGAGCTCTACGGGTTCGAGCCGGTGGAAACGCCGGCGATGGAATACACCGACGCGCTCGGCAAGTTCCTGCCCGATCAGGATCGTCCGAACGAGGGCGTGTTCTCGTTCCAGGACGACGACGAGCAGTGGATCTCGCTGCGCTACGATCTGACCGCGCCGCTCGCGCGGTACGTCGGCGAGCGCTACGGGACCGACGGCCTTGTCCTGCCGTATCGCAGCTATCGCGTCGGCTACGTCTTCCGCAACGAAAAGCCCGGCCCCGGCCGCTTCCGCCAGTTCATGCAGTTCGATGCCGACACGGTTGGCTCGGCAACGCCGGCGGCCGACGCAGAGATCTGCATGATGGCGGCCGACACGATGGAGGCGCTGGGCATCGCGCGCGGCTCGTATGTGGTGAAGGTGAACAACCGCAAGGTGCTCGACGGCGTTCTGGAAGCAATCGGGCTCGGTGGCGAAGAGAACGCGGGCCGCAGGCTGACCGTGCTGCGCGCGATCGACAAGCTCGACAAGTTTCCCGCCGAGGAAGTGCGCAAACTGCTCGGTCCCGGTAGATGGGATGGCGGCGAAGAAGGCAAGGGCGACTTCACGAAGGGCGCCAATTTGAGCGCGTCGGAAGCTGACGTCGTCCTCGCCATCACCAAACTGCGCGACGATTGGAAAGAGGCGATCGCCGCGGCGGAAACCTATCTCGCCAAGAGCGAAGTCGGTCAGGCCGGCGTGAGCGAGTTGGAAGAGATTGCCAAGCTGGTCACCGCGTCGGGTTACGGCGCAGACCGCATCAAGATCGATCCGTCCGTCGTGCGCGGCCTCGAATATTACACCGGTCCCGTCTACGAGGTCGAATTGCTGCTCGACACCAAGGACGAAAAAGGCCGTCCGGTCCGGTTCGGCTCGGTCGGCGGCGGTGGACGCTATGACGGCCTGGTCTCGCGCTTCCGCGGCGAGCCGGTGCCAGCGACCGGGTTCTCGATCGGCGTGTCGCGGCTTCAGGCGGCGCTGACGCTGCTCGGCAAGCTCGACACGAAGCCCGGGTTCGGCCCCGTCGTCGTCACCGTGTTCGATCGCGATCGCGTCGCCGACTACCAGAAGATGGTGGCGTCGTTGCGCAGCGCCGGCATCCGCGCCGAGCTCTATCTCGGCAATCCCAAGAACATGGGCAACCAGCTCAAATATGCGGATCGCCGCAAAGCGCCGTGCGTCATCATCCAGGGCTCGGATGAAAAAGCGCGTGGCGAGGTGCAGATCAAGGATCTGATCGAGGGCGCCAAGGCGGCGGCCGCGATCGCTTCCAACCAGGAATGGCGCGAGAGCCGCCCGGCGCAGTTCTCGTGCAGCGAGGCCGACCTCGTCGCCAAAGTGCGCGAGGTGTTGGCGCGCCATGACGTGAGCTGGGGCTAGCCATTCGCTGACGCCGGCATGCCCGGGCTTGTCCCGGGCATCCACCTCCTGTTTGATGACGCCCGTCAATGGCCGGTGTTCGGCCCCAAGGGAGAGAAAAATGCCTGAGATCACTGTCAGCATGGCCGAAGGCCGCACCGACGAGCAAAAGGCCGGCATGATGCGCGACATCACCCAGGCACTGGTGAAGAACCTCGGCGTCGATGCCGACGCCGTCGTCATCCAGATCAACGAAGCCCCGCTCCGCCACAAGATGAAGGGCGGCAAGACGTTCGTGGAGCGCGCGGCGGCTGCGAAGAAGTAGCGGCGGCTGAAGCTGCAAATTGTAACTGTCGTCCTGGCGAAAGCCAGGACCCATTACCCCAAGCGGCAGTTGTTGCAGCAGGTCGTGGTTTAGACCGCGCATAACAATTTTCAGCCGGGGTAATGGGTCCTGGATCGGCGCTCGCGTTGCTCGCTTGTCCAGGACGACGAGGGAGGCTCCATGGACGCACGCGACTTCATCAAGGTCGGCATGAGCGCCGAGCGCACGCTGGTGGTGCCGGTGGAGCGCACGGTCGGGCATTTCGTGCCCGGCATGCCGATGGTCTATGCGACGCCGATGATGATTCTGGAAATGGAGATGACGTCGGGCGATGCGATTCGTGCCGCGCTTCAGCCCGGCTGGGTCACCGTCGGCACCGAGGTCGATATCCGCCATCTTGCAGCAGCCCTCGTCGGCGCGACGGTGCGGACCAGCGCAAAGGTTTTCGCAGTCGAACGCCGCGTCATCCGCTTCGAGGTCGAGGCCTTCGAGGGCTCGCGCAAGCTCGGCGAAGGCCGCCACGCACGCGGGCTCGTCAATGTCGCGATGTTCAACAAGCGGCTGGGGGCGACATAGCCCCGCGCTCTAGCTACTTCGCCAATTCCTTCGACCGCTGCGTCGCCGCCGCGATCGCGCGGATCATCAGATCGCGCAGGCCGGGCTCGCCCATCAGCACGCCGAGTGCCGCGGCCGTGGTGCCGCCGGGCGAGGTGACGTTCTGGCGCAGCGTGCCGGAGGCAAGCTCCGACTGGTGGAGAAGTTCACCCGAGCCGGCGACGGTTTCGCGCGCGAGTTTTGTCGCTAGCGCTTCGGGCAATCCGGCCTCGACGCCGGCGCGTGCGAGCTCTTCGGCAAGCAGAAACACATAGGCCGGGCCCGAGCCGGACACCGCGGTCACCGCGTCCATCAGGCTCTCATCTTCGACCCATTCGACCGAGCCGGTGGCGCGTAGCAGCGCATCGGCGACCGCGCGTTGCTGTGCGCTGACATTGTTCGCGGCGACAGCCACCGTGATGCCGCGACCGATCGCGGCCGGTGTGTTCGGCATCGCGCGCACCACCGCGCCGCCGCAGATCTCTTGAAGCGAGGCGATCGTGGTTCCCGCCATGATCGACACCACGAAGGTCTTGTCCGAGACGAATGGCTTCAGCTTGGCGCCGGCCTCGCGGAACATTTGCGGCTTCACCGCGATGACGAGCGTCTCAACCTGGCCCGCCGTCGTCACATCAGGATTGAGCGCAACCCCCTTGCCGGCAAGCGCGGTGATCTCGGCCGAGACGTGCGGATCAATCACCGCGACGCGGTGCGGATCGAGCCCTCCCGAAAGCCATCCGGTCAGCATCGCGCCGCCCATCTTGCCCGCGCCGGCGAGCAGGATGGTGCCGGTGATGTTCTCGAGAGTGCTGTTGCTCGTCATAGCCGTTGCCACCGCCGTCGTCCCGGCGAAGGCCGGGACCCATTACCACGGCTGGTTCTAGTGGAAGGATGGCAGGGCAACAAGCATCGCGAGCTACACAAAGACCTCGCGGTATGGGTCCTGGCTTTCGCTAGGACGACGATGGAGAAAGCTGGGCTCGCTCGCCGCCTCGGGAGAGTGCGCTTACGCCTCGCCCACCGTGTCGAACATTGCCGCGTCCATGGCTTCCGTCGTGGACTTGCCCGCCCACACCACGAACTGGAACGCCGGGAAATAGCGTTCGCAGGCGTGGATGGCGCCGGCGAGCATGGCTTCGCATTGGCCGGTGGAGGCAATGAGCCCGCCCGGCAGCACCAGGGCCTGCCGGTGCATGATCATGCCGGTGGTGGTCCACAGGTCGAAGTGCCCGACCCAAAGCTGCTCGTTGACGGCGGCCACGAGCCGCTGCACCTCCGGTCGCCGCGCAACCGGAATCTTCATGTCGAACGCGCAGGCCAGATGCAGCGCCTCGATCTCGCCCATCCAGGTGAAGGAGATCTGGTAGTCGGTCCATTGTCCCTTGGAGACAATCGTGAGTTCGTCTTCGCCGGAGCGTTCGAACGGCCAGTTGTTGCTGGCAGCGATATCCTCGACCACCGCGAGCGGATGGTTCTTGGAATCGATAGTGCCTTCGAGCAGGGACATGCCGTCTCGACCTCTTGCCTTTTTGTTGTCTTTGATACGCACGCGGTTGGTCCGGCGCGCGCTCCCTTAATATTGCTAAGGCGATCCGTTCGGATCAGCGCGGGCTTGTCGCGGATCAACTGATGTGATTTGCGGAATCTGCGCAACTGGCTGCCGAGTCCGTCCACAAGTCAGGACTCGTTCGTCCACAGCTCATCTCCGCCACAATTATTAACGCGGGTGAGGCTGAACCGGACGGAGAAGAACAAACCGGAATCGGATTCGCCGTTAGCCAGCCAATCCTTAATTCCGCCGTGGCGACTGGACCGCCATGGCGGCATGGGACCATGCGGTTTTCCAATGCGGAACCCGCTTGCCGCGGCCTCCAACCGGCGTCATATTTCGGTCAGGCCGTTCATTCCGGACGGCCGATGTTCTCAGGGCGGGGTGAAAGTCCCCACCGGCGGTAAGGGCCGTAAGGCCTAAGCCCGCGAGCGCCTTCCTCAAAGCCTTGCTGAGGGGAAGGGTCAGCAGATTCGGTGCAACTCCGAAGCCGACGGTTAAAGTCCGGATGAAAGAGAACGGTCGGTGGCAGACGCATCGCAGGATGCGGCTGTTGTCGTTCCGTGTGCCCTGATTCTGGTCCTTAACTGAGGAAAGCCATGAATCAGATGTTGCAAGACCCCCAAGCCGAAACTTCCAAGGCCGAAATTTCCCAACCAACCCAAACGCCACCGCCGGTTCCGCAGGATCCGGCGCCCGAGCACCCGCGCTTCGCGAAACCGCAGCGGGTGGCCTTCGTGCAGGCCTGCTGGCACCGCGACGTGGTCGAGGAGGCCCGTATCGCCTTCGTGAGGGAGGCGGAAGCGCGCCACCTCAATCATGTCGACGTATTCGAGGTGCCGGGCTCGTTCGAGATCCCGCTGCATGCGCAGATCCTCGCCAAGACACGGCGCTACACCGCGATCGTCGCGGCCGGCCTCGTCGTCGACGGCGGCATCTATCGCCATGAGTTCGTCGCCGACACCGTGATCAAGGCGTTGATGGACGTGCAGCTGCGCACCGAGGTGCCCGTGTTCTCCGCGGTTCTGACGCCCCAGCAATTCCACGAAACCGAGGTGCACTACGATTTCTTCCGCAAGCATTTTGCGATCAAGGGCGTCGAGGTGGCGGCCGCCTGTGCGGAGACATTGCTCGGGCTCGAACGCCTGCGCGGCCAGGTCGCCGCGGGAATCGCGTAACGCCGCGCGACGACCATTCCTCATCCCTAGTGGCGCGAAGCGCGTCTCGACGGATGAGGAGCGATCGCCGCCGTGTTCGTCATCAGCCGAGCGAGACCCCCGCCTTGGCGCGGCTGATTCCGAGGGCCAGGATGCGCTGCAGGAGGGCCGGATATTTGAGTCCGGCATGTTGAGCCGCCGTGGCGAACTCCTGGCTCTTCGCGATCTCGGGATTGGGATTGGCTTCGATGAAATACGGCGTGCCGTCGGCGGTGAGACGAAAATCGATGCGCGCGTAGCCGTCGAGGCCAAGCGCCCGATAGATGCGTTTCGCGGCCCGCTGGATCCTGGCGGTCACTTCCGGCGCCAGATCCTTCGCTGGCCCGTCGACGATGCCGACCTTCTCCTGATAATCGGTGTCGTGCTTGGCCTTCTCGGTGGCGATGTGCCGTGAAGAGCGGCCGCCCATGCTGCCGAATTTCAACTCCCAGATCGGCAGAACGCGTAAGCGGTTGTTGCCGAGCACGCCGACGTAAAGCTCTCGCCCCTCGATGAACTGCTCGGCGATGGCGGCGGATTCGACCCGCTCGTGGATAAAGGCGACCCGCTCCGCCAGCTTTTCGTCGGTGTCGACGATCGAGGCTTGCGAGATGCCGAACGAGCCATCCATGTTCAGGCTCTTGACGATCAGCGGCAGCGCAAGACGCGTCGGGCGTTTCACCTTGCGGCGCATCGGGAAGACGGCAAAGGCCGGCGCGGCGATCCGGCGGTGATGCACCAGCGTCTTGGACAAATCCTTGCCGCGGGCCAGGGTCAGGCCGCGCGGATTGCACCCGGTATAAGGGACCTTCATCAGCTCGAGATAGCTCGCGATGTGCTGGTCGAAGGCGACGTTGTTGTGGAATTCCTCCAGCAGCGTGAAAACCACGTGCGGCTTGAACTCCTCGATCGCCTCGCGCACCGGCTTGATTTCCTCCTGCGCACCGAGCGGTCGAACCTCGTGGCCGGCTGCGCGCAAGGTGCTCACCACGTCGTATTCGGTTTTCCACGCATTGATCTCCTGTGCGGAGTATCCGTCGGAGGAGTCCGGGGGCAGGAAGTCCGGATGCATGAGGACCAGGATGCGGAGGCGTCTCATAGCGCGATCCATTTTCGCTGAGACGGGCCAAACATCGTGTGCATCGTCTTGGCGGTCACGAGGACGATGAAGTCGAGAACGAGCTTCTGTTCAGGACCGACGGCGCGCAGGTCGAGCTCGCGACAGCGGGAGATCATCTCGTCAAGCACGGCATCGAGTGTAAGCTGATTCTCGCCCGTCCATCGCGCCACCAGCTGCCTGATATGGGCGCGGTGTCGCCGGATCAGGGCCGAAGCCGGCTTCGACCGGTGATGCCGTGGATCGGCTGAAAACAGCCGGGAGAGATCGCGGTCGTAGGTCTTGGGGGGCGTGAAGGCGTAGAACGCCTGCTTCTTCTTGTAGTGCTCTTCGAGCGTCTGG
This sequence comes from Bradyrhizobium sp. RT6a, assembly GCF_040547675.1. Taxonomy (NCBI): domain Bacteria; kingdom Pseudomonadati; phylum Pseudomonadota; class Alphaproteobacteria; order Hyphomicrobiales; family Nitrobacteraceae; genus Bradyrhizobium; species Bradyrhizobium sp. RT6a. The sequence goes on from NZ_JBEPQC010000004.1 coordinate 442,525, forward strand.
CTGAGCCGACCCAGCGTATCGACACGCTCCCGCGTCGTGATCGGCGGCCGCTTTCCCGCGATCTCGCCCATCAGCTCGTCGACATATTCGAGCTTCTTCAATGCCGGCCAGCCGGCATATCGCGTCCGCCAGTTCGAGCGCGGCCGCAGCCACACCGCAAAGGTCTCGGCGAAATCCTCGTCCGGATGGCTCTGCGCGTACCAGAGCCGCAGATGCTGGACATAGCGCCGGCTCGCCGGATTGGGCCGGTAATAGCGCGGATAATGTTTCGACGACGGGCCGAACAGTTGCTGCCAGCGCCGGCGGCGCTGTAGCTGGTAGCCGTGCTGTATGGCGTGGCCCGCTTCGTGACGGAGGATGGCCATGCATTCGCGCCAGGTTCCACCCTCGACGTCGAACATCATCTTCTTCTCGAGCTTCATCAGGCGGGGATGAGCGAGATAGAACGGAATGGCGATGCCGGGAACGCCGCCCGGACTGAACCATTCGCTCGACATCCATGTGTGCGGCCGCAGCCGGATATCCCGTTCTTCCAGCTCCTCGTAGAGCGTGCTGACGCAGTCCTCGAGCCAGGTGCCCTCGACCGTAACCCTCAGGCTGGAGAGGCGTTGCTTGAGCAACTCGTCATCCGACAGCTTCTCCCAGGCAAATTTCCGGCGTGGCATCGGGCATCCAGAGGGCAGAGATGACTCGGGATCGGATGATGTCATGGGCGGTCGTTGGCAACAACCCGGGGGCTGCCTTGTAAGGGACGCAGACGCTCGCACTTCCTCTCCCCGCAAGCGGGGCGAGGTAAGAAACTCAGTCGAACAGGCTCGACACCGATTCTTCCGCCGCGGTGCGCGCGATCGCGTCGGAGATCAGGCTGGCGATCGGCAGCGTGCGGATGTTCGGCGCCTTGCTCACCGCCTCCGTCGGCAGGATCGAGTCGGTGATCACCAGCTCCTTCAGCCTGGAGTTCGTGATCCGGGCGGCCGCGCCGCCGGAGAGCACGCCGTGGGTGATGTAGGCGTAGACGTCCTTGGCGCCCTTGGCGATCAGCGCGTCGGCGGCGTTCACCAGCGTGCCGCCGGAGTCCACGATGTCGTCGATCAGGATGCAGGTGTAGCCGGCGACGTCGCCGATCACGTTCATGACCTCGGATTCACCCGCCCTCTCGCGGCGCTTGTCGACGATCGCGAGCGGGGTGTTGATGCGCTTGGCGAGGCCGCGCGCGCGCGCCACGCCGCCGACGTCGGGCGAGATCACCATCGTCCTGGAGAGGTCGAACTTGTCCTTGATGTCGCGCACCATCAGCGGCGCCGCGTAGAGGTTGTCGGTCGGGATGTCGAAGAAGCCCTGGATCTGGCCGGCATGCAGGTCGAGCGTCATGACACGGTCGACGCCGGCCTGCGTGATCAGATTGGCGACGAGTTTTGCCGAGATCGGCGTGCGCGAACCCGATTTGCGGTCCTGCCGGGCGTAGCCGAAATAGGGCAGCACCGCGGTGATGCGGCGCGCCGAGGAGCGGCGCAGTGCGTCGGTGATGATCAGCAATTCCATCAAATGGTCGTTCGCCGGGAACGAGGTCGACTGGATGACGAAGGCATCCGAGCCGCGCACGTTCTCCTGGATCTCGACGAAGATCTCCATGTCGGCGAAGCGCCGTACCACCGCCTTGGTCAGCGGCAGGTCGAGACCCTGCGCGATGGCCTGCGCGAGAGCCGGATTGGAGTTGCCGGCGACGAGCTTGATGGAGCCGTTCTTGGCCGACATGGACGCTTCCTCCCGCGCTTTGCTGGACACGATGTTCAACATCAAACAATACCCACTCGAAGCACGGTTACGACGGGCGAGGAAATATCAGGCCGGGGGCTGCGATGGCAACCCGGGAGGCTACGTTTTCCCTGCGAAATCCTGAGTCCGGCCAACGGTTTGGCTGGAAGTTGGGGCCGTGGTTTCGCGGGGGTTATCGCTCGGCATAGCCCAGCGCCGAGGCCGGCATCTCGGCCACCGGAGCCTCCGGCATCACGCTCGCCACGGCCGGCCCGCGCAAGCCGGGAGCCGAGCCCGGCGCATCCGGCGTTCCGTTGATCATGTTGGAAAGTCCGCTGAATCCGGCTTGGGCGATCTTCCGCAGCACGAGGTCGTCGGCCGCGCTCCAAGGATCGCGGCCGCCCTTGGCCGCAGTCGGTTCCTCGCCGGAAAGGCGCAGCGCCCGCTGCTGGTTGGCGTCGTAGACGTCCCAGACCCAGGCGATCACGGTCTTGCCGCGCACGATCTGGGCGGAGAGGTAGCTGCGCACGCGGTAGGCAGCCGTCCCCTCGCGCGAGACCACGGACAGGCTGCGCAGCTTGGATTCGCTGTCGAGCACGCCGACCATGCGGTCGAACACTTGCGGCGGCGGCCCGTCGATCGATTCGAACGCGACTGTCGCCCCGGAGCCGGCGCTCGGCGCCATCGCATAGGAGTTCGCGGCACCACCGCCACCGGCACAGCCGCCGAGGGCTGTCGCAGCCGTCAGCAGCATGACCGCCAGCACGCGCGAACCCGCGCGGCGCAAGATGAATGACGCGTCCCTCATTATGGAGGGCAGCGATATCGTTAAAACGCATTAACGTCTAGGGCGGGGGCGCCGCAGGCCACTGTCATCGCGCGCAGGCATAGCCCCGGAATGACACGGGGTTGCCGTTGTGTTCACGCTTCGAGCGCGATCGCGTGAACGTGGCGGCCGTAATCCGGCTCCTTGCGATGTACCGAGCGGCGGTAGCTGAAGAAGCGTTCGTCGGCGTAGGTGTCCAGACCGAGATCGTCGATCATCAGGATGCCCGCGGCTTCCAGACGCTTGCGGATGAAGCCGGCGAGATCGAACATCGCGTGTCCTTCGCGCACCGACGGGATGAAGAACATGGCGTTGTCCGCATCCGCCTCGATGAAGCGCGTCACGAACTCGTTGCCGACTTCATAACTGTCCTGGCGGATCAGCGGGCCGACCGCGGCGATGATGCCGCTGCGCGAGGCGCCGAGTTTTTCCATCGCCGAAATGGTCTGCTCCAGCACGCCGGTGAGCGCGCCCTTCCAGCCGGCATGCGCACCCCCGATCACGCCCGCGTCGGGATCGACGAACAGCACCGGCCCGCAATCGGCGGTGGAGACGCCGAGCGCGATGCCGGGCACCTTCGTCACCAGCGCATCGCCCTTCGGCCGCGGCCCGCTCGGCCACGGAGCGTCGGCCACGAGCACGTCGGGCGAATGGATCTGGTGCAAGCTGAGAAAGCGTTCCGGTGCGACGCCGACATGCTCGGCCATGCGGCGGCGGTTCTCCGCGACAAGGGCCTGATCGTCGTTGGAGCCGAGCCCGCCGTTCAGCGCGGAATAGATGCCGCCCGAGACGCCGCCTTCGCGGGTGAAGAAGGCATGGCGCAGGCCCGGCACCGCCGACAGCAGCGAGGAGGCAAGCGTCATGAACCGTCTCCGGCGCGTTCGAGATCGCTGAGGCCCGCAAGGCCCGTCAGCCGCGGCTCGGAGATGCCGAGCACCTTGAACATCGAGCCCATGCCGCTGCGGCCGGTTTCGGTCAGGCGCTTTAGCGCGATCGAAATGTCGGTGGCGACGTCGGGCGCCGCCTTCTGCATCAAGGCGGCTGCACGGGTCTCGATGCCGACGCGTTTGAGGAAATCGCCCTGCGTCACCGGCCCGTGCACGCGGGCGCCGACGTCCTCCGCCCCGCGCGCGAGCGCCTGGAAGTCGACATGGGCTGTGACGTCGGCCTGGCCCGGCGCCTTCAGGGGATCGGTGAAGGTGTGGCGCGCGATCGCCTGGAAGGTGTCGCCGGCATCGCTGCGCAGATGGCCGTAATCGATGATCAGCGCCGCGCCCTCCTGGTCGCGCACGCGGCTGGCGAGCTTCATAATCTCCGCATCGGGCCGCCATTCGAACACGGCCCCGACGGGCGCGGCGCGGACCAGAGGCGGCAGCAGCACCTCGAAGCGCGGCGTCGGCTCGGCCGCCGCGCCGAATTGAAGTTTTCCGTTGGAGTCGACCTCGATCACGCGCTCGTGCCAGCCGTTCTCGTGACGGACCATCTGATGGATCGGCAGCACGTCGAAATATTCGTTGGCGAGGATGATGCTCGGTCCCTCAGGCACGTCGTCGATGCTGTCGTGCCAGGCGATGTTGCGCACGCCCGACAGCGTCGCACTCTGCCGCTCGCGCAGGACCGGATTGACTTCGACCATGTGGATATGGAGTGCCTGATAGAGCGGCGGCAGCACGCGGAGCGCACGCAGCGCATCCGCCATCATGGTGCCGCGGCCGGGGCCGAGCTCGATCAGCCGCAGGAATTGCGGCGAGCCCATCTGCTTCCACACCGAGGCGGTCCACAGGCCCAGGAGCTCGCCGAACATCTGGCTGACCTCGGGCGCGGTGGTGAAGTCACCTTCTCGTCCCAACGGATCGCGCGAGACGTAATAGCCATAGCGCGGATGCATGAGGCACAGTTCCATGTACCGCCAGACCGGGATGGGGCCTGAGGATTTGATCAGCGCCTTGATCTCGTCGAGTAACGGCTGGTCGGTCACGGTCCATCTTCTCAAGAGGAATTAACGAATAGCCCCTGCGGGCTTCGGCGCATCGCGCCTCACTGCCAATACAATAAGTATGAGGCCGACAATAAGCATTGGGATCGACAACAGCATGCCCATGGTTAATCCGCCCCAGAGGAAGCCGAGCTGGACGTCCGGTTCGCGGAAATGCTCGCCGGCGATCCGGCTCAAACCATAGATCAGGATGAACGCCCCGAGGATCATGCCCGGCCGTTTCAGGGCACCGAAGCGGATCATGATTGCGAGGGCGGCAAACAGCAAAATGCCCTCCATGCCGGCCTCATAGAGCTGGCTCGGATGACGCGGCAGCTGGGTGGGATCGTTGGGGAAGATCATCGCCCAGGGCAGCTCCGGGTCGGCGGCGCGGCCCCACAATTCGCCATTGATGAAATTGGCGATGCGGCCGAGCAGCAGCCCGACCGGAGCGACGGCGGTTGTGATGTCGCCGAGCGACAGGATCGAGATGCCGTTGCGATAAGCAAACCACATCACCGCGACGACGCAGCCGAGGAAGCCGCCGTGAAAGGACATGCCGCCTTCCCACAGCCTGAAGATCGCGGCGGGATGGTCGATGAAGAAGGGCAGATTGTAGAACAGCACGTAGCCGGTGCGGCCGCCGAGGATGATGCCGAGCGTGACCCACAGAATGAAGTCGTCGATCTGCACCAGCGACATCGGCGCCGGGCCGCCCCACAGCCGCTCTTTCTTCAGGAGCGAGCGCGCATAGAGCCAGCCGAACACGATGCCGCAGATATAGGCCAGCGCATACCAGCGGATCGCGAACGGACCGATCTCGATCGCGATCGGCTTGAAGGCGGGAAAGTCGATGAGCAGAAAGGGCATCGCGCCTTCTATGTCTAGACGAGATTGCGGCGATAGAGCGCCAGCAGACGCTCCCAATGCCGCTCGGCGGCGTCGCGGTCGTAGACCGGACGCTTGGGGAAGGCAAAGCCGTGATGGGTGCCGGGATAGATCTCGACTTCGGCTTTGGCGCCGCTCATGCCCTGCTTCACCTTCTCGATGATCTCGGCGGGCGCGTAGATGTCGGTCTCGGCGCAGGCGAAGTAGAGTTCGGCCTTGGTCTTGGCTGCCGCGAGATGCGGGCTGTCGTCCTGGTCGGTTGCGAGCTGCGTGCCGTAGACCGAGGCGGCGGCCTTGACGCGATCGGGGAAGTGCGTGGCGGCGTTGACGGCGTAGCGGCCGCTCATGCAGTAGCCGACGGTACCGATCAGTTTGGTGTTCGCGGCCGCCTGGCCCTCGGCATAGGTGAGCAGCGCCCGTGTGTCGTCCATGATCATGGGGATCGTGAGCGATCCCATCAGCGCGAACATGCGCTTGCGTTCCGGAGCGTTCGGATCTGCCGGCAGCGCCCCGAGCTCCATCACGCCGGAGCGGTAATAGAGGTTCGGCAGCATCACGTAATAGCCCGATGTCGCGAGCCGGCGCGCCATGTCGCGCAGCTCTTCGCGGATCGCCGGCGCGTCCATGTAGAACAGGACGACCGGAAACGGCCCGCCGCGTTCGGGATGGCTGATGAAGGTTGCGGTGTGACCGTCCTTGGTGGGGATCGCGATCTGCTGGTCGATCATATCGAGCGCCTTTGTGATTCTTCTTATGCAGGGACGTTGAATACGATTGCAAGGAAACCGGGGCATGACAAGGATACCGCCGATCGGCCCTTGAACCGGCTCCATCGGATTGCCATTGTCTCCCCGCGCGTTCGCGCAGAGTTCATCGAAAGCCGCCAGGAGACCGACATGACCCAGACCAACAACCGGTTTTTCGACGAGATCGGCCGCCTGATGAACGATGCCGCCGGTGCCGCGCAGGGCGTCAAGCGCGAGTTCGACACGGTGATGCGCACCCAGGCCGAAAAATTCCTGCGCGACATGGACCTGGTCAAGCGCGAGGAGTTCGAGGCGGTCAAGGACATGGCGCGCCTGGCGCGTGAGGAGAACGAGGCTCTGAAGGCGCGCATCGCGGCGCTGGAGGCCAAGCTCGGCGGGTAGGGGGAATCGTAGCCCGGATGGAGCCAACGGGTCGGCGCGAAGCGCCGCCCGATGACAGGCTTCGCGGCAATCCGGGGTGTTCCAGCGGCGTAGGTCCCGGATTACGCTGCGCTCCATCCGGGCTACCGATACCTTCCGGCCGCCCATTCTCCTTGTCATTTCCGCGTCTTCCGGGTAAAAGCCCGCCATGTCCGCAGCCCCCGCACCCCTGGAGGCTTGCTGCGGCGTATGCCATGGGCCGCGTTGCGGCCCATTAACTTTTGCAAAAACAAGGACTTAACGTTATGGCGACCGTCAAGGAATTGAAGGCGACCGCACGTCCGAAGAGCGGCAAGGGGGCCGCCCGGGCTGAGCGTCGCGCCGGGAGAGTGCCCGGAGTGATCTATGGCAACAACCAGCCCCCGCTGACGATCTCGATCGAAGATCGTGAACTGCGCACGCGCATCCTCGCCGGCCGGTTCCTGACCACGCTGGTCGACATCGACCTCGAGGGCAACAAGCACCGCGTGATTCCGCGCGACTACCACCTCGATCCGGTCAAGGATTTCCCGATCCACGTCGACTTCATGCGGCTCGGCGAAGGCGCCACCATCCGCATCAGCGTTCCCTTGCACGTGGTGAAGGCTGAAGGCTCGCCCGGCGTGAAGCGCGGCGGCGCCGTGAACATCGTCGCGCACGCGATCGAACTCGAGTGCGGCGTGGAGAACATCCCGCAGTTCATCGAGGCCGACGTCGGTTCGCTCGAAATCGGCCACTCGCTGCATCTCTCCGACATCAAGCTGCCGGCTGGCGTGAAGGCGCTGACCTCCGAGGACGCGACCCTCGTCACCATCGTGCCGCCGTCCGGCTACGCCGAAGAGCAGAAGGCCGCGGCTGCTGCTCCTGCTGCGGGTGCTGCTGCTCCGGCGGCTGGTGCTGCTCCGGCTGCGGGTGCTGCTGCTCCGGCAGCGGCTGCCAAGGCCCCGGCTGCCAAGGCGCCCGCCGGCGGCGACAAGAAGAAGTAATCTCTCAAAGCTGGCGCGCGGTCCCTGACCGCGCGCCGAGCGAGGGGCGCGCCGCGTCATGCGACTGTTTGTTGGGCTCGGCAATCCCGGCCCGAAATTCGCACGTAACCGGCACAATGTCGGCTTCATGGCCGTCGATGAGATCGCACGGCGTCATGGTTTCGCGCCCTGGCGCCGCAGGTTTCAGGGCGAGACCTCGGAAGGCACGCTCGGCACCGAGCGCGTGATCCTGCTCAAGCCGATGACCTACATGAACGAGTCCGGCCGCAGCGTTCAGGAAGCGGCAAGCTTCTTCAAGATCGCGCCGGGCGACGTCACCGTATTCCATGACGAACTCGAACTGCCGCCGGGCAAGGTGCGGGTGAAGGTCGGCGGCGGTATCGCCGGCCACAACGGCCTGCGCTCGATCTCCGCCCATATCGGCAACGAGTATCGCCGGGTGCGGCTCGGTATCGGTCATCCCGGCGTCAAGGAATTAGTGCACGGCCACGTGCTGTCGGACTTCGCCAAAGCCGACAACGACTGGGTGGCGACGCTCTGCGACGCAGTGGCCGAGCACGCGGCACCGGTTGCCAAAGGCACGGATGCGACTTTCGCCAACAGGGTGCACCTCGCCATGCAGGCGAAGGGATTTTTGACCAAGGACGACAACGGCAAGGAATAGCTGGCTCTCCGTCATGCCCGGGCTTGTCCCGGGCATCCACGTTCTTGGTGCCGCAAGTCAAAGACGTGGATGGCCGGGTCAAGCCCGGCCATGACGAACATGAATAGAGGACATTATGGGATTTAAATGCGGGATCGTCGGATTGCCCAATGTCGGCAAATCGACTTTGTTCAACGCGCTGACCGAGACGGCCGCGGCGCAGGCGGCCAATTATCCGTTCTGCACGATCGAGCCGAATGTCGGCGAAGTCGCGGTGCCGGATCCGCGGCTCGACAAGCTCGCAGCGATCGCCAAGTCGGGCCAGATCATCCCGACGCGGCTGACCTTCGTGGACATCGCCGGCCTCGTCCGCGGCGCGTCCAAGGGTGAAGGTCTCGGCAACCAGTTCCTCGCCAACATCCGCGAGGTCGACGCCATCGCGCATGTCGTGCGCTGCTTCGAGGATTCCGACATCACCCATGTCGAGGGCAAGATCGCCCCGCTCGCCGACATCGAGACCATCGAGACCGAACTGATGCTCGCCGATCTCGACAGCCTCGAAAAGCGCGTCGACAATTTGTCCAAGAAGGCCAAGGGCAACGACAAGGACGCCAAGGAGCAGCTCGATCTCGTCAACCGTACGCTGGTGCTGCTGCGCGAGGGCAAGCCAGCGCGCCTCGTCGAACGCAAGGCGGAGGAGGAGCGCGCCTTCGGGATGCTCGGCCTGCTGTCCTCCAAGCCCGTGCTCTATGTCTGCAACGTCGAGGAAGGCTCGGCCGCGACTGGCAATTCGTTCTCGAAGGCGGTGCAGGACCAGGCTGCCAAGGAGGGCGCCATTGCCGTCGTCATCTCGGCGAAAATCGAATCCGAGATCGCCACCATCTCACGTGACGAACGCGCCGACTTCCTGGAGACGCTGGGTCTCGAAGAGGCCGGCCTCGATCGCCTGATCCGCGCCGGCTACACGCTGCTCGACCTCATCACCTATTTCACGGTGGGCCCGAAGGAAGCGCGCGCCTGGACCATCTATCGCGGCACCAAGGCGCCGGGCGCGGCCGGTGTGATCCACACCGACTTCGAGAAGGGTTTCATCCGCGCCGAGACCATCGCGTATGAGGACTACGTCGCGCTCGGCGGCGAAGCCGGCGCCCGCGATGCTGGCAAGCTCCGCCTCGAAGGCAAGGAATACGTCGTCGCCGACGGCGACGTGATGCATTTCAGGTTCAATACGTAAGATCTGGATAGGTTCGTAGGGTGGGTTAGCGCAGCGTAACCCACCATGCTTCCTCGTTTGCAGAACGAAGTTGGTGGGTTATGCCTTCGGCTAACCCAGCCTACGGCGCCGGTGCTTGCCTCACTTCATCCCGCCGCCCTGATCCCTGATCGCGCCGAGATGCTCGTTGATGCGGAAGATGATCAGGATCAGCTCGGCGAGAATGCGCGAGAACACGATTCCGACGACGACGCTCGCAATCGACGACAGCAGCATCAGGAAGCCGCCGAACGGGCTGATCGCCATCATCGCGAGGCCGGAGAAGATGCCGGAGAGGCCGAACAGGCAGATCAGCGCGATCACCAGCCAATAGAAGGTCTTGATGATCGTCGGCGTGATGAAGCGGTCCCATTGAAACAGGTCGCTGAATGAAAACATTGCTCTCCCCAGGGCAATTCAGGTGTTGCCGGTCCTTGCAAATGGATCGAGACCCCTGACCGATCCGACTCAAGACCAACGCCGGCGCGCCGAATGTAGCACGAGCCATGCGGGCCAGCGGGTTGAGATTGCCGCAAAGTGCGGCCACAATCTGTCATTCCCTCAAACCTTTCCCAAGATGACCCTGACCTTCGAAGATTTCCCGCCCGGCCGGTTCGGAACATTCGGCCCGCGCCATGTCACGCGCGACGAGATCCTGGCCTTTGCCGCCGAGTTCGATCCGCAGCCGATGCACCTCGACGAGGACGCCGCCGGCAAGAGCATGCTGCGCGGCCTGTCCGGCTCGGGCTGGCATCTCTGTTCGCTGATGATGCGGATGATGGCCGACGGTTTCATTACCCGCGCCGCGTCGCTGGGATCTCCAGGCGTCGATGAAGTGCGCTGGCTGTCGCCGTTGAGACCCGGCGACGACCTCATGCTCGACGTCGATGTCGTGGAGGCCCGTAGCTCGAAGAGCCGCCCGGAGCTTGGAATCGTCAAGTTCAAATGCACCGTGCGTAACGCCGGGGGTGATGCGCTGTGCGAGATGACCTCGCCGATCCTGATCAAGCGGCGCGAGGAGGCGGTCTGATGCCGTTTTTCGAGGAGATCGAGATCGGGCATCGCCGCGAGATCGGCGCCTATACGTTCACGGCCGAGTCGATCAAGACATTCGCCGCAAAGTTCGATCCGCAGCGTTTTCACCTCGACGAGGAGGAGGGCAAGAACTCGCTGTTTGGCGGGCTCGCGGCCTCGGGCTGGCATGTCGGCTCGGCCTGCATGAGCCTGCTTGTCGCCGACGGCCAGCGTCTGGCGCGGGAAGCCGCTTCGCGCGGCGAGGAGGTCGCGGTGTGGGGCCCGTCGCCGGGCTTTCGCAACCTGCGCTGGATCAGGCCGGTGCTCGCCGGCGACGTCGTCACCTACGTCAACGTCGTCATCGACAAGCGCAGCTCCGCCTCGCGACCCGGCTGGGGCATCCTGACCGCCCGCACCACCGGCACCAACCAGCGCGGCGAGGACGTCTACGCCATCACCGCCAGTGCCTTCGTGCCGATGCGTGCGAACGGCGGTTAGATTCGTTCCAGGATGAACGGCAAAAACAGGGTGCGAGTGTTGCCTCCGCGCTATGGACGCGATTCCGGGTGGCTGCCATAAGCCTGCGCAACATGGTTTTCCCGCGAAGCAGTTGGCGGAACCATCGAGTTGCTAACCAATTATGAACCTGTCGCTGTCTATTTGAACGAACTGGGCAGAGTACAGGGGACGAGGACCATGGCAGACCGCGGCGCACTCAAGCTGGTCGGATTCATCTTTGCTACCGCGACGCTGGCCGTGATGCTGGTGGCGGGCATGGTGGTGAAGGGCTATGCCGATGGTGCTTACACCCTGGAAGCTTCGATCGTGGAAGCGGCCCGGTAAGATTTCGTTAACTCCGCGGGGCCGCAACGCGGCCTCCGCCTTCAGCGGCTATAGACGAACGCCAATATCGCGATCGCAACCGCCAGCAATCCGACAAAACGCAGCATGATCGTGCCGAACTGGTTCGGCGCGGGCCGCAGCGGTATCGGGTCGGTGGTGTCGGGCCGAATGCTTTCCATGAAATGTCCCCAGGCCCGGCCGCGATGGCAAGGGCGCCTGGCGTTAGTCGCCGCGGGGATGCGGGAAGTTCAAAACCCTCCGCTGTCATGCCCCCCGAAAGCGGGGCATCCAGTACGCCGGTGGCTCTCGGTCTAGCCTCGCTGCCTCTGGAATACTGGATCACCCGCTTTCGCGGGTGATGACACTTTTCATGGGGCGCATGCGCACTCATCACACACACGAATCAAAACCGCCGCACCCCTTTCGGAACGCGGCGGCTGGTGATGCGGGATGCAGCGATCAGCTGTTGCGCAGGCCGTCGGCGGCGCGCTTCCACTGCGAGACGTTGTCGGCGATCATGCGGGTCGACTTCATCGCGGCCTGGCTGAGCTGGGCGTAGCCGGAGATCTCTCGCTGGACGCGCTGGCCTTCGGCGTGGAGCAGATCGCGCAGGCTCTCGAGCTCGGAGATCAAATTCTCGATCTCGGCAAGCGAGGTGCCGGCGACGCGCTGGATCAGCGAGTTGACGTTGGTGACGGTGGCCTCCGCGCTCGGATCGAGCGGCGGTGCGTCCGTGGTCGTCGACGCCGGACGGCGCAGATAGGCGATGTCATTGCGGACGAAGTCACGGATGCCGGCTTCGACTTCCGTCACGGCGGCGAGGTTGGTGTCGATGGTCTCGGTCTCGGTACCTTCGGTCTTTTCCGGACGCATGGCGTTCATCGTTGTTCCCCTGTTCGCGTTGAGCGCAGCGCGAGTATCCCCCGCACGACGACGTCAGTCTGGGACTAGGGCGTCGGATTTTGGCCGCAACTTGGCCGAGGTGCGGCAAGGGCGGTCCATTCGGGGGCTTTGCCGTGGCGTATGGTTACGAGAGTCCGAACGCGGTTGCCGCGCCGAAGTGAATGCGCGGCCCGGTCCGTGCTCGACTCCCTCGTCCCGCAAGCGGGGCGAGGCGAAAACACGCTCACCAGCTCTTCTTGAAGCCCGCCGTCAGGCTCTTGTTGATCGCCCCTTGCGAGGTTTCGCCGACCGAACCGGAGACGGTGACGTTGTCGAACAGCTTTTGTTCGGCGCCGACCTTGCGCAGCCATTTATCGTCAGTGGTCGACAGCGACTGGCCCGCGGTGATGCTGGTGCCGGTGTCGGTGAGCGTGACCTTGGCCGACTGCTCGGTCTCGTAATTGCGCGTGATGTGACCGCCGACGCCGGGGAGCGCCGTGGTGCCCTGCTGGTTGACGCTGTAGCCGTTCTGGAGCGTCAGTGACGTGTCGCCCGACAGCGGCACCGACTTGGTCAGCGAGGCCCCGAGCTTGCTCTGCTCGGCGCCGGGATCGACGCGGGCCTCCACCGCGGTCTTGTCCCAGATCGCGCCCGCGCCCGGCGCGGTCGCGGCCGCCCAGGCGCTGCCGGACGATTGAGGCACGCTGCCGCCATTGGTGGCCTTCTGCGCCAGGAGCTCGGACATCGTTCGGGGTTCGCTCGTCACCGTCATGTCGGCGCCGATGCGGGCGTCCCAGAATGAGGATACCGACTGCTTCACAGTCACCCCCGAGGAGCCGTTGGCGTTGGCGTTCGTTGCCCAGTTCAGCCCGTCCTTGGCGGCCGCCTGGGCGCGCTTCTTGGCGGCGATGATGTCGTTGAGCGTGCCGGCGTCGATCGCGAGCTGGCCCCAGTCGAGCTTGTCGATGTCGATGCCGCGGAGCACGTCGGGGTCGTTGACATCAGGGGCCTCCGCCGTCTCGGCCTCGTCGTCGGGCGCTGCGGGCGGGCCAGGGGAGAAGGGCGGAATGATCTGCGCCGAAACCGTCAGCACCGATCCCAAGATGAAAGCGGCGGCCAGCATCGGCAGCCTGGTCCAGCCAAACCCTGTCGCGAATTCCATCGTCCTGCCCGTCAGCCCAGTTCCTGCCCAGGATGCGGAACCATCGTTGCGAAATTGTGGCGGTTCCATCAAACGCGAACCAACGGGCCGCGCGAAAGGCGCGCGCCCGATGACGAGCTCCTCCACGATTGCATCCGGCGGGGCTGGAGGCCAGGACGCGTCGCGGGGAGCATCAGCCGTCGGTCCCGAAGTCCGGGGCCCGTTGGTGTTCCGTTCAGCCGACGCTGGTCATCTTCGGCAGATGAATGGCGCGGCCGAGTGCCTGCTCGACCAGATCAAACGTGTCGATCAGCACGCGCATGCTGGTGAGCTTGCCCGCCCTGAACTGGGCGAACTGCGCTACCCGCAAGCTGATCGGCTTGCTGGAATCCAGCGCGGTGAGCGAATAGCGCAGCATCGAGGCGGCGGAATCCACGCCGAGCATGATGCTCTCGCGGTCGAAGCGGCGGACCTGGAAATTGTCGGCGAACTGGCGGATGACGTCGAGCACGGCGTCCTTGCCCTGGCGCGCGCCGAGGAACGGAAACATGTCGATCGGGCCGTAGAGCGCCCACTCGACGTCCTCGTCGATCAGGGCCTCGATGTCCTCGAAATGCCGGTCGTTGATCGCGCGATGCAACGCACGCGAGAAACGCCAGAGGCTGTGCTCTGTCATCTTGGGCAGTCCTGAAGCTGGCTTGCGAAAAAAAACGAAAAACAACCCCAAGCGCACAGGATAAGGTGCCGCGGGGTCGCTCAACTCATTTGTATACGAACAAAATACGCCAATTCGGCCAAAACGCAATTCACGTTTTTGCAATGCACAATTGATCCCCGCGTGTGAGATTTACAATAGGACCCCGTAGTTTCCCGGTCCGGGCTGATTGGAGAGAGCTAGCCCCCGTCCACCCGCTCGCCCACGATCAGCGGGCCGATCTCGCGTTCCAGCACCTGCTGCACCAAATCGTAGGAATCGATGATCTCGCGGATCTGCGCCACCTGGCCGTTGCGGAAAGTGTAGAACACGGCCATGTCGACCTGAACGATGCGGTCGTTGCTGCGCTTCCTGAAGAACACACGCAGATAGGCCGCGACCGCGTCGCCCTCGGCGACGATCTGCGGCGCCTCGTAGCGGATCTCGGCGTATCGCTCCTGCACGGTGCGCCAGAACTCGCCAAGTTCCTTCTTGCCGTGGCAGGGGCCCATGTGCGGCAGCACGTCGATCGGCGCGTGGGTAAGGAAGTCGACGTCGTCGGTGCAGCAGGCGAGCGCAGCCTGGAGGTCGCTGCGCGCGATGGCATCGAGCAGATGCAGCACGCGCTGGCGATTGAGCTTCTCGACCGTCATTCCGCCCGTCCTCATTGGCCGTGTGGAGTTGCGCAAGGCTAACGCGCGGCCTCGGACACCGGCAATCCGCAAAACCACAGGGGATATTGCAGACGATATGACGCGCCAGCGCAATGCCAGGTTCATGGCTGCACTTAAGGGTTGAGTGACCGCGCACCTACACGAATTCGCGCGCGGCTGGCCTGGGCGCAGGAAGCGAACGCGGGAACCGGGACGGGCTCGTGCCTGTTGAGACTGCGACACTGCATCCGGAGACATCGATCCATGAAATCCCTCGCCGCCATCGCCGCTGCACTTCTCATGCTTGGCGCGACCTCCGCCGCCAATGCGAAGGGCTGCATCAAGGGCGCCGTCGTCGGCGGCGTCGCCGGCCACTATGCCGGCCATCACGGCGTCCTCGGCGCAGCCGCCGGCTGCCTCTACGGCCGCCACCATGCCAAGGAGCAGCGAGAGCAGGAGAGACAGCGGCAACAGCAGAGCCAGGTGAACGGGCAGGGCAAGCTGTAACCCTTCCGGGCGCGCGCCTTGTTCCCGCAGAGGAAATGGGCGTGACGCATCTCACATCAGGCCTCCCTGATGGCGGCTAGATTCATCCGCATGTCATCAGGGAGACGTGCCATGGCCGCCATCGCGAGAGTCAGAAAGTCCAGCCTGCACAATGCGGTCGAAGGCCTCGCGCTGACCGCGACGCTGCAGAGCTTCCCGACCTTCGCCGCCGCCGCCTTCCTGCTCAAGCTGGTCGGCAATCACGACCTGGTTGGCGATCCCGGCGTCGCCATCTTCGTCGCCATCGCCTCGCTCGCCCATGCGCTGCTCGCGGTGACCTTCGGGCCGAGCTTCCCGCATCTGTTCAAGACCGTCTACGAACCAAAGTTCTTCGAGGCCCATCTGTCGCTCGCCGACAAGATCACGGCCTGGCGCACCCAGCCGGTCGCCTCGCTGCAACTGATGACCATCGTGCTGCTGCTGTCGGTGATGGCGGTAGTGACGGCGAGCGTGGGGTAATCGCATCATGTCCTTCATCACCGCGTCGAAATCCGGGCCGCTCAACTGGCTCGAAGGCTTTGCGCTCACCACAATCCTTCAGGGCTTCCCGATCTTCGCCGCGGCGTCGCTGATGGTGAAGCTGCTGGGACATGACCGCGGTGGCAATCATGTCCTCACCATCGCGATGGCGTCGATCTTCTACAGCTGTCTCGCTATCTGGGCGGGATCGACATTCCCGAGATTCGCAAAGAACGCCTACGAACCGCTGTTCTTCGACGCCAGCCTGTCCTTCTCCGACAAGATCGCCTGCTGGCGCGCCAAGCCGGCGACCTCGATGCAGCTGGTGGCCTCAGTGCTGCTGCTGTCGCTGCTGGCGGCAAGCGTGGTGTGAGTTCGCGTTCTGATCCTTCTGGGACGCCGCCATGAATAACCATGGGCGGCGCTGCTGCGCCCCCTACCTCTTCTTCCACCCACCTCTATGCCCCGGCGCCCCTCCGCTCGACCGCGGCGATGGCCCAAACTCCGGACCTGACTGCCGCGAGTCCGTCGGCTGGATGATGCGGCTCTCGCCGCCGAACGGCTTTGTCGGCAGCGCGCGGTCCCCCCGATACGGCAACGACTCCGGGCCGTGCATCTCGTCGAGATGCGGCTTGTGCACCTTCGAGCCACTGCCGCCGCCGCTCGCCTTCAGCGCGGAGCTCACGGTCTTTTTCTTCATGGCGCTGACCGGCAAATTCGCCGCATCGCCGTATTTCTTCGCGCCCGCATAGGCGCCGGCCTTGCCCTGCACGGTGCGCTGCTTGACGGTGGGATCGTCGACCACCGCGAGCTCGGTGGCGCGCAGGCGCTTGACCTCGTCGCGCAGCCGCGCGGCTTCCTCGAAGTTCAGATCGGCGGCGGCCTCGCGCATTCTTGTTTCGAGATCGCCGAGTACGGCTTCGAAATTGTGGCCGATCGAGATGACGTCGTCGGTCATGTCGTGGCCGCCGATCTCGACCAGCACATGATCGCGCTCGTAGACGCTGTTCATGATGTCGCCGATCGACTTCTTGATGCTCTCCGGCGTGATGCCGTGCGCCGTGTTGTACTCGACCTGCTTCTCGCGGCGCCGGTCGGTTTCGGCGATGGCGCGCTCCATCGATCCCGTCATCTGGTCGGCATAGAGGATCACCTTGCCGTCGACGTTGCGCGCCGCGCGGCCGATGGTCTGGATCAGCGAGGTCTCGCTGCGCAAAAATCCTTCCTTGTCGGCATCGAGGATCGCGACCAGCGCGCATTCGGGAATGTCGAGGCCTTCGCGCAGCAAGTTGATGCCGACCAGCGCGTCGAACGCGCCGAGGCGCAGATCGCGGATGATCTCGATGCGTTCGATGGTGTCGATATCGCTGTGCATGTAGCGGACGCGAATGCCCTGCTCATGCAGATATTCGGTGAGGTCCTCAGCCATGCGCTTGGTCAGCACCGTGATCAGCGAGCGGTAGCCGGCCTGGGCGGTGGCGCGGACTTCGCCGACGAGATCGTCGACCTGGGTGCGGGCCGGGCGAATGTTCACGGGAGGGTCAATAAGTCCGGTCGGTCGGATCACCTGCTCGACGAACACGCCGCCGCTCTCGTTGATCTCCCAGGCGCTGGGCGTCGCCGAGACTGCGACCGTCTGCGGTCGCATCATGTCCCATTCCTCGAAGCGCAGCGGGCGGTTGTCCATGCAGGAGGGCAGGCGGAAACCATATTCGGCGAGCGTCGCCTTGCGGCGGAAGTCGCCACGGAACATGCCGCCGATCTGGGGAACGGTGACGTGGCTTTCGTCGGCGAACACCAGCGCGTTGTCGGGCACGTATTCGAACAGCGTCGGCGGCGGCTCGCCGGGCAGGCGCCCCGTGAGATAGCGCGAATAGTTTTCGATGCCGGCGCAGCTTCCGGTCGCCTCCATCATCTCGAGGTCGAAGGTGGTGCGTTGCTCCAGCCGCTGCGCTTCCAGCAGGCGGCCCTGGTCGTGGAGCTGGTCGAGCCGCATCTTCAATTCGGCTTTGATCGACTTGATTGCCTGCACCAGCGTCGGGCGCGGCGTCACATAGTGCGAGTTGGCGTACATCTTGATGAATTCGAGCTCGTCCTGCTTGTGGCCGGTGAGCGGATCGAACTCCTCGATGGTCTCGATGGTGTTGCCGAACAGGTTCACGCGCCAGGCGCGGTCTTCATAGTGCGCCGGGAAGATGTCGATGACATCGCCGCGCACGCGAAATGTGCCGCGGGTAAAATCGGCCTGGGTGCGCTTGTATTGCAGGGCGACGAGATCGGCGATCAGCTGGCGCTGGTCGATGCGCTCGCCCTTCTTCAGCGCGAACGTCATCGCGGTGTAGGTTTCGACCGAGCCGATACCGTAGATGCAGGACACCGAGGCCACGATGATGACGTCGTCGCGTTCGAGCAGCGCGCGCGTCGCCGAGTGGCGCATGCGGTCGATCTGCTCGTTGATCGAGGAGTCCTTTTCGATGTAGGTGTCCGTGCGAGGAACATATGCTTCCGGCTGGTAGTAGTCGTAATAGCTGACGAAATATTCGACCGCGTTGTCCGGGAAGAAACTCTTGAACTCGCCATAGAGCTGGGCGGCGAGCGTCTTGTTCGGCGCCAGGATGATGGCGGGGCGCTGCGTCGCCTCGATCACCTTGGCCATGGTGTAGGTCTTGCCGGAGCCGGTGACGCCGAGCAGCACCTGCGAGCGGTCATTGCGATTGATGCCTTCGACCAGCTCGGCGATCGCGGTCGGCTGGTCGCCGCGCGGCTCGTAGTGCGACTTGATCTCGAAGCGCACGCCGCCTTCGGACTTTTCCGGCCGCGGCGGCCGATGCGGGGTCCACACCCTGGTGGAGCCGTCGTCCTTGCGGAACTCCGGCCGGCCCTCGCGGATCAGCGATTCCAGCGCGTCAGCGGTCGCCTTGACGCCGAGCGCCTCCATCTTGCTGCGCGGCGGACGCGCCAGGGCTTCGGCATCGTCCTCTTCCGTGGGAAGTCCGAGCTGACGCGCCAGTTCCGGATCGAGCGTCGGGATCGTGGCCGCGGTTCCGTAATTGGCCTGCGGTGCCTCGTCGAAGCCCGCGTTGCGGGCCCCGGATGGCTGCGGATTGGGCCGCAGCGGCATCGGCCGCGTATTGTCCTGCGGAAACTCCTTCGGCGTCGAAGCGCGCGCGCGATGCGCGGCGGCTTCGCCCCCGGAGCGGCGGTCGCGCGAATTGTCCGGCGGCGGCTGCAGGCCGGTGCCCGATCCGAGCCCGGCATCGCCGCGATTGATCGCGGGATTGAGCAACTCGGCCAGCGCCGGCCCGATCGGCTGCACGTCCGGGCGTGACGCCTTGGAATTCGGCGCTTTGGAATTTGGTGCCTTGGCGTTCGGAGCCTTGGTCTTGGGGGATTTGCCGGATTTTTCGGGGGATGCAGGTTTCTTCGCCATGCTCCGAATATGGGGCGAGTCCGGCTCGCAATAAAGAGCGAATGCCCTTCCTAGGTCAGCATGCTGACAGCAGGTTGGCAGCAGGCCCGGATTGCCGGATCTGCGATCAGGCCGCCGGCAGCGGGCCCTCGTCGTCCCCGGCCGCCTGGCGCGGCTCGAGGATGTCGAGATGGATGCCGCCGCAATCGGTGCAGCGCATGGCCCAATATTCGCATCCGGCACGGCCGCCGATCACGCGGAGCACCGTGAGATCGCCGTCGCATTCCGGGCAGCTCGACATCACATTGCGGGTGTAAATCCTCGGCCGCGGCGTGTCTTCGAATTCGATGACTGACATGACCGGTTTCCCCCTTTGACCCTGCGCCGTTCCCTGGTTCGCCTGCAGTCCCGCTCGCTTATTCGTCGTCGCTGTCGTCGGCCCGCCGGCGGAAGCGATCGATGTGATGCTTGGCATGGGCAATCGCGGCATCGGGATCGGGCCAGGCGAAGCCGACTTCCATGGCCGGAAACAGCACGCCGTCGATGGCAACCGGGCTGAAATCGGCACGGCGGATACGGGCGTGCCACAGCCCCTTGCCAGCTTCGAAGGATTCGATGTCAAAGCCGTCGTAGATGGTCGTCATTGCAGTCCCCAAAATGTCTTGTTCGAGCGCCTTGTTGGAGGGTCAGGGGACCACGTTTGCCCATTTTGGGATGTGAAGCCGTTCACAAGCGGCGGGCTTTTTTGACTAAAAGGCTGTTGCAGCGTCAGTTCCGCGCGGCGGTGCGGCCGGTTCGCCTCACCGGACGGGCGGCAGGTTCCGACGCCGCGCGCATGATCCAGCGGCGGAACGCGGCAAAGTCGCGCTGCTCGGTCTGGAAGCTGCGATAGAGCAGGTACCAGCGCATGCCCTTGGGCACCGAGAGGTCGAATGGCGCTACCAATCGGCCGGCGGCGAGATCGTCGTCGATATAGGGCCGGATGCCCATGGCGACGCCGAGCCCGTCGGCGGCAGCCTGGAGCGCCTGGCCGTAGAACTGGAACTCCGGCCCGCGCGCGTTGATGCGCGCGAGGTTCGCGGCCTTGAGCCAGATCGGCCAGTCCTCGGGCGAATGCGCGACGCGGATCAGGCTCGGTCCCCTGAGATCGGCCGGGCGCTTCAGCGAGGAAGCGAGGCGGGGCACGCAAACCGGCGTGAGGTCGCCGGCGAACAGCGGCTCGGCCACCAGCCCCGGCCAGTCCCCGGTCCCGAGCTGGATGCCGCAGCTCCAGTCCTCGCCGAATGGCACTGACGCGCCGCCGGTGGTGAAGCGCACCTCGATGTCGGGCTCTTCGCTGCGAAACTCCGACAGGCGCGGGATCAGCCAGCGCATCGCAAAGGTGTGGCCGATGCCGATGGTGAGCACGCGGACGCTCGAGGGCGCCGTCACCTGGGCGGTGAGGCTTGCGAGCGCGTCGAAGATCGGCGTCAGCCCGCTTTGATAGGCGCGGCCCGCCTGCGTGAGCAGCAGCTTGTTGGCCTTGCGCTCGAACAGCGCGACGCCGAGCCGTTCTTCCAGGATGTGCACCATGCGGCTGACCGCGGCCGCCGACACGCTCAGCTCGAGGCCGGCCGCGGCAAAGCTGCCGGCCCGCGCGGCGGCCTCGAATGCCTTGATGCCGTTGAGAAACAGCAAGCGCCGCAAATGACTGACCCTCAGGAAAGCTGATGCCAGGCCAAGATAACTCAGTTTGCGTAGACGGGGCAAGCGGGGCACGTTCCCCTTCGCTTCTCGCCGCGAGCGGGGGGAAGGCCAACCGGAGATTTTTACGTGACTCCCATCATGATCGCTGCCCTTGGATTGCTGATGGTCGGCACCGCATTCCTGTCGGGGCTGTTCGGCATGGCGGGAGGGCTGATCCTGATCGGCGTGCTGCTGGCCCTGATGCCGCTGCCGACCGCGATGGTGTTGCATGCGATCACGCAGATGGCCTCGAACGGTTGGCGCGCCTTTCTCTGGCGCGCGCATATCCGCTGGCGGCCGGTCGCGAACTATATGGTCGGCGCGGCTATCGCGCTCGCGGCGTGGTCGCTCACCCGCTATGTGCCGGACAAGTCTGTCGCGCTGCTGCTGCTCGGCATCACCCCGTTCATGGCGCGGCTGCTGCCCGCGAACATCAAGCCGGATCCGGACCGTCTCTGGCAGGGCACCGTCTACGGCACGATCTGCATGGGTCTCATGCTGATGACCCGGCGTGTCGGGGCCGCTGCTCGACACCTTCTTCCTCGGCGGCGATTTCGGCCGGCGCGAGAAGGTGGCGACCAAGGCGATGTGCCAGCTCGTCAGCCATTTCACCAAGCTGATCTATTTCGGCGGCGTGATCGACCAGGCGGCGACGCTCGATCCCGTGCTCGCGGCCGTCGCGATCGCAGCGTCGATGCTCGGCACCACGCTGGCGCGGCGCATCCTCGAAGCCATGACCGACCAGCAATTCGTGGCCTGGTCGATGAAGCTGATCACCGCCATCGCCTGCTATTACATCGCCTATGGCAGCTGGCTGCTGGTCCGCACGCCCGTGCTGGCAGCCTTCGACAAGGGAGGTTTGCAATGAGCGAGACCGCCGACCCGCTGGTGCTGGACTTCGTCGAATGGGTTGCGCGCGAGCCGCGCGCCTATGCCGAGGTGATCGCGACCTGGAAGACCTCGTGCCCGCGCCTCACCATTTGGGAAGACGCCGCCGACCGCGGCTATGTCGCACGCGAGACGCTGCCCGGAATGGGACTGGTGATCGCGGTGACGGAGGACGGCGAGAAGTTGTTGCGCGCGCACGGGCGCCAATAGGCGGACGTCGGAGATCCGCGGTGAGGGCTGAACCGTGAGGGCCTAACGCTGCGGCATCACAAGCCGCGGCCGGATGATTTCGACCATGCGTTCGGCCGATGTGCCCGGCGGAAAAAATCCGAGATACTTTCCGTCGCGATCCATCAGGTAGATATAGGCGGTGTGGTCGACGGTGTAGTCGTCGGCATTCTTGCCGTTCGCCACCTTGGCAAAATAGACCTTGTAGGCATCCGCCGCTGTCCCGATTGCGTCAAGGCTGCCGGTCAGGCCGAGCAGCCGCGGGTGAAACAGCGGCACGTATTCGGCAAGATGCTCGGCTGTGTCGCGTTCGGGGTCGAGTGTGATGAAGACCGGCTGCACGGCGTCGGCATCAGGACCGAGCCGCTCGAGCGCCTGTCCGATCGCCATCAGGTCGGTCGGACACACATCAGGGCAGTAGGTGAAGCCGAAATAGACCAGCATCAGCATCCCTCGGAAATCGCGGTCGGTGCGTGGCTTTCCGGCATGATCGGTGAGCACGAAGGGGCCGCCGACCGGCTCCCTGTTCCACATCAGGATGTCCATCGTCTCCGCGGCCGAGCGTGCCGCCGCAGCACCCGCGCAGGCTGGCGCGAGCGCCAGCCCCAGGCTGAGCCAGCAGGCAAAGCGCAGCATCACAGCCCGAAGGTGAGGCGGCTGCCGGTCGTCGTCACCACCACCCTGTCGGACATCTGGGCGCTCGCCTCCTGCACGAAGTTGAGCCCGCTGCAATGCATGGGCACGACGACATCGGGGTTGAGCGCCTTGATCTCGCCGACGACCTGCATGAGATAGTCCTTCGGCGCCGGCCCGAGATGGAAGCCGCCGACGATGGCGTGCACCTTCTGGATGCCGGAGACCTCCTGCGCCTGCTTCACCGAATTGACGATGCCGAGATGGCCGCAGGACGAGATGACGACGAGGCCCAAATCCTTGACGTTGAAGCAGGTCGCGTGCTCGTGGATGTGTTCGTCTGCGACGATCTTGCCGTCCATCTCGGCCGGCAGATAGTGCCCTACGCTGCAGCCAAGACCGTCCTTGATGCCGAATTCGACCAGGGTGTTCGGCAGCACGCGCTCCGAACTGCGGCGGGTGATCTTGCCCGTCGTGAAAGCGTGGCCGGCGATTACCGTCGGCGTCTCGCACAGGACGGTCGTCACCTTCTGCGCCGCGAGCTGGCGGCGGTCCAGCGTTCCGAAATCAGAAAACTGGCCCTGTGTGGGGGTCGGGTTGACGCGGTGGCAGAAATTGTCCTCGCCGCCAGCATAGAGCCTCACCTCGGCGGGAAGCTTGTCACGGAATTTGTCGAGGAAGCCGCTGAGGCCACCGAAATGATCGTAATGGCCGTGGCTGACGATGAGCGCGTCGAGCTTGCTGGGGTCGACCCCGATCAGTGCCATGTTGTTGAGCAACACTTCCGGCGTATAGCCGTAATCCAGCATCAGTGTGCGCTGGTTGCCGCCGCCCTGCGACTCCAGCCACAGCGACAGGCCCCATTCATTATGCAGCGATTTGCGGAAGTCGGCCGATCGCGCCGCGGGCGCAACGGCGACGCCGTTGATCTTCTTGGGACGGAAGAACAGGTCGTAGCTGGAATCGACCAGCACCTGGATCGACAGCTTGTCGACCGTCGGCACCTCGATCGGCGCCGCGCTCGCGATCTCGACACAAGTGAAAGTGTTTGTTGCGGCCGCGCCGGCCAGTGCTGCCGCGCTCAGCAGGAAGTCACGTCGTGCAATACTGCTCATCAGAAACCCCTCGCCAATATCATGATCCTCGAAATGGCCTGAGCTTAGGTCCGATATGCGGCAGGCACAACGTGCGAGGCCGGGGGTGCTGCGGAGAATTTTACGTCATGCGGCGTGAGGCCGGTCCGATTGACAGGCGTGCGGGATGGTGAACTTCATGCAAGTGCATCGTCGGTGGTGCGGTCGAGCTATCTCCACATCGTCGTTGCGGGCGCTGGCGAGGCAATCCAGAATGCCGCCGCGGCGGCAGTCCTGGATTGCTTCGCTTCGCTCGCAATGACGGAATACCAGGAGACCCCTTTCATGTCGCTCAAACTGTTCGAACTCGTCGGCACCGATGCCTCGCGACCGTTCAGCCCGTTCTGCTGGCGCACGCGGATGGCGCTGGCGCACAAGGGCCTTTCGGCGGAAACGCTGCCCTGGCGCTTCACCGAGAAGAGCGCGATCGCGCCGCACGGCTCGGAGAAGGTGCCGGTGCTGCTGCATGACGACCAGCCCGTGGTCGATTCCTGGGCGATCGCGACCTATCTCGAAGACAAGTTTCCGGATCGTCCGTCGCTGTTCGGCGGCGAAGGCGGCCGCGCCATGGCGCGCATGCTCAATGCCTGGGGCGACATTGCCATCGTCGGCGGCATCTTTCCGCTGATCATCGCCGACATCCCGAAGAATCTGGCCGAGGTGGACGCCGCCTATTTCCGCCAGTCGCGCGAGGCGCGTTTCGGCAAGAGTCTGGAAGAGGTGATGTCGGGCCGCGATGCCGGCGTGGTCGCCTTCCGCAAATCGCTCGAGGTGATGCGGCAGACCCTGAAGAAGCAGCCCTTCATCGGCGGCGCCGCACCGAACTATGCCGATTACATCGCGTTTGGTGGCTTTCAGTGGGCGCGCGTGACGAGTCCGTTCAAGCTGCTGGAAGCGGACGACCCGGTCTACGCCTGGCGCGAAAAGCTGCTGGATGCGTTTGACGGAATGGCGCGGAAGTCCCCGGGGCATGCGGTGTAGTTGTCGCGAGCCGTCTCCCCTCAGCGTCGTCCTGGCGAAAGCCAGGACCCATACCGCGGAATCTATCGATACGTTGGGTAGATGTCCCGAACGACCAGTCTTCGCCGAACAACTCCCTGGGGTAATGGGTCCTGGCTTTCGCCAGGACGACGCGGAGGATTACGCTTGCGCTCCATCCGGGCTACGCATCGCCGCCGCCTCGCGCAAGCATTCCCGGCACAAGCAATCCTCGCCCTTGACCGGCATCGGCAGCCGCGCCGTTTCTTCCGCGCACCAGCAGGTGCCTGAGAGGTCGCAGCCGAACTCGGCGCCGCAACGGGAGCAGGCGAGGCGGCGGGGTTCCTGCACCGGAAGTTCTTGCGGATTTGTCATGATTTGCGCAAAAGCTGTGCTGTCATTTTCATGTCGGGTTCATCCCCCGCTGCGGTATATTATGCCTCGCGCACGTATCAGGAAAGCGGTTGGCAACGCGCGAAGGACACATCGATGGCCCGCGATTCGCAAGCCGCGCTCGTCGCGCTCAACCGTTTCGGCTTCGGCGCCCGCGGCGGCGCATCCGGCGATCTCATCAACGCGGCCTCCGATCCTCGCGGCTTTGTGAAGGCGGAACTCGCTCGCCCCAACGCTGTGCTGTTGGAGGCGCCGGGCCTGCAATCCACGCCGCAGCTCGGGCAGGCCGTGTTCGCCTACCAGGACCAGGTCAAGCAGGCGCGCGAGGCCGCCGCCAAAGCCGGCGCGCCGACCGAAGCGCCGGCCGATCAGAAGCCCGGACCGCGCCGCAATCTCTCGCTGAACGCCGCGGCAACCGAGATCGCGGGCCAGATGGCCGAGGCCAAGCCGACCGATAATAAGCCTGCTGACAACAAGCCAGTCGACAATACGGCCAAGCCGGACGCCATGCAGCCCAACGCGGCCGCGCCGGCTGCCGCAAAACCCGCCCCGCAGCCGCTCAACGTCATCCAAAAAACCTTTCGCGCCGAGGCGTTGGCGCGGTTGCAGCGCGCGACCCTGGTCGAGTGCGGCTTCACCGAACGTCTGGTCGTGTTCTGGTCCAACCATTTCTGCATCTCCGCCAGCAAGGGCGAACTGGCGCGAATATGGGCCGGCGCGTTCGAGCGCGAGGCGATCAGGCCGCACGTGCTCGGGCGTTTCGCCGACATGCTGAAAGCGGTGGAGCAGCATCCGGCGATGCTTTTCTTCCTCGACAACCAACAATCGCTCGGACCGGACTCGCGCGCCGGCCAGAACCGCAAACGCGGGCTGAACGAAAATCTCGCGCGCGAGATCATGGAGCTGCATACGCTCGGCGTCGGTGGCGGCTACACGCAGGACGACGTCACCTCGCTCGCGCGCATCATCACCGGCTGGACCTTTGCCGGCCGGCAGGGACAGCTGGGGGCGCCGGGCTCCTTCGTGTTCAACGTCAATGCGCACCAGCCCGGGCCGCAAATGCTGCTCGGCAAGACCTACGAGCCGACGGGCCTTGCGCAAGGCGAAGCCGCCCTCGCTGACATCGCACGCCATCCCTCGACCGCGAACTTCATCGCCACAAAGTTCGTCCGACATTTCGTCGCCGACGATCCGCCGCCGGCGCTGGTGGCGCGATTGCGCGATGTCTTCATCAAGACCGACGGCGATCTCAAGGCGCTCGCAACGGCACTGGTTGATTCCGACGAGGCGTGGAAGGCGCCGCTGACGAAGATGCGCAGCCCTTATGATTTCCTGATCGCGAGCGGCCGGCTGCTCGCGCGCGTGCCGGAGGATCCGGGCGCCTATCTCAACAATCTCAATCTGCTGGGCCAGCCGTTGTGGTCGCCAGCCGGCCCGAATGGTTTTGCTGATACCAGCGCCGCCTGGGCTGCGCCCGAAGGCATCAAGCTCCGGCTCGACATTGCCGCGCAAATGGGCGCGCGGCTCGGGC
Source organism: Bradyrhizobium sp. RT6a (assembly GCF_040547675.1). Lineage (NCBI taxonomy): Bacteria > Pseudomonadati > Pseudomonadota > Alphaproteobacteria > Hyphomicrobiales > Nitrobacteraceae > Bradyrhizobium > Bradyrhizobium sp. RT6a. The sequence continues at coordinate 469,166 of NZ_JBEPQC010000004.1, forward strand.
CCAACATCGACCCGCTCGACCTGCTGGAATTTGCCGTAGCAGATGCGGCCTCGATCGAAACGCGGCGCACCATCGAGCGGGCGGAGTCGCGGCAGCAGGCGCTGGCGCTGCTGTTGATGTCGCCGGAAATGCAGAGGAGATGATGATGATCGACTGCGTCGAGAACCGGCTCATCACCTCGCGCCGCGGCCTCCTGCTCGGCGGCGCGTCCTTCGCGGCCTGGGCTTATTTGCCGAAATTCGCCCGCGCGGCGGACGGTCGCGATCCCCGGCTGATCGTGGTGATCCTGCGCGGCGCGCTCGATGGTCTCTCGACCGTCGCGCCGGTCGGCGATCCCGATTATGCCGGCCTGCACGGGTCGATCGCGCTCACGGCGGACGGCGCGCATCCTGCCATCATGCTCGATGCTTTCTTCGCGCTGCATCCGGCGATGCCTGAGTTCGCACGCATGTACCGCGATAGGCACGCCGCGGTGATCCACGCGGTGGCGACGCCCTATCGCGACCGTTCGCATTTCGACGGCCAGGACGTGCTCGAAAGCGGCTACGCCGGCCCGGGTCGCGTGCAATCCGGCTGGCTCAACCGCGCGCTGGAGGCGCTGCCGCGTGGCGAGCGGGTGTCGAGTGCTCTTGCCGTCGGCCCGACCACGCCGCTGGTGCTGCGCGGCAATGCGCCGACCGTGGGCTGGGCGCCGGTGGCGCTGCCGCAAGCCGATGACGACACCGCGATGCGTCTGGTCGAGCTCTACCGTCATCGCGATCCCGCGCTGGCAGCCGTGCTGTCGCAGGGCCTTCAGCTGGAGAAGGCCGCGAGCGGCGACGACATGAAGCCGAAGCTGGGCAATGCGGTCGCGCAGATGCGGCAGGTCGCGCGCGGCGCCGCAAAACTGATGGCGTCCGACGACGGCCCGCGCATTGCGGCGCTCGCGTTCGATGGCTGGGACACGCACGCCAATGAAGGCGGGCCGGTCGGTCGCCTCGCGTTCCTGCTCGGCGGGCTCGACGGTGCGCTCGCCGAATTCGAAAGCGGCCTCGGCGAACGCTGGCGCGACACCGTCGTGGTGGTCGCCACCGAATTCGGCCGCACCGCGCGCATCAACGGCACCGACGGCACCGATCACGGCACGGGAACGATCGCGCTGCTCGCCGGAGGTGCGGTGAAGGGCGGCCGCGTCATCGCCGACTGGCCCGGCCTCAAGCCCGCCAACCTCTTCGAGGCCCGCGATCTCAAGCCCACCACCGATCTGCGCTCCGTGATCAAGGGCGTGCTGCAGGGACAGTTCGGCCTGTCGGATCGCGTACTGGCCGAAACGGTGTTCCCCGACAGCGCAAGCGCAAGGCCGATGAAGGGGCTGGTTACTTAACCTGCGATTCCGGGCCCGCCTTGCGGCGCGTCCCGGAATGACGACATGATCAGCCAAACATCAGGAGACCATCACCCATGTACATCGCCATGAATCGCTTTCGCGTCGCCAAGGGCTCCGAGGCCGCCTTCGAGCAGGTCTGGCTTTCGCGCGATACTCATTTGGACAAGGTGCCGGGTTTCGTCGAGTTTCATCTGCTGCGCGGCCCCGAGCTCGAGGACCACACGCTGTACGCCTCGCACACGATCTGGGCCAACCACGCCTCGTTCGAGGCCTGGACCAAGTCGGAGGCGTTTCGCGCCGCGCATGCGCGGGCCGGCGACACCAAGCCGACCTATCTCGGCCATCCCCAGTTCGAGGGCTTTGAGGTGATCCAGACGGTCGGACACGGCGCCAAGTAGCGCGCCACGCCCCAAAAGATCAGCCCAGCGTGATCTTGTCGATCTCGGCGAGATCATCCGCTCCGAGCTTCCACGCAATCGCCTTCACGTTCTCCTCGACCTGCTCGACGCGGGTGGCGCCGGCGATCACGCTCGATACTTGCGGGCGCGCGGCGAGCCAGGAAAAGGCGAGCTCAAGCATGCTGTGCCCGCGGGCTTTCGTGAATGCCGCGAGCTTGTCGACGATGTCCTCGTTTCGCGGGGTGACGTAGCGGTCGCGTAACGCCGGTACCTTGCCGAAGCGCGTATCGCTCGGGGCGGCCGCGCCGCGCTGGTACTTGCCGGTGAGGAGCCCGCTTGCGAGCGGGAAGAACGGCAGGAGGCCGAGCTTGTACTCCTGTGCGGCCGGCAGCAGGTCCTTTTCGATGTCGCGCACCAGCAGGCTGTATTCGTCCTGGCAGGAGACGAAGCGGCTGACATTCATCGCACGCGCCGTGAATTCGGCCTCCGCCACGCGCCAGGCCGGGAAATTGGAATTGCCGATGTAGCGCACCTTGCCCTGACGGACGAGATCGTCGAGCGCGCGCAGCGTCTCCTCCATCGGCGTCAGCGGGTCGTAATCGTGCTGCTGATAGAGATCGATGTAGTCCGTCTTGAGCCGCGTCAGGCTCGCCTCGACTGCGTTCATGATGTAGCGGCGCGAAGCGCCCTGTTTGGTTCCGTCGGTCGCCATCGGCTTGGAAAACTTGGTGGCGAGCACGATGTCCTTGCGGCGGTCGCCCAGCACGGTGCCCAGCACCGTTTCCGAACCGCCCATGCCGGCATAGATGTCGGCGGTGTCGAACAGCGTGATGCCGAGATCGAGCGCGCGATGGATTACCTTGCGCGAGGTCTCCAAATCCGTGCGCTGGCCGAAATTGTTGCAGCCGAGGCCGACCGCAGACACGCGCAGGCCGGAGGCGCCGAGATTGCGAATTTCCATGGGAGATCCCTGTCGGAGATGGGCAGGGGCGTATTGTGACTGCGGTGCGCCGCCGCAGCAAGCGGCGCGCCGCGTTGCTGCCATGCTGACAAGGAGCTGCCGACAAGAAATTGCCGACAAAAAAATGCGGCCCCTGTCAGACGCGGCGACTGACGGGGACCGCTTTGGGGCGCTTGATCGGTGACGGGGGGCTGACCAGACGCAGCTGCAGCCTAGTCCCGCTATGTTACGCGCGGGTGACAGGCAGAGTTATCCACAGGCCTCGCGATCGCGAGGATCAGAAGATCTTGCGATAGACGATGAACCCGGAACGCTCGGCCACCTTGTCGTACAGGCGCTGCGCCGTGACGTTGGTCTCGTGCGTCTGCCAATAGACGCGCGGGGAGCCCGCGAGCTTCGCGCGCTCGTAGACGCCGTGGATCAGCGCCGAGCCGACACCCTTGCCGCGTGCCGCCTCGGTCGTGAACAGGTCCTGCAGATAGCAGGACGGCTCGATCGCGGTGGTGCTGCGGTGAAACAGATAATTTGTCATCCCGAGCAGGCGGCCGTCACTCTCGGCGACCAATCCGTGCACCGGCTCATAGGCGTCGAAAAAGCGCTGCCATGTCACGCGCGTGATTTCGGGCGAGAGCGCGGTCGGGCCGGAGCGGCCGTAGAAGGCGTTGTAGCCGTCCCACAACGGCAGCCATTGTTCGTAGTCCTGCCTCGTGACGGAGCGAATGGTGAGCGACATATGAATTCCCGGGAGCGATGAGGCGTCCTTCATACGTGATGATGGACGTGCTGATCAATCGGGCATCACTCCGCGACGCGCAGATACCGGATCAGCTTGCGACCCGCGGGGTCGCGCAGCGAGCGGTAGTAGTCGGCGCGGGACGGCGCATCGGTGTGGCGCACGAGGTCGGTCACGGGCGTGTAGCTCAGCATTCGCCCGCCGTCGGGCAGCGTGGCACAGACGAAGCGCAACACCTCGCCATTGCGTAAGGCGATGTTGATCGGCGTGGCATCGCCGATCCGCACCATCTCCATGCGCTGTGCGATGAAGGTGCCAAGCTCGTCCTCGGGTAGTTCGAACGCGCCGGTGTCGCGGCCATGATACATCAGCGCGATGAACGGCGGCTTGCCGTCGGCGATGTCGTCCGGCACCGCAAAATAATCGCGGAACGCCCGGTTGATGAATTCGGCGCGCGTCTCGGCATCGAGCAGCACGATGCCGATATCGACCTGGTCGAGCGCGGCCGACAGCCGTGCGGCGGTGGCGTGGCTCCGACGCTCGGCGGCAAACGTGCCGAGCAGCCGCTGGCGCATCAGGACGGTGATTCCTGCGGTGCCCGCGGCCGTCGCGGCCAGGAAGCCGAGTTGGATCATATCCGCCGTGGTAAGACCTGAAACGCCGTGCCGGCTGAGGAGCAGCAGTGCCGCGCCAATGACGGCGATGGCTACGCTGGCAACGGCGGAAGCGGGACCAGAGAGCGCGCCAGCGAGCGCCACGATACAGACGAGCAGCGGCGCGGGCGAGGGAACGGGGACGAAGCGATCGAAAAACATCGTCAGCAGCAAAGTCGCTGCCGTCAGCGCCGGACCGGAGATCGCACGCCATCCCAACCGCATGGGCCTGTCTCGCTCCTCCCTGGACGAGGTAAGGCGGCAACACTGACCGAACATTGCGCCATTGCGATGCGGTTTCGCGCGGTGTGCTTAAGGTGCGCTTTGGTTCACGCGCAAAGCTTTCGGATGATTTTAGACCAAATGCGCGTGCTTGAGACGCTGTTGCAGCGCGGGCGCATTCAGCGTCGACGTCCCCTGGCCCTTGCGCGTGCCGACGAAGATCAACAGCGATGCCGCGACGAGGATGGCCGCGGTCAGGGTGATTGCAACGACTACCACAGGTGATTTCATCGACGTCCTGTCGCGATGCCGGTCGGCGCGGGCCACGCGGCGCCTTGAAGGCGGGTCCAGGATGAAGCGGGAATCAGACCGGCAGGCCCATCGCCATGGTCGCCTTGGTCGACAGCACCGTCAGGGTGACGATCAAGCACAGCGAGAGCGCGGCCACGGCGAGCGAGGCCGCGACCGCGTTGGTCAGCCGGGAAGACGAAACGGTAGCGGGTGGGCCCTGAAAGCCTGCCGTGCCGGACGCCCGAATCATGGTCTAAATCCTTCAACGCGCGAGCGAATCACCCGCGACATCGAACAATTTCACTGTTCCAATCGGCAATATTGCGGCGGCCAATCGAGCGAAAACGGCGAGATTGCGGCAATGATGGCCCTTGTGCCCGCTATTCGCAGAGCACTACGCGCCGTCAAGCGCCCGCGGCGATGCTGGCGGGGTCCTCGATGTCGGCCGGCCGCCAGTCCATTGCGACGAAGCCGGGGGCCGCTTCCACGCGCTTCAGCCAGTCCCGGATCGCCGGGAAGGTCGAGAGGTCGAAGTCGCAGCGGTCGGCGAGGTGGGTGTAGCCGTACAGCGCGATGTCGGCGACCGTGAGCTGGCGGGCGGCGAAATAGGCGTTGGTCTTGAGGTGATTCTCCATCACCTGGAGCGCGCCATAGCCGCGCTCCATCCAGTCTTCCAGCGAATGAGTCTGGAGGTCGCGGCCGCCCCTCACCAGCGACAGCCAGAAATAGGCCGCGCCGATGTTCGGCTCCAGCGCGTGCTGCTCGAAGAACATCCATTGCAGCGCGTCGGCGCGATCGATGCGGTTCTCCGGTGCGAGCGGCGTGCCGACTGCGACATACCAGAGGATGGCGTTGGATTCGGCGAGATAGCGATCGTCGCCGACCTCGAGAAGCGGCACCTGACCGGATGGGTTCTTGGCCAGGAAGTCCGGGGTGCGGCTCTCGCCGCGCAGAATGTCCACCTCGACCGCTTCGTAAGGCAAGTTCAGCAGCGCCAACGCAAGGCGGACCTTGTAGCTGTTGCCCGAGCGCTGCATCGAATAGAGCTTGTACATTCTGAGGATGATTCCGGAAGACGGGAGGGCGCGGCGCTTGTTGCCCCGCAACGCGGCTAAACAATGATGCCGATGCGAATCCGCCGCAAGACCCGGCCAATAGAAAAACTCGAAAACCCTACCGCATTGCAATGCGGCGGAAGATCATTTCCGTGCGACCATCCAACTCAGTTCACGCTTGCGTCAACGCGCAAGTGCGTTGCTCGACGCGATCGTGTGCGAGAAACGGCGGCCGCGTTTTGGCACTGAAGCTTCCGCATCGTCATGGCCGGGCTTGTCCCGGCCATCTACGCGCTGCATACGGCACGAAGAACGTGGATGCCCGGGCCTTCGCCTCGCCGAAGCGGCTTCGGCCGCGCAGGCGGGACAGGCCCGGGCATGACGACGTTCTCGTTTCATGGCCCTCGAAGGCGCCAAAATTGCTCCGAGGACACGCCTTGTCGGATATGTGGGATTTGCCCCGCAAAGTTGCGGAATATTGCGAGAAATCGCGGCTTGATGCGCGTCAGACACGTAAACTTTTCCGAGATCGGGCCGAAGTTTCTTGCGGCGCAACGGCACTCGTTTTAGGGTGGCTCATTCCCACAATCGGAGTCGTGAAGCCAAAGGGTTCGCGACGCTTGTCAGGAGATGACGATGTCCTTCCTTGCCGCTGCGCTCGACCGTGTGAAGCCGTCCGCGACCATCGCGGTCACGGATAAAGCACGTGCGCTGAAAGCGGCGGGCCGCAACGTCATCGGCTTAGGCGCCGGCGAGCCCGACTTCGACACGCCCGCCAACATCAAGCTGGCCGCGATCCACGCCATCGAAGCCGGCAAGACCAAGTACACCGCGGTCGACGGCATTCCCGAGTTGAAGGACGCCATCATCGCCAAGTTTCAGCGTGAGAACGGCGTCGTCTACAAGGCGAACCAGATCATCGTCGGCACCGGCGGCAAGCAGGTGCTCTACAACGCGCTGATGGCGACCATCAATCCGGGCGACGAGGTGATCATCCCCGCGCCGTACTGGGTCAGCTATCCCGAGATGGTGGCGCTCGCCGGCGGCGAGCCGGTGCCGGTGGTCTGCACCGCCGCGACCGGTTTCAAGCTCCAGGCCGAAGCGCTCGAGCGCGCGATCACGCCGAAGACCAAATGGGTGATCCTGTGCTCGCCGTCGAACCCGACGGGAGCCGCCTACACCAGGACCGAGTTGAAGGCGCTCACCGACGTGCTGGTCAAGCATCCCCACGTCTGGGTCATGACCGACGACATGTACGAGCATCTCGTCTATGACGACTTCCAATTCACAACGGTCGCGCAGGTCGAGCCGAAACTCTACGACCGCACGCTCACCGTGAATGGCGTGTCGAAGGCCTATTGCATGACCGGTTGGCGCATCGGCTATGCCGGCGGGCCGGCGCAGCTGATCAAGGCGATGTCGACGATCCAGTCGCAGTCGACCTCGAACCCGTCGTCGATTGCGCAATGGGCCGCCGTTGAGGCGCTGAACGGTCCGCAGGACTTCATCCCCGCCAACAACAAGGTCTTCAAGGAGCGCCGCGACCTCGTCGTCTCCATGCTCAACCAGGCCAAGGGCATCGAGTGCCCGCGTCCCGAAGGCGCCTTCTACGTCTATCCGTCCTGCGCCGGCACGATCGGCAAGACCGCGCCGTCCGGCAAGGTGATCGACAATGACGAGACATTCGTCACCGAACTGCTGGAGACGGAAGGCGTCGCCGTGGTGCAGGGTTCGGCCTTCGGCCTCGGCCCGGCATTCCGCATCTCCTACGCGACCAAGACCTCGGACCTCGAAGACGCCTGCAAGCGAATCCAGCGCTTCTGCGGCAATCTGCGCTGAGCTCGCAGACCTGATGTGACATCAAAGGGCCCGCGCAACGCGGGCCCTTCTTCTTTCAAGTCTGCGCGATCTGGCGCCACCGGAACTGTTGTGGCATAGACCATCGCGCACCACGGGTAGGGCGCTCTCTCTACTCGCATCACATTCATCGCCGGAGATCTTCATGCGCCGTTCACTCCTCCTCGCCGGGCTTGCCGTTGCGAGCCTCGTTGCCTCCGTCGCGGGCGCCAGCGCGCAGTCGCGGATGGTGCAGGTGGGCGTGCTCGAATGCCGCGGCGGCGCCAGCGTGGGCTTCATCGTGGGATCGGTGACCCATCTCGGCTGCGTGCTGCGCGTCGATGGTTTGCCGGACGACCGTTACGTCGCGACGATCCGCAAGGTCGGCCTCGACATTGGCATCACCCAGGAAACGGCACTCGCCTGGGGCGTGTTCGCGCCGGTGAACCGGCTCGGACCGGGCGACCTTGCCGGCACCTACGCCGGTGCGCAGGGCAGCGCATCGGTCGGCGTCGGTCTCGGCGGCAACGTGCTGGTCGGCGGCTCCAACAATTCGATCGCGCTCCAGCCGCTCAGCGTGCAGGGCCAGGTCGGCCTCAATGTCGCCGCCGGCCTCGAGAGCCTGGAACTCCGCCCGGGCCGTTGAGGCTCGGCGCCAGCCGAAGCGTTCCTCCTCACCTCTCTCTTCGGGCGAGGAGGAAATACCGACGACGCACCGCAGCGACGTTTGATGCTTGCCAAATCTCGGGGACGGGCAGAGCATCGGCGTTTGCCGACCCAATCACGGGCCGAGCTCCACACCAAGGAGGCGGCGAATGGGACAAGACGTCAGAAGTCCCCGAGGTCCACGGTGCATCGCGCTGGTGGGCCCTTTCCAAAGCGGTAAAACCACACTTCTCGAAGCCATCCTGGCGCGAACGGGCGCAATCCCGCGCGCCGGCAGCGTCGACGCCGGAACCTCCGTCGGCGACGCCACGCCAGAGGCCCGTCATCACAAGATGACCGTCGGGCTGACTGCCGTCACCACGAGTTTCATGGGTGACAGCTACACCTTTCTCGATTGTCCCGGTTCCGTCGAATTTGCCCACGACATGCGCGCCGCGCTGCCTGCGGTCGACGCCGCAATCGTGGTCTGCGAAGCCGACGAGAAGAAGCTGCCGCAGCTTCAGATCATTCTGCGCGAGCTGGAGGAGCTGAAGATCCCGCGCTTCCTGTTCCTCAACAAGATCGACCGCGCCAACAAGCGCATCCGCGAGACGCTCGAGATGCTCCAGCCCGCCTCGCGCGTGCCGCTGGTGCTGCGCCAGATCCCGATCTGGAAGGACGAGCTGATCGAGGGCTTCGTCGATCTCGCGCTGGAGCGCGCGTTCATTTACCGCGAGCACAAGGCCTCCGAAGTGGTCGCGCTCCAAGGCGGCGATCTCGATCGCGAGAAGGAGGCCCGCTTCTCGATGCTGGAGAAGCTCGCCGATCACGACGATGCGCTGATGGAGCAGCTGCTCGAGGACATCCAGCCGCCGCGCGATGCCGTGTTCGATGATCTCGCGCGGGAATTGCGTGACGGGCTGATCTGCCCCGTGCTGCTCGGCGCCGCCGCACGCGAAAACGGCGTGCTGCGTTTGATGAAAGCGTTGCGCCACGAGGCGCCCGGTATCGCGGAGACCGCAAAGCGTCTCGGCGTTCCCGAGACCAGGGACGCCCTCGGCTTCGTTTTCAAGACGCTGCATTCGCAGCACGGCGGTAAGCTGTCACTGACGCGGATGCTCGCCGGTCATCTCGACGACGGTGCCACCCTGCAATCCTCCTCCGGCGGGGCGAGCCGCATCTCCGGCATCCTCGCCGTCACCGGGGCCTACGATACCAAGCGTGCCGCGGCGGAAGCCGGCGACACGATAGCGCTCGCCAAGCTCGACCCGATCAAGACCGGCGACACGGTCTCGAACGGCAAGACCCAGCCGACAGCGCTCGCCGCCGGCGAGCCCACTCCGCCGGTGCTCGCGATCTCGGTTGCGGCCACCGACCGCAAGGACGACGTCAAGCTCGGCCAGGCGCTGATGCGGCTGCACGAGGAGGATCCCTCGCTCGTTTTCGTGATGAACGCCCAGACCCACGACACCGTACTGTGGGGGCAGGGCGAGATGCACTTGCGCGTCGCAAGCGAGCGGCTGCGCGACCGTTTCGGTGTCAAAGTCGCCTCGCATCCCCCCGCGATCGGCTATCAGGAAACCATCCGCAAGCCGATCGTCCAGCGCGGCCGCCACAAGAAGCAGTCCGGCGGCCATGGTCAGTTCGGCGATGTCGTGCTCGATATCAGGCCGCTGCCGCGCGGCGAAGGCTTCAAGTTTGCCGAGAAGGTGGTCGGCGGCGCGGTGCCGCGCAACTACATCGGCGCGGTGGAAGAGGGCGTCGTCGACGGGCTTGCCCGCGGCCCGCTCGGTTTCCCGGTCACCGATTTGCAGGTGACGCTGACCGACGGCTCCTATCACAGCGTCGATTCCTCCGACCTCGCCTTCCGCACGGCGGCGCGGGTCGGGCTCAACGAAGGCCTTCCGCAATGCCAGTCGGTGCTGCTGGAGCCGATCCATGTAGTCGAGATCGTCTGCCCGACTGACGCCACCGCCAAGATCAACGCGATCCTGTCGGCGCGGCGCGGCCAGATCCTCGGCTTCGACACCCGCGACGGCTGGAGCGGATGGGACTGCGTCCGCGCCATGATGCCGGAAGCGGAGATTGGCGAGTTGATCGTCGAACTGCGCTCGGCCACAGCAGGCGCCGGCAGCTTCACCCGCCAGTTCGACCACATGGCCGAAGTCACGGGGCGCGCCGCCGACCAGATCATCGCAGCGCATCAGCACGCGGCGTGATCGGCCTGCCGAAGTAAGGGACGCATCATTGTCTCACTCCCTCTCCCCGTTGTTGCGTGGAGAGGGGCGGGGGTGAGGGGCTGTCACCATTCGCGTGGTGAAGGTTGGACTCACGCTCTCCTCCCAACCGTCATTGCGAGCGCAGCGACTTGTCGGCCGAAGCTTTAGCGAAGGCGGACGCAATCCAGTCTTTCCGCGGAGGAATTCTGGATTGCTTCGTCGCTTCGCTCCTCGCAATGACGGTGGAGGAGGTGGCTTGCACGGCCAACTTCCCCTTGCGTTCGGCCTCAGATGATGTATTTTACGTCATTGTACATGCTTCAGATATCACTTATAAAGGCTGAAACGTGAGGCCAAGGTGATCACGTCGTTCCAGATGCGGGCAGCGCGCGCGCTGCTCGGCATTGACCAGAGAGCCTTGGCGGAGCTTGCAGGCGTTTCGTTGCCGACCATTCAGCGCATGGAGGCGAGCACCGGCAACGTCCGCGGCGTGGTCGAGACCTTGATGAAGGTGGTCGAAGCCTTTGATCGGGCCGGCGTCGAGCTGATCGGCGAACAGGCGCGCAGCGAAGGCGGCGGACGTGGCGTTCGGCTCAAGCAGCCAGGGTCGCCGCGGCGAGTGGGAGCATGATCCCGCAATGATCGTGCTCGGAAGCAGTCTTAACTAACGCACCGTCGCGCCCCGCTACGCGGCCGCACGATGCATCGGAGCGTTGTGGGCAGCGGAGCATTTTGCTGAAATGAGCATCACAGGCGAACACGCAGGCAAGCTGCACCAGCTTCGTCAGCCGACCTTTACCGAACTCTATCTGCCAAAGCTCGTCACCGTATGGCGCGAGGGCTATGGCCTATCGGATTTCCGCGCCGATGTGTTCGCGGGCCTCACGGTCGCGATCGTCGCGTTGCCGCTGTCGATGGCGATCGCGATCGCCTCGGGCGTGACGCCGGACCGCGGACTCTACACCGCTGTTGTCGGCGGCTTCATTGCGTCACTGCTCGGCGGCAGCCGGTTCCAGATCGGCGGTCCCGCCGGCGCCTTCATTGTGCTGGTTGCGGCGACCGCCGACCGTCACGGGGTCGACGGCGTGATCTTGGCCACGCTGATGGCGGGCCTGTTCCTGATCGCTGCGGGCTTCCTGCGGATCGGCACCTATATCAAGTTCATTCCGTATCCGGTGACGGTCGGCTTCACGGCTGGCATCGCCGTCATCATCTTCGCGAGCCAGCTGCGCGATCTCGGCGGGATCACGCTGGTCGCGAAGGAGCCGAGCGAATTCGTTCCGAAACTCGTCGCGCTTGCAGGAGGCCTGCACACCGTCAATCCGTCGGCCCTCGCGGTCGCGATCGTGAGCATTGCCATCATCGCCGGCCTGCGACGCTGGCTCCCGTCCTGGCCGGGCATCCTGATCGCGGTCGTGTTCGCGGCGGTCGCATGTGCCGTGCTGTCGCTGCCGGTCGAGACCGTCGGATCGCGCTTCGGCGGCATTCCGCGCGAACTGCCCTCGCCGGCCTTGCCTGCGTTCTCGCTTGCGAAGGCGACCGCCGTGCTGCCCGATGCTATCTCCTTCGCGTTGCTCGCGGCCATCGAATCGCTGCTGTCGGCGGTGGTGGCCGACGGCATGACCGGTCGCCGTCACCGCTCCAATTGCGAGCTGGTGGCGCAAGGCGCCGCCAATGTCGGCTCGGCGCTGTTCGGCGGCATCTGCGTCACGGGGCTGATCGCGCGCACCGCGACCAACATCCGCGCCGGCGCGCGAGGGCCGCTCGCGGGCATGCTGCATTCGGTCTTCCTGCTGCTGTTCATGCTGATCGCAGCGCCGCTCGCCAGCTACATCCCGCTGGCCGCGCTCGCTGCCGTGCTCGTCGTGGTGGCCTGGACCATGGCGGAGAAGCACGAATTTGCGACGCTCCTGCGCTCGTCATGGGGCGATGCCGTCGTGCTGCTCGCAACTTTCCTGCTCACCATCTTCCGCGACCTGACCGAAGGCATTTTGGTCGGCTTCGCGCTTGGCGCGGTCCTATTCATCCATCGCATGGCGGAAATGACCGGCATCGAGGAACGTTCGCCGATGGTGGCTGCCGATCGTCCCGACGACGAAAATGGCGAGCGCGTGCCTTACGACCCCGCGCTCGCGGTCGATCGCGACGTGCTGGTCTATCGCATCACCGGCGCGTTCTTCTTCGGCGCGGCCTCGGCGATCGGCAGCGTGCTCGACGGCATCGCCGACAAGCGCAAGGGTTTTGTGGTCGATTTCGCCGCGGTGCCGTTTCTGGATTCGACCGCGGCCAACGTGCTCGGCCGCGTCGCCGCCAAGGCCCACCGGCAGGGCATCCGGCTGTTCATCACGGGGGCATCGCCAACGGTTCGCCGCGCGCTGCTCACCCATGGCGTCACGCCGCCACGCGCGCGCTATCGCGAGACCATCGCGCGTGCGGTCGCCGACATCAAGGGCGGTGCGGCGCACCCCGCAGCCGGTGAGACAGGCACGACCTGACGTCGAGCCTCTCCCGAGACGGCCCGCGCGCTTGACAGGGCCTGCGGGACGCGAAATGGATCGCCTCCGAAACGACCCCAGGGGAGGACGACTGTGACCAAGGCTCCCGCAGCCTGTCTGATCGGATGGCCGGCCGCGCATTCGCGCTCGCCGCTGATCCATCGTTACTGGCTGCGCACGCTCGAGATCGAGGGCGGCTATGTCATCGAGGCGGTTCCACCCGATAATTTGCGCGATTTCGTGCTGCGGCTGTCGCTGCGCGGCTTCGTCGGCGCCAACGTCACCATCCCGCACAAGGAGGGCGTACTTGAGCTCTCGACGCCCGATGCCCGCGCGCAGGCGATCGGTGCGGCCAACACGCTGTGGTTCGCGGATGGCGAGCTGCGCTCGACCAACACCGACGTCGAGGGCTTTATCGGCAATCTCGATGCCAGCGCGCCCGGCTGGGACGCAGCCAGCGAGGCGCTGGTGCTGGGCGCCGGCGGCTCCGCGCGCGCCATCGTGTTCGGGCTGCTCGAACGCGGCATCAGCTGCGTGCATCTCGCCAATCGCACCATCGCCCGGGCCGAGATGCTTGCAAGCCAGTTCGGACCGAAGGTGCATCCGGTTGCGTGGGAGGGGATCGACGACATCCTGCCGCGTGCAAAACTTCTCGTGAACACGACCTCGCTCGGCATGTACGATCAGCCTTCACTCGACCTTGAAGTGGCGCGCCTGCCGGATGGCGCTGTCGTCGCCGATCTCGTCTATGTCCCGCTGGTGACGCCGTTGCTGGCGGCCGCAAAGGCGCGCGGGCTGAAGACCGCCGACGGGCTCGGCATGCTGCTGCATCAGGCGGTCCGCGGCTTCGAGTTGTGGTTCGGCCAGCGACCGCAGGTCACGGCCGAGCTGCGTGCGCTGGTCGAGGCTGATCTCACAAAGACTTGAAAGAATAGCGCGTAACCTCCGGAGTTCTATGTCCGTAAGGGCGATAGGGACAATCGGAGACCATCATGTCTGTTCAACGTGCAACTTTCACACGTCCGCTCATCGCCGTCGCGATGGTGGCCGTCTCGACCCTCTCGGCACTTGCGCAAAGGGCGCCGGTGCCGACGCGCGTGCGTGGCACGATCGAAAGCGTCAATGGTGACACGATGCAGGTCAAGGCGCGCGGCGGCGAGGACGTCAAGCTGCACATCGCCTCCGACGTGAACGTGTCAGGCATTACCAGGATTTCACGTGCCGACATCAAGCCCGGCTCCTTCGTCGGCGCCACCACCGTGCCCGGACCGGATGGCGGCGCGAACGCGGTCGAGGTCCACGTGTTTCCGGAGAGCATGCGCGGCACCGGCGAGGGCTCGCGACCCTACGACCTCAAGCCCAACTCCAGCATGACCAATGCGACCGTGTCGGAGAGCGTGGTCGGCAATGACGGCCATACGCTGCTGGTCAAGTACAAGGACGGCGAGAAGAAGGTGTTCGTCGCCGACAATACGCCGGTGGTGACCTTCGTGCCCGGCGACAAATCCGATCTGAAGGCCGGCGCCAAGGTTATCGCCTTCATGAAGCAGCTGCCGGACGGCTCGTTCGAAACCAACCGCGTCAGCGTCGGCCGCGACGGCCTGACGCCGCCGATGTAATAGAGGATAACAACGCCGAAGGTTTTCGTCCCTGGGACGCGCGCGCCAATTCGACCATGACCAACGCCACCGTGGCGCAGACGGTGAAGGGCACCGACGGCCAGAACATCACGGTCAAGTACAAGGACGGCGAGAAGAAAGTCGTGGTGCCGCCGGACACGCCGATCGTCACCTTCGTCGCCAGCGACAAATCCGAGCTCAAGCCGGGCGCCAAGCTGATCATCTTCGGTGCGGTGAAGAAGGACGATGGTTCGCTGGAAGCCAACCGCGTCAATGTCGGCCGCGATGGGGTGACGCCGCCGATGTGAGAGTGCTGCTGCGGCGACATCTTCAGTGTCGTCCCGGCGAAGGCCGGGACCCATACCGCGTGATCTATCTTTGGGCGCAGGTCTCAGTACCGCGCGAAGGTTGAAATAACTACCAATCTTCGCCAAACTACTCGCTGTGGCTATGGGTCCCGGCCTTCGCCGGGACGACGGCTGAGTTTGAAGCGGCTGCTTTTCACCACACTACGGCGATCACATCGCAATGATATGTTCGTCGATCTCGTCAATCCTGTTGACGCCGCACAGGCCCATGGTGGTGAGCAGCTCCTTCTGGATGATGTCGATCGCTTTGGCGACGCCGGCCTGGCCGCCGGCGCCCAGGCCGTAGGCGTAGGCGCGGCCGATCATGCAGGATTTTGCGCCGAGCGCGAGCGCGCGCATCACGTCCTGGCCGGAGCGGATGCCGCCGTCGAACATGATCTCCATCCTGTCACCGACCGCCTCGGCGATCTCGGGCAGCACCTCGATGGATGACGGCGCGCCGTCGAGCTGACGGCCGCCATGGTTCGAGACGACGAGAGCCTGCGCGCCGGTCTTGGCGGCTTCCTCGGCGTCCTCGACGTCCAGAATGCCCTTGATGATCAGCTTGCCCGGCCAGATGCTGCGGACCCACTCGACGTCCTTCCAGTTCAGGGACGTATCGAACTGCGATGCCGTCCACTCCGCGAGGCGATTGAGGTCCCCGGTGTTCTTCACATGACCGGCGATGTTACCGAAGGTGCGACGCTTGCCTTGCAGCACGCCGGAGACCCAGGTGGGCTTGCTAGCGAAATCTAGCAGTTTCGAGAGCGACCATTCCGGCGGAACCGTCATGCCGTTCTTGATGTCGGCGTGGCGCTGGCCGATGACCTGGAGATCGACTGTCAGCACCAGCGCGGAGCATTTCGCCGCGATCGCGCGCTGGATCAATTCCTTGATGAAGCCGCGGTCCTTCATCACGTAGAGCTGGAACCAGAACGGCTTCTCGACACTGGCCGCGATGTCCTCGATCGAGCAGATCGACATGGTCGACTGCGTGAACGGGATACCGGCGGCTTGCGCGGCGCGGCAGGCATGGATCTCGCCATCGCCATGCTGCATGCCGAGTAGGCCCACCGGCGCGAGGATTAGCGGCATGGTCGAGGGCTCGCCAAGGATCGTGGTGGAAGTGTCGCGTTTGGAGACGTCGACCAGGATGCGCTGGCGGAACTTGATTGCCTGCATGTCATCGCGGTTGGCGCGCAGCGTTTCCTCGGCGTAGGAGCCGCGGTCGCAATAATCGAAAAACGCCTTCGGCACGCGGCGCTGATGCAGTGTGCGAAGATCGTCGATACAGGTGATGTGCTTCATGAAGGTTTCCCCGGCCCGGCTTGTATCGGAAGAGTCTGCATCGGAAGTCTTGTAGCGGAAGAGGCTTGCATCGGAAGATCGAGGGGTCATCTAGCATGGTTGGATGCACAGCCAAATCGTTTCCAAATCGTTTTGAAGAGGAGGGCGCCATGACCAGGCCGCACACCGGACCGACGCCGGAGGAGATCAAGGAGAAGCATGATCTCGAGGAGGCGCTGGAGGAAGGTCTGGAAGAGACCTTTCCGGGCTCCGATCCCGTCAATGTCACCCAGCCGGCGCCGAGCCGCGGGGACGGCCATGTGAAGCGCTCGGACTAGCGGGTTCCGCACCGTTCCGGCGTTCCCGCTGGAAATATAAGGTTAACAAGACGTTATCGGCGCTGGGGCGCGCCGGGTTCCGTAATGATTTATCATATTTTTTGAAGCCAAGTTAGCTGCGATGGCTTTATAAGAACTCAGCAAATCAGGGATGCGGGTCCCGCTTGGGCACCCGGAGGTTGTATTGGGGATCCCTGGTTGTTGCGTGGGGGACGATATGAGCCGCAAATATTTCGGGACGGACGGGATTCGGGGCCGCGCCAACGGACTGATCACGCCGGAGCTCGCGCTCAAGGTCGGCCAGGCCGCAGGCCTCGCGTTTCAGCGCGGTGACCACCGCCACAGGGTCGTGATCGGCAAGGACACCCGCTTGTCCGGCTACATGATCGAATACGCGATGGTGGCGGGCTTCACCTCGGTCGGCATGGATGTGCTGCTGGTCGGCCCGATGCCGACGCCGGCGGTCGCGATGCTGACCAAGTCGATGCGCGCCGATCTCGGCGTGATGATTTCCGCCTCGCACAATCTGTTCGAGGACAACGGCATCAAGCTGTTCGGCCCGCAGGGCTTCAAGCTCTCCGACGATGTCGAGAAGCAGATCGAGCAGCTGCTCGACGAGCCCATCGACAAGCGTCTCGCCCAGAGCGCCAGCCTCGGCCGCGCCCGCCGCATCGACGGCGTGCATGACCGCTACATCGAATTCGCCAAGCGCACGCTGCCGCGCGATCTGTCGCTCGACGGCCTGCGCGTCGTGGTCGATTGCGCCAATGGCGCCGCCTACAAGGTGGTGCCGGAAGCGCTGTGGGAGCTGGGCGCCGACGTGATCCCGATCGGCGTCGAGCCGGACGGCTTCAACATCAACAAGGAATGCGGCTCCACCTCGCCGGAAGCGCTGTCGAAGAAGGTGCGCGAGATGCGTGCCGACATCGGCATCGCGCTCGACGGTGACGCCGACCGCGTCATTCTGGTCGACGAGCGCGGCCACATCGTCGACGGCGACCAGCTGCTCGCGGTGATCGCGCAGAGCTGGAAGGAAGACGGCCGGCTGTCGCGATCGGGCATCGTCGCCACCGTGATGTCGAATCTCGGGCTCGAGCGCTTCCTCAATGCGCAGGGGCTCGATCTCGTGCGTACGCCGGTCGGCGATCGCTACGTGCTCGAGCAGATGCTGAACGGCGGCTACAATCTCGGTGGCGAGCAGTCCGGCCACATCATCCTGTCCGACTACGCCACCACCGGCGACGGCTTCGTTGCCGCATTGCAGGTGCTTGCCGTGGTGCAGAAGCTGCGCCGGCCGGTGTCGGAAGTCTGCCACCGCTTCGATCCGCTGCCGCAGATCCTGAAGAACGTCCGCCACAAGGGCGGCAAGCCGCTCGACAATTCCGACGTCAAATCGGCGATCTCCGACGGCGAGCAGCGGCTCAACGGCCACGGCCGTCTGCTGATCCGCTCCTCCGGCACCGAGCCGGTGATCCGCGTCATGGGCGAGGGCGAGGATCGCATCCTGGTCGAGGACGTCGTCGATACCATCGTCACCGCGCTCGGGCAGGCCGCGGCTTAAGGCGCATCGCGAAGCACGATCGTAGCCCGGACGCATCCCAGCCATCGACGATTGGCGGTGGATCGGTCGCCGCGCGCAGCGTAACTAGCAGGTCGCGGCAATGTGCCGCGCCTGGATCGATCCATTGAACAAGCCTGTCGTCGTCTCAGAGGAAACGCTGACCGAGCCCGTCATCGTCAGCGACGTGACGCCGGCGGCGAAGTCAGCGGCAGGGCCGGCCTATGTCGTGCTGGCCGGCATCAGCTTCTCCCACTTCCTCAACGACACCATGCAATCGCTGATCGCCTCGGTGTATCCGATCCTGAAGGACACCTACGCGCTCGACTTCGCGCAGATCGGCATGATCACGCTGGCCTTCCAGTTCACGGCCTCGCTGCTCCAGCCGGTGGTCGGCCACTACACCGACAAGAAGGCGCAGCCTTATTCGCTGTCGATCGGCATGGCCTCGACCTTCTTCGGTCTGTTGCTGCTCAGTGCCGCCCACCAATATCTCGTCATCCTCGTCGCCGCCGCGCTGGTCGGCCTCGGCTCGGCGGTGTTTCATCCGGAGTCGGCGCGCATTGCGCGGCTCGCCTCCGGCGGCCGCTGTGGTTTTGCGCAATCGGTGTTCCAACTCGGCGGCAGTTTCGGCACCTCGATGGGACCGGTGCTCGCCGCGCTCATCGTCGTGCCGTTCGGGCAGGGCAGTATCGCCTGGTTCTCCTCGATCGCCTTCCTCGCGATCCTCATCCTCTGGCGCATCGGCCGCTGGTACGAACCGCAGATCAAGGCGAAGAAGACCGCGGTCGCTCAAGCCCATCCCGACGCGCCGAACTCGCGTCGCGTCGCCGTTGCGCTTCTCGTGCTGGTGGCATTGCTGTTCTCGAAGCAGCTCTACGTCTCGAGCCTGTCGAGCTACTACATTTTCTATCTGATCGACCGCTTCGGCGTGTCGACGCAAGCCGCGCAGATGTATCTCTTCATTTTCCTCGCGGCGAACGCGGTCGGCGCTTTTCTCGGTGGACCCTTGGGCGATCGCTTCGGCCGCAAGATCGTGATCTGGATCTCGATCCTGGGGGCGCTGCCGTTCACACTGGCGCTACCCTATGCCGGGCTCTACGCGAGTGCGGTGCTGTCCGTGATCATCGGCCTGATCATCTCCTCGACGACGTCGTCGATCATCGTGTTCGCGCAGGAGCTGGTGCCGCATCGCTTCGGCATGATCTCCGGCGTGTTCTTCGGTGTTGCGTTCGGTATCGGGGGCCTTGGCGCCGCCGTGCTTGGCAAGCTCGCCGATCACACCTCGATCGCGTTCGTCTACCAGGTCTGCGCCTATTTGCCGGCGATCGGCCTGCTTGCGGTGTTCCTGCCCAAGCTGCCGCGGCACGCGCGTTAATATATCCTGTCTTGCTGCAACGCGGCTTCATACATCGTTAGGAAATGCGGCGAAGAGGTCGCATTTGGCGCTGCATTTTTGCAACGCTCGCGTCGCACGCGCGTGTGAGTTGAGAAAAAATCAACCTTAAAAATTAGGGTTAAGTGGCGCTTAAACATTTGCTGGCATCGTCCCGACCGTGAGTTTCCAGAACGTGAGGCGCCGTATTGCCTCACCGGCCAAAAGGACGAAGCCAATGCGTAGCGTTAAGTCTCTCCTTGCCGCGGGTGCGGCAACCCTGATCTCCTCGATGGCGTTCGCCGCCGACATGCCGATCGCGGCGCCCCCTCCGATGTACGCGCCCCCGGCGCCGCCCGCCGAATTCGGTGGCTGGTATCTGCGCGGCGACGTCGGCATGACCAATCAGAGCGCCAAACGCATCGACAGCGCGACCGCGCAGGCGTTCCCGACCCAGACCGTCGGTCTCGGCTTCGATTCGTCGCCGCTGTTCGGCCTCGGCGTCGGTTATAAGTTCAACAACTGGTTCCGCACCGATTTGATCGGCCAGTATCGCGGCAAGGCCAATCTGCATGGCTCGGACAACGTCACGCTCGGAGCCGCCGATTTCGAAGCCAACAACTACTCCGGCAGCAAGTCCGAGTGGGTCGTCATGGCCAACGCCTACGTCGATCTCGGCACCTGGTGGTGCATCACCCCGTTCATCGGCGCCGGTGTCGGCGGCTCGTACAACAAGCTGAGCGGCTTCCGTGACGACGGCACCCGCATCAATGCTGGCGGTCTCTCCAACAGCGTGACCTACTTCGCCGACAACGGTAAGTGGAATCTTGCCTGGGCGGCTCATGCCGGTCTTGCCTACAAGGTCAGCCCTGGCCTAACCGTCGAACTCGCCTATAGCTACATGGATCTCGGCGACGCGAACCCCGGCAACTTCCGCGCCTATGACAATAGCATCTCTGGCGCGTCGACGATCAAGGTCAAGGACATCACTTCGCATGACGTGAAGCTCGGCGTGCGTTGGGACCTCAGCAGCCCGCCGGCCTACATGCCGCCGCCGCTCGTCACCAAGGGCTGATCGTCCGCCTGATCGGTTAGGACTTCTTAACGGCGCGGGATCATCCCGCGCCGTTTTGCTTTGCGTATTTTTCATGGCGAGCGGCGACGAAGGGCTCCGGCGCAACCATTGGTTAAGGTTAACGGGCCATGATCACGAGCGAAAGTTCGAGTTCGATGGAGCGTTCGATGCGTAGGCTATTGTTGGCGGCGGCGATGTTGGGGACGGTCTCTGTGGCGCACGCGGCCGATCTCTCCGACCTGCCGATCCTGCGCGGCAGCTTCACCGACGGATTGAGCAAGTCCAACGTCAACTGGCAGGGAAGCTATATCGGCGCCCAGGGCGGCTATGGCTCGTCGGACGAGAACTTCAGAGGCTCGACCAGCAATATGATGGCGGCGTTGCTGGCCGATACCTTGGTCGAAAATGAGATGGGCGTATCGCAGTGGAACCTCGGACTTGGCAAGGCTTCACAACGCACCAGCGGCTACGGCGCTTTCGTCGGCTACAATGCCCAGTGGGACGATGTCGTACTCGGCCTCGAGATCAGCTACTTGCACGGCAAGTTCGGTGGATCGGCGTCGGCCTCGGAGCGGCGCGTGAGCGCCCTCGCTCTGTCCGACAACAATTTTCACGACGTGACGGCGACCTCCACGTCATCGATCAACATCAGCGACATGGCGACATTCCGCGGCCGCGCAGCTTACGCCTGGGGATGCTTTCTGCCCTACATGTTTGCGGGTCTCGCACTCGGAAATGCCGACATCATCCGCACGGTCAGTGCGCAGGACCGCATTAGCGCGACCCAGCTCGGCACCTATACTCCACTCGCGCTGCTGAGCTCGACGGAGGCCCAGCATAACCATTTGATCTACGGCTACAGCGCCGGTCTTGGTGTCGACGTCAATCTGGTCGGTGGCCTGTTCTTCCGCGGTGAGTACGAATATATCCGCTTCAGCTCGGCGGTCGACACCAGCATCAACACCGTCCGCGCCGGTCTCGGCTACAAGTTCTGACGCGCCCGCGCGGGCCGATTGACAGGCCGCCTCCGTCCTGATGCTCTGTCGCTGAACGCGGGGGGCAGCGATGCGGATCTACGGCGATAGCAATTCCGGCAATTGTTTGAAGGTGAAGTGGGTCTGCGACAAGCTCGGCGTGCCCTACCGGTGGATCGAGATCGACACCCGCAAGGGCGAGAGCCGCACGGCGCAATTCCTCGAGATGAACGGTGCCGGCCAGGTGCCCACCGTCGCTTTCGACGACGGTCGCACGCTGGCGCAATCGAATGCCATCATCCGCTATCTCGCGCGCGACAGCGCGCTCATACCGGGCGATGCCTTCACTGCCGCCAAGATGGACGAATGGCTGTTCTGGGAACAATACAGCCACGAGCCCTACATCGCGGTGTGCCGCTTCCAGCTCGTCTATCTCGGCAAGGACGCCTCCGAGCTCGATCCTGAAAAGGTCAAGCGCGGCTATGCGGCGCTCGACCGCATGGAGCAGCATCTCTCCGGCAACCGTTTCCTCGCCGGCGATGCGGTTTCGCTCGCCGATGTCTCACTGCTCGCCTATACCCGCGTTGCGCATGAAGGCGGCTTCGATCTCGGTCGTTATGCCGCCATCCGCCGCTGGATCGCCGAAGCCGAGACCTTTCTCGGGCTTCCCAAGGTGCGCTAAGGCGCGCTGAGGCAGGAGTAACTTAATGAACGCCGAATCCGTCTCCATTCGTCCCGCGCGCCGCGAAGACGTTGCTGCGATCGTGACGATGCTCGCCGACGATCATCTCGGGCGCGCACGCGAGCGCGTGGAAGACCCGCTGCCTGCGTCCTATTACGAGGCATTCGCTCGGGTCGAGCGCGATCAAAATCTCCAGCTTGTGGTTGCCGAGAGCGAGGGCAGGGTGGTCGGCTGCCTGCAACTCGCGATCCTGCCGGGTCTCAGCTCGCAAGGCGGCCTCCGCGGTCTGCTCGAAGACGTCCGCGTTGCTTCCGATTGCCGCAGCCGCGGCATCGGCGAGCAATTGGTGCAATGGGCGGTGACGGAAGCGAAAGCGCGCGGCTGCAATCTGGTCGAACTGCTGACGCATCAGACGCGAACAGATGCGCAGCGCTTCTACAAGCGGCTTGGGTTCACGGCGAGTCACGTCGGCATGACTGTCCGCTTTTGACGCAGCACGCTATGAGCCTTGCGCGATCAGCGAAATCGGATCGCGCGTACGTTCATATTAAGAGCTGATAAACCACCGCTACGGCGTTCACGTTGGTGAAGGAACGAACGGTGCTACGGGACGTCGAAACCGGGCTCGATCGGTTCGGGGATTTCGATGACAAGCTATTCGATGATCAAGGTCGGCAACGACTACGTCGTGCAGGCCAATGACAAATGCATTTTGAAAGTCGGCAGCCGTCGCCGCGCCGCGCAATTGATCAGCGAAGCCACGGACTTGTTGAACGCACTCGCCGCCGTTGAATCCCCTAAAATCGCACCGGAAGCGCCATCACTCGCGCGTGAGGCCCCGGAACTTCCTTGACTGGTCTTCCCGATTCCCGTATCAGCCGCGGCGGGACACCTCCCCCCAACGGGAGGCTTACTATCTGGAAGGGTAGAAGATGACTGTAGCGAAGCCCGCTTCGCGGCCGAACGTGCCGCATTTCTCCTCCGGCCCTTGCGCCAAGCGCCCCGGATGGAATGCCCAAAATCTCAAGGACGCAGCGCTCGGCCGTTCGCATCGCGCGAAGGTCGGCAAGACCAAGCTCAAGCTCGCGATCGATTTGACGCGCGAGGTGCTCGAAGTGCCCGCCGATTATCGCATCGGTATCGTGCCGGCCTCCGATACCGGCGCGGTCGAGATGGCACTGTGGTCGATGCTGGGTGCGCGGCCCGTCACCACGCTCGCCTGGGAATCCTTTGGCGAGGGCTGGGTCAGCGACATCGTCAAGGAATTGAAGCTCAAGGACGTCACCAAGCTCAACGCGGCTTACGGTGAGATCCCCGACCTCTCCAAGGTCGATCCGAAGTCCGACGTCGTCTTCACCTGGAACGGCACCACCTCGGGCGTGCGCGTGCCTAACGCCGATTGGATCAGCGCGACCCGCGAAGGTCTGACCATCTGCGACGCCACCTCGGCCGCGTTCGCGCAACCCCTCGACTGGGCCAAGCTCGACGTCGTCACCTTCTCCTGGCAGAAGGCGCTCGGCGGCGAAGCCGCGCACGGCATGCTGATCCTGTCGCCCCGCGCGGTGGAGCGGCTCGAAACCTACAAGCCGGCCTGGCCGCTGCCGAAGATTTTCCGCATGACCAAGGGCGGCAAGATCAACGAAGGCATTTTCGTCGGCGAGACCATCAACACGCCGTCGATGCTCTGCGTCGAGGATTATCTCGACGCGCTGAACTGGGCCAAGTCGATCGGCGGCCTGAAGGCGCTGATCGCGCGCGCCGACGCCAACACCAAGGTGCTCGCCGACTGGAAGGCGAAGACGCCCTGGATCGACTTCCTCGCCAAGGACGCCGCGATCCGCTCCAACACTTCGGTGTGCCTGAAGTTCACCGATCCCGCGATCACCTCACTCTCCGAGGACGCGCAGGCCGACTTCTCCAAGAAGCTGGTGGCGCTGGTCGAGAAGGAAGGCGCGGGCTACGACTTCGCCTACTACCGCGATGCGCCCGCCGGCCTGCGCATCTGGTGCGGCGCCACCGTCGAAGCCAGTGATGTCGCGCTGCTGACCCAGTGGATCGACTGGGCCTTCGCCGAGACCAAGGCCACGCTCGCCAAGGCGGCGTAAGCAAGCTTCGCTCGTCGCGTTATCTCATCTCGTCATGGCCGGGCTTGACCCGGCCATCCATCGAAGAGAATGGATCCGCGGGGCAAGCCCGCGGATGACGGTCTCAGATTTATCGACCATCAGGGATCATTCCCATGACCAAACCCAAAGTTCTCATTTCCGACGCGCTCTCTCCCGCTGCCGTGCAGATCTTCAAGGACCGCGGCGTCGAGGTCGACTTCCAGCCCAACCTCGGCAAGGACAAGGACAAGCTCGCCGAGATCATCGGCAATTACGACGGCCTCGCGATCCGCTCGGCGACCAAGGCGACCGCGAAGATCCTCGAGAAGGCGACCAATCTCAAGGTGATCGGCCGCGCCGGCATCGGCGTCGACAACGTCGAGATTCCCGCCGCCACGGCCAAGGGCATCATCGTGATGAACACGCCCTTCGGCAATTCGATCACGACTGCCGAGCACGCCATCACCCTGATGCTGGCGCTGGCGCGCGAGATTCCGCAGGCGGACGCTTCGACCCAGGCCGGCAAGTGGGAGAAGAATCGCTTCATGGGCGTCGAGATCACCGGCAAGGTGCTCGGCGTCGTCGGCTGCGGCAACATCGGCTCGATCGTCGCCGACCGTGCGCTCGGCCTGCGCATGAAGGTGATCGCGTTCGATCCGTTCCTGTCGCCGGAACGCGCCAGGGACATCGGCGTCGAGAAGGTCGAGCTCGACGACCTGCTCAAGCGCGCCGACTTCATCACGCTGCATACGCCGCTCACCGAGAAGACCAAAAATATCATCGACGCATCCGCGATCGCCAAGATGAAGAAGGGCGTGCGCCTGATCAACTGCGCCCGCGGCGGCCTCGTCGACGAGCAGGCCGTGGTCGACGCTTTGAATTCCAAGCACATCGCCGGCGCCGCCTTCGACGTCTTCGTCGAAGAGCCCGCCACTGCGAACGTGCTGTTCGGTCATCCCAACGTGATCTGCACGCCGCATCTCGGCGCGTCCACCACCGAGGCGCAGGAGAACGTCGCGCTTCAGGTCGCCGAGCAGATGTCGGATTATCTGCTCACCGGCGCGATCTCGAATGCCGTCAACTTCCCCTCGATCACGGCGGAAGAAGCGCCGAAGCTGAAGCCGTTCATCGCGCTTGCCGAAAAGCTCGGCTCGTTCGCGGGACAGCTGACCGAGAGCGGCATCCTCAAAGTCGAGATCACCTATGAGGGCCATGTCGCCGAGATGAAGATCAAGGCGATCACTTCCGCCGTGCTGTCCGGCCTGCTGCGGCCGATGCTGGGCGAGGTCAACGTCGTCTCCGCGCCCGTCGTCGCCAAGGAGCGCGGCATGGTGGTCGACGAGATCGTCCGCGCCGCCCAGAGCGACTATGAAAGCCTGATCACCGTCACCGTCACCACCGAGCGGCAGGAGCGGTCGGTCTCGGGCACGGTCTATGCCGACGGCAAGCCGCGCCTCGTCGACATCAAGGGCATCCGCGTCGACGCCGAATTCGGCAAGTCGATGATCTACGTCACCAACGAGGACAAGCCGGGCTTCATCGGCAAGTTCGCGAGCCTGCTCGGCGATGCCAAGATCAACATCGCGACCTTCCATCTCGGCCGCGTCGCCCCGGGCTCCGATGCCATCGCGCTGATCGAGGTCGACGGCGCGGTGCCGGCCGATCTGCTCGCCAAGGTGCAGGCCCTGCCGCAGGTCAAGCAGGTCAAGGCGCTGACGTTCTAGTCGAGCTTTCTCCGTCGTTGTGGCCGGGCTTGACCCGGCCATCCACGCCTTGCCCGGTCGGAGAAAGAACGTGGATGCCCGGGACAAGCCCGGGCATGACGAGTGGATAGAGCGATGCTCACATTGATATTCCGACCCGCGGAACAACGCCGCCCTCTCGCGAGGGCGGCGTTTTTATTTCTCCCGCGACCGCTGCACTTTGTGTACCAATGGCGCCGAGAAGACCTCGACCGACGCACCGGTCAAAATCGTTCGAAAAGGGAGAAAACAATGCGTGAAGCCGTCATCGTATCCTATGCACGCACGGGCCTCGCGAAATCCGGCCGCGGCGGGTTCAACATCACCCCGCCCATGTCGCTCGCGGCCCACGCCATCCATCACGCGGTGGACCGCGCCGGCGTCGAGAAGGACTATGTCGAGGATTGCTATCTCGGCAATTGCGCCCATGGCGCGCCGAACATCGGCCGCCAGGCCGCGCTGCTGGCAGGAATGCCGAAATCGACCGGCGGCGTCTCAGTGAACCGGTTCTGCTCGTCCGGTCTCCAGACCATCGCGATGGCCGCCAACTCGATCCGCTCGGACGGTTCCGACTGCATCGTCGCAGGCGGCGTCGAGAGCATCTCGATGCCGGGCGGCGGGACGCCGAAGGAATCGATCGATCCCGAGCTGCTCAAGACGGCGCCGGCAATCTTCATGGCGATGATCGATACCGCCGACATCGTCGCCGAGCGCTACAATCTAAGCCGTGAATATCAGGACGAGTATTCGCTGGAGTCGCAGCGCCGCATGGCCGCCGCGCAGCAGGCGGGCAAGTTCAAGGACGAGATCGTCCCGATGAAGACCAAGATGAAAGTGGTCGACAAGGCGACCAAGGCCGAGTCGATCGTCGACTACGTCGTCGACCGCGACGAGTGCAACCGGCCCGAGACCACGCTGGAAGGTCTCGCCAAGCTCGAGCCCGTCAGGGGTCCCGGCAAGTTCGTCACGGCCGGCAACGCCAGCCAGCTGTCGGACGGTGCTGCGGCCGTGGTGCTGATGGAAGCCAAGGACGCGGAGAAGCGCGGCCTCAATCCCATGGGCCGCTTCGTCGCCTGGGCGGCCGCGGGTTGCGAACCGGACGAGATGGGCATCGGCCCGATCTTTGCCGTGCCGAAGCTGTTGAAGCGCCATGGCCTGAAGATCGACGACATCGATCTCTGGGAGCTCAACGAAGCCTTCGCCAGCCAGTGTCTCTATTCGCGCGACAAGCTCGGCATCGATCCCGACAAGTACAACGTCAACGGCGGCTCGATCGCGATCGGCCATCCCTTCGGCATGACCGGCGCGCGTCTCACCGGCCACATCCTCCAGGAAGGCAAGCGCCGCAAGGCCAAATGGGGCGTCGTGACGATGTGCATCGGCGGCGGCCAGGGCGGCGCGGGACTGTTCGAGATTTATAGCTGAGACAGACTGCAGGACTGCGAAGGGCACGGCGCCGCAAGCGCCGTGCCCTTTGTTTGAGTACCAGGTCAGGCGTGCACTCTTTGGATCACCGGTTTTGTGGGATGAAGCGGCTGAAGGAAGGTAGTCTAAGACAAAGCTTGATGATGAGGGGAAGCGCGAGGACCGGGATGACGCACGCAGCGACATAACCTTCCGCCAGCGACGGCAGACCGAAGCTCGCCGCTGCCCACACGAGCGTGACGTTGCGGTTTCCGCTCACGAGACCGATGGTACCGGCGGTTTGCCACCCCAGTCTCGCGAACGTCATGGCAGCGAGGACGCACAGACCGAAATTGAACACGATCGCCGCGGCGAGCATCACGTCGAAACGCAGGGCGTTGCTGGTCCATTGCGCCCGTATGCCTTGCGAGGTGGCAAGCCCCACGATCATGAGCCCGACAACGGCGATCCCGGTGGCGGCGCTTTGATCGGGCAGAACGGGAATCACATGACGACGAAACCTCATGGCTAAGAAGGCCACCAGGCCTGCAGCGCCGATAATGCTGAAGAGCCGGATCGCCAGCCTGCCCATGTCGAATGCAATTCCAAGTCCGAGCACCGTGGCAAAACTCGGAATCGAGATCGGTGTGAGCAAGGTCAGTGCGATGGAAACGAGCAGTGCGAGACGTGGTCGCAAACCGAGCATTCCGGCGATCGCAGCGGCGCTTCCGACCGGCGGCGCCAGCAGTGAAAGCAGAACGCCGGCCCGCAGCGCAGGATCAAGCGGAGCAAAGGACAGCAGAATCGCAGCAGCGAATGGCAGCACCAGGCCAACCCAGGCAAGCACCACGCCCATCAGGAGCGGACGAATGCTGGCTTCAGAGGGGGCAAGACCCGCCGTAAGAAACGAGCCCAGCGTCAGAAGAAATGCCGAAAAGGGCAAAAGATCGTAGCCGAGATGAGCGAGGGGAGTGATCACCAGCCCTGCGCAAAGCGAGATCACCAGGAGCATGGGTCCTTGTCCGCCAAGCGTGGACAATATCCGGCCAACGTACATATCAGCTCCTCAGGACTTGCGCATCGACGACGATGCGTCTTCAGATTTCAGTCATGTCGGCCACCATTGCGAACGTCAGAAGAATCCGGCGCTCAAATCCAGGCCGTAGGTTCGTGAGAGCACGAACACAAAGACGCACGCTGCGCACAACAAGAAGGCGTGCTTCGCCAATTCGGCACCGATGACCGAGAGGACCGTGCGGGAAATCGTGCGTATGATTGCTGGCATGTTGCCTCCTGGGTTTTCAAATCCCATGAACCGGCTGCATGTGGCGGCCGTCAGTCGGTGTGCGAAGCGAGGATCAGGGGCGGATCACCTCGCTCGGTCGACGCGCGCTGAATGAGGATCGCGCCGATCACGTGAACGAGGCCGAATCCCAGCAGAACGAGGATCATCAGGCGCGTCTCGCCGCCTGTTCGCTTTCTGTCGTGCGATGCTGGAGATCTGGCCCGAATTGGAGACGCAGCACGGTTGTGATTGTTCACGATTGTCCTCATATGCTTCGCTGTCGCTCGTCCCGATCGCCTACCGGTGTCGGCGGGTTCGAAATGTAGTGGGTGACGAAATCATTGGAGGCGAGGTTGGCTTGGCGCTCTCGGGGCGCCTTGCTTATTGCCGCGAAGGCAATCACCAGCGCCATGAGCGAGCCATAGAAGGCGACCACTCCAAGTCTCCACATCGCAACCAATCGCTGTTCTTGGTCGGACGCGAGAAACCTCTGCGATTGTCTTCCCTGCTGTGCGATGTCGGTCAATGCGACCTCCTGTTTGATGGCTGTTGTGATGCCGGCGTGCGATCAGTCGCCTCCGAAAAGGAGCGGTGCGACGGGCGGCGCCGACTGCGAAGCGGCCCTGAGTGCCGGGTGTGCAAAGGTCGTCAACGCTGCGTCGAATCCGGCGAGCACCACGAATAAGCCAACGACGATCATGATGAGGTGATGCGCGCGCACGCTGACTTCCGGATGAAATTGCTCCGCGTCGATCAACCAACCGGCATCTCGTCGCGATGCGATCTGAACCCACTGTCGTCGTCGCCGGCGTCACTCGGCCGTCACTGCAGCGTTAATATTGTTCGCTAAGGCGGCAATTCGTGTAGGATGTATATCCGTGAGCGCATCTGCTTATTTTTGAGGCGGAATGACCGAAACTGCACCCGCGCCCAGCCCAAGTTTTACTCTCGCACTTCTTGGACGTTTTGAACTGATCGGGCCGGACGGCGCCGTCAGCTTGCCGAACAAGAAACTCGCGGGATTGCTGGCCTATCTGGCCTGCACGGCACCTCAGCCTCAGCACCGCGAAAAACTCTCGACCTTGCTGTGGGGATCGCACTTCGAAGCGCAGGCGAAGCAAAACCTGCGACAGGCGCTGTTCAAGCTACGTCAAGTTCTTGGTCAGAGTGCTCTCAGGAGTGACGGGGAATTCATTTCGTTGAATGCCGTTGTGATCACCTGCGATGTGCCGCAATTCGAGCGGCTTGTCAGAAAGGGCAGCCGTGACGCGCTGACCGCGGCGGCAGATCTCTATCGCGGGCGCCTCGTCGATGACATCGCGGTCAACGCTGAGGGCTGGAGCGAGTGGCTGGCCGGCGAACGCGAGCGGTTATCGGAGCTGGCTGTCGGCGCGATGGTAGCGCTCGGCGACCAGGAACTGTCCGACGGACGTGCCGGCGATGCCCTGCTCGCCGGCCAGCGCGCCAATGCACTCAACAGCATGCGCGAGGATGCGCACCGCCTGATCATGCGCGCGTTGTCCGCGGCCGGCCGCAACGCCGAGGCGCTCAAATATTATCAGGCCGTCGTTGCCTTGCTGAAGCAAGAGCTCGGCACCGTGCCCGATGCGGCGACCACCGCCCTGGCTGCGGAATTGCGCAAGGTCCAGGAGCAGAAGATCATTCTGCCGGCAGCGGAGCCGACGGCAGACCTTTCGCACCAGGCGGAGCACGTGTTCGGCAACGACAGGCCCTCCGTGGCGGTGCTTCCGTTCCGCAACATGGGTGGTGAAACCGAACAGGACTACTTCGCCGATGGCGTCACTGCAGACATCATCACCGCTCTATCGCGCTTTCGCGAGCTCGTGGTGATCGCGGCCGGATCGAGCTTTGCCCTTCGGGACAAGGGAATGACCAGCCGGCAGATTGCGCAGCAACTCGGTGCGCAATACGTCCTGAGCGGTCATATTCGCAAGGCGGGCAACCGCATTCGCGTCTCGGCCGAGCTCACTCATACCGGAAGCGAGGCCCAGGTCTGGTCCAATCGCTACGACCGCCCCCTGGTCGACATCTTCGACCTGCAGGACGACGTCAGCAGCAGTGTTGCCGCAGTCGTCGATCCCGCCGTTCGTAGCGCCGAGATCGAACGCGCACGCCGCAAGCCGCCAACTGATCTTTCGGCCTATGATCTGTATTTGCGCGGCCTTCACCATTTATGGGGCGGCACCCGCGAAGGTATCGTCAAGGCCATCGATCTGCTTCGGCGGTCTCTGAGCCTCGATCAGGAGCGAACGGCGACGCTGGCGGCGCTGGCTTGGGGACTCGTGATGGCTCCGCCGCTCGGCGCCAACATGTCTGCGGATGCCGCGTCCGAGGCGGTCGGTCTGGCGCGCCGCGCCGTCGAGCAGGATAGTGGGGACGCTTTCGCCCACGCTGTCTATGGCTTCACGCTGTTTGGGCCCGCCGGCGACAACGATCAGGGGCGCATTCACGCCAGCGAAGCCGCAAGACTCAATCCGAGTTCGGCCTTCGCATGGGGTGTACTCGGAATGATCGACAGCATGGGAGGCGATTATGCCAACGCACTCGCATGCCTGCATCGGTCTCTCGTCCTCAGCCCCGAGGACAGCATGCTCCATATGTGGATGACGGGATTGACCGCGTCCTACTTTGCCCTCGGGCAGTACGAGGAGGGCGTTGCCTGGGCGCGCAAGTCGGTTCGGCACAATCCGAGCAACGGCACCGGGCATCGCATGCTCGCGGCAAACCTGGTCGGGGTCGGCCGGCTGGAGGAAGCCCGCGAGGTCACCCGGGTTCGCGATGCGGCACAAAAAACGACGATCCGCGATCTGCGCGCCATGCGCTTTTTCAAGCAGCACGAGGCGCTTGAACGCTACCTTTCGGCCCAGCAGATAGCCGGCGTGGCCGACTGAGCCTCAAGCGCCGAGTGCAACGAGCAGCGTGCGCATGGTCATGAAGACCAGGATGACCGAGCCGACGGTCCACAGCATTGCGCGAATGTCGTGAATTTGCCCGGTGAGATAGGCGAGAAAATGCAGCAGGCGTGAGGCAACGTAGCCGTAGAGCAGGCATTGCGCGAGAAGCAGCGACGGCTTTGTGAGAACATAAAGAAAGCCCGCGACCAGGAAATACGGCAGGCTCTCGAGATCGTTCATCTGGATCCGGCGGATCCGCTCCACATCTTCGTTGGGAAGAAGCTGCGCCGGATCGGGCGCGGGATTCAGTCGTGTCTTCTGGATGTCCTCCGGCGAACGGTAGCCGCCCTGGGCCCTCACCATCCGGACGACGGTGAGCCACGACATCGCCACGGCCTTGAGGATGATCAAGCTGGCGGCAACGACATAGGTGGCGAAGAGGGGATCGTGAAGATTGATTCCGTCCAATTTGGTACCCCGCTCCGGCAGGGCCATACTACATGTCCGAGCGGGTTGCGCCACCACGCAAAGGCAGCCGCCAGTCCAGTCCCAGCCTGATCTCGCCTTACGCCTTCGCCAGCGCCGATCGGCCATCCCTTCGGCATGACCGGCGCGCGTCTCACCGGCCACATCCTCCAGGAAGGCAAGCGCCGCAAGACCAAGTGGGGCGTCGTGACAATGTGCATCGGCGGCGGCCAGGGCGGCGCCGGACTGTTCGAAATCTACAGCTGAGCTCGGGTGCTATGAATGCGGAAGGCACGGCGTCGCAAGCGCCGTGCCTTTTGCTTTCAGCCGTTCTTCTCGTGCGCGACAGGTCGGAACACCCACTCGCGCCAGACCACCAGCAAGGCTGACATGATCACCGGGCCCAAGAACAAGCCCAGAAGGCCGAAGGCAGCCAAGCCTCCGAAGATCCCGACGAATGCGAACAGAAACGGCAGCCGCGCGGAGTCGCCGACCAGGGTCGGCCATACGAAATGATCGCCGGCCAGCATGACGATCGCACCCCAGAAGAAGACGCCCGCGGCTGCGAAGCCGCTGCCTCCGCCTGAGACCAGGACTACCGCCGCAGCGGTGAAAGCCAGCCAGGCGCCGAAGGGAAGCATGGCGAAGGCCGTGGTCAAAATGGTGAATACGATGGCATTCGGCACGCCCGCGACGAAATAGGCCACGCCGATCAATAATCCCTCGCCCGCGGCGACCAGCACCGTACCGTTCACGGTGCCGCGGATCGCGCCGACCATCTGCTCGGCGAGACCCTCTCCCGCCTCACCGAAAAGCCGATCGCAGGTTTCCAGCACGCGGTCCGAGATCGACCGGCCGTTGCGCAGCAAGACGAACAAGGCCA
This sequence comes from Bradyrhizobium sp. RT6a, assembly GCF_040547675.1. Lineage (NCBI taxonomy): Bacteria > Pseudomonadati > Pseudomonadota > Alphaproteobacteria > Hyphomicrobiales > Nitrobacteraceae > Bradyrhizobium > Bradyrhizobium sp. RT6a. The sequence goes on from NZ_JBEPQC010000004.1 coordinate 502,094, forward strand.
CCAGCGAGAAGAACAGAAGAAACAGGCGGTGAAGCAGCTGGCCGCCGAAGGTTCGAAACAATTCCGATGCGTTGTCTGCATTGACGCTTTTCAGCCATGCGGTCGCGGCCTTGGGATCGGAAAGATTGCTGCGCCACCACTGCTCCATGCTCTCTGCGGCGATCGGAAGGCGGGCGAGCCAATCAGGCACTTCGATCCCGCTCTCTCCGGCCTGCTTCATCCAGCCCACGAGCAGATCGCCTTGCTGCGCGATCTGATAGACGGCAAGTGACATCGGCGTAAACAGGATGAGGGCGACGACGAGCGTGAAGACCAGCGGGGCCAGGCTGGAGCGGCCGGAGCTTACGCGCGCTGCAAACTTGGTGTAGAGCGGCCACAGGCTGGTTGCGAGAATCGCGGCCCAGATCAACGCGGGGAGAAATCCCGCCGCCGTCCACAACGCAAGTGCGACGAGCGCGAGGGCAAGCACGACCCTTGCGTTCATGCGCGCGCCCGCGCCGGTGGGCAGCGGCTTTCGCTCAGTGGCGGTCGGGCCTCCCTCGCTTCGCACCGCCTCGCTCCGCCTGGGCGAACGCTGCTTCGATGCCACGGATTTCGCTCGGTCGGCCATTTGAAATCACTGGGGTGCGGGATCTGCAGTGTCGAACTGATCAGCAGGCGAAACGCTTGGTCCAGGCTTCAAGCCGCAACAAGGGGCTTCGGTTCCGTTCGGGAATAAGTTGCAAGACGTGGCAGCCTTCGTCGGGCGCGGCTCGGCCGAAGCCGGCCGCAGCGCCGCCGCGGGGGTGCAGCATCGGCTGGAAATCGAGGTCGCCGCTTACGCCTTCGCCAGCGCCGGTGCGAACACCACCTCGATCAGCGAGCCGGAGTTCGCCGCGCTCTTGATGTTGAAGCGGGCGCGGTTGGCTTCGACCAGGGCCTTGGTCAGCGACAGGCTCAGCGCCGAATTGTCCTCGGCGTCGCCGGGCGGTGGCGTCCGGAACGGCTCCATCGCGGCGGCGACTTCGCGCTCGGTGAGGCCATGGCCGGTGTCGCGGATGCGAAGTGCGACCTCGCCGCGGTCGGTCAGCGCAGTCGAGACGATGACCTGGCCGCCGGCGCTGGCGAGCCGGATCGAGTTCGAGATCAAATTCATGGTGATCTGCCGCATCGCGCGCGCATCCGCGCTCACCTGCGGCAGCGCGTGGCCGAGCGAGGTGCGGATGATGATGCGCTCGCGGTTGGCCTGCGGCTGCATCACGACCACGCAGGCCTCGACCAGATCGTTGAGGTTGAGGTTGGCGAAGTTGAGGTCGAGCTTGCCGGTCTCGATCCGCGACAGCTCGAGCAGGTCGTCGATGATGGCGATGACGCGCTCGCCGGAGGCGCGGATGTCCTTCATGTACTCGCCATAGCGCTCGTTGCCGAGCGTGCCGAAGCGCTCCGAGATCATCACCTCCGAGAAGCCGATGATGGCGTTGAGCGGCGTGCGGATTTCGTGGCTGATCCGCGCCAGCATGTCGGCCTTGGCATTCGCCGCGCCGTCGACCAGACGTCGCGCCTGCGTCAGCTCGCTCTCGCCCTGCTTGCTCTGCGAGAGGTCGCGGAACACGGCGAAGAAGTTCGGGCCGTCGGGCCTGGTGCGGCCCATGATCATGGCGAGCGGAATGACGCCACCCTTCTTCTCGCGTCCCAGCACCTCGCGGCCGTGGTCGAGCAGGCTCGCGATGTCCTGGCTCTTGAGGTTTTCCAGATAGTCGATCACGACATGCTGGCTCTCCGGCGCGAACAGCGTCACCAGATTCTGCTGCATCAGCGTCTCGCCGTCATAGCCGAACAGCGCCTCGGCGCTGCGGTTGCAGGCGTGGATGTTGCCTTCGGCATCGAACATGACGATGCCCTCGGCCGTGGTGTCGAGGATCGCGGCGAGATCTTCCGCGTCGGCCTCGCCGACCTCGGGCTCGGGCGCGAAGATCTCGGGGACAATGGTCTCGGCGACGACGGTCTCCGCGATCACGGGCGCAGCCGCAACGGGCGCGGCCTGCGGCAGCGCGCAGATCAGCGCATGCGCGCTCTCGCCGTCCCAGTCGATGGCGTGCAGATGCGCCTCGGTGGTCGGCAGCGGCGCTTCGCCATTGGCGAGCGTCGCGCTGATCGTGACAGGCGTGCCTGCTTGCGACGTGCTGCTGGCCGCCGACACGCCCGGCTCGACATAGAGCGCATCCAGCCCGCCGGCATTCTCCAGGGCGCTCAGGCTGGCATAGCCCATGCGCGCGAGAAACGCGGAATTGGCATAGAGCAGGCGGTCGAGCCGGTAGATCAGGATGCCGGTCGGCAGCAGGTCGAGCAGCGCGCGGTCGCGCGTGCTGTGGCCGTGCGCGGGCGGCGCGGGCGCGGTCAGCCATTCGGCCGGCGTGTGCGGCGTCTCAGGGTCAGACTTGGGCTCGGGCTCCGGCGTCGGCGCTTCAGGCGTGATCTCGGCATCCGGCGGCTCGGACGATGCCGCGATGGTTTCCTTGTCGCGTTCGAGGCGCTCGGACAATTGCCGCGCGAGCTCGTTGAACGCGCTGTTCTCGACCGGCGTCAGCGTCGGCGGTCGCGTGTCGCCGGGCGCTCGGAACGGCAGGACATTGGGAGGCGTTTCCACTGGCGTTTCCGGATCGGTTGGATGTGAATTCGCGTCGGGTGTGGGTTCGGGCAGTTCAGCTTCAGGCTCAGGCTCAGGCTCAGGTGCGGGCGGCTCGATCGGCGGAGGCGGCGGCGCCTCTGGCTCGGGTTCGGGCTCCGGCCCGACCACATCGGTAGACAGGCTTTGCGGCGCCGGCGGCTCGGCCAGCAGCTCAAAGCGCCTGAGCGCGTCGAGCCGGTTGAGGCCGTCGAGATCGCGGCAGACGCCAAAACCCCTGAAGCCCGCGAAATTGCGGTCGCCGTCAAAAACCGGAAGCCCGGCAAGCTCGACCGGCAGATGCTCGCCGCCGTCGGCCGGCCAGTTCACGGTGATCCCGGCCCAGGTGTCCTTGCTGGCAAGCGCCTGCGCCACGCGGCTTTCAGGATCGAGCGAGAATGCGTCGGCGATCTCGTGCCAGGGGCGGTCGAAGCCGGCCGCCGTGCGCGGGCCGATCAGGCGGATGAATTCGTCGGAGAGAAGCACAAAGCGGCCCTCTGCATCCGCCTTCCAGAGGAAGCGCAGCGGATGCTGACGCGGTGCGGGCGGCTCTTCGTGGCCCGACGGCGGCTCGACCATGCCGGTTACGGTCGGCGCGGCCTGCGGCGACACCATGGCTTCCGGCGAGTTTTCAACCGGAGTTTCTGGCGCGGCGTCGGCTGCTTCCTCGACGGCTTGCTGAATCGAGACGATCTCTGTCGCCGGCTCGCTTGCGGGCGGTTCGTGCGCGATCGTCCTGGTGGCTTCCGGCGCGTCCTCGGCAAAGGCGTCGAACAGCGCGATTTCGGATGGCGCCTCGTTCGACGGCGCTGCTTGCACATGCTCCGGCACGGCGGGTGGGGCAGGGGACGGCGCAGGCTCGGACGAAGCGATGTCTTCGCGCGCGATCTCTTCAGCGGGCTTGGCTTCGACCTCCTCACTCGCAGCCGCCGCCTGCTGCACCGCAGGCTCGATCAGCGCGACCAAGCCGATGTCGGCCCCGCTGCCGACCCGCTGCAGCACCATCTGGCCGATGCCGATCGGCGTCTCGGCGCGGCCCTGGCGAAGCGCGTCGCTGCGCGCCTGTTCGAGGCCGGCTTCGCCGAGATCGCGGAAGCCGAGCAGGGTGCGGGCCGTTTCGCTGGCGCCGACGAACAGGCCGTCGGGCGCGAACGCCGCCATCGGCGTCTTGGCGCCGTCGACGAGACGAAGCAGCCGCTCGACCAGCGGCATCGAGCGCAGCATCGGATCCATCGCCGTGACGAGCACCGCGCGGCCGCCATCGGCGAAGTCGAGCCGGGCACAGGCGCAGGTCATCAGCGTGCCCAGCCGGGCGCCGAAGCCGCGCAGCCGTTCGAGCCGGATGGCGCCGTTCGGAGGCAGCCGGCCGGCAAGCCGGATGATCTGGCGGCGGTGGCTGTCGGTGGGCCCGAAAATCCTGTCCGCCAGCGCCGTGGCATTGGCCGCGCCGAACAGCCTTGCCCCGACCGGATTGGCCCAGAGCACGCGCGTGCCGTCGATCGACCAGAGCCAGGCGGGCAGCGGCGAGGTCGCGTGCACGGCCAGCCGGGGATCGCCCACGCCTCGCAACTGGAAATCCGAACTCGTCATCCGACCGGCTTCGCGTCTCGCTTGTCAGCAAGGCTGCCTGGAATGACAGCCTTAAGAAAGGGTTAGTATCGCCCGCAGCCGCGGGCAGGTCCACGTCCCAAGCCTATGCGCCAAGGCCTAAAGCCGCGATAACCTTAATGTCCCCAGGCCCGCAAGGCGCAGCCGCGCTGCATCCGCAGGATTCGCGCGTGGCAAATGGTCAGTCGCTTCAACCCGAACTCGTGCCCCCACCCAGCTGCGTTCCCTCCCCCCTTGTGGGGGAGGGCTAGGAAGAGGGGTAAGCCCAGCAAAAGGTGTCAGTCGTTGCCCCGAGACCGAAGCGCGACAGAGAAAATCCCCGTGTGGCACCCCCTCCCTGACCCTCCCCCACAAGGGGGGAGGGAACGGAGAGAGCGCGGCGGCCGGACTCAAATACCTCAACCACCGGTTCCCCAGCCCGGGAACCTCATCCTCCCCGAGATTAAATTTTGCAATGCACCCGCCAAACCCGTTGCGTTGCACAATGTTGACATTTTAGGCAGGCATGGTCCCCGCGCTGGGCGAGCCATCATTCGTTTCGTGTTTCCAGTCTTCGCTCCCGTCACCCGGTTGGCCGGCGGGCGCGCCTGAAGGCTCACTCCGTTTTTTCATTAGTGTGAGGGACAACCATGACAGGTGCGACTGATCCGTTTTCTGCCTCGATCATTCCGTTCGAGGTCCCCGAGCAGGTGCGTGCGTTCGCCGAAAAGGGCGTGTCGCAGGCCCGCGAGAGCTACGCCAAGTTCAAGGACGCCGCCGAGACCCACAACGGCACCGTCGAGGCCGTGTTCTCTTCCGCCCACAAGGGCGTGAGCGAATACACCGCCAAGCTGATGGAGTTCGCGAAGGCCAACACCAAGGCCCATCTCGACTTCACCCAGGAGCTGTTCAGCGTGAAGGCGCCGCAGGATGCGTTCGCGCTGTGGACCAACCATTCCAAGGCGCAGCTCGAGACCTTCCAGGCCCAGGCCCGGGAGCTCGCCGAGATCACCCAGCGCGCTGCCACCGCCGCCGCCGAGCCGATCAAGGCCTCCGCCGCGAAGCTCTACCCCGCCGCCTGATCCGGCGCGGCCGTCTCAATTAAGAAACCCGGGCCTAGAGCCCGGGTTTTGCTTTGGAAATAACCTCGTTTGCGGGACGTTTTGAGGGTGTTGCGGCCTTGCCAAAAACGCCCGTTGCACCTAGTTTCCGCCCCGTCCAGCCCCCCTTGGTTCTCGGCCCGTTCAGGGCGCCCCTCGGGCGGCTCGCAAGGATGCAGTTGTAGCTCAGTTGGTTAGAGCGCCTGTCTGTGGAACAGGAGGTCGGTGGTTCGAGCCCACCCAACTGTACCAGTGATTCCGCCACAGGATCAGTACTTTATGTAAACTGCCGCTGCATGTTCAGCCACGCATGTTTACCTCCCGTACCCTCGACCCTCTTCGATACCCGAATGCAGCGGCCATCCCCTGGAAGGCTCTATTGGCGTGCGGTTTGATGGCCGCTTGCAAAAACTGCCGTGGCTATGCGCTTCGGTGCCAAGCACAACGATATCTATCCGATCGTTGGCGATATGATCCGTTGGAAACTTGGGCTTCCGTCGCGTCATTCATCTGAGGCAGTTGCTGAAGCTGCCGCCGCATAGCGAGATCATCTTAGATATCTACCATCGTCGTAGATCATCGACTTACGCAAATGTGGTGCCCGGGTTTCCGGGCACTGATTTGAATTCAAATTTCTTGTGTTCCCTAGAATTTAGATCACGAGGATACAATGAATAGTTCACCAAACGTCACTGCCTTACGTGTCGCCGACGAGGACTTTCTCGTTGCTAGTATGATCGAGCGCTGCCCGAAGACGATGATGATCCGCGAATTGGTCATGAACGCGATCGAGGCAGCAATCAATGCTCCAGCAGGCGAGCAAACAATAGAATTGATGCCGAAATGGATCGGCGGCGTAGAGAAGCTTTGTATTTGGAATTCTGGGCCCGGGATGTCCAGTGAAGAGCTCCATCAGATATGCGACCTGGCTGCATCCATTGGAAAAGACAAGGGGCTTGATGACAATTTCGGTATGGGCGCAAAGGTGGCGTCACTACCTTCAAATCGTTACGGCCTTCGTTATCGCAGTTGTAAAGGAGGGTTAAGGCCGCGAAATTTTATCCTGAAGCAGGGCAGCTATTTGTAAACATGCATTACCATTCGATTGCTGAAATGCGCACCCAACTTGAATTGGAGTATGCACACGCCCCTGAGCCCGAGGCGATGCGTCGGATGACAAAGGAATTTGCTGAACGAACGATGATCATTCGCGTCGGTCGGGCTGTTGTTTATGCGCTCGCTAAGCAATTGAACCAGGAGTGGACCACCGAGGATATGGCGCGCGCTCAATCTCCAGAAAGCCTGAGCATTGCGGCGGATGATTTCATCGATGGTCTTCAGAACGTTCGTAGACGAATGGGCATTGCGCTACGTGCGGTACGATCGGAGGCACCGGAAGGCATGCCCTCTTGACGCGAACAGTCCCTCAGAGCGGCGTCACCGCCGCCAACAGCGTGCCCCGCGCTACCGCGCCCGAGCCGGGTTCACCAACCACTGGTGGAGTCTTGCGTGATAACGTCCGATCAGCCTGAGCTCGAAATGCCTAAGAGCGAAAACCTTCGCCCTAACGATCGACCGTCGGGACTAAAGCGTTCGAGATTACGGTGACAGTGCGCCAAACTCCCGACGCGGGCAGTGTCCGCAACGCTACTCAAAGCCAGTTTTGTGCGCGGTCGCCGTCGCTCCCCGGTCCGCAATGCGCTATCGGTAGCGAACCAAAGACATTCATGGACAAGCAAGCCGGGCGAAAAAGATCGTGAGTTTCTTCGAGCGTCTCAAGACAGCAGCATCCGTTGAGTGGCGGGCCTACACCGAGCATCCCTTCACGAACGGATTGGCAGACGGCTCGCTCCCCGAGGCGGCGTTTCGTCACTACCTCGTTCAGGACTATCTATTCCTGATCGAGTTTGCTCGCGCCTATGCGCTCGCGGTCTACAAGTCGCCCAGACTTGCCGACATGCGTGAAGCAGCGGCCGGCCTTTCGGCCATCCTCGATGTCGAGATGAACCTGCATGTGAAGCTCTGTGCCGATTGGGGTCTATCCCCGACCGACCTTGAACAGGCGCCTCCGGCGGCCGAGATGCTGGCCTATACACGCTACGTGCTCGACGCGGGAATGCGCGGCGATCTGCTGGCACTCAAGGTGGCGCTTGCCCCCTGCGTGATCGGGTACGCGGAGATCGCAACGCGGCTCGCCTCGCTCCCCCTCGCTGACGCTGCGACGAACGCCTACCGCGTCTGGATCGCCGAGTACGCCGGCGCGCCGTACCAGGAGGTCGCCGCCAAAGCGCGGGCGCACATGGAGCATCTCGCCGATCTCTACGCCACGCCGGCGCGCGAGGCAGAACTGATTGCGATCTTCAAGGAAGCCACCCGACTCGAGGCGGACTTCTGGGAGATGGCCTGGCGCGAGGGCCAGCGTGTTGTGACAGTGCACCAAACTCCCTAACGTCAGGCGACACTGACACAACCTCTTTGCGCGTCAGGATATCATCGCCTTGATCTGCGCAGTGTCCGCAAACTCGATCAGCTCGACGATCTTTTCGTCCTGAAATCTGAACAGGTCCAGGATCTCGGTGCTGGAAGCCTTCCCGGTCGGATGGTGTAGAACGACGACGCGGGAATGGACAGCAACGCGATCTCCGTCGACCAGCTCGGCCACGATTTCGCGATCTTCGAAGCCGAATTCATCAATCAATTTACTGAAGGCTCCACGCAGGGTCGGGTGCCCCTGCATAGTCCCCGTCAGTGCGAGCGCGCTGTTGTCGCCCATCAAGGTGAACAGACCCTCGGGATGAAAGGCTGTCACCAAGCCTTCGGCGTTACCGCCGTCGCGTGCCGCGTAAGCGCTTCTGATCAATGCCAGTCTCTCTTCACGCTGTCCCATGTCACCCTCCCTGCAGGACGTATCAGGGCAGCCTAGCGACCTTTGCGTGTAAACGAAAAATCATTGAGGGGGCGAAGCTCAGCACGCCACGACGCAGGATGGGTCGCTTTCGTTCCCCGATTTCAGGAGAAAACGGCGCCGAGCACCGCCGAACCTTTTCACGACCTTCGGTGTTTGTGTTGCGGCAGGACTGACAACGCGGAGGAGCTGAGACATGAACGGCATTATCTATCTGGTCGGACTCGTCGTCGTGATTGGTGTGGTGCTCTCGTTCCTGGGCCTGCGCTGATTGGATATTCGGGCGGTGGTGCGGCGCACTCTGCAGGCCTCTGACACTTCACCTCGCCACCACCCACACCACCACCGGCAACGTCACCGCTGCCAGCAACGTCCCCAGCGCCACCGCGCCCGACACCGGGTTCACCAGCCGCTGGTATTGAACCGCGAAGATGTACGCATTCGCCCCGGTCGGCATCGCCGCGAACAGCACGACCACGCCGGCCGCGAGCGGCGGCAGGTCGAGCAGCTTTGCCAGCACGAACGCGGCCGCCGGCATCGCCAGCAGCTTGAGCGCGCTCATCACGACGACGCTTAACATCTCGCCCTTGACCTCGAACCGGAACAGATTGATGCCGAGCGCGATCAGCGCCGCCGGCGAGCCCGCCTGCGCCAGCAGCTCGGCGGTCCTGTCGACCACGGGATGCAGGCCGAGGCCGGTGAAACGCCAGACCACGCCAAAACCGATCCCCAGCATCAGCGGATTGCGCGCGAGATCCGTGAGCACGGGCCGGATCACCGACAGCGCCGAGCCGGTCTGCTTGCGGCTGACCCATTCCATTTGCAGGATGCCGCAGAGCCAGAGCAGCGGCGTGTTCACCGACAGGATCAGCGCCATCGGGCCTGCGGCCTCGTTGCCCAGCGCCGAGAGCGTCAGGGGGATGCCGAGCATCACGATGTTGCCGTAGACCGAGCCGATCGCGAACACGACGCCGTCCTCGCGGTCCTCGCGCCGCTTGCGCAGCAGGGCCGAGAGGACAAGCGCCGCGATCCAAATGAGCGCGAGCGCGCCGTAATAGGCGCCCCACATCCGCCACGGGCTGACGTCGGAAAATTCTGACACGACGATGGTGCGGAACAGCAGCGCGGGAATCGCGATGCTGAAGGCGAATTCGGAGATGCCCTTGTGCGCGGTCTCGGAGACAAAGCGAAACAGTACCGCGGCATAGCCGGCCGCGATTAGCGCGAACACCGGCGCGACGATCAGCACGGTGGCCATGCGCCGCTACGACCCCATCTCGATGATCCTGCGCGCCATGCGAACATTGGCATAGTCGATCATCTTGCCGTCGAGGGTCACCGCGCCCTGGCCCTGCGCCTCGGCCTGCTCCATGGCCTCGACCACCCGGCGCGCGTGCGCGAGCTCGGTGTCGGACGGGACGAACGCCCGCAGCGTCGGTTCGATCTGGTCGGGATGGATCACCTGCTTGCCGTCAAAACCCATCGCAGCCGCCTTGAGCGCGCTGCTTTCAGTCAGTCTGCCATCCCGGAACGCGCCGCACGGACCGTCGATGGCGCGCAGGCCGAACGCGCGCGCGGCCACCAGCAGGCGCATCATCGGATAGGCGAACAGATCGAGCGGGGCGGAGGCATAGCCGCTCTGGGCGGAGCCCACGTGGCGGTAGCCGTCCGGCGACGCGCCGATTTCCGAGGAGCGGGCGCCGATCGACGCCGCGAAATCGCCGACGCCGAGATGAAGGGCGGCGACGCTTTGGTGCGCCGCGGCGAGCGCGTCGACATTGACGAGACCGAGCGCGGTCTCGATCAGCAGTTCGAGCGCCACAGGCGAGGGGCGATCCGGCGCGGCCGCGCGCAGCTGATCGGCAATGGCGGCGATGTCGCTCGCGTGCTCCGCCTTCGGCACGATCACCGAATCCAGCCTGGGCAGCGCAGCGAGCATGCGGATTTCCTGCGCGATGAAGGGGCTGTCGACGGCGTTGAGCCTGACCGCGACGACCTTGTTGCCCCACTCCAGCGAGGACAGCGCCCGCGCAGCTTCCTCCAGCGCCGCGCTCTTCTCGGTCGGCGGCACCGCGTCCTCGAGGTCCATGAACACCGCGTCCGCGGCCGAGGCAGCCGCCTTGGCGACGAGACGGGAGCGATGCGCGGGAACGGCCAGATAGACCCGCGTCGGCCGCCGGGGCGTCATCGTCATGTCTCCCTTGCGAGACCGAGCTCGCTGAGGATGGATGGGTTGTGCTGGCCGACGTCAGGCACCGGATCCATCCGGGGCGACAGGCCGGGAATGGTGAGGGCCGGCAGGAAGCTCATGACCGGACCGCACGGAGATCCCACCGGTTGCACCCGGGAGCGGGCGCGGAGCTGCTCGTGCTCCAGGAACGCCTCGACCGAATTCAGGTGCGCGTTGGCGATCGAGGCCTCGTCGAGCAGCCGCAGCACCTCGTCACTGGTCATCGCTGCAAAACGCTGCTCGATATGGACCTGCAGATCGTCCCTGTTCTGCATGCGCAGCGGATTGGTGCGGAAGCGGGGGTGGTCGGCAAAGGCGGCGTCGCCAAGCACAATGGCGCACAGCGATCGCCATTCCCGGTCGTTCTGGATGCCGAAGAAGATCGTGTTGCCGTCGCCGACGCGGAAAGGGCCATACGGCGCTATCGTTGCATGCCTGGCGCCGGTTCGCGGCAGCGGCCGGCCCGTACTCTGCGTGTAGAAGGCGGGATAGCTCATCCAGTCCGTGATGGAATCGAACAGCGAGGCCTGGAAGGCGGTGCCCTTGCCGGTCCGCTCGCGGCGATACAACGCCATCAGCACGCCGTTCAGGATGTACATGCCGGTGGCGATATCGACCACCGAAAGTCCGACCTTGGCGGGCTCCGCCTCGGTGCCGTTGATGGCGAGGACGCCGGCCTCGCACTGCACCAGGAGATCGTAGGCCTTCTTGTTGCTGTAGGGACCGCCCGCGCCATAGCCCGATACGTCGCAGGCGATGATCCGGGGATATTTCCGCAGCAGCGAGGCGGCATCGAGGCCGAGCCGCTCCGCCGCGCCCGGCGCCAGGTTCTGGATGAAGACGTCGGCCTGCGGCAGCAGGGCGTCGAGCACCTCCTGTCCTTCCGGGCTTTTGATGTCGATGGCGAGGCTCTCCTTCGACCGGTTCGTCCAGACGAACTGGCTCGACATCCCGTTCATCACGTGATCGTAGTCGCGGCAGAAATCGCCATCGCCCGGCCGCTCGATCTTGATGACGCGCGCGCCCCAGTCCGCAAGATGGCGGCTGGCAAGAGGAGCCGCGATCGCCTGCTCGAGCGAGACCACCGTCACGCCCGACAGCGGCAGCTCCGCCTCATTTCGCTCCATGCAATCGTCTCCGTCCCGCTCACGCTTTTGTCCAGCGCAGGAGACAGGCCGACCACCCCACGCACGTTCTGTGATGATGGCATCATGCTCCTGTTTTGCCCGACGAGTCAAACCGCATTTCGTAAAATCCGCAAATCACCATTGGCAAAGTCCAATCAACACATGGACTTGGCTACTGTGCATGGGGTTGTTTTCGCGTTTTTTTGTTTTGGGGGGCCCTGTTGCCGAGACCGCACACGTCCCGCCTTTCGCATCTGCCCTCGTTGCCAACGAACCCCCGTTCACCCACTATCCGCTCCGACTCGACATTTTGGGGGGATCGATGCCGCCGTTCCGTTTCAACAAGACCTTTGCTGCTGCGATCACGGGGATCGCCCTGGCCGTCCTGATCCACCCGAGTGAAGGCTTTGCCTACTCCCAGGAGGAGCAGCAGGCCTGCACGCCCGATGCGATGCGGCTGTGCGGCGACTTCGTTCCGAACGTCGACGCCATCACCGCCTGCATGATCCAGAAGAAATCGCAGCTCTCGCCGCAGTGCCGGGTGTTCTTCCGGCCGGGACCGGAGCCGGGCATGGCGGCCGCGCCCCGCGCCGGCAAGCCGACCAGCATCGCGCCCAAACCTGCGAAGAAGAGCACGAAGACCGCCAAGAAGAAGAAAGCCAGCGAAGGCTGAACGCGGGCAAGCGTTCCCTTTTTGAAACTCGATCATGCCCGGGCCAAAGCGCGCAGTGCGTTTGAAGTCCCGGGCATTTGCGTGTCCGGCCCCTCGTCGCTAAGTCCAAACTGATCAGGGCATCAGTCCCACACCAGCCACTGGACTCGTTTTGTTCGCCTCCGCGTGCGGACGCTTGCGACAAGGCGGGATGGAAACGGCCAGCGAAACGGATTGCGCGGCGAGGTTGCATTCCATTATTTCCCGCCGGACTGCTCAAAAAACGCACGATTGGCGGCATGAAGCCGTCGTCGCACGCGACAGTGTGACTCAAAAGCCAACGCGCTTTGTTATTTCATGGCGCCGACATAACTTATGATAAATTTTTCTTTCCCGAATCACCGCGGTGATTCATTTTCGCCGCCTGGGGTCAATCTGGAGGCAGAGGTATGAACGTTATTGTTTTTGCATCGCGTAAAGGTGGCTCGGGCAAAAGTACGCTGGCCGCGCATCTCGCCGCGCAGATCAAGGCGACCAAGCCGATCCTGCTCGTCGATGCGGATCCGCAGGGCTCGCTCACGCTGTGGCACAAGCTGCGTGGCACCAACGAGCCGCCGATCAAGTCCGCAGTGAACTCGGTCAGCGGCATCGTCTCCGCTGCCAAGCGCGACGGTTATGAATGGGTGTTGATCGACACGCCGCCGAACCTGTCGGCCGTCGTCGACGACGCCATCCGCAATGCCACCATGGTGGTGATTCCCGCCCGTCCCGGCGTGTTCGACGTCAACGCGGTGCAGGAAACCATCCAGATGTGCCGTGCGGCTCGCAAGCCCTACGCGGTCGTGCTCAACGGTGCGCCGGCGCGCCGCGACGAGTCCGAAAGCCCGATCGTCACCATCGCCCGCGAAGCGCTGGCGAAATTCCGTGCTCCGGTGTGGGGCGGCCAGATCACCAACCGTTCGGATCTGCTGATGGCGCTGAGCCACGGCGAGGGCGCGCGGGAATATCAGGCCGAGAGCCGTGCGGCTCAGGAAATCGCAAGGCTGTGGGCGGCGATCGAACGTTCGGTAAAGGCTATTCGCGGCACGGCGTCGGCGTCCGGCGCAATGCACAAGCAGGCGGCATAATTTTTCATAAATCATTCCCCGGACGAAAAACGCGCGGACATCCGCGCGTTTTGCGTTTTTCGGAAGATGACTTGGTAGCTAGGCCACCATCAGCATGTAGAACACGATCACCGGCGATAGAGTGAGAATCACCGACCAGATGCCGGCGGCCCAGAGAATGTCCTCGGTGGTAAAGCCCTGCTGTTCAGCGTCGTAATGCGACGCCACTTCGTTATGACTATTCACAAACGCCCCCGCGATTTCTTCGCTTATGGGCATGAACGCTACATTGGATGTTTTAAAAATCCGGGTCGCAGTCTCGCGCGCTTTCGAACACAGGTGCTACCACGGATTAACCATCCGGACGTGCGTTCGCCTCATGCCAGCCAGACCCGAAACACCAGCACCGGCATCAGGCCGAGCATCACCGCCCAGAAGCCGAACGACGACACCACCACAATTCCCCGCATGAAATCGGCTGACGCGAAGACGTCTGCCGCCGTCGGGCGGATGCGTTGCCCCATGATCATTCCCCCATTTGAAAAGACTTTGAATGAAGACGATAGGCGCGTTTGCGTAAACGAGCCGTGGATGCACCATGCGGCAGCAGCGAAGGTCATTGGTGCGCGGTTAACCACGCACTCCGCTCTCTCACTCCCTCTCCCCGTACTTACGGGGAGAGGGTGGGGTGCGGGCTATCAGCTACGCCGCGACTTGCATCCGTCGCTCGATCTCGCGGTCGAGCTGGACTGCGAGTTCGCTGCCGACTTCGACCATCGGCAGGCGCACTTCGGGGCTGTCGATCAGGCCCGCGCGCCACAGCCAATACTTCGCCGGTGCGGGACTGGGCTCGGTGAACAACAGGCGCGTCAGGTCGGCGACCTCCTGCCAGCGCGCCAGCGCCGCATCGTGATTGCCGTGCTTCAGCTCGGCATGGACAGCCGCAAACGTCGCGGTCTCGAGGTGGGCTGACAGCACGATGCCGCCGTCGGCACCGTCGCTGAGCGCCTCGAAATAATTCGCATCCTCGCCAGTCAGCACGCGAAAGCCCGCAGGCCGGTCGCGCAGCAGCGCGATGGATTGCTCGCGGCTCGCGCCGCAATCCTTCAGGCCGATGATATTCGGATGCCCGGCAAGCCGCAGCAGCGTCTGGTTGGTGATGTTGACCGAGGTGCGATAGGGAATGTTGTAGAGCGCGAGCGGCCAGGCGGCGTGATCGGCGAGCGCCTCGAAATGCGCCAGCAACCCGCGCTGCGACGGCCGCACATAATACGGGCTCGCAATCAGATAGCCGTCGATCGGCCAGTCCGCGGTCTCGTCGAGACGCTCCTTCAGCCGCGAGGTGTCCGCGCCTGACAATCCGAGGCAGACCGGAATCTTGCTGTGGGCGGTGGCCAGCTCGTCGCGCACGATGGCGACGAGGCGTTCGAGCTCCGCGTCGCGCAGCGTCATGCCTTCACCGGAGGTCGCCCCCAGGATGAAGCCGTCGACGGCCTGTCCGCTGTAATGCCGGGTCAATCGGCGCAGCGACCTCTCGTCGAGAGCGCCGTCGCGAAACGGCGTCACAAGCGGCAGCCAGAGCCCGTGCAATTGTTCCTGTAGTCCGGTCATGTTCCATCTCCTTCTCGGGAAAAATCCTGAGACGAGGCACATGAAAAAACCCCGTCCAGGCGGCGGGGTTTTCGAAGTTTCGGCTCGCGATGACGAAGGCTGTTAGCGCGCGCAAAATTCCGAGGTCCCCAGATGGGGGCCTTTTTTCGAGGCGACTGCCGTCGACGAGGTTGCGCACGACTTCGTGATCATTCGCAAATGATGCGGGGTAAGCATGGAACTGTCAATACACGCGGAGGGCGAAGGCCGGATCTGCCAAAAAAAAGCCGGGCTCGATCGAGCCCGGCTTAAGGTATTGGCCACGTGAGGCCGACACAATCACCTTCCAAGAGGGATTACTGAACTCCCGCGCCACTGGAGGAGGGGGACAAATGCGCAACGCGAAGGCTCAGCGTGAAAACATTATGGGCTAGCCTCGCGCCCTGCATCAAGCGTCCAAGCCGCATGTCAGACATGCGGAAATCAGGACGGCCAGCGCTGCGCCTTGCTCACCACGAAATCGCGGAACACTTGCACGCGCGCGACCGTCTTCAGCTCTTCCGGATAAACAAAATACGTATCGAGCTGGATCGAATCCGATTCGCCGAACAGCTGCACGAGGCGGCTCTGTTCTTCGATCAGATAGTCCGGCAGCGCGGCGATGCCGAGGCCCTGCTGACAGGCGCGCACGAGGCCGAGAATGTTGTTGACCCTGAAATAGGCTTCGCGCGGACCCGAGCCGTTGCGCCCCGCTTCGACCAGCCAGTTGCGGTTCTGAAGATGCGGCGCGAAGTTGCCGTCGGAGAGCGTGATGATGCGATGAGAGTCGAGCTCCTCCAGCGTACGCGGCGTGCCGAAGCGCTTGATGTAATCAGGCGAGCAATAGGCGTGGAAGCCCATCGCGAACAGCTTGCGCTGGATGAGATCCGGCTGCGTCGGCTTGCGGGTACGGATCGCGACGTCGGCCTCGCGCATCGACAGATCGAGCTCCTCGTCAGTGACGATCAGCGAGATCCGGATTTCCGGATAGAGCGCGGTGAATTCGCCGAGCCGGGGGATCAGCCAGTTGATGCCGACGCCGGGCGTGGTGGTGATCTTGAGATCGCCGCTCGGCCGCTCGCGGCTGTCGGTCAGTTTCGCGCGCGCCGCCTGCAGCTGCATGAACACGTCATGGGCGGTGCGGAACAAGAGATCGCCCTGTTCGGTGAGGATCAGGCCGCGCGCGTGGCGGTGGAACAGCGAGACCGAGAGTTCTTGCTCCAGTGCCGACACCTGGCGTGACACCGCCGATTGCGACAGGCCGAGCTGCTCGCCCGCGTGCGTGAAGCTGCCCGCTTCCGCCGCCGCGTGAAACACCTTCAGCTTGTCCCAGTCCATATCCGTGAATCCGTCGCGTGTTCGTGCCATGATGCCTATTCCGCTGCCGCGCGCTCGCTGGCGCGCAGGGCCAAAAATCGTTCCGCCTCGAGCGCTGCCATGCAGCCGAGGCCTGCCGCCGTGACCGCTTGACGATATGTCTCGTCGGCGACGTCGCCCGCGGCGAACAGGCCGGGGACCGAGGTGGCGGTCGAGTTCGGGGCGACCTCGACATAGCCCGACGGTTTCAGCTTGATCTGGCCGGCCACGAGCTCGGTCGCCGGGGCATGCCCGATCGCGACGAAGACGCCGTCGGTCGGCACGTCGGTCAAGGCGCCGGTCCTGACGTTCTTCAGCCGCACATGAGTGACCTTGTTCGGGTTCTCGGTGCCGCAGATCTCGTCGACGGCTGAGTCCCAGATCACCTTGATCTTCGGGTGCTTGAACAGACGCTCCTGCAGGATGCGTTCGGCGCGGAAGTGATCGCGACGATGCACGATGGTGACCTGCGAGGCATGGTTGGTGAGGTACAGGGCTTCCTCGACCGCGGTATTGCCGCCGCCGACCACCACGACGTTCTTGTTGCGGTAGAAGAAGCCGTCACAGGTGGCACAGGCCGACACGCCGCCGCCCTGGAATTTCGTTTCGGACGGCAGCCCGAGCCAGCGCGCTTGGGCGCCGGTGGCGAGGATGACGGCGTCGGCGAGATAGACGTCGCCGCTATCGCAGGTCAGACGAAAGGGTCGCTGCGAGGTGTCAAGCTTGGTCACCAGATCGGTCTTGATCTGGGTGCCCACATGCAGCGCCTGCTTTTCCATCTGCTCCATCAGCCAGGGGCCCTGGATCACGTCGGCGAAACCCGGATAGTTCTCGACGTCGGTGGTGATGGTGAGCTGGCCGCCCGCCTGGATGCCCTGGATCAGGATCGGCTCGAGCATCGCGCGCGCGGCGTAGATCGCCGCCGTGTAGCCGGCGGGGCCGGAGCCGATGATGACGACCTTTGCATGGACAGCGGCGGACATTTCGACAGATGCCTTTCACGGGGGACTGCAGCGCGGGCGCGGAACGTGCCGGGAGGCCTCGCGGAGGCGCTGAAATATCAGAGGTAATCTAAGCCTTCTGGTGAGCTATGCAAGAATTGCATTCCCTGTCGGCGGATTTTTCCAACAAGGAACAAAAGTCGATTGCGCTGCACGCGCAATAAAATTGCGCCGAGTGCGCGGTCTGGGCTATGAGGATTGCGACAGACCCACCAATACCGCCGTAAAGGCCAGGAGTTCCAATCACGTGTCGCGGAACCTAGACGAGATCGACCTGAAAATTCTCACCGAGATTCAGGCCGACGGTCGAATCACGAATGTCGAGCTGGCCAAGCGCGTCGGCATTTCGCCACCGCCCTGCCTGCGCCGCGTCCGGGCGCTGGAGGAGGAGGGGTATATCCACGGCTATCGCGGGCTTCTGGATGCGCGCAAGCTGGGCTTCGACGTCACGGTGTTTGCCGCGGTGCACCTCTCCAGCCAGGCCGAGGCCGATTTGCGCGCCTTCGAGGAGTTCGTCCGCGCCGAGCCGCTGGTGCGCGAGTGCTGGATGCTGTCGGGCGAAGTCGATTTCATCCTGAAATGCGTCGCACCCGACATGGCCACCTTCCAGGATTTCGTCACCCACCTGACCGCCGCCCCACACGTCCGCAACGTGCGGACCTCGCTGGTGCTGCACAATTCGAAATACGAGGCGGCCGTGCCGCTGGACGTGAGGGCAAGAAGGTAGCGTCTCCGCCGTCATTGCGAGCGGAGCGAAGCAATCCAGGCGGTCTCCGCGGAAAGACTCTGGATTGCTTCGCTGCGCTCGCAATGACGAGGGGGAGGGATCATCCCACCTCATTGCCAGCAACATGCAGCAACAAAAAAGGCCGCGCACTGCGCGGCCTTTTTCAAATCACATGCGACGGCAAATCGTTACCGCCACTCCACCTTGGTGATCTCGTAAGCCTTGGCGCCGCCGGGTGCGTTGACCTCGACGGTTGAGCCCTTCTTCTTGCCGATCAGCGCGCGCGCGAGCGGCGAGGTGATGGAGATGCGGCCCTTCTTGGCGTCGGCCTCGACCTCGCCGACGATCTGCCACACCGTCTTCTTTTCGGTGTCCTCGTCGACCAGTGTCACGGTCGCGCCGAACTTGATGGTGTCGCCGGACAGCTTCGAGATATCGATGATGTCGGCGCGCGCGAGCTTGTCCTCGAGCTCGGCGATGCGGCCTTCATTGTGGGACTGCTCTTCCTTCGCGGCGTGGTATTCCGCGTTCTCCGAAAGGTCTCCGTGCGAGCGCGCCTCGGCGATATGCTCGATGATCCGCGGACGGTCCTCCGACTGGCGCTTCTTCAGTTCTTCC
The DNA here is from genome assembly GCF_040547675.1 of Bradyrhizobium sp. RT6a. Lineage (NCBI taxonomy): Bacteria > Pseudomonadati > Pseudomonadota > Alphaproteobacteria > Hyphomicrobiales > Nitrobacteraceae > Bradyrhizobium > Bradyrhizobium sp. RT6a. The sequence continues at coordinate 520,776 of NZ_JBEPQC010000004.1, forward strand.
CCGAGCGCGGCAAAGCCGCCCGCTGTCATCGGTACCTTTTCCATCTCTTCTCTCGTCCTTCGGTCGCGCGCGCCCTGACATGCCAGCGCGCACGCAACTTGATTCGTCAGTCTGTCCGGCGGCTCAACGCGCTTGCCGCCGAACGTTCATATGGGCTTGGCGCCGGAACAGAACAACCATATGGCCGGACAGTTCCTCCGGCCATAGTGGCTTCATCGCCAATCACTTAGCGAAAGGTTGGGCCTCCCGCTCGCGATCAGGTTTCCGAAAAGTAGCTCTGCAGGGTCCGAACCTCAAGGTCCCCGCCCAGATAGGCGCGGATGCCCTGCGCGGCCGCCACGGCCCCGGAAAGAGTGGTGTAATACGGCACTTTATGCAAGAGGGCCGCGCGCCGCAGAGAACGGCTGTCGGCGAGCGCCTGCGGGCCTTCGGTGGTGTTGAAGACGAGCTGGACGTCGCCATTGGTGATGGCGTCGACGATGTGCGGCCGGCCCTCCAGCACCTTGTTCACCTTCTCGGTCGGGATGCCGTGGTCGGTCAGGAAGCGGGCCGTGCCGGATGTCGCCAGCACCTTGAAGCCGAGCGAATGCAGCTCGCGAACGGCCTCGGTGATGCGCGTCTTGTCGCTCTCGCGAACCGAGACGAACACCGTGCCCTTGCGCGGCACCCGCGTGCCGCCGCCGAGCTGGCTCTTGGCGAACGCCACCGCGAAGGAGCGGTCGATGCCCATGACCTCGCCGGTCGAGCGCATCTCGGGCCCGAGCACGGTATCGACGCCGGGGAAACGGGCGAACGGAAACACCGATTCCTTTACGCCGACATGATCGAGGTTCGCCTTCTTCAGCTTGAAATCGGCAAGCTTCTCGCCGGCCATGATGCGCGCCGCGATCTTCGCAACCGGCGTGCCGACCACCTTGGCGACAAAGGGCACCGTGCGCGAGGCGCGCGGATTGACTTCGAGCACGTAGATCTCGCCGTCCTTGATGGCGTATTGCACATTCATCAGGCCGACGACGTCGAGGCCGAGCGCCAACTCGCGGGTCTGCCGCTCCAGCTCCTCGATCATCTTGTCGTCCAGGGAGTGCGGCGGCAGCGAGCAGGCGCTGTCGCCGGAATGAATGCCGGCTTCCTCGATGTGCTCCATGATGCCGACGATGAAGGTGTCCTTGCCGTCGCAGAGGCAGTCGACGTCGATCTCGGTCGCATCGGACAGATAGCGGTCGAACAGCAGCGGGTTCTTGCCGAGCACGGTGTTGATCTGGCCGGTTTTGTCGTTCGGGTAGCGGGCCTTGACGTCCCCCGGCACCAGCTCCGGCAGCGTGCCGAGCAGGTAATCGCTGAGCTGGTTCTCCTCGCGGATGATTTGCATCGCGCGGCCGCCGAGCACGTAGGATGGGCGAACCACCAGCGGTAGGCCGAGATCGGTTGCGACCAGGCGCGCTTGCTCGACCGAATAGGCGATGCCGTTCTTGGGCTGCTTCAGCCGCAGCTTGTCGAGCACCCGCTTGAAACGGTCGCGGTCTTCCGCCAGGTCAATGGCATCGGGCGAGGTACCGAGGATCGGCACTTCGGCGGCTTCCAGCGCTCGCGCGAGCTTGAGCGGGGTCTGACCGCCGAACTGCACGATCACGCCGTGAAGCGTGCCGTTGGTGCGTTCCTTCGCGATGATCTCCAGCACGTCCTCGGCGGTGAGCGGCTCGAAATAGAGCCGGTCGGCAGTGTCGTAGTCGGTCGACACCGTCTCCGGGTTGCAGTTGACCATGATGGATTCGTAGCCGGCGTCGTGCAGCGCGAAGCAGGCGTGACAGCAGCAATAGTCGAACTCGATACCCTGGCCGATGCGGTTCGGTCCGCCGCCGAGGATGATGACCTTTTTCTTGCCGGACGGCGAGCTCTCGTCCGCAGGCGCGCCCGCGAACGGCGCCTCATAGGTCGAGTACATGTAGGCGGTCGGCGAAGCGAATTCGGCCGCGCAGGTATCGATGCGCTTGTAGACCGGGCGTACGCCGAGCGCGTGGCGCTTCGCCGTGACCTCTGCCTCCGTCGTCTCCGCGATCACCGCGAGCCGAGCATCGGAGAAGCCCATGGCCTTGAGCGTGCGCATGCCGAAGGCGTTGCCCGGCAGGCCGTTCCTGCGGACCTTCGCCTCCATGTCGACGATGCCGCGCATCTCGCTGAGGAACCACGGATCGATCTTGCAGGAATTGAAGATCTCCTCGTCCGACCAGCCGAGCCGCATCGCCTGCGCGACCTGGAGCAGCCGGTTCGGCGTCGGCGTGCCCAGCGCAGCGCGGATCGCATTCTTGTCGTCGTCGCGGCCGAGACCTTCGATCTCGATCTCGTCGAGGCCGGTGAGGCCGGTCTCGAGCCCGCGCAATGCCTTTTGCAGGCTTTCCTGGAAGGTGCGGCCGATCGCCATGACTTCGCCGACCGACTTCATCGACGTGGTCAGCGTGGTGGAGGCGCCGGGGAATTTCTCGAAGGCGAAACGCGGCACCTTGGTGACGACATAGTCGATCGTCGGCTCGAACGAGGCCGGCGTGGCGCCGCCGGTGATGTCGTTGGCGATTTCGTCGAGCGTGTAGCCGACCGCAAGCTTAGCGGCGACCTTTGCGATCGGAAATCCGGTGGCTTTCGAAGCCAGAGCGGAGGAACGCGACACGCGCGGATTCATCTCGATGACGACCATGCGACCGTCTTCGGGGTTGACGCCGAACTGCACGTTGGAGCCGCCGGTCTCGACGCCGATCTCGCGCAGCACCGCCAGCGAGGCGTCGCGCATGATCTGGTATTCCTTGTCGGTCAGCGTCAGCGCCGGCGCCACCGTGATGGAATCGCCGGTGTGCACGCCCATCGGATCGAGGTTCTCGATCGAGCAGACGATGATGCAATTGTCTTTCTTGTCACGCACCACCTCCATCTCGTACTCTTTCCAGCCGAGCACGGATTCTTCGATCAGCACTTCGTTGGTGGGAGACGCATCCAGGCCGCGCTCGATGATGTCGAGGAACTCTTCCTTGTTGTAGGCAATGCCGCCACCGGTGCCGCCCATGGTGAAGGAGGGGCGGATGATCGCGGGCAGGCCGATCTCGGACAGCGCCATCAGCGCCTGGCCGAGCGCATATTCCTGGTAACGCTTGCGACGGTCGCTCTCGCCGAGCGTCCACTGCCGCTCGAGCTCTGCGAGCTCCGCGCCAGAGGCCTTTGCGCGTTCGGCCTGGTACTTGTCGCGAAAGGACTTCTTCAGGGCGGAGGCGTTGGCGAGCCGCGACTTCGGCGTCTCGAGCCCGATCTTGGTCATGGCCTCGCGGAACAGCTGTCGGTCTTCGGCCTTGTCGATCGCGTCCGCGGTGGCGCCGATCATCTCGACGTCGAATTTTTCGAGCGTGCCTTGCTGGCGCAGCGACAGCGCGCAGTTCAGCGCGGTCTGTCCGCCCATGGTCGGCAGCAGCGCGAAGCCGCCGGGAATGACGTGACGTTCCTTCTCAATGATTTTCGCGACGATCTCGGGCGTGATCGGCTCGATATAAGTCGCATCGGCCAATTCCGGGTCGGTCATGATGGTGGCCGGATTGGAATTGACGAGGACGATGCGATAGCCCTCTTCCTTCAGCGTCTTCACCGCCTGGGTGCCCGAATAGTCGAACTCGCAGGCCTGGCCGATCACGATGGGACCGGCGCCGATGATCAGGATGGTGGTGATGTCTGTACGTTTGGGCATCAACTCTCGCCGAAGTGGAATTTGGGCACAAAAAAAGGGCGCGCCTGCTGCGCGTCCCTTTGGCCGAGAGCGCGGTGGTCCCCCCTCGCGCGCGGGGTGGGTCTTAGACCAGTTTTCGGGGCGGCGAAACCCCGAAAAACGCCCATCAACCGGCAATTTTGACCGGTTTTGGCCGGGCCTGCCAGCCCCGGGCGAGATGCACCAGAACAGCCGCCGAAACGCTCAGTCCGCCGACCCAGCCGAGATCGGCCGGGCTCCACGCCGCAAGCACGGCGCCACCCAGGGCACCGCCGATCGCAAATCCGAGATACATGGCCGAGGCGTTGAGCGAGAGCGCGATCATCGAGGCCTGCGGCTCGATCCGGATGATGCTGGCGACCTGGGCCGGGTAGAACGCCCAGCCCGAGATGCCCCACAGGAAGATCGCGCCCAGCACCGCATAATGCGCCTGTCCCGGCATCAGCTTCAGGACCAACGAATGCAGGATCAGCGCGCTGGCCATGCCGGCAAGCCCGAGACCTGCTGTGGCGAGCGTGCCGAGCCGGTCGGCCAGGACGCCGCCGAGCATGTTGCCGATCGCAGCGGCGCCGCCGAACACCAGCAGCGCGAGGCTGATCTGCGACGCATCGAATCCAAGGCCGCGCAGCGGGATCGCGAAATAGGTGAACACTGTGAAGCCGCCGAGCGCCCATAGGATCGTGATCAGAAGCGCGGTCAGGACATTGCGGTGACGCGCCACTGCCAGCCGATCGCCGAGCGAAGCCGTGTTGCGGGGCAGGCCGCGGGGCAGGCCGAGCAGGAGGCCGGCGAGCGCAACGGCGCCGATCAGGGCGACCATGGCAAAGGTCGCGCGCCAGCCGAGCAGGCTGCCGACGAGGTTGCCGAGCGGAACGCCGATGACGGTCGCAACCGTGAGGCCGGAGGTAACCAGCGCCACCGCGCGGCCGCGTCGTTCCGGCGCCGCGACGGCCACGGATACGGCCAGCGCGGTCGGCATGCACAGGCCGGAGCCCAGCGCCATCAGCATGCGCGAGGCCAGCAGCAGGGCGTAGTTGGACGCCACCATCGCCGCGAGGTTTCCGGCGATGAAGGTCGATAGCGCCAGGGCCAGCACGGTGCGGCGGTCGATATTGTTCAGCGTCACCGCCAGGATCGGCGAGCCGACCGCATAGGTGAGGGCGTAGGCCGTGACCAACTGCCCGGCGGCGGGGACGGAAATCGCCAGGTCGGTGGCGATCGACGGCAAAAGCCCTGCAATGACAAAGCCTTCCGTGCCGATCGCAAAGGCCGCGCCGCCAAGGCCAACCAGAATACGCTCATCCGAGGATTCCCTATGTTCAATGTTTATTGAACTATCGATGGGACGGTCAGGAGTCAATTGGTTCAAGAACTATTGAACATCGAAGCCATTTCGCTATGGTCTCCGACATGAGCCGCACCCCACCCCACCCCACCCGCGCGCAGATCGAACTGCCGATGGTTCTGGATTGCCTGAGCGATCCGATCAGATTGGCGATCGTGTATCAGCTCGCGCAGCAGGAACGTGTCAGCGGCGAGCTGTGCTGTGGCGATTTCAACGGGCTCAGCGGCAAGTCGAATCTGGCCTATCACTTCGCCAAGCTGCGCGAATGCGGCCTGATGCAGACCCGCGTCGCCGGCACCAACCGCTTCGTGCGGCTGCGCCGCGAAGATCTGGACGCACGTTTTCCGGGCCTGCTCGATGCCGTCATCACCTCCGCGGCAAAGGATGCCGACCGGCTGCGACTTGTGTCGGAAGGCGAAGTGGTCGAGATGGAGTGAGGATTGGACGGCTTGCGTGGCCGCGCCACGCGTAGCCCCGTGAGGGGCGAAGCGTGGAGACCCGGCCTGGATTTGAACCAGGATAAAGAGCGATGCATCGCCCTCGCGTAACGCTTCCGCCACCGGGCCGCGGCGATCATTACCGATCGAGGTGCGACAAGCCACCTCAGGCAGACGTTATGCTTAACGGACCCAGGAAGCCTAACGAATCCAGGAAGTTTACCGAACCCAGGAAACTTACCGAACCAACGGCGGCCGCGCGACGAACGTCATGCGCCAGCTATTGTGGCCGATATTGCGGTGAGCGCGCTGGACCGCGAAGTCGGCTGCCTTGAGCCTGGCGGTGATCTCCGCCTCGCTGTAGCGCTGCAGCCCGATGCGCGTGCGCAGATGACGGTAATCCGACAGTGCGGTGCTGATCAGCCCGATCAGTGCATCTTTCAAAAAGCCGTGACGCAGGCCGAAGCTGAGCAGCGCCGTGACGTCCCTGAACATGCCGACATTGGGCTGGAGGATGTCGCCGAGCACCAGCTTCCCGGAGGGTTTCAGGATGCGGCGGAAATTGAGGAGCGCGCCGTCGAGCTCGTCCGGCGTCATGTATTGCGCGACCGAGTTCATCACGACGAGATCGATCGACTGCTCCTGCATGTTGTGGACGTCGTCGAGCGAGCGGACGCGGATTTTCGTGTTCGGGGCAAACCGGGCGATCAACCGGCCGCGCACGCCGGGCGCGGGCTCGGCGAGGATCAGCTTGCCGCAAGCCGCCGCGACCTGGCTCGCCGACAGCGCCTCGCCGCAGGCATAGTCGAGCACGGTCGCCTCGGGCGAGGAGATGTAGCCGATGATGTCCCCCGCGATGATCTGAAAGTGCAAGTCGCGATGCAGCTTGCTGACATAGATCGTATGCGTCGAGTCGTAATAATCGATCCAATCGTCCATGGTATCCGAGGGCCCCGGCCAAACGGTTCCGCTGAAGGAACCGGCGCTGCCCGCCTGCGTTAGGGGTGCGGCGGCGCGCCGTCAATGTCCGCGTCCTAACAGGAAGGTTTCTCGTGAGCAAAGCCCCACAAAAGGTCTCGCCCGACCTCGATACCCCCACCGATCTGTCGTCCCAGGCGGTCAACAAGGTTTCGGAGGCACTCAACGTGCTCCTGGCCGATGCGTTCGCCCTTTATCTGAAGACCAAGAATTTCCACTGGCACATTAGCGGCCGGCACTTCCGCGATTATCATCTGCTGCTTGACGAGCAGTCCGACCAGATCTTCGCCACCACCGACCAGCTCGCCGAGCGCGTCCGCAAGATCGGCGGCACCACGCTGAAGTCGATCGGGCAGATCGCCAAGCTCCAGACCATCAAGGACAACAACGAAGACTACGTCCCGCCGCGTGAGATGCTGCGCGAGTTGATGCAGGACAACAAGCATGTCGCCGCGGCAATGCGCAAAGCGCACGACGTGTGCGACGAGGCCGGCGACGTCGCCAGCGCCAGCATCCTTGAGAACTTCATCGACGAGACCGAGCGCCGCACCTGGTTTTTGTTCGAAGCCACAAGACAGGAAGGTGCGAACGAGGCGTAGGATAGGTCGTAGGGTGGATTAGCCGCAGGCGTAATCCACCACGTCTGCCTCCGCGGAAACAGAAGAGGTGGGTTACGCTTCGCTAACCCACCCTACATCACCTTGCTTGCAGCTACCGCCACAACCGCATCAACGCCCCGTCCTTCCCCGTCACCGGATCGGCCGGCGGCAGCGCGACGTTTGGAATCGTCTTCAGCGCCTTGGCGTGGTTCTCCGGCGTTGCCCGGGTGACCTCCATCTTCGCGCCCGGCGGATAAGCGCCGATCACGCAGAAATCCTCGCTGGCCTTGATACGTTGGTGACCTGTGCCGGCGGGCAGGATCGCGACGTCGCCGGCCTTGATCTCCAGCTCCTGGCCATGGTCGCCGCCGAAGCGCACGCGCGCGCTGCCACGCGCAACGCCGAGCACCTCGTGCACCGTCGCATGATAATGCAGATAGTCGAAGACGCCATTGCGCCACGTGCCGCCCCAGCCGTTCGCTTCAAACAAGCGTTCGATCGTCTCTTCCGGCCGTCTGGAATCGAGCTTCACCGCGGCCTGGTAGACCAGGAAGGGGAGGATATTGTTCGGCACGAGCCCGTCATCCTCAAACACGATGGCGAGCGGCTCGGCATTGTCGCGGACGACGGACATGGCGGGCTCCTGCGTGAGCGTAGTAGGGATCAACGAAGGGAGCTAAGCGGCGTTCCTCGTGCGCTGTCAGTGCGGGTTGGCGCTGCGCCCCGGAACAACAAAAGCCCGGGAGAAGGCCTGGGCTCGATGTCGTCAAAGCAGTTGCAGGAGAGCGCGCGATTTACGCGCTCTTCTTCTGCCGCATCAGGTCCGCAAAACGCTGGAACAGATAGTGCGAGTCGCGCGGACCCGGCGAGGCCTCGGGGTGGTACTGCACCGAGAACACCGGCTTGCCGTCGAGCTGGATGCCGCAATTCGAGCCGTCGAACAGCGAGATGTGGGTCTGCGTCGCGCCGGTCGGAAGGGTGCTCTCGTCCACTGCAAAGCCGTGGTTCATCGAGGTGATCTCGACCTTGCCGGTGGTCTCGTCCTTGACGGGATGATTGGCGCCGTGATGGCCCTGGTGCATCTTCTTCGTCTTGGCGCCGACCGCGAGGCCGAGCATCTGATGGCCGAGACAGATTCCGAATGTCGGCGTGCCCGACTTGATCACGTCCTGGATCACGGGCACGGCATATTTGCCGGTCGCGGCCGGATCGCCGGGACCGTTCGACAGGAACACGCCGTCTGGCTTCATCGCCAGAATATCTTCAGACGACGTCGTTGCCGGCACCACCGTCACCTTGCAGCCGACGCCGGCGAGCAGGCGCAAAATGTTGCGCTTGATGCCGTAATCGATGGCGACGACGTTGAACTCAGGCTTGTCCTGACGGCCAAAGCCCTTGTCCCACAGCCACGGCGTCTCGTCCCATGTGAAGCGCTGGCCGGAGGTGACCATCGGCACGAGGTCCATGCCCTCGAGGCCCGGCCATTCGCGCGCTTCTTCCTTCAGGCCGTGCAAATCGAACTCGCCGTCTTTGGCGTGCGCGATCACGGCGTTGGGCATGCCCTTGCTGCGGATCAGCGCGGTCAGCGCGCGGGTGTCGATGCCGGAGAGGCCGATGATGCCGCGGGCCTTCAGCCACTGGTCGAGATGCTTGGTGGCGCGGTAGTTCGAGGGATCGGTGATCGCGGTGCGCAGGATCACGCCGCGCGCGCCGGGCGTTGCGGCCATGTTCACCGTCTCGATGTCGTCGTCGTTGGTGCCGACATTGCCAATATGCGGGAACGTGAAGGTGATGAGCTGGCCGGCATAGGAGGGATCGGTGAGGATTTCCTCATAGCCGGTCATCGCGGTGTTGAAGCAGACCTCACCGACGGCTTGGCCTTCGGCGCCGAGGCCAAAGCCTTCCAGCACCGTGCCATCGGCAAGCACCAACAGCGCGGTCGGTTTGTGGTCCGGCCAGGCAGGATCGTTGTCATGTTGTGTCATGAGCCCGGTTCATAGTCTCCGCGGGCGCCGACGTCAAAGCGGAGATGCGCCGATTCACATGCGTTTTTGCATATTTGACAGGTCGCCTTGGGCCCCTAAGCTCGGTGGCATAATTTCCGGCAAATTCCGGGGCTTGGGAGGCAATAATGGACCAGACGACGCCGATTCTGCTGGTTCCGGGATTAGCCTCCTCGGCCCGGATCTACGCGCCGGTCATCCCGGCGCTCTGGCGGTTCGGCCCGGTGATGGTCGCCAACCATATTCGCGACGACAACATGGCGGCGATTGCGCGGCGGGTGCTGAGCGAGGCGCCGCCGCGCTTCGCGCTCGCCGGCCATTCCATGGGTGGCTACATCGCGCTCGAGATCATGCGCCAGGCGCCCGAGCGGGTGGCAAAGCTGGCGCTGATCAACACCCAGGCCCGGCCCGACACGGCGGAGGCGACCGCGCGTCGCCGCGGTCTGATGGAGCGGGCCCGGCGCGGCGAGCTCCGTGCGGCCCGCGAGGAGATGTTTCCCGAACTGGTGCATCCCTCGCGCCGCGACGATGCCGGCATTCGCCAGCTCGTACACGAGCAGGGCGATGACGTCGGCGTCGAGGGCTATCTGCGACAGCAGACCGCGATCATCGCGCGGGTGGATTCACGGCCGACGCTTGCGACGATCAAATGCCCGACGCTGGTTCTGACGGGCGATGCGGACAATACGATTCCCAACGCATTCTCGAAGGAGATGGCGGAGGGCATTGCCGGCGCAAGGCTCGTTGTTTTGGAGAATTGCGGACATCTGCCGCAGCCGGAGCAGCCCGCGGCGACGGTGCGGGCGCTGGACGAATGGCTGGGAACCCCGGTTGTCTCAGGGCCGCGAACGGCCTAGATCAGGCCTCGGATATTCTAGGGGAGCACGACCATGCTGCGCGACGACATCAACAATGCGGTCAAGGAGGCCATGAAGGCCAAGGAAGAGCGCAAGCTGTCCACTCTGCGCATGGTCAACTCGACCATCAAGAACGCCGACATCGAGGCGCGCGGGAGTGGCAAGCCGCCGCTCACGGACGCGGATCTGCTAGGCGTGTTTCAGAAGATGATCAAGCAGCGCCAGGAGTCGGTGGAGCTCTACGAGAAGGGCGGCCGTGCCGAGCTCGCCGCGCAGGAGCGCGAGGAGATCGCGGTGATCTCTGCGTATCTGCCGAAGCAGATGTCGGACGACGACGTCAAGAAGGCGATCTCGGACGCGATCGCCGAGACCGGCGCCGCCGGCATGAAGGACATGGGCAAGGTGATCGCCGTGCTGAAGACGAAGTACGCCGGCCAGATGGATTTCGGCAAGGCTTCCGGTTTGGTGAAGGCTGCTCTGACGGGCTAGACGGCCGCGCCGCAAGATTTGCCAAGAGCTGACAGACTATCATCCCGTCATGCCCGGCCTTGTGCCGGGCATCCACGTTCTTCAGAATGAAGAGAAAGAACGTGGATGGCCGGGACGAGCCCGGCCATGACGAGAACCTCCGATGAGCAGGGCCTCTCCGATGACCGCCATCAAACCGTTTCGCATCGCCATCAGCGACGACATCCTCACCGACCTCAAGTCGCGCCTCGCTCGCACGCGCTGGCCGGAGGCGGAGCTCGTCTCCGACTGGAGCCAGGGTGCGCCGCTGGCATGGATCCAGGAGATATGCACCTACTGGGCTGATGGCTACGACTGGCGCGCGCGCGAAGCAAAACTCAATCGCTTTGAGCAGTTCACCACCGAGATCGACGGGCTCGACATTCACTTCCTGCATGCGCGCTCGCAGGAGCCGTCGGCGCTGCCGCTGATCATCACCCATGGCTGGCCCGGCTCGATCGTCGAATTCCAGAAGGTGATCGCGCCGCTGGTCGATCCTGCCGCGCACGGCGGCGATCCTGCCGATGCCTTCCACGTCGTCTGTCCGTCGCTGCCGGGGTTTGGGTTCTCCGGCAAGCCGAACACCACCGGCTGGGGCGTCGATCGTATCGCCGCGACCTCGGCCAGGCTGATGGACCGACTCGGTTATATCAGGTATGGCGCGCAGGGCGGCGACTGGGGCTCGGCGGTAACGACCTCGCTCGGCATGCAGGACGCCGAGCATTGCGCCGGCATCCACATTACGCTCGCCTTCAACGCAGCACCGAAGGTCGAGGGCGAACCGACGCCGGAAGAGAAGCGCGCGCTCGCCGGCCTCAAGCATTACGTCGACCTCGATTCCGGCTATTCGAAGCAGCAATCGACGCGGCCGCAGACACTCGGCTACGGCTTGACGGATTCGCCGAGCGCGCAGGCGGCCTGGATTCTGGAAAAATTCCGGGCCTGGACTGACTGCGACGGTCATCCCGAAAACATCTTCACCAAGGACGAGCTGCTCGACAACGTCATGCTCTACTGGGCGACGGAGACGGCGACCTCGTCCGCGCGGCTCTATTGGGAAGGCTTCGGCAAGCGCCGGACCACGCCGGTCGTCAAGGTGCCGACGGGCGTCGCTGTCTTCCCCAAGGAGATCATCACGCCGGTGCGGCGCTGGATGGAGCCGAACTTCCACAACATCACGCACTGGAGCGAGATGGAGAAGGGCGGGCATTTCGCGGCATTCGAGCAGCCGGAGCTGTTCGTGCGCGATGTCCGCAAGTTCTTCGCGACGGTGCGCTGAAACGCAATCTGCGTCATGCCCGGGCTTGTCCCGGGCATCCACGTCCTTAAACTGAGGTCAAACAAGAACGTGGATGGCCGGGACAAGCCCGGCCATGACGACGCCGCCGGGAAACGACCATGCTCACCGAAGCCAGCACCTACGACGAACTCTATGGCAATTTCTGCTGGGAGATCCCGGCGCGCTTCAACATGGCGGAGGCCTGCTGCGATCGCCATGCTGACGGCACTGGCCGGTTGGCGCTGGTCTATGTCGACGAGAACGGCGCCATCACGCGCACATCCTTCGACGAGGTCGCGGAGATGTCGCGCCGCTTCGCCAATGTGCTGAAGGCGAATGGTCTTGCCCGCGGCGACCGCGTCGCGGTGTTCCTGTCGCAGTCGCTGGAGCTGCCGATCGCACACATGGCGGCGTTCCGTTCGGCGATGATCTCCATTCCGCTGTTCGCATTGTTCGGCGAAGACGCGCTGGAATTCCGTCTGTCGAACTCGCAGGCCAAGGCGATCGTCACCGACGAGGGTGGCTGGGAGAAGCTTTCGAAGATTCGCGACCGCCTGCCGGAGCTGAAGAATGTCTACATCGTTGGCGAACGAACGCCGGCGGGCACGACATCGTTCTGGAATTCGGTCAAGGCTGCATCGCCCGACTTCACGCTGGTGGACACGTCTGCGGACGATCCCGCGCTGATCATCTACACCTCGGGCACGACAGGCAATCCGAAGGGCGCACTGCATGCGCATCGCGTCGTGCTCGGACATCTCCCCAATGTCGAGATGTGCCACAACTTCCTGCCGCGCCCCGGCGATCTGATGTGGACGCCGGCGGACTGGGCCTGGATCGGCGGCCTCATCAACGGCCTGTTCGCGTTCTGGTATCACGGCATCCCCCTGGTCGGTCACCGCGCGCGAAAGTTCGAACCGCAAGCCGCGATGCAGATGATGGCCGATCTCGGCGTGCGCAATGTCTTCCTGCCGCCGACCGCGCTGAAGCTGATGCGACAGGCCGGGGTGACGCATCCGGGCGTCAGGCTGCGCAGCATCTTTACCGGCGGCGAGTCCCTCGGCGGCGAGATGCTCGGCTGGGTGCGCGAGACTTTCGGCATCGACGCGCATGAGGTGTTTGGCCAGACCGAATGCAATCTCGTGATCGGCAGCAACGCGAACCTTTTTCCGATCCGCCCCGGCTCGATGGGCAAGGCGACGCCCGGTTTCGATGTCCGCATCGTCAACGACAGAGGCGAGGAGCAGCCGCGTGGCCAGCGCGGCATCATCGGCGTGCGCCAGCCCTGTCCTTGCACGATGCTCGAATACTGGCGCAATCCGGAGGCGACGGCGAAGAAATATGCCGGCGAGTTCCTGCTCACCGGCGATCTCGGCGTGCAGGACGAGGACGGTTACTTCTGGTACGTCAGCCGCGAGGACGACGTCATCACCACCGCCGGCTATCGCGTCGGCCCGTCCGAGATCGAGCACACGCTGATGAAGCATCCGGCGGTGGCGATGGCGGCGGTGGTCGGCATTCCCGATCCGATCCGCACCGAATCGATCAAGGCCTGGATCGTGCTGCGCCCGGGCTTTGTCGCCGGCGACGCACTCGCGCGCGAGATCCAGGAATTCGTCAAGGTGCAACTCGCCGCCCACGAATATCCAAGATTCGTGGAGTTCGCGGAGACACTGCCGATGACCGCCACCGGAAAGGTGCTGCGGCGCGAGCTGCGGACGAGGGGTTAGCTTCCTGCAATGGCAAAGACGTCTCAAGCCGCGGGGCTTCACCGGGCCTCACTTGCGAAGCTGCACGATCTCGATGCGGCGCTGGAGCTCATGTATTACGGCTGGCGCGGGATGACACTCGAAGCCGATGCGTATCTCGCCAAGCAGGGACTGTCGCGCCCGCACCATCGCATTCTCTACGTGGTGGCGCGCCGGCCCGATATCGCGATCGGCTCGCTGATCGAGATCCTCGGCATTTCCAAGCAGGCCCTGAACCGGCCGCTCAATTTGTTGCTGGAGCGCAAGCTCCTGACCTCGAAACGCTCGCCCGAGCAGCATCGCTCGAAGCTGCTGCGCCTGACCGCCGCGGGGCAGCGCATCGAGCAGCGTGCATCGGACCACGAGCGCAAGGTGCTGCGCAAGGCGTTCGATCGCGTCGGAGCGACAGGTGCGGCTGCGTGGATGGGCGTCATGGAGGCGATCGCCGACACCAATTGACAATTCCTGAAGTCAACATGGTTGACATGAGGAGCGGGCTTTGCCACTTTCCTGGCGAACGAGCCGAGGGAGGGCTCCGCCATGCGTCTTTCGGATATCGTCCTGCTCCTCAACGCGCTCTGGTTCGGCGGCGCCTTCATCCAGTTCAGCATTGCGCAAGCCAACACGCTGAAGATTCTGGTGCCGCGGGAAGAGCGCGCCAATCCGATCGCGCCGACATTGTCGGCCAGCGTGGCATTCCTGGGCGGCATCAATCTGCCGATCGGCCTTCTGTCGCTCTATCTTCTGGCAGCCCGTCCGGTTTTCTTCCAGCCGGTCGAAGCGCAGCTGGCGCTATTCCTGTTCTTTGCCGCCTGCCATTTCAGCCAGTTCGCCTACAACCTTCCGGTCCTGCTGCGCGGAGGACGCGTCGGGGTGGCTTACTGGCCCGTGTTGAAGGGCCCGATGCTCAGGATCTTCGTCATCGACGCGGCCTTGTTCGTGGCCAATCTGGGTGCGGCGCTTCTCCTCGCGTCGCGCTCCTGACTACCGCGACGGCGTCGACAGCGCGGATCGCAGCATCGCGGCGAGATCTCGCCGCCGGAACGGCTTGGTCAGGATGCGGGCATCGCCGATCCCGTCGGGCGCCTTGACCGGATTTTGGCTGTAGCCGGAAGTGAAGAGCACCTTGAGCCCGGGCCGCAGCTTGATCGCTTGCCTGGCTAGCTCCGGCCCGAACATGCCGCCGGGCATCACGACGTCGGTGAACAGCAGGTCGATGTCCCCGGGCTGGCGCAACAAGTCGAGCGCCTCCGGGCCGCTCGCCGCCGTGATGACGCGGTAGCCGAGCGTCTTCAGCTCGCTTTCGACATAGGTCCGAACCATGTCGTTGTCCTCGACGACGAGAATGGTCTCGCTTGGTTCGCGCGTGACGATCCCTTCGGCGGGTGAGGGGGTCTCGTTCGGCGGCGTTGCCAGGCGGGGAAAGAACAGCCTGACGGTGCTGCCTTGTCTCGGCGCGGACTGCATCTGCACCAGCCCGCCAGACTGCCGCACAAACCCGTAGACCATGCTCAGGCCGAGCCCGGTCCCCTTGCCGACCTCCTTGGTGGTGAAGAACGGCTCGAACGCCCGGCTCGCCACCTCGGCGGTCATGCCGCTGCCGGTGTCGGTCACGGCCACCATGACATAGTCGCCCGGTCGCGGCTCGCCGTTGACGTCAAGGTCGGACTCACTGAGCGAAGCGTTGCGCGCCTCGATGGTCAGCCTGCCGCCCAACGGCATGACATCGCGCGCGTTGAGCACGAGATTGAGCAGCGCCGTCGTCAGCTGACCGGGATCGACGCTGGTCAACCCCACATCCGGTTCGAGCGCGAAGGCGCATTCGATGTGCTCGCCCAGCGGCCGGCGCAACAACGCCTCCATCTCCTGAATCTTCTCGCTGATGTCGATGTCTCGCGGCCTCAGGGGCTGCTTGCGCGCGAAGGCGAGCAGGCTCCGCGTCAGGTCGGAGCCGCGCTCGGCTGCCGTCGCGATGTCGCCGGCGATCCGGTGCAACTCCGTGTTCCCCGCCAGCCTGTCGGCAAGGTGCTCCGAATTGCCGAGAATGACGGTGAGGAGGTTGTTGAAGTCATGTGCCACGCCGCCGGTGAGCTGGCCCATGGCCTCCATCTTCTGGGATTGGCTGAGCTTCTGGTTGAGGTCCGCGATGGCCGCGCGTTGCTGCTCGAGCGACTCGGCGGTGCCATTGAGCAGGGTCATCAATCCGCCCAGCTCGCCGCGCGGATGGGGAGGAGGAATTCGCGCGCTGAGATCGCCGAGCCCGAGTCTCTTCGCCATGTTGGCGAGCCGCCCGACCTGGCGCCCGACGCTCACGGTTGCGAGGATCCATACGCCGGCCAGCAGCAGCAGCAAGGCCACCGCGAGGATCGCCATGTCCTCGTATAGCCGGCGATTCGCCGCCGCGACCAATCCGTCCTTGGACCGTCCGACCAGGATATGGAGGCCCGCATCACGGATCGAAGGCGAGTGGGCGACGGCCCAGACCTGCGTGCGGCCGTCGCGATCGGTCACTTCTTGATATGCATCTTGATCGGGAGCCGTCGCGAAGCGGAGCAGGTCGGATCCCGCAATCGACGCGCCCACGGGCGCGCTCCAGCCGGCTGTCGAGGGGGCGACGAGAACGGTGCCCTTGGCGTCGATGAGCAGGATATCCTTCTCGGCGAGCAGCCGCTTGTGGTGATACTCGGCGAATTTGCGCAGGTTGAACGAGGCAAGCAGCACCAGCTTCAGCGCGCCCGCCTCCGATCGCACCGGATATGCGATCTGGAGCACCGATATTCCGGTCAGCCGGCCGAATACCGGCTCAACCACGACGCTGCGCGAGACCAGGGCCTGCTTGAAATAGGCGCGATCCCTCAGATCGAGGGTGCGGTTGGTCCGCAGCGAGTCGCAGAACAGGCTGCCGTCCGGGTCGATGGTCAGGATTCCCGTGAACTGAGGGTATTCCTCGCGCACATCCGACAGAAACGCCGAGCACGCCGCCTTGTCGCGCGTGTCGAGGTCGCGCGCGCGGGCCAGACCGTAGTGAAGCTGCGCGGTGCCCTGAATCTTCTCGCCCAGATCGCTGGCAATGTCGTCGGCCGAGGCCGCCAGATTGGCCAGGGCCGCATTGATTTCGCTGCTCCGGTTCTGCACGAAACGCAGCCCGACGAGGCTCGCCGGCACCAACATGGCCGCGATGACGAGTATCAGTAGCCGGGTACGCAAGCTCATTGGTGGGACGGTCCATTCGGGTCATCACGCGCTGGTTCAAGGACCCAATTTGCGGCAGCACCCTCCGCCCAGTCCATAGGCATCGGGCCGAAAAAGTCCCCGACGGGGAAAGATTTCGAGCTGCGTGCAGCACGGATGAACTCCCGAAGGGAGCGACGCCGACGGCGCGGTGGTTTTCCCGGGTCTGCGCCGGCGGCTTCGGGATACCGTCGTCCGGCCGTCAACTCGCGCGTGCGCGCCGGCCGCGGGGACGCTAAGATCGAGGTCATCCGCGTGCGACGGAGATCGCGCCGGCCAACGAGGAGGAAGCTGATGTCCATTTCGGGCAAGGTCGATCCGGTGGTGCGTCCCGTCGCGGCGACCGACATCGCCGAGGCGCTGGTCGAGGGCCTGCGTGATTTCCAGGCGCTGCCGCTGTACGGCCTCTGCTTCGGTGCGCTCTACGCCGCCGGCGGCATTGCCATCATGCTGTGCTTCACCGCGTTCGGCATGGTCTATCTGGTCTATCCGTTGGCCGCCGGCTTCGCGCTGCTCGGGCCATTCGTGGCGATCGGGCTCTATGAAGTCAGCCGCCGTCGCGAGCGCGGCGAGGCCATCTCGCTCGGCGCGATCTGGTCGGCCGTGCGCGCGCGCAGCGAGATCGGCTGGATGGCCTTCGTCACGCTGTTCGTGTTCGTGGTCTGGATGTATCAGGTGCGGCTTCTGATCGCGCTGCTGCTTGGCCTGCATGCCTCGTTCTCGAGCCTACAGGAGTTCATGACGGTGGTGCTGACTACGAACGAGGGCTTGCTGTTCCTCGGCATCGGCAACGCGGTCGGCGCGGTGCTGTCGCTGATCTTGTTTTCCCTGACCGTGGTGTCGTTTCCGCTGCTGCTCGACCGCGAGGTCGATTTCGTCACGGCGATGGTGACGAGCGTGCGCGCGGTCGTCGCCAGCCCGCTGCCGATGATTGGCTGGGCCGCGGTGATCGTGATGGTCCTGATCGTGTCGGCGCTGCCGTATTTTCTGGGGCTGGTGGTGACGCTGCCCGTGCTCGGGCACGCGACCTGGCATCTTTATCGGCGGATCGTGGTGCCGGTGGCGTAACAGCGAGCCGGACGCAACGGCAGCGAGCTATTCGCCCGTTGCCAGCCGGCGCGAGCCGGATGAGGTCAGTTCGAGTTCGCCGAGGCGCCTGATCGCATAACCCAGATTGGTCAGGCGCTCACCGTGCGCTTGCGGAATTTCGCCTTGCGCCTTGCCCTTGCCGATCTCGGCCAACGACGCAAATTCATCGGCGCTGAGCGCAACGCTGTTGTCTGTCATCAGGCAACCTCGTCGGTCCATACCTTGAAATTGACCAGCTTATTCGGACCGAAGGTCTGGGTGATCGGGACGTCCGCGGCATCGCGTCCTTGTGCGATCAGCACGCGGCCGATCCGCGGCGTGTTGTTGCGGGGATCGAACATGTGCCAGCTTCCTCCGAGATAAGCCTCGAACCAGCCGGCGAAATCTCCCACAGCCCAGGGCTTCGGCGTGCCGATGTCGCTGAGATAGCCGGTGCAGTAGCGCGCCGGGATGTTCATGCAGCGGCAGAACGTGATGGCAAGGTGAGCATAGTCGCGGCACACACCCTTGCCTTCGTCGTAGGCCTCCCGCGCCGTCTTGGTTGCGCGCGCGTGCTCATAGCCGAAAGCGATGTGACGATGAACGAAATCGCAGATGGCCTGGACCCGCGCCCAGCCCGGCTGGGTGTGCTCGAACAGTTTCCATGCGATATCCGACAGGCGATCGGTCTCGCAGTAGCGGCTGCCGAGCAGATAGACGAGCGTGTCGGCCGGCAGCGCCTCGACGGCGTGCTGAGCCGCTTTCGGGAACACCGGGTCGGGCAGGCCGCTGTCGCTCACGACGCCGTCGCCGGCAAGGCGAAAGGCGCCGGCCGGCGCCACGATACGGCTGCACCAATTGCCGAAGAGGTCGCGATAGGGAGTGATCGGCACCGAGGGTCTGGTGGTCACCAGGTCGGGTACGATGACATCGGAGGCGCGCGTAAAGTGCGTGCCCAACACCATGATCATAGGCGTGGGCTGCGGGAATTCGTACAGCATCTCAAACCCGACGCGGAGCTTCATACGATTTTCCCTTGGCTAAGCTCCCAACATGGCTACGAAGCCGCCGATCACAAGGCTTCGACGGCTTATTCGATCGCGCACGGCATTTGGCGCCTCAAAAGCGCGGCGCGGGCGAGAAAACGATAGCTAATTGCGGCGATTGCGCGCACGGTGCCGATAATGTCGGAAAGACCTGTCGTCTCTGCGCTATGCAGCGCCACGACTATTCGCGCGACGTGAAGCGCCTCATTTCCTCGCACCGGCGGAGCCGACTCATCGCGACGTCGCAACAGCGGTCGTTGCGCAGATTGCCCGCTCCAGCGGGTGAGTTGGACGCGGCAGCGCGTGCCGCGGACCTCTGAAGGTTTCACCGCGATTCGATCATGAGATCGAACGCCAACCGAAAGCACTAGATGCAAGCTCTCTCCCCACGACACGTCAAGACAGAAGAAGCGCTCCGGCTCGGCGTCGAGTCGGGCTGGTACGCGATCAAGGTCAGCGGGACCTTTGTCTCGGGCCCGCACGATTCGGAAGCGGATTGCAGTCGCAAGATCGACGAAATCAATCCGCCGGTGAAGAAGAAGCGATGACGGCGCCGGGTTCGCCCGCTACGGCGTCTTGATACCCATCGCCTTCAACGCTTCCAGCATCTGCGCCGGCGGCGCCATCTTGATCTGCGGCGCCTTGCCCGTTTCCAGCAGGCTCTTCAGCCCTGACAGGATTGCGGGCCAGCCGGTGCGGCCGCCGGAAAGGATGTCGTCGCTGAGCGGGCGGTCGTGACGTTCGCTCATGGTGAGGCGGACGGCCTCGCCGGCTTGTTCGATCTCATAAGTCACAAGCGTCGTGCCGAGCTTTGCGACGAGGTCGGGCCAGTTGACGTTCCACGTCACCGTCAGCTTGTTCGGCGGATCGTATTCGAACACATCGCCCGAGATGTGTTCCGAACCGTCGGGCGCGCGCACGATGAATTTCCCGCCGAGTCTTGGCTCCATCTCAACTGCAAAGCCGGAAAAGTATTTGCGGCTGAACTCGGCGGAGGTCAGCGCCTCCCACACCTTGTCCGGCGTCGCGGCGATGTAAATCGTGTAGACGGTGAGCGGCTTGAACTGATCGAGGTTCATCTTGCATCGAATCCCTTGTTGAGGGCTGCGCGCGGAATAGCCAGCACCTTGCCGCTTTCCAGCAGGCTCTTGAGACCGGACAGGATCGCCGGCCAGCCGTTGGAGACGGCGCCGAGATATTTGCCGTCTTCGACGAAGCCGTCATGCAGCACCGTCAAACGCACGAGCGAGCCGAACGGTTCGATGGTGAACACGACGCGGGATATCGGCTCACCGCGCAATTCCTCGTATTTCTGGTGCTTGAAGCTGTAGGACAACCGCCGCGGTGGATCGGCCTCGAGGATCTCGCCGGAATCGGTGGTCTCGCCGTCCAGCAGCAGCGCGAAAGGGGAGCCGATTTTCCAGTCGGATCTGACCTCGGCGCCGAACCAGTATTGCTTGCTGAACTCGCTTGATGTCAGCGCCTCCCACAGCCTCTCTGGCGTGGTCTCGATGTAGGTGACATAGACGAATTGCGGCTTACTCATCGCGCTTCTCCAACTGGCGTTTCAACTCGCCGAGTGCGGCGAGCTTGCCGCGCTCGAATTTCTTGATCCAGCGTTCGCCGATCTGGTGGATCGGAACCGGATTGAGATAGTGCAGCTTCTCGCGGCCGTGCCTGAGCGTCGTGACCAGATTGGCCTCTTCCAGAATGACAAGGTGCTTGGTCACCGCCTGGCGCGTCATCGCGAGGCCTTCGCAGAGCTCGTTCAGGGTCTGGCCGTTCCTGGTGTGAAGCCTGTCGAGCAGCGACCGTCGTGACGCATCGGCGAGCGCTTTGAAGACCTCATCCATGGCAGCGAGAATAGGCAACCAAATGGTTGCCTGTCAAGATGGTGATGCAGCGCGCGGTGCTCGTGTTCCTGCAGACGCCGGGAGATGAAGACGTGGGGCTGCGGCGCTGGACGGACATTGAGTGTCATGCATTAATGCTCCGAACCGCTCTCAGCGAGTCCTCCCCATGATGTCTCTGCAAGCCTATCTCGCCTTCCTTGCCGCCTGCATCGCGCTGGCGCTCCTGCCCGGTCCGATCGTCACTCTCGTCATCGCCAACGGGCTGCGCCACGGCACGCGTGCGGCGCTGACCAATGTGGCCGGTGCGCAGGCCGGCCTCGCCATCGTCATCGGCATCGTCGCGGTCGGCCTGACCTCGCTGATGGCGACCATGGGCTACTGGTTCGACTGGGTGCGCTTTGCCGGCGCCGCCTATCTGGTCTGGCTCGGCATCAAGCTGATCTGGGCGCCGGTCGAGGGCGTCAATGTGGACGAGCCGCCGGCGCCGCCGCGTGGCGGATTCTTCCTGCAAGGTTTCCTGGTGCTGCTGTCGAACCCGAAGGTGCTGGTGTTCTTCGGCGCCTTCATCCCGCAGTTCATGGACATGAACCGCGACCACTTCCCGCAGGTCGCGCTGCTGGGGGCCACCTTCATGGTCACTGCGGTGATGACGGACGCGCTTTACGCCATCGCGGCCGGGCGCGCCCGTAAGTTCTTTTCGGCTCGCCGCACCCGCATGATGTCGCGCATCTCCGGCGGGTTCATGATCGGCGGCGGCATCTGGCTGGCGCTGACCAGGGCGAAATAACCGCCGTCGGGCTAGTCGACCAGCCTCTCCGCCCTCAGCTCCAGCTCGATCTCCGCAAAAATCCGCGCCAGCCGCTCGGCCCATTGTTGCTGGCCGGATTGGTCGGCGATCAGATCCTGGCGGATCTCGATGCCGGTGTTGACGAGGCCGCGGGCTTCGCCGTGGACGGGAATGGTGTAGTCGGTGAGGTCGTTGACCGCGTAGGGCTCGTTGTCGCCGACGACGAGATCGCTCTCTCTGCGCAGATGCCTGAGCAGCAGCTGCGGCAGCACGGTGTCGCGATTGTAGAGCGCGCCGATGTGCCAGGGACGCGCGACGCCGGCGTAAACGGGGGTGAAGCTGTGCAGCGACACCAGCACCGTCGGCCGCTTGTCGTGCACGCGGCGGCCGATCGCGGTATCGATACGGCGGTGATAGGGCTCGAAAATCTCGCGCCTGCGCGCTTTGCGCTCCTGCTCCGAAATTCCCTCGTTGCGCGGGATCGCGGTTGCTTCGGAAATCACGGGAATCGAGCTTACGGCGGCGGGCGGGCGATTGCAGTCGATCACCAGCCGCGAATAGCGCTGGGCGACCAGATGTGCGCCCAGCATCTCTGCCAGCCGGTCGGCGACCCCCGCGATGCCGATGTCCCAGGCGATGTGCCGCGTCAGCTCGCCTCCCGCGACGCCGAGATCGCCGAGCGTACGTGGCAGCACCCGTCCGTAGTGGTCCGAGGTGAGCAAAAAAGGCGAAGTCCCTTGCGCATTCACCTCGTGCACCGGGGGGACGTCACCCTCGCTGAGGAGTTGATTGGTCGCCTCGATTGTGTCTAAAGCCATCCTGATTGCCTAATGAAACAGCAGTCACCCGAAGAATCGGGCGGGATTGCTATAGATTGGTCCGCCCGACATCACCATGATTGCCTGACGATGCCGCTGCTGACGATTCATCACAAGACCGAATATCGCTACATCCGCCCCGTGGCGTTCGGCGAACACAGGATCATGCTGCGTCCGCGCGACGGGCATGATCTGCGGGTGCTCGACTCCAGGCTCGAGATCTCGCCCGAGCCGATGTCGCTGCACTGGATCCACGACGTGTTCGGCAATTCCGTCGCGATCGCGAATTTCGACGAGCGCGCGAATGCGCTGGTGTTCGATTGGCACGTCACCGTCGAGCACAATCCGGTCGAGGAGTTCGCGCTGACGCCGGACGATTCGGCCTATTTCTATCCGTTCGCCTATGACGACGAGGAATTTCCCGACCTCGTCCAGTACATCACGCCGCAATATACCGATCCCGAGGGCGAGATCGCGGAATGGGCGCGCGGCTTTCTCGACGAGGACGCGCCGACGCCGACCTTCAAGATCCTGAGCGGCATGACCCACGGCATCCGCGAGCGGTTCAAGTATCGCAAGCGCCATGAGCTTGGCACGCAGCATCCGCTCGACACCTTGCAGTCCGGTACCGGAACCTGCCGCGACTACGCGCTGTTCATGATCGAGGCGCTGCGCCATCTCGGCATCGCCGCACGATTCGTCTCCGGCTATATCTTCCTGCCGGAGGATATCGCGCAGCGCCATGTCGGCGGTGGTTCGACGCATGCCTGGGTGCAGGTCTATCTGCCGAGCGCGGGCTGGATCGAGTTCGATCCGACCAACGGCATCGTCGGCACCCGCGACCTCATCCGCGTCGCGGTCGCACGCGATCCGCGCCAGGCGATCCCGCTGCACGGCGTCTATATCGGCCCTGCGGGCGCGTTCGAGGCCATGGACGTGACCATCAGGGTGGTGTCGGACGAGCAGCGCAGCGACGAGGAGCTCGAGGCGGAGGTTTCGTAGGCGCTCACCGTCGTCTTCCTGGCGACAGCCAGGATCCATTACCCCGACTGTCAGTGTGGTGCGACGTTGTAGCTGTCGAGTTGCCCGCTCCCGTGTTCGGTGGCTATGGGTCCTGGCGTTCGCCAGGACGACACTGGAATGTGTGGCGCTGTCGCTCCGCATCATTCGTAGCTATAGAGCCCCCATGACCTCCAATCGTCTTTTCGTCTACGGCACCTTGATGCGCGGCTTCGACCATCCGATGGCGCGGCTGCTTGCGGGCCACGCGGATTTTCTGGGTGAAGTGACCTGTTGCGGCCGGCTCGTTCTGGTGAAGCATTATCCGGGGCTGCTGCTCTCCGATGTGCCGTCCGACCGCGTCCACGGCGAACTCTTCCAGCTGCGCGTGCCGGACGAGCTGTTGCGCGAGCTCGATATGTACGAGGCCTGCGGTGAGGGCTTTCCGGAGCCGACCGAATATCTGCGCCAGCTGGTCGACGTGACAGGGGCGGACGGCGCGACGGCACCGGCCTGGACTTACATCTACAACTGGCCGGTCACCGATCTGCCGCGCATCGAATCCGGCCGCTTCCTCGATCACTAGGCCGACAGCACTTCCTTCACCGCGCGTACGTCCACCTCGCGCTCGACATAGCTCCACTCCTCGGTCCGCCTGAGCATCGCCACCAGCTCCTCGAACAGCGAGGCGTGCGCGGGCGCGAATTCGAACCAGGTCAGGAAATCGAAGGGCCCGCCGAGGTCGCGGCAATGATAGAGCTGGCGCGCGATCGCGGGCAGGAAGCGCAGGCTGCTCGCGATGTGATGCGACTTGTCTTCGAATATCCTGCGGCGCTCCTCCTGGGTCAGATCCCACCAGGCCTGCGACTTGCGGATCGGGATCAGCGCCGCGCTGGTTGCTTCCAGCCGGCCGAGGCCGGCCTGCACGGCCGTGAGCTGCTGCTTCTCGGTGCGCTCGGTGTAGCGCAAGCTGCTCGCGGTGCCGACCAGCCGCCAGGCATTGCGCGAGGGCACCAGCGGCAACGCGATGGCCTCGCTGTCGGTGACCGACAGCGCCGGCATGAAGGGGAGGGGTTCGCCCGTCACAGGCGAAATCGAGGTGATGCGCCAACCCCCGCTCTGGCCGCCTCGGAAGGTCCTGAACATGGCCTATGGAAGCGTGGAACCGGGGCGGGTTCAAGGCCTCTGTCACTCCGGGCTCAGGCTCCGCCCGCCCCGGAAGACGGAAGGGCTGTGAACAGCGCGTATAAGCCTGACAAACCTGACTTCTGGACGGGTCGTCCCTATATCCCTGATCCCTTCGCCCGACTCACACGGTTTCGCGTTACACAGAGCCCATGCGCTTCACGCCCCAATTCCTCGACGAGCTGCGTGCCCGGCTTTCGGTTTCCGAGGTCGTGGGCAAGCGCGTCAAGCTGAAGAAGGCGGGGCGGGAATGGAAGGGGCTGTCGCCGTTCCAGCAGGAGAAGACGCCGTCCTTTTACGTCAACGACCAGAAGGGCTTTTACCACGACTTCTCCTCCGGCAAGCACGGCGACATCATCAGCTTCATGATGGAGACCGACGGCCTGCCGTTCGCGGAGGCCGTGGAGCGGCTCGCCAATATGGCGGGCCTGCCGTTGCCGGCGGTGACGCCGGATGCGGCGCGTCAGGAGCAGCGGCGCCGCTCGCTGCATGACGTGATGGATCTCACCGCGAAGTTCTTCGCCGAGACGCTGGCCTCGCGCGTCGGCGCCAAGGCGCGCGGCTATCTCGCCGATCGCGCCATCTCGCCGGCGACGCAATTGCAGTTTCGGCTGGGCTATGCGCCGCCCGATCGGTTCGCGCTGAAAGAGCATCTCGGCAAGCTCGGCGTCTCCGTCGACGACATGGTCGAGACCGGCATGCTGGTGGCCGGCAACGACATCCCGGTGCCCTATGATCGCTTCCGCGATCGCGTGATGTTTCCGATCACGGATTTGCGCGGTCGCGTCATCGCCTTCGGCGGGCGCGCGTTGGAAAAGGACGTTCCGGCCAAATACCTGAACTCGCCGGAGACGCCGCTCTTCCACAAGGGCGACAATCTCTACAACCACCAGACGGCGCGCAAAGCCACCCATGACGGCAGCGCCCTGGTCGTGGTCGAAGGCTATGTCGACGTGATCGCCATGGTCACCGCGGGCTTTGCCGGCAGCGTGGCGCCGCTCGGCACCGCGCTCACCGAAAACCAGCTCGCGCTGCTCTGGAAGATGGCGGACGAGCCGATCCTCTGCTTCGACGGCGACCGCGCCGGCCAGAAGGCCGCGTATCGTGCCGCGGACCTCGCCTTGCCCTTCCTCGCGCCGGGCAAGAGTCTTCGTTTCGCGCTGCTGCCGGAAGGGCAGGACCCCGACGATCTCGTGCGCTCCGGCGGTCGCGGCGCGATCGAGGAGGTGATCGCGGCGGCGCGTCCGCTGGCCGAGATGATCTGGTCGCGCGAGCTCGAAGGCGGCAATTTCGCCACGCCCGAGCGCCGTGCCGCGCTGGAGGCGCGCATCAAGGAGCTCTCCAACGGCATCCGCGACGAGGTGGTGCGGCGCTATTATCGGCAGGATCTTGCCGAGCGGCTTCAGCGCGCCTTTGCGCCCGAAGGCGGGCGCGGCGGCTTTGGCGGCGGCCGTGGCAATTTCCGCCCCGGCCCCGGCGGCCGCCAGTTTCAGCCCCGTGGGGGAGGCGCGAATCGATTTGGCGGGCAAGGATTTGGAGGCCGCCGCGGCCCGCCCGGTCCCGTCCAACTGCCCTCCGGGCCCTACCAGGCGGCGAGCGCGCAACTCGCGGCAAGCCCGATCATGCGCGGCCAGCGCAGCGCGATCTCCCGCCGGGAGGCCCTGATCCTGCAGATTCTGATCAACCATCCCTGGCTGCTGCACGATCATCTCGAGGAAGTCGCGGCCCTGGAGCTCGCCCATCCCGAGGTCCATAAGCTCCGGGCCGGCATCATCGCCGCCTTTGCCAACGACCATCATCATTCGCCGGACCCCGGCGAGCTCGCCGAGAAGATGCGCAGCGACCTCGAGAAGGGTGGTTTTTCGCAGGCTCTTCAAAGGGTTGAGGGCGGTATCACGACCGCGGCGGTATGGGGCGCCCGCGAGGGCGCCGCACGGGATGACGTTCTCTCCACCTGGCATCAGCTGGTCGCCTTGCATCGGCAGTACCATTCACTACTTAGAGAGCTGAAAGACGCCGAGATGGCCTTGGGGGATGATCCCAGCGAGGCCAACATGGCGTGGCTGCGCGACGTCAAGGCTCGGATAGGCGAAGTCGACGGCACCGAGGCCCTGATCGAGGGTTTTGGCGAGCTGTCGGGCCGGTTCCAGAAGAGCGTGTGATGAAAGAATCATGCGGACGGCCGGGACCGGAACCGCTAAAAGACTCGCCAAATCCGAGGTTTGGCGGCAAAAACAGGGTTAATCGAGGCTTAACGGTCTTGTAGCACTTTGGCCACCAGGCGGCCGCAGGCAGAACAGACGCGTCAGGAATGAATCCGCGCAATTGCTGTTGGCACTACACCTGCATTCGCTGCGACAAAGAGGCTCTACGAAGCGTTAGGCAAATCCGGCGAGTGAAAGGTCGGGGGTGGCGACAAGAGGTCCGCGCCGCCCTTTCCGTGTCGAGATCTGACGAAGCGAGAGCATCGAGCAACAGGTTCAAGTGATTTCACGCGGGCGCGGCGAACGTCTGTGTGAAACGCGTTTAGGAGCAATGGATGGCCACCAAGGCAAAGACGCTGCAGGCGAAGGACAAGGAAAAAGACGACAAGGCAGCGGACGCGCCGGAGAAGGACTCCCAGGACGCGCCCTCGCCGTTGCTCGATCTGTCCGACGCGGCCGTGAAGAAGATGATCAAGCAGGCCAAGAAGCGCGGCTTCGTGACCTTCGATCAACTCAACGAAGTTTTGCCGTCCGACCAGACCTCTCCCGAGCAGATCGAGGACATCATGTCCATGCTCTCGGACATGGGCATCAACGTCACCGAAGCCGACGATAGCGAAGGCGAGGAAGACAAGGACGAGAGCGGCGAGGACGAGACCGACAACGAACTGGTCGAAGTCACCCAGAAGGCCGTCACCGAGGTCAAGAAGAGCGAGCCGGGCGAGCGCACCGACGATCCCGTCCGCATGTATCTGCGCGAGATGGGCACCGTCGAGCTGCTGTCGCGCGAAGGCGAAATCGCGATTGCGAAGCGCATCGAGGCCGGCCGCGAGGCGATGATCGCAGGTCTGTGCGAAAGCCCGCTGACCTTCCAGGCCATCATCATCTGGCGCGACGAGCTCAACGAAGGCAAGATCTTCCTTCGTGACATCATCGATCTCGAAGCCACCTATGCCGGGCCCGACGCCAAGGCCGGCATGAACAATGCGATGATCGCGGGTCCCAACGGCGAGAATGGTGAAGCGACGGCCGAAGGCGGCCAGGTCACCGGCGCCGCGCCCGCGCATGTCGCCCCGCCCGCAGCACCGCCGGCGCCGACCCCGTTCCGCGCCGCGCCTGCGCCCGGCAATGCCGGCGAAGCCGCGAAGGATCCCGCGGAGTCCGCCGCCGAAGCCGACATGGACGAGGACGACGAGTTCGAGAACCAGATGTCGCTTGCGGCGATCGAGGCCGAGCTCAAGCCGAAGGTCGTCGAGATCTTCGACAAGATCGCCGACAGCTACAAGAAGCTGCGCAAGCTTCAGGAACAGGACATCCAGAACCAGCTCGAGAGCACCTCGCACGGCCCCTCGCTCTCGCCGCACCAGGAGCGCAAGTACCGCAAGCTCAAGGACGAGATCATCGTCGAGGTGAAGTCGCTGCGCCTGAACCAGGCGCGCATCGACTCACTCGTCGAGCAGCTCTACGACATCAACAAGCGCCTCGTCTCGCATGAGGGCCGCCTGATGCGCCTTGCCGACAGCCACGGCGTCGCGCGCGAAGACTTCCTGCGCAACTACACCGGCTCGGAGCTCGATCCGCGCTGGCTCAACCGTGTCTCGAAGCTGTCGGCCAAGGGCTGGAAGAACTTCGTCCATCACGAGAAAGACCGCATCAAGGACCTCCGCCACGAGGTGCATCAGCTCGCGGCCCTGACCGGCCTCGAGATCATCGAGTTCCGCAAGATCGTGCACTCGGTGCAGAAGGGCGAGCGCGAAGCCCGCCAGGCCAAGAAGGAGATGGTGGAAGCCAACCTCCGTCTCGTGATCTCGATCGCCAAGAAATACACCAACCGCGGCCTGCAGTTCCTCGACCTGATCCAGGAAGGCAACATCGGCCTGATGAAGGCGGTCGACAAGTTCGAGTACCGCCGCGGCTACAAGTTCTCGACCTACGCGACATGGTGGATCCGGCAGGCGATCACACGCTCGATCGCCGACCAGGCGCGCACCATCCGCATTCCCGTGCACATGATCGAGACGATCAACAAGATCGTGCGCACCTCGCGCCAGATGCTCAACGAGATCGGCCGCGAGCCGACCCCGGAAGAGCTGGCCGAGAAACTCGGCATGCCCTTGGAGAAGGTCCGCAAGGTTCTCAAGATCGCCAAGGAGCCGCTGTCGCTGGAGACGCCCGTCGGTGACGAAGAGGA
The DNA here is from genome assembly GCF_040547675.1 of Bradyrhizobium sp. RT6a. Taxonomy (NCBI): domain Bacteria; kingdom Pseudomonadati; phylum Pseudomonadota; class Alphaproteobacteria; order Hyphomicrobiales; family Nitrobacteraceae; genus Bradyrhizobium; species Bradyrhizobium sp. RT6a. Next base: position 549,650 of record NZ_JBEPQC010000004.1, read on the forward strand.
TTCACACCTCGGCGATTTCATCGAGGACAAGAACGCGATCCTCCCGATCGACGCCGCGATCCAGTCCAACCTGCGCGAGACCACCACGCGAGTGCTGGCCTCGCTCACCCCGCGCGAAGAGCGCGTACTGCGCATGCGCTTCGGCATCGGCATGAACACCGACCACACGCTGGAAGAAGTCGGCCAGCAGTTTTCGGTAACGAGAGAGCGTATTCGTCAGATCGAAGCGAAGGCACTGCGGAAGCTGAAGCATCCGTCAAGGAGCCGGAAGCTGCGGAGCTTCCTGGATAACTGAGCGCGAACATCGATCCAAAGCAAACCGGCGGGCCCAAGGCCCGCCGTTTTTGTTTTAGCTTCAGCTCTCGCCCGTCATTGCGAGCGGAGCGAAGCAATCCATCGCGCGGCATGTGGAGACGTGGATTGCTTCGCTCCGCTCGCAATGACGTGGATAGGGCTGAGACTTACTTCTTCTTCGCGCCGACCCGCTCGAGGTTCTTGATTTCCAGCGCCGGGCGGCCGGATTTTTCGGCGATCTCGCGGTCCTGCTCCATGATGAAGGCGCGGGCCGGCTCGTCGCCGTCGAGGCCGCCGAGCAATTCGGCGGGCACGCGCCGGTTGGAGCGTTGGGAGCCGTCTTCATAGAAGACGTTGAAAAAGGCGAATTCGCCCTTGGGATTGGTTCCGGGTTTTTTGGCCATGGCCGGCTTTTCGTCGATCAGGGGGCCATAGTCAAATGACTTTGGCAGGTTTCCGGTGGTCGGTTGCGCGCCCTGCAGCGGCAGAACCGGTTGCGCGATCGATCGACGAACCCGTTTGCGAGGCGCCTGGATGTCGGGCGGAAGCGTCCAACGCTTCGTAAAACCCGATGCGCTCCTTCGAGGAGACCCTTGCCTCACCCTTGCCTCAACAAACGGCGGGCCGCGAAGCCCGCCGTTTATTTTGGTCTTCAGCGTCGCCCGGGGCTGGCGGGGCGACAACCTAGAATAGAATGTTATAACCGGCGCCATGCTGTGGCAAGGCAAATCGTTGACGCTGCGATGTCGCAGCGAGCGCATCAGATATGCAGTGGTCGCGACATCGCGTTTCGCAAAGAAATTTGCTTGGATGGCCAAATCACTTCGTTCAGATTTCCTGCTCTCGCAATGCAGCGACCGGTACCCGCCTTGTGAGAAAGCGCGTTTCCCTGCACGTATTCCCGCGTGCATGCAGTTGCGACCTAACATATGTTAGTCCGCTTTCGCCCTTCACGCTGCTTCCATCACGTTGCGCGTGCCGCATGCACCGATCTCACGGCGCCACCAGCTCCACGCGCCGGTTCAGCGCGCGGCCGGCGTCCGATGTGTTGGATCCGACCGGCGCCAGCAAGCCAACGCCGGCGGTGCGCAGCCTCGTTTGCACAATTCGAAAACTCTTCACCAGCTCGGCTGCGACTGCTTCGGCGCGGCGCTTCGACAGGTCGAGATTGTACTCATAGGCGCCCTGGCTGTCGGTGTGGCCGACGATGAAGACGTTGAGCTGCGGCTGGCTCGTCAGCAGCTTTGCGATCTGCTCCAGCGTCGGGCGGCTTTCCGTTTTGAGCACGGCCTTGTCGGTGTCGAAATAGATGCCGTAGAGCGCGATGTGGCCGGTCTCGCCAATCCCTTCGCCGTCGCGGCGGCGTCCACCATCTTGTTCGCGATGGCGCCGAGCTCGGCGACGGTGACCTGCGCGGTGATGTCCTGATTGTTCTGGCTGACGAGGACGCTGGCAAAGGTCTCGCGCCCGCTCTCGATCTTGCGGCCGGCGTAGTAACGATAGTTGAAACCATCGACCCACATCTGCGGCACCGGCAGCGTGTCGATGGCTTTGGTAAAGGGAATGGCGCCGCAGGCATCGGTGTCGCAGGCGAGCAGGGTCTCGAAGCCGGCTTTGGCAAGCTGCGTCTCGAAATTGCGCGACACTTCCAGGATCGAGGGGCCGGGATTGGTGCGATAGGCGATGCGGACAACGCGGCCCTCGAGCCGCCGCGCATCGACGGGCTGGCCGTCCTTGAAGGGAGCCGCCTGCATCCGTGCCGCGTCAAAATCATTGATCACATAGCCGGTGATGACGCTGCCGGCGAACCGGCCGATGCCGGGATAGTCGCGGCCGCCTGCGACATCGCGCGTCTGTGCGGAAGCGCCCATCACGGTGAGGGAGAGCAAGGCGAGGGCGGCGAGCATCCGGCGCGACATGGACATGGTCGTGGATATCGTCATGGACATCTCGATCGGTTGGGGAGGGGGCGAGCGCATTTGATTTGTCGCAGGCAGGATGCGATCGGTTCTGGCGAGGATTTGCCGCTTTGACGCGAATCCGGTTCCCGGGCATGATCGCGCGCTGCTTCCCCCCGCTCATTCCCTGTAGGATTTTTCCGAATGTCGAAATACGCCCTGGCCATCGCCTTCGTCGCCTGTCTGGCCAGTGGATCGGCGCAGGCCGCGCGCTGCGGCGGCGACTTCAATAGCTTTGTCGCCAGCATGGCCTCGGAAGCGCAGGCCGCCGGCGTCTCGGCGGGCGTGACCAGCGCGGCGCTCAGTGGTGTGCAGCAGGATGGTGCGGTGCTCGCCTTCGACCGGCGCCAGCGCTACACCTTCAACAAGAGCTTTGAGCAGTACGTCTCGACCCGCGTCGGCCCCGGCCGCATCAATGGCGGCCGCGCGATGTTGCAGCGCCACGCCGCGCTGCTCTCGCGCATCGAGCAGCAGTTCGGCGTGCCCCGCTATATCCTGGTCGCGATCTGGGGGCTGGAGAGCGATTTCGGCAAGGGCGACATCGGCAAGATGCCGGTGATCCGCACGCTGGCAACGCTCGCGCATGATTGCCGCCGCACGGACCTGTTCCAGGGCGAGCTGCTCGCCGCGCTGAAGATCGTCCAGCGCGGCGACCTGCCGCTGCGCGACCTGATCGGCGCCTTTGCCGGCGAGATCGGCCAGACCCAGTTCCTGCCGTCGTCCTACATCAAGTATGGCGTCGATTTCGACGGCGACGGCCACGTCGATCTCCGCCACAGCGTCCCCGACGTGCTCGCCTCGACCGCGAACCTGCTCCACACCAGCGGCTTCAAGATGGGCCAACCCTACGGCGAAGGCACCGCCAATTTCGAGGCCATGCGCGAATGGAACAGGGCGGTGATCTATCGCAAGACGATCGGGTATTTTGCCGATCGGCTGGCGGGGCAGTGAGGGGCGTGATGCCTCTCCGCCGTCGTCCCGGCGAACGCCAGGACCCATTACCCCAGGCGGGAATCGTTACAACGACTCGCAGTCACGTACCGGGTAACTGCCAGTCTTCGCCAAACTGAATTCGGTGGGTATGGGTCCTGGCTTTCGCCAGGACGACAGCGGCGGGTGTGACGCCTGCCATCGTGCAATTCGTCGGCACCGCTAGCTCCCCTTCGCCATCCTCTCCAGCTTGCGCTGCAACGGGGCCCAGTACGTTGCCGGGCGGAAGCGCTGCAGGAGGTCCATGAAGCGGGCGTCGTTGCCGATCAGGATGCGCGGCTCGTTTCTCTCGATGCCCTTGATGATGCGCAGCGCGGCGTTTCGCGGCGTGGTCCTGGCTGCGTTCTCGAACCGCTCGATCGATTGCGACCGGCGCGCATTATCGGTGACGCCGGTCCCGGTGCGCGAATTGCGGGCGATGGCGGTGGCGACGCCGCCGGGATGCACGACCGACAGCCTGACGGGGCTGCCCGCCATGGCAAGCTCGTGCCGCACGCTCTCGGAAAAGCCGCGCACCGCGAATTTCGCCGCGGCATAGGCCGACTGTCCCGGCGGGGCGATGATGCCGAAGATCGAGGACAGGTTGACGATGTGCGCCTCGCCCATCGTCTTCAGATGCGGCAGGAAGGCGCGCGTGCCGTGCACCACGCCCCAGAAATTGATGTCGAACAGCCAGTCCATCTGTGCCTGGTCGATCTCCTCGAACGAGCCCATCAGCGCCACGCCGGCATTGTTGACGACGATGCCGAGCGCGGGATGCGTGGTGGTCGCCTCACGCGCGAACTGCGCGATGTCGTCGGGCTCGCTGACGTCGACGCGATGCAGGCTGACCTTGCGCGCGGCTCCGATCTCGGCCGCGAGCGTCTTCAGCCCGGACTCGTCGCGATCGGCGAGCGCGAGATCGCAGCCGCGCCGCGCAAGCTCGCTCGCGAGCGCCCGGCCGATGCCGCTTGCCGCTCCGCTGATGGCGGCGGCGCCGCGGATCGATGTCATGATATCCCCGTCAAGCCTTTCGAGCGGAACTATGCTTTACATTTTTTCATATTGGAACCGAACCGCATCGCTGTTCCCACCTTAACGTACGTTACTTCATGAAGACAGGCAGCATTGGGAGCCGCCGATGGGACAAGCAAAGCCGTTTCGAGCCACCGCACTGATCGTTGAAGACGACCTCATGCAGAGGGAGATGCTCAGCCTTCTTCTCGAAGAAAGCGGCTATGACGTCATTCAGTGCGAGAGCGCCGAGGCGGCCGAGCTGGTGCTGGAGAAGAGCGCCGGGGCGCTTTGCCTGATGATGACGGACGTGCAGCTTGCCGGCCGCATGAACGGCGTCGAGCTCGCGCATGTCGCCAAGGACCGCAACCCGAAGCTCGACATCGTCGTCACCTCCGGCCGCCCCTTGATGCAGCCCTTGCCGAACGGCGCAAAGTTCTGGGCCAAGCCCTGGGCGCCGCTCGACGTGCTCCGCGAGGCCGAGATCGCGCAGCTGTCCTGACGGTCGATCTGGCAGGCCGGCTTTCACGGTCCGCGGCGCGGTGATAAGGTCGGTCCATGACCTTGTCCTTCCTGCTCACCTCGCTGATCGTCGTCGCCTCGCCCGGTACCGGCGTGCTCTACACGCTGGCGGCAGCGCTGACCCGTGGCTCGCGCGCGAGCATCGCGGCCGCGTTCGGCTGCACGCTCGGGATCGTGCCGCACATGACGGCCGCGATGCTGGGGCTCGCCGCCGTGCTCCACACCAGCGCGCTCGCCTTCGCCGCGCTGAAATGGTGCGGCGTCGCCTATCTGCTCTACATGTCATGGCAGGCGCTGCGCGAGACCGGGGCACTGGCGGTCGACGGCGAGATCCGCGAGCGTTCGGCTGGCCGGGTGATCGTGACCGGCTTCCTGATCAACATCCTCAATCCGAAGCTGTCGATCTTCTTCCTCGCCTTCCTGCCGCAGTTCATCGCCGCGGACGAAGCCCATGTGCTGGCGCGGATGCTGGAATTGAGCGGCGCCTTCATGGCGATGACGTTTGCGGTGTTCGTGGTCTACGGCCTCTGCGCAGCCTCGGTGCGGGAGCGCGTCATCTCCCGCCCGCGTGTCATGGCCTGGCTGCGCCGCAGCTTTGCCGCCGGCTTCGCCGCGCTCGGCGCCAAGCTGGCGTTCGCGGAGCGGTAGCTTCTCCAGCCAACAAAGGCGGGAGCCAACAAAAAAGCGGGCCTTGCGCCCGCCATCTTCAAACTCACAATTGCTGCCCGACGCCCGGGCGGAGCGAGCTCCACCCGGGCAAAGAATAAGAAGCCTCGTTACTTCTTCTTCGCTGCCTTCTTGGCCTTCTTCTTCGTCGCCTTCTTCGCCTTCTTCGCTTTCTTAGCCATAGGATCCTCTTCAGGGTTAATGGTGAAACGCGACACGAGGGATGCTCGGCGGAGGGCCAGCCTCGCAACATCCTCAATGACAAGCTCAGCAGATTCGCGCGCTTCTGCCCCGCGCTGTCACATCCGTGTCATCGCGTTATCCACAGCTCAGATGCATTTTCGGGTGATTTTGGCTCGCGAATCCACATCGCCGGCCATGCCTAACGATCCGACAATGCGCCGGCCGTTCATGAATCCAAAACCAAAGGCATGTTTTCGCGGATCGCAGTGAGACTCCGTTAAGCGCGTCGGTCGCATTGTCCCCGCAAGAAAACGGGGACGGGGTCATGAACGGACAGCTGGCAGGGACGGAGGGCGCGATGCTGCGCTTGTGGCGCGCGCCATGCTGAACGTGCCGACACTCTGGACCGTATTCGTCGTCAACTTCCTGGCGCTCGGTCTGATCTGGGCCTACGTGACGCGCTCCTATCCGAAATTCGCGGCCGCGCGGTTCTGGATGGCATCGTGCTTCGTCGGCGCGATCGGCACGATGGCGGCCTTGATCCGCCTTTTCGTCGTCTCGCCTGTCCCGCTGCTGCTCGGAGCCGTCGGCATCATCGCGGCGAGCAGCCTTGCCGCCATGGGCATTCAGCGCTTCTACGGTCGGCCGGTGTCGTGGCGCGTCATGGCCGCGACGGGAATTCTCAGCCTCAGCGGCGTCGTGTTCTTCATGGTCGTATTCGATCACATGCAGCTGCGCATGCTCAGCTACTCGCTCGGCCAGGCGCTGCCGCTGGCGCTGTCGCTGCGTTTGCTGCTATCGCCGCCGGAAGGCCGTGCCAGCCCGGGAGCCCGGCTCTCCGGCATCGTGATCATCATGATCATCGCGATCTTCGCGGCCCGTGCGATCGGCAATCTGCTCGGCGGCGATTTCTCGTCGGTCGCCGGAGGGCAGTCTCATGCCGTCATGGTGCTGGGCCTGCTGTTCCTGTCGATGACGCTCAATTTCGGCTTCCTGCTGATGGCGATGGACCGCCTGCGCAACGAAGTTGCCGACCTCGCGCTGCTTGATGATCTCACCGGTGTCGCCAACCGGCGGCATCTGTTGCAGCGGCTGGGTGAAGAATGCGCCCGCTCGGAGCGCAGCAACGAGCCGTTCTCGCTGCTGGTGATCGATCTCGACGGCTTCAAGACCATCAACGACACCCATGGCCATGCCGCGGGCGACGCCTGCCTGCAGCACTTCACCCTGATGGCGCAGACGCGCTTGAGGCCCGGCGACATGCTCGCCCGCACCGGTGGCGACGAATTCTGCGTCGTGCTGCCGTCGTCGACCTTGCGCGAAGCGGCTGCGATCGCCCGACGCGTGCTCGAGGTCTGCCGCCAGGATGCCGTCAACTGCACCGGCATCGACATTCCCATCGCGATCTCGATCGGGGTGGCGCAGTGGGACCGTGGCGTCGGCCAGTTTCCGGATCGCCTGATCGCACATGCCGACCACGCTCTTTATGCGGCCAAGAAGAACGGCAAGAACGACTTTGCCGTCCACGATCCGGCGCCGCCGCTCATGCCTGACCCGATCGATCCAGGTGAGGCCTTGCGCAAATTCGCGTAGGGGCGTGCTAACGTCGGGTCCGCACTGGACCCGCATGATGATCTCTCGCCTGCTCGCGACCATTCTCGCCGCCCTCGTTCTGATCGCACCTGCCGCCGCGGCCGACGCCGAACTCGCAAAGCTCGCGCGCGCCTCCGGCACGCCTGACATCCCCGGCCTGAAGATGGTGTGGCTGGCGCCATGGGGGGACGTCGGCAACGCAAAACCCTGGCGCAACATCATCGTGCACCAGACCGAGGGACCGGCAGGTTCGGCGCGCGGCGGTGCGCAGGAGCAGGCTAAGAATCCCACGCGTCGCGGCGTCACATTGTGGGTGGAGACCGACGGCACCGTCTATTGGGCGGTGGCGGAAAACCTGGTGCCGACCCATGGCGACGGCGCCAACCGCAACGACAACAAGTACATCGATAACAAGCCGACCTATCGCCAGGTGGTGCGCCACAATTCGATCGGCGTCGAGTTCGCCGGCAACTATCCCGACGTCACGACGGGCCCGACCGCGGCGCAGGTCGCGGCGTGGAAGATCCTCGTCCAGATCCTGCGCGCGCGCTACGGGATCCCGCTCGACCGCGTTTATGCGCACAACTGGATCGACTACAAGGACGCCCGCTATTGCGAAGGCTGCTGGCTCGCGACCCTGGCGCGGGTTTGGGGGGAGTAGAGTTAGCGAGGCGCCGGCGGTGCGCTCTTCCCTTCTCCCCTTGCGGGAGAAGGTGGCGCAAAGCGCCGGATGAGGGGTTGTCTCCGCGAATGACGATGTGAGAGATGCGCTCGCGGAGGCGACCCCTCACCCGTCTCGCTTCGCGAGCCACCCTCTCCCGCAAGGGGAGAGGGGAAAAGCAACTACACCGGCTCCGACATCCAGCCGAACAACCGCCGGATCAAGCCCGGCCGCCGCGGCACTTCCGGCGGGTCATCCGCCGCGAGCACGCGCTTGAAGAAGTAGTCCAGGAACACCATGTCGTTCGGCTCGGTGACCGTGAATGTCTCGTCGCCGAAGTAGACGCTGTAATTGAAGAAGAACGGACCCATCAGCGGGATCGTCGCGGTCGAGGCATAGTCCTTCGAGATCACGAACTCCGACGGCTCGAGCCCGTGCTCGCGCATCGCCTGCTCGACCAGCGGCAGCTTGCGCATGAACTGGGCGGAGAAGCCGCCGACGGTGGATTGCAGGATGATCGACACGGTGAGTGTCCGTTCTCTTGATGCTGTCGGTCCAATGTTTTTGGTCGGCCGACCGGCAGTGCGGGTTCAAGGCAGAGCCACAACCCCCCACCGTCATCGCCGGTTTAGCCGGGCGATCCAGGATTCCAGAGACCTGCATTGGAGATTTCGCTCTTGCAACGAGCGCTGTGGCGTACTGGATGCCCCGCTTGCCGCCTACGCTAAAAGCTTCGGCACCCCTGAACCTCAACCTCGGCGAAGCCTTGGCGTAGCCGGGTCGCGTGGCATGACGGCGAGAGTTGCGCCCAACAAAAAAGCCGGCGTTGCCGCCGGCTTTCTGTCTCTTGTCGATCCGCCAATCTCTGGCGCTAAAAACCCCGCGCTTAGAGCGCGGCTTCCAGCGCGGCCTGTTCGGCCTTTGCGATCGTGCCCTTGACCGCGGACTGCACCTTCTCGAAGGCGCGGACCTCGATCTGGCGGACGCGCTCGCGCGACACGCCGAACTCGGCGGCAAGGTCTTCCAGCGTCATCGGCTCATCGGCGAGGCGGCGGGCCTCGAAGATGCGGCGTTCGCGCGGGTTGAGCACGCCCATCGCGCCGTTCAGGGCGTCGCGGCGGTGATCATACTCCTCATGCTCGGCGAGCATGGCTTCCTGGTTGGGCGAATTGTCGACCAGCCAGTCCTGCCATTCGCCGGCTTCGCCGTCGTCGCGGATCGGAGCATTGAGCGACGCGTCGCCACCGAGGCGGCGGTTCATGTCGACCACGTCCTGAGCCGTGACGCCGAGACGCTTGGCAATGATGGCCACCTGGTCGGGGCGGAGATCGCCTTCGTCCAGCGCGGAAATCTTGCTCTTCGCCTTGCGCAGGTTGAAGAACAGCTTCTTCTGGTTCGCGGTGGTGCCCATCTTCACGAGCGACCACGAACGCAGGATGTACTCTTGAATCGACGCCTTGATCCACCACATCGCGTAGGTGGCGAGACGGAAGCCCTTCTCGGGCTCGAACCGCTTCACCGCCTGCATCAGGCCGACATTGCCTTCCGAGACGACCTCGGAGATCGGCAGGCCGTAGCCGCGATAGCCCATGGCGATCTTGGCCACGAGACGGAGATGGCTGGTGACGAGTTGGTGCGCGGCGTCACGATCATCGTGCTCGCGCCAACGCTTGGCGAGCATGTATTCCTGCTGGGGTTCCAGCATCGGAAACTTGCGGATCTCGCCGAGGTAACGGGAAAGGCCGGATTCGCCATTAAGGACCGGCAGGGTAGCTGTACGGGCCATAGTGCGCCCTCCAAACAGGTTCAGGCCCCCGATAGCGGCGGGCCAGGCAGACGACCGCTTGGTTAAAGCCGATCGGTGCTGCGATGTTCCGCGTTGGTCTTCAACGCAAGCGCAATATACTCCATCGGGAGGCAAAAAGGGAAGGATTGCTGACGTCACGTCCCCGTGTGGCAGCTATAACTTTTTGTAATGTAAAGCATTTCTGAAGCGGCCTGCGTCATAGCGCCGCTTTCAGGGCCCCCTGGAGGAGAAGCAAATCCTCCGGCAGAGGCGCTTCCCAGTGGAGTAATTCTCCAGTCCTCGGGTGCTCCAATACCAGCAGGTAAGCATGCAGGGCCTGCCGCCCCAGCGCGGCCAGGACGGCCTGCGACTCGGGGCCGAGCTGGTTCGCCTTGGTCTTGAAATGCGGGCCGTAGACGGCATCGCCCATCAGGGGGTGGCCGATATGGGCGAGGTGGACGCGTATCTGGTGGGTGCGCCCGGTCTCGAGTTCGCAGGCGAGCAGCGTCGCGATCGGCTTGCCGTCGCGCCCGTTAAAACTCTCCAGAAGCTCCCAATGCGTCACGGCCTCGCGGCCGCCCTGGCGTACCGCCATCTTCTCGCGCGCATGCGGGTGGCGGTCGATCGGCGCGTCCACGGTGCCGCGATGGCGCCCCGGCAGCCCCCAGGCGAAGGCCATGTAGCCGCGCCGCATCGGCCCGGTGCGGCCGTGATCGGCGAATTGCGCGGTGAGCGAGGCATGCGCGAGGTCGTTCTTGGCGACCACCATCAGCCCGGTGGTGTCCTTGTCCAGCCGGTGCACGATGCCGGGCCGGCGGACGCCACCGATGCCCGACAGCGATGAGCCGCAATGGGCGATCAGCGCGTTCACCAGCGTGCCGGTCTCGTGGCCGGCCGCGGGATGCACCACCAGCCCTTTCGGCTTGTTGAGGACGACGATGTCGTCGTCCTCAAACACGATATCGAGGGCGATATCCTCGCCTTTCGGCTCCGGCGGGGCCGCTTCCGGCACGTCGATTGTGATCGTATCACCGGAGGCGACGTGATAAGCGGGGTCCCGGATCGCGGCGTCCCTGAGGCTCACCGCGCCCGCCAGAATCAGGGCTTTCAGCCTCGATCGCGACAGCTCGGCAAGGTGCACCGCCAGCACGCGGTCGAGCCGGGTCGAGCCCTCGGAGCCTTCGACGACAACCTCCAACCTTTGCGCAGAGCCAGAATTTTCCATGACGACGTCTGATACCGTTGTTCCCGAACCGAGCCCCGAGCAGGCCGCGCTGTTCGCGCGGGTGCGGCGGATGATGCTGATCGCGGGGTTGACCACGGCGCTGGCAATCTGCGCCGTGCTGATTGCGGTGGGCTACCGCCTTTTCAAGTCGGAGGGAAGGGCGCCCGAGCCGGCCGGCGACGTCATTGCCACCCTGCCCAAGGGCGCCAAAATCGTCTCGAGCGCCGTCGCCGGCGACCGCCTCGTGATCACGCTCGACATCGGCGGCGTCACCGAGATCCGTACCTTCGACGCCCATACCTTGCGGCCGGCCGGAAAGCTGAAATTTGCCAATGAGCCGTGAGTCCGGCCCCGGAACTCGCCGCCATCGTCGTCCTGGCGAAGGCCAGGACCCATAGCCACCGAATCCGCTTGCATGAACGAGATCGTCGCTCCGATCTGCTTAACCATCCGCATTCGAGCTAATGGGTTCGGATTCCGCCGGGACGACGCCAAGCAGAGTTCCAAAACCCCGCGATCCCCGCTTGCCGCCGGCAAAATTCGAGGCTATGTCCTCTCCCTCACGCTCCCTTCGTCTAGCGGTTAGGACGCGGCCCTCTCAAGGCTGAAACAGGGGTTCGATTCCCCTAGGGAGCGCCATTCGCGTACGAGACTGGGCACTTCAAACCCCGGCCGTTCCCGCCTGAAGCCGCAACGAGCAAGCGCAGGAGCGAGCTTTCCACGGCTCGGCGCAGGCGCTCTCTTACGCGATCGTGCCGTCGATCGAGCGGCGGATCACCCGCTGCACTTCTGCATTCGACAGAAACAGATCGTGGTTGATGATGCCCCACCCTTCCTGCGAGGCATCGACCACGCGCACACCGAGCCGCGCGATGACGGCCTTCTCGGCGGCGCCGACCCGGGTCATTCCACCTGCGATTTGTCCCGACAGCGCCAGTGCGCGATCGTTCGTCGCGGCGATCACGGTGATTTTGCCGGCAAGCGGACCGATGCGGTGGACCGCCGACGTGAACACGTCCATGTCGATATCTGGCGCAGCAAACACAACCGCGCCGATCTTGCTCGTAACTGTGTCGCCGTATCGGGCATAGAGCTGACGCAGGCTTTCGAGCGTCAGCATGGTTCCCATGCTGTGCGCAACGATGTGTACGCGGCCGCCGCCCGGAGCGGACACGAGGGCAGAGAGCACGCGTTCGAAATCGTCGCGGGACCACATCGCGCTGTCGCGGTCATAGGCATAGTCGAACAGCCCTGCCTTGGAAGGCCAGGAGAACGCCACGGTTCGGCCGCGGAACTTGATCCCATCCGAGAGATGAGCAGCATCCAGCATCGCCGTCTCGAATGTCTGTTTGAAGCCGTGCACATAGATAAGCACGTCTCCTCCGCCGGCCTGCGCGACCAGATCGCCAACGTCTGCCGATACCGGTTCGAGCCGATCAAGGCGCCAATCGCCAAATCCGACCGAGGCGAGAGAAAGTCGGCTCTCGTCCGGCGCCACCAGCTTCGCCCTCGCGACCGTCATGTTGGTTGCACGCTCCGGCCCGAACCAGGGTTTCGTCCGACCACCGTTGACGGGCTTGCGCGTGGTGGCGACGAGCAATGTGGGATCAAGGGAGAGCGATGACGCGTCGAAACGCGCCCCGGTCGCACCCAAGCCGGCGCATCCGCCGAGCGCAATGGCGGTCCCTGCCGACATAAATCCACCGAGGAGAGCGCGGCGCGAAATAGAATGGTGAGGGTCGCGTTGCAGAAGAGGTCGAGCGATCACACGAAACCTTTGGGAACTTTGTCCACCGTAGCGCCCCATCTAACTTCCTGAATGACAATGGGGGCGAGAAGACGGCGGAGCAGCTTCGCGGGTCCCTTGCATGGTCGTGGCGTCGGTTGCGAAGTCTTTTGCCGAAGCAGGACCATGTCCTGCGAAGCCTTAGGCGAAGCAGGAAGCCTGCGTACGGCGAAACCGTGTGGTCCTGGTCGTCGTTACTACGGTCAAGCCTTTGCGAAGGCGTCAGCGCGTCAACCGGCGCGGTGCCGTGCATTTCGCGGAGGTGACGGAGGCAAGAAGGAACTCGTCTCCGGGGGAGAGCGCGGCATAGGCCGTCAAATCATCGCGCAGGGAAGGCCTGGTCTCGGCTGCCCTGTGTCTCCCCTGTGCATTGCGTGTGCAATCAGTTCGCATGGGGTTTTTTATGGGTGCCAGCCGGCGCCCGGTCTTCCCTGCGCCCTTTCTTCGAGGGCGTGAAGCGAGAAGCATACCTCGGGCAAACCTGCCGCGAGACTGCGAGCGCGTGTCCGCGACCTGCTGTGAATTGACCTCTCCTTCGAGCCTCCCTTTCGAGCCTGCCTTCGAGCCTCCCTTGCGAGCATGATGCGTCGGCATCGGTGGAGGTGGTCGTCCCTCCGGGAATCTGCCTTGATGCGAATTCAGCGTGAGGGAGTGACGACATGAGCGGTTTGGTGATCTCTGGCGGCCGGGTGGTGGATCCCGCCAGCGGAATGGACGCGGTTGGCGATGTGGCGGTGGTGGACGGCAAGGTCGCCGCGGTCGGCGCCTCGCTCGGCGGCGCCGAGCGGGTGATCGACGCGACCGGCCTCGTGGTCGCGCCCGGCTTCATCGACCTGCATGCGCATGGCCAGTCGCTCCCCGCCGATCGCATGCAGGCGTTTGATGGCGTCACGACGACGCTCGATCTCGAAGCCGGCGTGCTGCCGGTCGGGTCGTGGTATGAGCGCCAGGCGCGGAAGGGACGCGTGCTGAACTACGGCGCCGCCACCAACTGGGCCTTCGCGCGCATCGGCGCGATGACGGGCTCCAATGCGGAGAGCTCGCTGGAGGCGTTCGGCAACGCCATGCGCGATCGCCGCTGGATGGACAACGTGGCGAGCGATGCGGAGGTTGCGGGAATCCTCGAGAGGTTGTCGCGCGGCCTGAACGAGGGCGGCATCGGCATCGGCATCTTGAACGCCTATGCGCCAGGCGCCGGCGTGCAGGAGCTGACCGCGGTCTGCCAGCTCGCGGCCGCGCAGGACGTGCCGACCTTCACGCATGTCGCCTACATGTCGCGCGTCGACCCCGAGAGCGCGGCGGAGGCCTATATCCGCCTGATCGGCTATGCCGGCGCCACCGGCGCGCACATGCACATCTGCCATTTCAATTCGTCGAGCAAGACTGACGTCGAGCGCTGCCGTGTGCTGATCGCGAAAGCGCAGGCGCAGGGCCTGCCGATCACGGTCGAGGCCTATCCTTACGGCACCGGCTCGACCGTGCTGGCGGCGGCCTTCTTCAGCGACCCCGAATTCGTCGAGCGCAACGGCACCGGTTACGATTCCGTGCAGCGGGTCACCGACGGCCATCGCTTCAGCGATCGCGAGGAGCTCCTGAAGGCGCAGGCTGAAGAGCCGTCTTCGCTGGTGCTGTGGCACATCCTCGACACCGAGAACAATGCGCATCACCGCGACCTGCTCGACATGTCGGTGCTTTATCCCGGCGGCGCCATCGCCTCCGACGCGATGCCGTGGACGACGTCGGACGGCAAGACCTACACCGGCGATGCCTGGCCGCTGCCGGACGACGCCACCTCGCATCCGCGCTCGGCGGGCTGCTTCACGAAATTCATCCGCGAATGGGTGCGGGAGCGCAAGACCGTGTCGCTGCTCGAAGGCGTGCGCAAATGCGCGCTGATCCCGGCGGAGATCCTGTCGCAGAGCACGCCCGCGATGCGCGCCAAGGGCCGGCTCGCGAAGGACGCCGACGCCGACATCGTCGTGTTCGACTACGAGAAGCTCTCGGACCGCGCGACCTTCACGGCGATGAACCGCCCCTCCGAAGGCGTGCGGCATCTCGTGGTCAGCGGCGAGGTGCTGATCACAGATGGCGTGCTGCACGTGGCGGCGCGGCCCGGCCGTCCCGTGCGCCGCCCCGTCGTCGGGAGCTGATCCCATGCCGGTCCCCATTCTCCTGGTGACGGGCTTTCTGGGGGCCGGCAAGACCACGGTCGTGAACCATCTGCTGGCGCATGCGGAGGGACGGCGGATCGCCGCTGTGGTCAACGATTTCGGTGTGATCAACATCGATGCCGAGCTGATCGCGGGTGCCAGCGACGGCGTGGTCAGCCTCGCCAATGGCTGCATCTGCTGCTCGCTCGAAGGCGACCTGCTGCGCACGCTTTCGACGTTGCTGCGGCGTGATCCGAAGCCCGAGTACATCGTCATCGAGACCAGCGGCGTCGCCGATCCCGCCGACATCGTCCGCAACTTGATGGATCCCGTGATTCTGCGCGAGGCACCCCTGGAAACGGTGCTCTGTGTGATGGACGCGGCAACAGCCCCCGCCGCTCTCGACGACGCGCTGCATCGTTCGCAGCTGCGCGTCGCCGACATTGTGGCGCTGAGCAAGCTGGATCTGGCGGAGGAGGGCGCGGGCGGGCGGATGAGGGAGGCCATCCGCGCGCAACGCGTTCCTGCGGTGGTGGTCGATGCGCAGCATGGCGAGATTCCGTCCGCGCTGCTGTTTCCCGCGACCGTCGATCGCGCCCCCGCGCGACGCGAGCCCGGACCGAAACGTCCGGCAGAGCAACGCTTCGAAACGCTGAACTGGACCTCGGACCACCGGATCTCGCTGGCCCGCCTGCAGCAGGCGATCGGCAAACTTGCGCCAAAACTCGCGCGGGCAAAAGGCCTGTTCGAGACCGTCGAGCAGCCCGGGCGCCAGATGGTGTTTCAATTCGCCGCCGGCCGCGCCACGCTGGTGCCAGGCGAAGTGGCGACGCCGGGCGTGCCGCGTGCGCGCATCGTGTTCATCGCCGAGCTCGGGGTGCTCTCGAAGGCGGAGCTCGATGCGATCATGGAAACGTGCGTTGCCGATCGGTGAAGCTGCCGCCTCAAGCGAATTGCGCGAGGCGAACACGGTGATCTGGAAGGACCGCTAGCTGTCAGCAGAACGCGAGCGCGTTGACGGCCCTCGTTGTCGCGATCCCGTTCTCGTTGCCGACGAACTGGCAGACGGCGGATTCGAGCTCACCCGGCCGATCGCCGCGCGCCACCGCCAGCAGCCGCATCAATTCCGCCTCGTCCTTCGAAAGACGCCGGCACGACGGCGGCATGAAGCACAATTGGCACGGCCGGCCGCTGCGCAGGATTCTGACGAGCGCCGCAACGCGTGCGACCAGCAGCGGGCTGTCGGCGATGCCCGGCGCCTCGTCGGCAAAGCGATAGGCCGCCTCCCAGCAATCGGACGCGCCGGTCGCATAGGCCGCGCCGATGAACCGCAACAGCGAGAGCGTGACGCGGCCAAAATCATCGTAGCTTTCGACGTTAGGCCGCGTCGCGAGCGCGGCCTGGAGCGGACAGAGCCGCGCCTGGCCGGCTTCCGTGACAGACACAGAGCCGCAACTATCCTGCATCATGCGTGATCTCGTCAGTGCAACGTCGGGCTACCGACCAGCCAGCTCTTCATCGCCATCGTCCGGTCATGCTCGAACGACGGAACCTGTCGGTCGGGCAGGATGAGACCGGCCATGCGGAAGATCGTTGCAAGCCCCCGCACGGGTGCGAGAGCCCAATCGGCGCCGACAGGCGGCAGCCAGCATTCGAACTGTTCGCGCGCGATATCGTCGCGCTCTTTCTGCGCGGCGGCGATCGCCCGCAACATGCCGTGCTCGCTGTCGGACATGCGCGGGCAGGTCGGGCAGTGCACCGCGATGGCCGTATGCGCCGTGCAGGCAAAGATCTCGATAATGGACTCCAGCGAAGGCACGGCATCGCCCACGTGAAAATGGTCGTACACTTGCTGGATGTCGGCCGCGGTCGGAACGGCGCTTCCGCTGCGTGCCTTGGCCCGAAATCCCCAAATGAAGAGCCGCTCCGCCGCGTTCAACGACGGTAGGTCGAGGGATCCTGTCGATGTCGATTGATGCATTGAGCCTCTGGCCTCCGGCTGCGCCCACGCCCCGGCTGGCGCCGATGATCTGCGTCGATCGTTCCGTCAGAGCCCCCTGCAAGTCAACGCTCGGAGGAGCGATATCGAGGTCTTCTAGTTTTGAAGAGATCGCATCTCGGATGCAGCCGGCCTCGTGAGCCTGCAAGGCCGTCTGCGGCGTGCCGGTAGGATTCTACGGAGTTTTGCGGGTTTTTGCGGGAGCCCGAATGCTTAAAGCTTTGCTAAGGGGCGCGGGATAAACTGGCATATCAGCCCTTCCAAATCTTGCGAGCACCGATGTTTTTCTCCCGCATCAGTTTCAAGCTGGTCCTGATTGTCGGCATCAGCCTCCTTGGCATGATCGCGCTGGCGCCGATCGCGCTTTCGACCCTGCGCGCGCAGATGATCGCAGACCGTGAGGCCAAGACGCAGCACATGGTCGACGTCGGCTACGGCATCCTGGCGCACTACCAGAAGCTCGAGAGCGAAGGAAAGCTGCCGCGCGAGCAGGCCCAGGCCGGCGCGATCGCGGAAATCAAGAGCCTGCGCTACGACAAGGTCGAGTATTTCTGGCTCAACGACATGACCCCCAAGATGGTCATGCATCCGATCAAGCCCGAACTCGACGGCAAGGATCTCGCCGGGATGAAGGATCCATCCGGCAACGCGCTGTTCGTCGGCTTCGTTGACGTCGTCAAGAAGCAGGGCGCCGGCTTCTACAGCTACCTCTGGCCGAAGCCCGGCTTCGACCAGCCGGTCGGGAAAATCTCCTATGTGAAGGGCTTTGCGCCCTGGGGCTGGATCATCGGAACCGGGATCTATCTCGACGATGTTGACGCCGTCTTCCGCCAGAATGCGATGACCTTCGCCCTGGTGTGCCTGGTCGTGTTCGTGCTCGTGCTCGGCGCCTCCTTCGTGATCGGCCGCAGCGTGACCCGGCCGCTGGCGAAGATCACTGCGCTCACCGAGCGCCTCGCCGCCGGCGACAGCGCGTTCGATGTGCCCCATACCGATCGTCGCGACGAGATCGGCGGGCTCGCCAAGGCGCTCGCCGTGTTCAAGGACAATGCGTCGGCGGTCGGCCGGATGCACGCCGAACAGCAGGAGACGAAGCAGAAGGCCGACGAGGAGAAGCGCAAGACGATGACCGACCTCGCCGGCAAGTTCGAGGCCAACGTTCAGGCCGTCGTCCGCGACGTCTTCAACGAGGCGCGCGCGATGCAGCAGGCCGCGCAGGGCATGTCCGAGACCGCGAACAAGGCGACCGACCGTGCGAGCTTCGTCGCCACCGCCTGCCAGCAGGCTTCGAGCAACGTGCAGACGGTGGCCTCCGCCGCCGGGCAGCTGTCGTCCTCGATCGCCGAGATCAGCCAGCGCGTCGCGCAGGCTGCAAGCGTGGCCGACAAGGCCGCCGCCGACGGTCAGCGCACCAACGACACGGTGCAGGGACTTGCCGCCGCCGCGCACAAGATCGGCGAGGTCATCGACCTCATCAACCAGATCGCCTCGCAGACCAATCTGCTCGCGCTCAACGCCACCATCGAGGCGGCGCGCGCCGGCGAGGCTGGCAAGGGCTTTGCCGTGGTGGCAAGCGAAGTGAAGTCGCTGGCAAGCCAGACCGCGAAGGCGACCGACGAGATCGGCGCGCAGATCACCGCGATCCAGGCCGAGACCAACCAGGTGGTCGGCAACATCGACAGCATTCGCAAGACCATCATGGAGGTCAACGAGATTTCCTCGTCGATCGCCGCAGCCGTCGAGGAGCAGGGCGCCGCGACCGCGGCGATCGCCCACAGCGTAAGGGAGGCCGCCTCCGGCACCGACCAGGTCTCGCAGAACATCTCGGGCGTCACTGATGCCACGGCGGAGACCGGCCAGGCCGCCGGCCTCGTGCTGCAATCGAGCGGCCGGCTGTCGCAGAAGCTGCAATCGCTGGAAAACGAGGTCAGCGCTTTCGTTGCGGGGGTGCGAGCGGCCTAGTATAGCAGGGGATGGGCCCAAATTCCGATCGTCGCGCGCGCGTTCTCCTGATCAATCCGAACAGTTCCGTGGCGACCACAGCGATGATGGTCGCCATCGCGAAGTCGGCCGCCGTGGACGGCTTCGACGTCGACGGCGCGACCGCAACGCGCGCGCCGCAAATGATCGTGACGCCGGATGCGCTGGATGCAGCTTCCACCGAAGTTCTCGAGATCGCGCAGTCGAACCGGCATGCATGCGACGGTATCATCGTCGCGGCGTTCGGCGATCCCGGATTGGCGGGGATCAAGGCCGCGATGAAACTGCCCGCGGTCGGCATCGGCGAGTCCTCGATGCTGGAAGCCGCCGAGAACGGCCGCCGCTTCGGCGTGGCGACCACGACACCGCTGTTGGAAGCGAAGATCGACGCTCTGCCGGAAGCGCTGGGTTTGCGATCGCATTACACCGGCGCCCGCTTCACCAAGGGCGATCCGCAAGACCTGATGGCCGATCCGGCGCGGCTGCGCGCGGCTCTCGCGGTCGCAGTCGAGGCCTGCATCGCGCAGGATGGCGCGGAGGCCGTCATCATCGGCGGCGGGCCGTTGGGCGAAGCTGCGCGCGAGCTTAAGCCGATGTTCACCGTGCCAATCATCGCCCCGATCCCGTCTGCCGTGGCGCGGATTATTCGCCTCATCACGGCGCAAGCGACCGACTGAAATTCCGGCCCGCGGGAACGGTCGTCGCGACCGGCGTTCTTGCCCTTGACGGCCTCGATTAAAGTGACGAAGCAGAACCATCGGACCTGTCGACCCGCGCTTGGGCACGCGGGCATGGAGACGCTGCATGTCGTTCAAGAAGCTCCTGATCGCCAATCGCGGCGAGATCGCCATCCGCATCGCGCGCGCCGCAGCCGATTCCGGCATCGCGACGGTCGCGATCCATCCCGCGGACGATGCGCTGTCGCTGCATGTGCGGGTTGCCGACGAGGCGGTCGAAATTCCCGGCCGCGGCGCGCGGGCCTATCTCGACATCGACGCGGTGGTGAGAGCGGCGAAAGCCGCCAGCTGCGATGCCGTGCATCCCGGCTACGGCTTTCTCAGCGAGAACGCCGCGTCCGCCCGAATCTGCGGGGATGCAGGCATAACTTTCGTCGGACCGACACCGGCCGCGCTCGAATTGTTTGGCGATAAGGTCGCAGCACGGCAACTGGCAAAACGCTGTGGCGTGCCGATCATTGCTGGCACCAGCGGGCCGTCGAGCCTTGAGGATATCACGGCGTTCTTCATCTCGCTCGGCAGCAACGCGGCGATCGTGATCAAGGCGATGGCCGGCGGCGGCGGGCGCGGAATGCGCGTGGTCGAGCGCGCTGCCGATCTCGCGGAGGCCTACGCGCGCTGCCAGTCCGAAGCCAAGGCCGCGTTCGGCTTCGACGGCGTCTATGCCGAGCGGTTGATCCGGCAGGCGCGCCATATCGAGGTGCAGATCATAGGTGACCGTCACGGTGCGAACTCCCACCTCTGGGAACGCGAATGCACCATTCAGCGCCGGCACCAGAAGCTGATCGAGGTGGCGCCGAGCCCGTCGCTCAGCGACGGCTTGCGTAGCCGTATCATCGAGGCGGCGAAGCAGCTTGCGGCTGCGGCGTCCTACGACAATCTCGGCACGTTCGAGTTCCTGGTCGACGGCGCGGCCGAAGACAGTTTTGCCTTCATCGAGGCCAACCCGCGGCTTCAGGTCGAGCACACCGTGACGGAAGAGGTGCTGGGCATCGATCTCGTCCGCGCCCAGCTCGCGGTCGCTGCCGGCGCCTCGCTTGCCTCACTTGGCCTGGCGCAAGGCTCGATCCCGAAACCGCGCGGCTATGCCATGCAGCTCCGCGTCAACATGGAGACGCTGGACGAGCTAGGGGCGACGCATCCGACCGGCGGTGTGCTTGCCGTGTTCGAGCCGCCGTCAGGCCCCGGCGTCCGCGTCGACAGTTTCGGTTATGCCGGCTACAAGACCAGCGCCGCTTTCGACTCGCTGCTGGCAAAGGTCATCGTGCATACGCCTGGCGAAGCCTGGCACGACGTCGTCGCCAAGGCCTCGCGCGCCTTGCGCGAGTTTCGGATCGACGGCGTCATCACCAACATCGCCTTCCTCCAGGCCGTGCTGGCGCATCCCGATTTCAGGGGTAACCGCATTGCGACAGACTTCATCGATCGCAACATCGGCAAGCTCGTCGAAGCCGCGGATGGCGCGGCCAAACCACTCTATTTTGCGGCGACGGAGCGAAGCGGCGGTCCCGGCACCGAGGCGCATACGGCACAGATCGCGCCCGAAGGCACGGTGATGGTCGCAGCACCCTTGCAGGGGACCATTGTCACCATTCAGGTGAAGGAGGGCGAGATCGTGCGCCCGGGCCAGCAGCTCGCCGTGATCGAATCCATGAAGATGGAGCATCTGGTCATGGCCGAGCAGGGTGGTCGCGTCATGAAGCTCGTGGCCGGCGACGGCGTCACGCTGATGCATGGCGAGCCGATCATGTATCTGGAGCCGCTCGAGGTTGCGGCGGATGCGTCGGCAACGGAAGCCGATATCGATCTCGACCATATCCGTCCCGATCTCGCCGAACTGATCGCGCGCCAGGCCAACACGCGCGACGAAAATCGCCCTGCCTCGGTCGAGCGCCGCCGCAACACCAATCAGCGCACCGCGCGCGAGAACGTCGCGCAGCTCGTCGACGACGGCTCGTTCATGGAGTATGGCAGCCTTGCGATCGCGGCGCAGCGGCGCCGGCGCAAGCTCGACGATCTCGTCAAGAACACGCCGGCCGACGGCCTCGTCATGGGCGTCGCGACCGTCAACGCCGAGAAGTTCGGTCCCGAGGGCGGGCGCTGCATCGTCGTGGCCTACGACTACACCGTGCTCGCGGGCACGCAGGGCCACATGAACCACAAGAAGATCGACCGCATGCTGACGCTCGCGGAAGACTGGCGCGTGCCGCTGGTGTTCTATGCCGAAGGCGGCGGCGGCCGGCCCGGCGATACCGACCGGCTCGGTATGACCGGGCTCGATGGTCCGTCCTTCGTGCAGTTCGCGAGACTCTCGGGTCTCGTGCCGGTTATCGGCGTAGTCTCCGGCTATTGCTTCGCCGGCAATGCCGCGATGCTCGGCTGCTGCGATGTCATCATCGCGACCAAAAACGCCTCGATCGGTATGGGCGGCCCCGCGATGATCGAGGGCGGCGGGCTCGGCGTCTATCACCCGGCCGAGGTCGGCCCTGTTACGTTCCAGTCGCCGAATGGTGTCATCGACATCCTCGTCGAGGACGAAGAGGAGGCGACGCGTGTTGCGCAAAAGTATCTGTCTTATTTCCAGGGGGCGGTGACGGAGTGGCAGGCCGCCGACCAGCGCCTGCTGCGCCGCGCGATCCCCGAGAACCGTCTGCGCGTCTACGACATCCGCAGCGTGATCGAGCTCGTCGCCGACAAGGATTCCGTGCTGGAGCTGCGCCGCGACTTCGGTGTCGGCATGATCACCGCCTTGATCCGCATCGAGGGCAAGCCGTTCGGCCTGGTCGCCAACAATCCGCGCCATCTCGGCGGCGCGATCGACGCAGATGCCGGCGACAAGGCCGCGCGCTTCCTCCAGCTCTGCGACGCCTTCGATCTGCCCATCGTCTCGCTGTGCGACACGCCCGGCTTCATGGTCGGCCCGGAAGCCGAGAAGACCGCGATCGTGCGCCACGTCTCGCGCATGTTCGTGACAGGCGCGAGCCTGACCGTGCCGCTGTTCGGCATCGTCCTGCGCAAGGGCTATGGGCTTGGGGCACAGTCGATGATCGGCGGCGGCTTCCACGCCTCATTCTTCACCGCGTCCTGGCCGACCGGCGAGTTCGGCGGCATGGGCCTGGAGGGTTACGTCCGGCTCGGCTTCCGCAAGGAAATGGAGGCGATCGCCGACCCCGTCGAGCGCGAGACTTATTATCGCAACAAGGTCGCCGAGCTCTATGCCAACGGCAAGGCTGTCTCGATCGCCTCCGTGTTCGAGATCGACAACGTCATCGACCCCGCTGAGACGCGGCGGTGGATCATGGCAGGCCTGCGCTCGGTGCCGAAGCTGCCGGCGCGAACCGGGAAGAAGCGACCGTGCATCGACACGTGGTGAGGGCGGTGCAGCAATTCCGATTGCGCTTCGCCGCGTTCCCGGTTCCCGATTGACATCCCCGCCTGCGGTGCCAGACTTTGCACAATAATACAGGGTGGAGACGTCCGCGATGGCCAGCCTTTCGGCCTCGAACCATGTCGCCCGTGTCTTGTCCGTCGCCAATCAGGTTACAAACCGCTTGGCCGACGTCGATGCCTCTTCGCGCATTGCCAATTCCTGGCGGCGCTGCCTGGTCGGCCACAAGCTCGATCCCGCCCGTCAGGGACCGCCGCAGACGCTCACCGAAGCCGAGATCCGTCACGTCGCCGAACCCATGGAGAAGACGATCCGGCTCGTAACTCCGGAGCTCGACGATCTCGCCCGTGTGCTGCGCGATGCCGGCTATTGCGTCAATCTGGCGGACGTGAACGCAACCATGCTGTTCAGCCGCCTGCCCGGCGAAGCCGACGCAAGACTATTCATGGACTGGAAGATCTTCACCGGCTCAAATTTTTCCGAGTCCTTCGAAGGCACCAATGGGCTCGGCACGGCACTTGCCGAGCAAAAGCCGATCCTGGTGCATCGCGACGAGCATTTTCGCGCGCAGTGGCACATGTTCTCCTGCGCCGTGACCCCGCTGTTCGACGAGGCCGGAAGGCTTGCAGGCGCCGTGAACATCACCTCGTGCCGCGAGGACCTCGAACGCACCGCGCATCAGCTCGCGCTCGCGGTGACGATCGAGGCGACGCGGCGCATGGAGGGTGCGATCTTCCGCGGGCATTTCCGCAACGCCTGGATCGCGACCGTACCAGGCGACGGCGGCAGCGGCCTGCTCGCCTATGACGACGATCGCCGCATCGTCGGCGCCTGCCGTTCGGCGCGCGCACTGCTGGGTCTCACCGACGGTCTGATCGCATCCGGCATCGATCTGTCGCGGTACGTCAAGTTCGACCATCCCGCCGCGCGCGACGCAGACGATCTCGTCGAGCTGCGCCGGGCCGATGGCACTCCGTTGGGGCATGGCCATGTCGCGCCGCCGCTGCGGGCGAGGGCCTCGACCCGTCCGCTCGCGCCGCGCCGCGATGCCCCGGTCGATCGCTTCGACGCGCTGCAGCGGCTCGCCGGCCGCGACCCTGGTCTGATCAGGAGCGTGAAGCGACTTAGAAGCATCGGCGATCACAATCTGCCGGTGCTGCTGCATGGCGAGACCGGCGTCGGCAAGGATGTGTTCGCTCGTGCCATTCACGCAGCCGGCAATCGCGCGCGTCACAACTATGTCGCGCTGAACTGCGCGGCGATGCCGGAAAGCCTGATCGATGCCGAGCTGTTCGGTTACGAGGCCGGCGCTTTCACCGGCGCGCGCCGCGACGGCTCGAAGGGCCTGATCGTGCAAGCAGACGGCGGGACGCTGTTCCTCGACGAGATTGGCGACATGCCGATCGCGCTGCAGACGCGACTGCTGCGTGTGCTGGAGAACCGCGAAGTCTGGCCGCTCGGCGCGCTGAAGCCCGTGCCGGTCGACATTCGCCTGATCAGCGCCACCCATCGCGATCTCGGCCGCATGGCCGAGGAGGGCGCCTTCCGCACCGACCTGTATTTCCGTCTGCGCGGCATGGAGGTGCGGCTGCCGGCCTTGCGCGAGCGCGCCGACCGCGACGACGTCATCCGCCAGATCGCGCGCGAGGAAGCGCCGAACTGCTCGCTCTCGGACGAGGCTTGGGTGCAGCTCGCGGCCTATCCCTATCCCGGCAACATGCGCCAGCTCCGGCATGTGCTGCGGCTCGCCGGCTGCACGGCGGAGGACGGCGTGATTACCGATGCCGATCTCGATCTGCCGCCGTTTGGTGGAAGGGCGGTGGAAGCGGACCTCGCGGCGGCGGAGCGCGCCACGATCGTGGAGGCACTACGCAAGCACGGTGGTCGTGTGACTGAAGCGGCGCGCGCGTTGAAGCTGAGCCGCGCCACACTGTATCGCAAGCTCAAGCAGTTGAAGATCGAGACGGCGCAGTAGGACTCAGCTGCATGCGGCGAGCGTTCTTCCCCTCTCCCCTTGCGGGAGAGGGTGGCTCGCAGCGTAGTGGCGAGACGGGTGAGGGGTCTGTCTCCGCATTCACCTCAGCCATTTGTGTATGCGGAGAGATACCCCTCATCAGGCGCTTCGCGCCACCTTCTCCCGCAAGGGGAGAAGGGAACGGCAGCTCGCTCGGCGTCGCTCTCTACGAAAAATCACTCCAGCTCAGATGCCGCGAGTCGAGGTCGCCGACCGTCACGGTGCCGCGGATTTCGCGAGGGGCGTGGAAGCTGCTGCGCAGATACACGAGCGGCGCCGCGCCGTCGGAATGCGATGCGCCGCGCACCTCGCCGATGAAGATCGAATGCGTCGTCGTCTCGAATTCCTGGGCCAGCACGCAATCGAACGCCGCGACCGCATCGCTCAGCACCGGCGCGCCGGTCACCCCGCGCGTCCACTCCCCGAACGCAAAACGGTCGTCGCCATTGACGCCCTTCTGGCCGCTGAAGGTCAGCGCCAGCGCCGCGTGGTCCTCGTGCAGGAAGTTGATCGCGAACGCGCCTTCTTCGCGGATACGCGCGTGCGCGCTGGCGTTGCGGTTGACGCAGACGATCAGGGATGGCGGTGAGTCCGACAGTGAGCAGGCCGAGGTCACCGTCAACCCCGTGCGCTTGCCGTGCTCGGCCCCCACAGTGACCAGCGCGACGGCGCCGGCACACTGGCGCATCGCCTGCTTGAAATCCTTTGCGTCCACGCTCACGCGATGGTCTCCAGAAAGAACGGGTGCGGCACGATCGCGCCGCACCCGCGTCGGGTCAAGCCGCCTTCTTCGCGGAGCCGAGATGCTTCAGGCGCGGCATCACCTCGTTCCTGAGCAGCGACAGCGAGTGATGCCAGGCTTCAGCCTTGTGCTTGTAGTCGAAGCCGAACACCAGCAGCACGCCGAAGCCGCCGACCTCCTCGTAGATCTTCTCGATCTTCTCGGCGACGGTCGCGGGCGAGCCGACGATCCAGTTCCGCTTGGCGCAATATTCGACGGTGACGTCGCTATCGGGCACGTCGGGCGCGTGCTTCAAATAGTCCTTGAAGCCGAAATGGCCGAGCAGCGGCAGGAAGTACTCGCCCATCATCCGGCCCATCATGTCGCCGGTCGAGAGCCTCCACGCTTCCTCGTCGGTATCGGCGACGAACACCTCGCGCACCAGCCGCCAATCCGCGCGGTCCGGCTTGCGCCCGGTCTTGGCGGCACCTGCTACGACCGAATCCCAGTGACTGCCGACATAGGCCGGGTTCAGGTTGAGGCTCATCGGGATGAAGCCGCGCTCGCCGGCGAGCTTCAGCGTGTCCGAGTTCTTCGAGAGACCGGCGACGCCGATTGGCGGATGCGGCGTTTGCAACGGCTTGATGTGGGGCTTGAGGAAGTCGAACATCGTGTCCGGCTTGGTCACCGTCCAGAACTTGCCCTTGTAGGTCCAGGGCGCGGGATCGCTCCACATCTTCAGAATGATCTCCAGCGCCTCGCGCGTCATGTCGCGGTTCTGTCCGCTCATCCCATCGACGTTGAACATGGCCCAGTCGCTCGGCAGGCCGCTGGCCGCGACGCCGAAATTGAGCCGCCCTCCGGAGAGATGATCGAGCATCGCGACGCGATTGGCGAGCTCGGCGGGGTGGTGATAGGGCAGCAGGAAGCCGCCCGGCCCGATGCGGATGTTCTTGGTCTGCATCAGGGCCTGTGCGATCAGCAGATCCGGCGTGGGATTGGGTTCCCAGGGCGCGGTATGGTGCTCGCCGACCCAGGCCTCCTGATAGCCGAGCTCGTCGAGCCAGCGCATGACTTGCAGGTCCCAGTCGTTCCCTTCCTTCAGGCCGCACTCCGGCGGGTGCGAAGGCATCGTGAAATAACCGATCTCCATGGGTTTCCTCATCTGATGTTGACGCGTCTTGTTGCGCGGTTCACGGACGTGAGCGGGAACACTTTAGCAAGCGGTGTGCCACCTCTTCGAGAGCGGTGTGCCTGCGCGAGCGGCGCCTCAGACCTGCGAGAAATGGCTGGTTTGCGGCAGCAATAGCCGATATCCCGGGGCAGATTTGCGGGGCGTTGTCTCATTGTCGCGAGACGGCGTCTTGCCGGTGAGACGAGGACGAGAACCGAGATGACCGAACCCGCTTACGTCGCGGTGGACTGGGGCACCAGCAGCTTCCGGCTCTGGTTGATCGATCGTACCGGCGTGGTGCTGGCCGAACGGCGCAGCGATGAGGGCATGCTGGCGGCGGCAAAGACCGGCTTCGCGGCCGTGCTGCAATCGCATCTTGCCGCCGTCGAAGCACCAGCTCATCTGCCGGTTCTGGTCTGCGGCATGGCCGGCGCCAAGACGGGCTGGGTCGAAGCCGGATATGTCGATACACCGGCGCCGCTCGCGGCCGTTCTGAAGCAGGCTGCGCGGGTGCCGGGCGAGACGCGCGATATACGCATCCTGCCGGGTATTGCGCAGCGCGATGCAAAAGCGCCCGACGTGATGCGCGGCGAGGAGACGCAATTGCTCGGCGCCCTCGGGCTCGATGCCGCCGGCGAAGCGCTGGTCTGCATGCCCGGCACGCATTCGAAATGGGTGCGCCTGAAGGACGGCACGGTTGCGCATTTCTCCACCTTCATGACCGGCGAGCTCTTCAGCGCCGTGTCGCGCGAGACGATTTTGTCGCTTGCGGTCGCAGGCGCCGAGGACGCCGAGGATGTCGCGAGTTTCCAGGCGGCGGTGAAAGCCGCGTATGAAGCGCCGGCCTTCGCCGCCAATTTTCTGTTCGGCGCGCGGTCGCGGCAGCTTTTGTTCGGGGGCACACCGGCCGCGGCGCGCGAAACGCTGTCGGGAACGTTGATCGGCGTCGAGCTGGCGGCAGGGCTGTCCGGCGCGATGCCGAAAGCAGGAATCACGCTGATTGCCTCGGGGCGGCTCGCAATGCTGTACCGGCTGGCTTTCGACACACTGTCGGTCACTGTGAACCCGGTCGATGCCGATGAAGCCGTCCGCCGCGGTCTGTCGATGGCGGCTGCCGCGATCTGGACGAAATGAGAGGACTGTTGAGATGAGCGTTCCCTTTCCGGCGATGAAGCGGCCACTGGTCGCGATCCTGCGCGGCGTGAAGCCCGAGGAG
The DNA here is from genome assembly GCF_040547675.1 of Bradyrhizobium sp. RT6a. Taxonomy (NCBI): domain Bacteria; kingdom Pseudomonadati; phylum Pseudomonadota; class Alphaproteobacteria; order Hyphomicrobiales; family Nitrobacteraceae; genus Bradyrhizobium; species Bradyrhizobium sp. RT6a. Next base: position 577,686 of record NZ_JBEPQC010000004.1, read on the forward strand.
ACGCAGGCCATCGTCGGCGTGCTGATCGAAGCCGGCATGACCGCAATCGAGATCCCGCTGAACTCGCCGGACCCGTTCCGCTCCATCGCGACAGCCGTGAAACAGGCGCCGGCGGACGTGCTGATCGGCGCCGGCACGGTGCTGACCACCGCAGATGTCGATCGTCTCAACGATGTCGGCGGCAAGCTGATGGTGTCGCCGAATGTCGATACACAGGTGCTCACGCGTGCGCATCAATACGCCATGGTGACGTTGCCGGGCGTGTTTTCGCCGACCGAGGCGCTGCTTGCCGCGCGCTCCGGCGCATCGGGCCTGAAATTCTTTCCGGCAAGCGTGCTCGGTGCGTCCGGCATTGCCGCGATCCGTGCCGTGCTGCCTGCCGGCGTGATGATTGCCGCCGTCGGCGGCGTCTCCGACCAGAACTTTGCGGAGTACATCAAGGGCGGCGTCACCGTGTTCGGGCTCGGCTCCAGCCTCTACAAGCCTGGCATGACGGCAACGGACGTTGCCGCTCGCGCAAAATTGACGATCGCGGCCTACGATCGGGCGATTGCGAAAGACTGAGCCCGCAATAAACAAGCCGTGATGCGGTCACACCCGCGCGTTATCCTATCTTGCTGGACCAGCGAGATCAGGAGACCGACATGGCGATCAACAACGTGGCCGATCTGTTCGTGGCAACGCTCGAACAGGCCGGTGTCAAGCGCATCTACGGCATCGTCGGCGACAGCCTGAATGCATTGACCGAAGCGCTGCGACGGCGCGGCACGATCGAGTGGATCCATGTCCGGCACGAGGAGGTTGCGGCCTTCGCCGCTGCCGGGGAAGCGGAGATGACGGGCAGCCTTGCGGTGTGCGCGGGCTCGTGTGGTCCGGGCAATCTGCATCTGATCAACGGCCTGTTTGACGCACACCGCAGCCGCGTGCCCGTGCTGGCGATCGCGGCGCAAATCCCGACCGCCGAGATCGGCAGCGGCTATTTCCAGGAGACGCATCCGCAAAACCTGTTCCGCGAGTGCAGCCATTATTGCGAGCTGGTCTCGGATCCGAGTCAGCTGCCTTACGTGCTGGAAAACGCCATCCGTGCGGCGGTGGGCATGCGCGGTGTTGCGGTCGTCGCCATGCCGGGCGACGTCGCGTTCCGCTCGCCACCCAAGCGTGCGCTGTCGACGGCGCGTGGCCTTGCGCTGTCCGCGCCGAAAATCGTGCCGCAAGCCGATGAACTGAAGGCGCTTGCGGACCTCCTCAACGGCGCCGAGCGCATTACCCTGTTCTGCGGTCGCGGCTGCGCCGGCGCGCATGCGCCGCTGATGCAGCTTGCGGAAACCTTGAAGAGCCCGATCGTGCATGCGCTGGGCGGCAAGGAGCATGTCGAATACGACAATCCGTACGACGTCGGCATGACCGGCTTCATCGGCTTCTCCTCCGGCTATGCCGCCATGCACGCCTGCGACGCGCTGGTGATGCTCGGCACGGATTTTCCCTACAAGCAGTTCTTCCCGACCGATGCGAAGATCGCGCAGGTCGACATCCGTCCGGAAAATCTCGGGCGCCGCTGCAAGATCGATCTCGGCCTCGTCGGCGACGTCAAGCTCACCCTTGAGGCGCTGCTGCCGCTTCTGAAATCCAAGACGCAGCGCAGGCACCTCGACGATGCGATCGCGCACTATAAGAAGGCGCGCGAGGGCCTGGACTCACTCGCAAAGGGCACGCCGGGCACCAAACCAATCCATCCGCAATACCTGGCCAAGGTCATCAGCGACCACGCCTCAGAGGATGCCGTGTTCACCGCCGACGTCGGCACACCCACGGTGTGGGCCGCGCGCTATCTCGACATGAACGGTCGCCGCCGGCTGATCGGCTCGTTCGTGCACGGCTCGATGGCCAACGCCATGCCGCAGGCGATCGGCGCGCAGGCCGCGCGGCCCGGCCGGCAGGTGATCTCGCTTTCGGGCGACGGCGGATTCACCATGCTGATGGGCGATCTGATCACGCTGACGCAGATGAAGCTGCCGGTGAAGGTGGTCATCTTCAACAACGGCGTGCTCGGCTTCGTCGCACTGGAAATGAAGGCGGCCGGCTTCGTCGACACCAATGTCGATCTGGAGAATCCGGACTTCGCGGCGATGGCGCGCGCGATGGGTATCTTCGCAAGGCGCGTCGAGGATCCCGGCGAGCTTTCAGGTGCGATGAAGGAGATGCTGGCTCACAACGGACCGGCGCTGCTCGACGTCGTCACCGCGAAGCAGGAGCTGTCGATGCCGCCGACCATCACGCCCGAACAGATCAAGGGATTCAGCCTCTGGGTCTTGCGAGCCGTGATGAACGGCCGCGGCGACGAGGTCGTCGATCTCGCCAAGACCAATCTGCTGCCGCGCTAACCCCGCTTGACCGACGGCACCGGCAGCCGCTCATGGCGGCGCTGGAAGCGTTGCCAATGCAGCACGATGCCGATCAGCAGCGCCGGCACGAAGCCGAGCGCAATCAGGAAATGCGGCAGCTGCGCCGGTGAGATGAACGCAATGCCGATGTCGGAGATCAGCCAGACCGCGGCGAACATCACCGCGAAATCGGTGCGCGGGCAGCGCAGATAGTAGAACACGGCGGTGATGACGACGGCGGGTCCGATGGCGATGCCGATCATCACCGTCGTCAGCTCCTTCGGCGTCAGCGCGTCGAGCACCATCGCCACCAGCAGCCAGAGCGCGGCGAACATGGCGATGATGTCGAGCGGATGCCGCAACCCAATACCTCTCGCGGGAACGCGCTATCGTTGTGGCCCAGACCTTGGCCGTCAAGGGAAAATGCGCCTATTCCTCGTCGTTTCCGGGCGTCGGCCGCAGCATGAAATGGCCGAAGGCCGTGGCGATCGGCTTGTTCGCATCGTCCTGCCAGGCCCGCGCCTCGAAGGCGACGATGCGCCGGCCCTGCTTCACAATCGAGACGTTGGCGATGGTGTCGAGCGCGCGGCCCGAGCGCAGATAGTTGACGGTGAGTCCGATCGGCTTGGGCAATCCGGCCGCGCCGAGCTCGCGCGCCACTCCGAAGATCGCGGTGGTCTCGAGGAAGGCGCCGGTCATGCCGCCATGAATGGCGGGCAGGATCGGGTTGCCGATGATCTTTGGTGAGAACGGCATCGTCAGTGTGTCGTCGTCATTGACGCGAATGCCCAGGCAGCGCGCGAACGGGCTGTTGGCGAACGGGCCTTCCGGATCGTCCGGCGCCTCCAGCGACGGAATGCCGGGCGAATCCGTCCTGCGGTCCGCAAGCATGTTGGTGCGGTTGGCGCCGATCATGAAGCAGGCGGTCGCGGTCGCGACCGGATCGTCCTCGGACTCCTGATAGGCGGTGGAGCGCACGAAGGCGATCGAACGCGTGGTGCGGTAGCAGACCGAATGCGCCTTGATGTCGAGACCGGGCGTTGCCGGCTTCTGATAGTCGATGCGCAGATCGAGCGTTGCGATTGCGCTCGTGCCGTCCAGCGCAAGTTGCACCGCCATGCCGCAGCTTTCGTCCAGCATCGCGGTGACGACCCCGCCATGCAGGACGCCGGTCTCGGTGTCGCCGACGAAGACGGGCCGGTAGGGCAGGCTGGACCAGGCCTCGCGAGGTGCGAAGCGGTCGAGCTGGAGCCCGCTGATCTGGCCGTAATCGGAGCGGCGGCCCTTGATCGCCTCGGCGAGGTCCTCGAACGAAAGTGTGGTCGGTGAGCTGGACATGAGGACGTTCTAGACCAGTGGCGGGCGCGGCGCAAAACCGCGGATGCGTGTCCCGCGGCAGGCGTGCCGGGGGCGGTTTGGCCTCGACAGGGCGGGCCGAAGCAACGATGGTGGGCGCCTCGTTCGTTCGACTAGCCGCAAGGAGTGCCCATGGCCGATCCCGAAACGCCCGCCACCAGCCAGGGGCCCGTCATTATTTCGACCTCGAGCTCGGAGCGGGCGCCAATCATCTATTTCGACGGCGCATCCTGCTTCGGACACCACAACGGCGCCATTCAGATCGAACTCGCCGCGAACCTCCTGATGCCGGTCGGCGCCGCCGTCAGGGTTGACGTCGTTCAGACCGCGCATCTGCGCTGCAGCGTGGCCGCCGCGCTGGCGCTGCGCGAAGCGCTCGAAAAGGCGCTGGCGATGTACCAGCAGGGCCAGCAGCAGCCCCGGCCGGAGGAGATCCCGACGGTGAAGAACTGAGGCCGTTAGCGGATCGCAGTTAATGCGATCAACGCGCTCAGCTCACATGCACCTTCGGCTTCCTGCCGTCGTTCCACTTGCCGTCGAGCGCGCGCTCGATCTGGGCGGCGAGTTGCAGCAGGAGGCCGTCATTGGCCTGTTTCGCAATCGCCTGGATGCCGAGCGGCAGGCCGTGGTCTTGCGTCGCCATCGGCATCGAGATCGCGGGCATGCCGCAGAGATTGGCGAGCGGTGTGAAGGCGAAGAAGCGCCAGAGATTGCCGAACCAGTCGAGCACGTCGGGGTTGTCTGAGATGGTGAGATATTCACGGGTGCCGACCTTCGGCGTCGGCAGCGCGGTGATTGGGGTCAGGATCACGTCCCACTGCTCGAAGAAGGCGCCGAAGGCGCGTGAGGTCGTGTTGAACACGCCTTGCATTTTCGCCCGCTCGGCGAAGCTCGTGTGCCGGCCGGCTTCCCAGATCCGGATGTTCATGGGCTCGATGAGGTCTTCCGGGGGCCGTTCCAGCCCGCGCGCGGCGAGCATGTTGGAGATCACCACGGCAAAATTCGAGATATAGCAGGTGGTCTGCGCCTCGAACGCGGCGCGGAAGTCGAGCTCGGGCAGGGCGTAGTCGACGTGATGGCCGAGGCCTTCGAGGAAACGGCCGGCCTTCGCCAGCTCGGCCGCGATCTCGGGCGTCGCGGTATAGTCCCCCCAGCTGTGTGACAGCGCGATGCGAAGCTTTGAAGGGTCGCGCTTGATCATCTCGGAATAAGGCTGCGCCGTGGTCCAGAACGGCATGAACTCGCCGGGCGCCGCTCCCCTTGCATGATCGACGAAGGCGGCGGTGTCGCGCACCGAGCGCGACTGGCAGCCCTGGATCGAGACGAGCCCGGTGAGATCGGACATGTGCGGTGCGAGCGAGAACACGCCGCGCGAGACTTTCAGTCCGATATTGCCGTTAACGCCGGCGGGAATGCGGATCGAGCCGCCGCCGTCGGTTGCGTGTGCGATCGGCAGCACGCCGGCCGCGACCATTGCCGCGCTGCCGGCCGACGAGCCGCAGGTGGTGTAGTCGGTATCCCAGGGATTGCGCGTGACATAGACGGCCGGATTGTCGGCCGAGCTGCAGACGCCGAATTCCGGCGTCGTGGTGCGTCCGATCAGGTTCAGTCCAGCCTGGCGGAATTTGCCGGTCAGGAACGTGTCGGCGCTGGCGCGATTGCCGCGCATCAACAGCGAGCCCATCTCCTGGAGCCGGCCCTTCATGGTCGGGCCGAGGTCCTTCATCAGGAAGGGCAGGCCGGCGAACGGGCCGGCGAGATTGGCGCCGTCCTTGGCCGGATCGGCGATCACATCATCGAACAGCTCGACCACGCCCGACAGTGCCGGATTGAGCTTGGCAACACCTGCAGCGGCCTGGCGCGCCAACTCCTTTGCCGTGAGCTCGCCCTTGCGGACGCGCGCGGCCAGCCCCACGCCGTCGTGCTGCGCCCATTCGTTCCAGCTCATCGGAAAAGTCATGCGATCCAACCCTCTTCATGCGGCGCCACCTTAGTTTCGCACGGGAACACTTTAATCAACTGAGCGGCGCGAAGGGCAGGGTTGCGCCGGATGGAGAGGTAAGCCCGCATTGCATGCGTACGCATCAATTCGAGAGCTTAGCGATCACCGCGACCGGGCCGCCGCCGGCGGGGCCCTGGTGCTCGGCGCCGCCGGAGACATAGACCGCCCCGGTGCCGGCGAGGCCGGCAATCAGGCCGCCGACGGCAGCCCGGGCGTGCCGTGTCGAGCTGATATCGGTATCTTCCAGCATGGTGTGTCGGAAGCCGCGCACGCTGCCATCAGGCGAGGCCTCGGCCTTGGCGAAGACGTTGACGAGCTCGCGGCCGGTCGTCGTCTGCGGCGCGGCACCGAGCCCAACGCTCTCCAGCGCCGCAAGCACCGCGGCGGCGTCGATCGCATCGCTCATTACGGCATGCCCGATCTCGAATTCGCTCGTCGAGGACATAGCGTTGCCGAGCACGATGACCACGTTGTGCATCAGCTCGATTCCGGACGATGTCGAGGCGACGTTCGAGAACAGATCGTAGCGTCGCAGCACGTCCTCGCCGCGAATGTCGGTTGCGATCTCGCCGAGCGCGACTGCAACGCCGAGCGCGGAGGCGCCGCGGGAATAGGCCATCGAACTGTAGGCGCTGGTCGTCACCGTCTTGTTGCCGCGCGCATTCGCTGCCGCAACGCGCTCACTGGTGAGCAGCGGGCACTTGATCTGCACGAAGTGGACGTCGGCGGGATCGGCGATGCCGGCATCCTCCGTCGCGGCCTTCACGGCGTCGGCTGTCTCCATGATCTGAGCGGAGCGGCCGAGTTCTTCCGGGAGAAAATCCCGCGTGTGCGCCATGCCGATGCTCAGGCGCTTGCCGGCGGTGCCTGCCGGGCGCTGCAGAACGTCGCGGCGCGTGAACACGGTGATGTGCGGGCTCAGCACGCCCTCGGTGCCGCCGGACATCACGAAAGCGATGCGCTGCTCGACCTCCTGCGGCGAGAGCCCGAGCTGCGGCGCCAGCGCCGTGCACAGCGCGGCAACGGCATATTCCCGGGTAAAGTCGTTGACGCCGCCATTGCCTTCGGTCTTGCCGAGGATGGCCAGGATGGATGTCGGATCGATCGCGCCGGAGCCGATCATGCTGATCAATCCGGAGACGTCGCCGGGGCCGTGGGTGGCGACCTTGAAGACGCCGACCGATGTCGTCCGCATGATAGTCCTCACATGGGGTTCAGGAGCCCGACGGACAAAACAGCCGCTGAACGAGGGTGTCTGTCAAGGTGTCGAGGCAATCTCCACCGTCGTCCTGGCGAAAGCCAGGACCCATTACCCCAGGGGAGTTTGGCGAAGGCTCGTCGTTCGGTACGCCTACCGCCCACAATCGATGTATCACGCGGTATGTCCTGGCTTTCGCCAGGACGACGACGGAGTATGTGCGCCGTCTGCGTCGCTCCCACGATTGTGGCGAGATCGCATCGCTCCGGCAAAAAATCCCCTGTCGACGGTCGTCCGCCGCACCTTGATGAATCAACCCCGATTGGTCCATAAGCGGCGTCCCGCAGCCGGTGGTTCGCCTCCGCGATGCGTGCTTGGTTAGAGAGGTTCTCGCGTGGCAAATATCAACCAGAAAATTGCGCAGGAGCTTGGGGTTCGGGCGGAGCAGGTCGAGGCGACAGTGGCGCTGCTCGACGGCGGCGCCACGGTTCCCTTCATCGCCCGCTACCGCAAGGAAGCGACCGGTGCGCTCGACGACGCGCAATTGCGCACGCTCGAGGAGCGCCTGGGTTACCTGCGCGAGCTCGAAGACCGCCGCAAGGCCATCCTCGAATCGGTCCGCGATCAGGGCAAGCTCGATGCCGCGCTGGAAGCCTCCATTCTCGCCGCCGACAGCAAGGCACGCCTCGAAGACATCTATCTGCCGTTCAAGCCGAAGCGCCGCACCAAGGCCGAGATCGCCAAGGAAGCCGGCCTCGAGCCGCTCGCCAATCAGCTCATGGCCGAGCCCACCAACGATCCGAAGGTCGTTGCCGAAGCCTTCGTCAATGCCGAGAAGGGCGTTGCCGATGCCGCTGCAGCACTCGACGGTGCCCGCGCCATCCTGGTCGAGCGTTTCGACGAAGACGCCGACCTGATCGGTGCGCTTCGCGAGGAGGTGTGGACCAATGCGCGCATGACATCCAAGGTGCGCGACGGCAAGAAAACCGAGGGCGAAAAGTTTGCCGACTATTTCGAGTTCTCCGAGCGGCTGACGAAGCTGCCCTCGCACCGCATCCTCGCGATGTTCCGCGGCGAGAAGGAAGAGATCCTCGATCTCCAGATCCAGGCCGAGACCGAAGCATCGCCGCCGGGCGTGCCGAGCGTGTATGAGCTGAAGATCATGAAGCGGTTCGGCATCGCCGACCTCAAGCGCGCCGGCGACCGCTGGATGATAGACACCGTGCGCTGGGCCTGGCGCACCAAGATCCAGGTGCATCTCAACATCGACCTGCGCATGCGGCTGTGGAATGCGGCCGAGACCGAGGCTGTGCGCGTGTTCGCCTCGAATCTGCGCGACCTGCTGCTCGCGGCGCCCGCCGGCACCCGCGTCACCATGGGGCTCGATCCCGGCTTCCGCACCGGCGTCAAGGTCGCCGTCACCGACGCAACCGGCAAGGTGGTGGATACCGCCGTGATCTATCCGCACGAGCCGCAGCGGCAGTGGAACGAGGCGCTTGCGATCCTCGGCAAGCTCGCGCTGAAGCACCGCGTCGAGCTGATCGCGATCGGTAACGGCACCGCCTCGCGCGAGACCGACAAGCTCGCGGCCGACCTCGTCAAGGGCCTGCCCGATTTGGAGATGACCAAGATCGTGGTGTCGGAAGCCGGCGCGTCGGTCTATTCGGCCTCGGCATTCGCCTCGGAGGAATTGCCGGGCCTCGACGTCACCCTGCGCGGCGCCGTCTCCATCGCGCGGCGGCTCCAGGATCCCCTCGCTGAGCTGGTCAAGATCGAACCCAAGGCGATCGGCGTCGGCCAGTACCAGCACGACCTCGGCCAGGCCAAGCTCGCGAAATCGCTCGACGCCGTGGTCGAAGACTGCGTGAACGCCGTTGGCGTCGACGTCAACACGGCGTCCGCTCCGCTGCTTGCGCGCGTGTCGGGCGTCGGCTCCGGCCTTGCCTCCAGCATCGTGGCACACCGCGACGCCAACGGTCCGTTCAAGTCGCGCAAGGCGCTGAAGGACGTGCCGCGGCTCGGCCCCAAGGCGTTCGAGCAGTGTGCCGGCTTCCTGCGCATCCTCGGCGGCGAGGACCCGCTCGACGCCTCCGGCGTGCATCCGGAAGCCTATCCGGTGGTGCGCCGGATTCTCAGCGCCACCAAGAGCGACATCAAGGCGTTGATCGGCAGCAGCGACATCGTTCGCACGCTGAGGCCGAAAGACTTCGTGGACGAGACGTTTGGTCTGCCGACCGTCACCGACATCCTGCGCGAGCTCGAGAAGCCCGGCCGCGACCCGCGGCCGGCGTTCAAGGCCGCGGTGTTCATGGACGGCGTCGAGGAGATCAAGCACCTCAAGAAGGGCATGATCCTCGAGGGTACCGTTACCAACGTCGCCGCGTTCGGCGCCTTCGTCGACATCGGCGTGCACCAGGACGGCCTCGTGCACATCTCGGCGATGTCCAGGACCTACATCAAGGATCCGCGCGAGGTGGTGAAGCCCGGCGACATCGTCAAGGTGAAGGTGCTGGACTTCGAGGTCGCGCGCAAGCGCATCTCGCTGACGCTGCGGCTCGACGACGAGGTCGGCGCCAAGAAGGAAGCGCCCGGCATGCAGCGGGACAACAGCTCACGCAACCCGTCCCGCATGACTTCGTCGGCCCCGCGCCAGCAGGAATCTTCCGGCGGCGGCGGTGCGCTCGCGGAAGCGCTACGCCGCGCGGCGGAGAAGAACGGCGGCAAGCGGGCGTGACTCTTAACCTCTCCCCGCTCTTGTGCGGGGAGAGGTCGGAATTCGCGCGAAGCGCGGATTCCGGGTGAGGGGCAGAGCAACCTGCGAACCGGATCAAAGATCCCTCCGAGTCCCCATGCGCTGCACCCTCCAATTCAAAATCGAATTCGCGGATGCAGCCCCTCACCCCACCCTCTCCCCGTAAGAACGGGGCGAGGGAGTGAGAGAGCGATGCCTCCCTGACTCCCGCGTCAGAATCTGGCGCGTTTGTAAGTTGAACGCGCCTGTCCCTTCCTCTCATCTGAGCCTCCTCGCGCGGCAGGTATCGCCGCGCAGCACGGAGGATGCTTCGATGGACAACAGGCTTCTCAAAGGCCTCACCGCGGTGACGATCGCAGCGGTGATGGCGCTCGCTTCACCGGTGCTCGCCAGAGGTGGCGGTGGTGGCGGACATGGCGGCTTCGGCGGCGGCGGACATTTCGGCGGGGGTGGGCATTTCGGTGGCGGTATGCACGCCGGTGGCTTCGGCGGCATGCATGTGGGCGGCATGGGTGGCGCCCGTTTCGCCCATGTCGGCGGACCGGGCTTCGGCGGCGCCCGCTTCGCACATGCGGCGATCGGGCCGCGCTTCGCAGGCTCCGGCTGGCACGGCAGGCCCTTCATCGGCCGCCACGCCTTCTTCCGGCACCACCACCGCTTCTTCTTCGGAGCACCTTTCATCTACGCCGGCTACAATGACGGCTGCTGGCGCAGGAGCTTGACGCCCTATGGGTGGCAATGGGTCAATGTGTGCGGAGACTCTTGGTACTAGCATCGCCGTACCGCACCATTGTCGCGATCGTCATCGGGCGGTTCCGCTCAGCCCCGGAACGGGATAGTCTGGTGGCGATCGTCGCGCGGAGTTTGTCATGACCCGAGGTCACCGCCGCATTCTGGTCGTCGAGGACGATGCGGAAACCGCAGGCCAGCTCGTCGAGGAGCTGACGACCTCCGGCTACGACGTCGATCTCGCCGCCACGGGGCGCGAAGCCCTCAGCCGCGGCGCCGCGCGCGACTATGCCGTGATCACCATCGACCGCATGCTGCCCGACATCGACGGCATCAGCGTGATGCGCCAGTTGCGTGACGACGGCATCGCCGCACCGTTCCTGATCATCTCCGCACTTGGCGAAGTTGACGACCGCGTGCGCGGCTTGCGCGCCGGCGGCGACGATTACCTCGTCAAGCCATTCTCTTTCACCGAGTTGCTGGCGCGACTGGAGGCACTCGGCCGGCGCAGTGACACCGTCGCCAAGGAGACGATCCTGCGGGTCGGCGATCTCGCCATCGACCTGATCGCACGCAACGCGAGTCGCCGCGGCCGGAAGATTCCGCTGTTGCCGCGGGAATTCCAGCTGCTCGAATATCTCGTCCGCAACGAGGGCCGCGTCGTCTCGCGTGCGATGCTGCTCCAGCATGTTTGGGATCTGCACTTCGATCCCTCCACCAACATCATCGACGTCTATGTCGGTCGCGTCTGTCGCAAGGTCGATGGTGCCCAGGCCTATCCGCTGATCCACACCATCCGCGGCATCGGATATTGTCTCCGTGCTCCTGGCTAAAACGCTCCGCTCCTCGACCTTCCGCCTTGCGCTGATCGCGATCGCGGCGTTTGGGCTGATCGTCGCGGCGATCATGGCCTATGTCTATTTCGGCACGATCGCCTATGTGCAGAGTCGTATCGGCGATGCCCGCGACCACGGCGGCTTCACCGCGATGATCGAGCTCGCAATGGTCGCTGTCGCGGTGCTGATGCTGGTGCTCGCCGGGCTCGCCGCGGTGCTGGTGACGCGCCGCACGGTCGGGCGAATCGAGGAGATCAACGCCACCAGCCGCGCTATCATGATGTCCGGCCTCGACCAGCGCATTCCCTTGCGCGGCAGTCATGACGAGTGGGACCGCGTCGCTGAAAACCTCAACCAGATGCTCGACCGCATCGAGACGCTGATGGGCGAAGTCAAGCAGGTCAGCGACAACGTCGCCCATGATTTGCGCACGCCGCTGACGCGCATGCGGGGTCGGCTGGAGAAGGCCTATCACGCCCCGCGCAACGGCGAAGCCGACGCGGCGCTGATCGGCGACACCATCGCCGATCTCGACGCCGTGCTCGGCATGTTTGCCTCCATCACCCGCATCTCCGAGATCGAGACCCGAGCCCGCCGCAGCGCGTTTCGCACCCTCAATCTCGCCGAAATCGCCGGCGAGGTCGTCGAGCTCTACGATGCCGCCGCCGAACAGGTCGCGACCCGGCTCAGCCTGGGCGGCGATCGCGAGGTGGCGATCACGGGCGACCGCGACCTGCTGTTCGACGCCTTTGCCAATCTCGTCGACAACGCGATCAAGCACGGCTGCAAAGGCGGGCAGGTGACCGTCACCTGCCGCAGCACCGACCGTGGTGCGACGATCGCAGTCGCCGACGATGGACCGGGCATTCCGGCGGATCAGCGCGATCACGTGTTCAAGCGGTTCTACCGGCTCGAACAGAGCCGCTACACCCCGGGTAACGGCCTTGGTTTAAGCCTGGTCGCCGCGGTCGCCGGCCTCCATGGCGCCGAGATTGCCCTGCACGACAACGCGCCGGGCCTGACGGTTCAGCTCAGCTTCCCGCTGCTCCCGCTCTAGAGTTCGATCACGCCGCGGCGGGCCGCATGTGCCACTGCATCGGTGCGGCCGGTGGCATCGAGCTTGTCGAGCAGCGAGCCGACATGGAATTTCACGGTGTGGACGGAAATGCCGAGCTGGCGCGCGATCATCTTGTTGGAACCACCTTCCGCCATCAACGCCAGCACATCGAGCTCGCGCTGTGTCAGCGCGATGTCCTCAGGCATGATGCGCGGATCGCGGCTGACAATCGTCGCCGCGGCCTTCTCGCCGGGTTCGGCGAGGCGAAGCCCGGCGATATTGCCGAGCAGAGCCGCCAGGCGATCGGCGAGCGCGGGATCGTCGATCTCCAAGGCCAGAACGATCTCGGGCGCGATGTCCTCGCTCACGCCGCCGGCCTCTCGCCGATCGTGACCTTGAAGCTGACCGGCTCGCCTCCGCGGCGCGCCGCGACATCGACCACCGTGCCGACACTCGCCGGACCCAGCGTTCGCGACAGTGCACGTACGCCGGACAGCTTCTGGTCGTTGACGGCGACGATGACGTCGCCCTGGCGGATTCCGGCCGCGGCCGAAGGGCCGGCCTTGTCTACATTCATCACCATCGCGCCGACACCGTCGTCGAGCCGGACCGGCTGGAGCCCGAGGCCGAGATACCCGCGTGCAATCCGGCCGCGCGCCTCTAACTGTGCCGCGACCCGCTCGATCGTCGCCGTCGGGATCACCAGCACACGCCTGGGGCCGAGCACGGCCATGCCGAAGGCGTCGCCCGATGCATCGAGCGCGAGGCCGCCCTGCTGGCTGGAGCGCAAGCGGACGTCGAGCTCGATCCGCGCGTCGATGTCGCCGCCGCGCAAGGACCGCCAGCTCTTGCCGGACAGCGACACCATGCCGAGCGCGGCGCTCGGCGCATCACGGTTGGTGGCGACGACGACCGACAACGCGCCCAGAGGCGGCACAATTGTGGCCAGCTTGACCGGGGCAATCGCGCTATCGACGCGCAGCAGTGCGATATCCGTCGTATGGTCGCGGCCCGCGATCGTGGCGGCTGCGGTGCTGCCGTCGGGGAGGCCGATCTCGACGTCCCCCTCATCGGCCAGCGCCTCGTCGGCGGTGACGATCATGCCGGGTTTCCAGACGAAGCCGGTGGCGCGGGAGCGATGCGAGTGGACGGAGACGACGGAGGGCGCGGTGCGGGACACCATATCCGCGAGCGCGGACGACAGCGAAGTCAGGCGAGTTGAGTCGGTCATGGCAGGCTCCTGTAAAGCTGTCCTCAATCTGGGATGTCGCGGGCGATCGCGTAACTGGCCGCATGGCCAGGAAATAGGCAGGGAAGCTGGTCCGTAAGACCACGGCCGACGAACATGTGATTGGGAGCCGCTCACGGCAACGTGTAGCAATCGAGAAATTGCGCCGCACGGCCCTAAACCTTTCAGCGAGCTGACCGATGACCATCGACCTGACCCGCCGCACCCTGCTTCAACTCGCCGGCGCCACCTCGCTTGCAATGGCGGCTGCGGGCGCGGCGCGCGCCGAGGGCGCACCACAGGGCGGCGGGCCGACCTACGCCAGCCGCACGCCGATGCGGGTCGGTATGGTGACGCTCCGGGTGAAAAATCTCGACAAGGTCGCCGACTACTATCGCGACGTGATCGGCCTTACCGTCTTGGAGCGCTCTGCGAGCGCCGCCAAGCTCGGCACAGCCGGTATCACGCTGCTGGCGCTGGAGGCCCGTCCTAATGCCGAGATCGAGCCGCGCAATGCCGCCGGCCTCTACCATACCGCGTTCTTGATGCCGACACGCAAGGACCTCGCGCGCTGGCTGGTAGCAGCCGCCTCGCATCGTGTGCCGCTGTCGGGCTTTGCCGATCATCTCGTCAGCGAATCCGTCTATCTCGACGATCCCGAAGGCAACGGCATCGAGGTCTATGCCGACCGCGATCCCGCCCAATGGCAGTGGAGCGAGGGCAGCGTGAAGATGGCGTCCGACGAGCTCAACATTCCCGACCTGCTGTCGCTGACCAATACGCGCGTGCCTGATTATGCCAAGGCGCCGGACGGTCTGCGCATCGGCCACATGCATCTGCGGGTCGGCGATCTCGCGCAGGCGCAGAATTTCTACCAGGGCACGATCGGCCTGGACCCGACCCGCAGCCGCAGCGGTGCTGCGTTCCTGTCGTCGGGCCGCTACCACCATCACCTCGGCATGAACGTCTGGCAGAGTCAGGGCGCCGGCCAGCGCGACGATCAGGCAACAGGGCTCGCCTGGTTCTCGCTGGTGACGGAGAAGCCGGACCTGCTTGCCGCGCAGGACGAGCGCCTGCGCAAGGGCGGTGCGAAAGTCACGGCGCTGGCGAACGGGGTGGAGGCGATCGATCCCTGGGGCACGCGGGTGCGGCTGATCAGGGTTTGATCGCCGGCGCGAGCGTTGGTAAGACCGGTCAGGCGCTAGCCAGTTTCCGGGATTCACAGCTGACATGTCCGATTTTCGCGGCGTCTTCCCTTATCTCGTCTCGCCCGTCGCTGCCGATGGCGCGGTGCGCACGAACGTGCTCGCAAGGCTCTGCGACGATCTGATCGGCGCCGGTGTCCACGGTCTGACCCCGCTCGGCTCGACCGGCGAGTTCGCCTATCTCAACGCCGCCCAACGCACCGCGGTGGTGCAGACCACGATCGAGGCGGCAAAGGGACGTGTGCCTGTGGTTGCGGGCGTCGCCTCCACCTCGACGGCTGACGCGGTGGCGCAGGCGAAAGCGTATCAGAAGCTCGGCGCCGACGGCATTCTGGCGATCCTGGAAGCGTATTTCCCGCTCGCCGATGCCCAAATCGAATCCTATTTTCGCGCCATTGCGGATGCCGTGGACATCCCCGTCGTCATCTACACCAATCCGCAATTCCAGCGCTCCGATCTCACCCTCGACGTCATCGCGCGTCTCGCCGAACATCCGCGCATCGGCTACATCAAGGACGCCTCGACCAACACCGGCCGGCTGCTCTCGATCATGAACCGCTGCGGCGATGCCTTGCGGGTGTTCTCGGCCTCCGCCCACATCCCAGCCGCGGTGATGCTGATCGGCGGGCTCGGCTGGATGGCGGGCCCGGCCTGCATCATTCCGCGCCAGAGCGTCGCGCTCTACGACCTCTGCAAGGCCGGCCGGTGGGACGAGGCCATGGCGCTCCAGCGCAGGCTGTGGCGCATCAACGAGGCTTTTGCCCGCTTCAATCTGGCGGCCTGCATCAAGGCCGGGTTGGCTATCCAGGGCTACGACGTCGGCGATCCCGTCCCGCCGCAGGCCGCTCTCACCGCCGATGCGCGCAAGGTCGTGGAGGCGGCCCTGCGCGAGCTGGGCTAGGCGCCGATAGGACGGCTTCGCTTCCGCTCGCCTATGCCCGGCATGACGAAATCGTGGATATGCCGCCCAAAACCGCGGCTGGCCTCGCATGCCTCGATCCGCTAAAAGGCAGCCGCTTTTGAGAGATTAAGGGACCCCACGGAATGAACATTCTTCCCGGCAATTTGCGTTTCGGAGCGGGGCAGCCCGTCAAGCGTTTGGAAGATCAGCGGCTGCTCACCGGGAAGGGGCAGTTCATCGACGACAAGCCGGAAGATGGCGCGCTGTGGTTGTACCTGCTGCGCTCGCCCCATGCCCACGCGAAGATCGTCTCGATCGACACTGCCGCTGCCACTGCGATGCCCGGCGTGACCGCGGTCTACACCGGCGCCGACCTCGTCAAGGACGACATCGGCGTCATCCCGACACTGAGCATCTTTAAACGCCCCGACGGCAAGCCGATGACGGTGCCGCCACGCCGCCTGCTGGCGCACGAAATCGTGCGCTATGCCGGCGAGGCCGTGGCTGCCGTGGTGGCCTCCTCGCGTGCCGACGCGCAGAGCGCGGCCGAAGCGATCGTAATCGAATATGACGTGCAGCCGGCGGTGGTCGATCCTGTCGAAGCGGTCAAGCCCGGCGCGCCCGTGGTGTGGCCGGAGGCCCCCGACAACATCGTCGGCGCGATGGCTTACGGCGATGCAGCCAAGGTGGACGAGGCTTTTGCCAAGGCGGCGCATACCGTCGAGCTCGATCTCGTCAGCCAGCGCCTGGTGCCCTCGGCCATGGAGCCGCGCTCGACCATTGCCGAGATCGACAAGAAGACCGGCCGCCTTCTGCTGCATGTGCAGTCGCAGACGCCGGCCTCGACCCGGGACGTGCTGGCCGAGGCCGTGCTGAAGCGTCCCAAGGACAGCGTGCGCGTGCTGGTCGGCGACATGGGCGGCGGCTTTGGCCAGAAGACCAGTCTCTATCCCGAAGACGGCATTGTCGCTTACGCTGCGACCAAGCTGAACAGGAAGATCCGCTGGCGCGGCGACCGTACCGATGAATTCGTCGGTGGCACCCACGGCCGCGATCTGACCTCGACTGCTTCCTTCGCGCTCGACGAGAAGGGCAAGGTGCTGGCCTATCGCGTCAGCTCGATCGGCTGCACCGGAGCTTACTCGTCAGGTGCAGGCAATATCATCCCGCTCGTGCTGGGGCCGTTCGTGCAGACCGGCGTCTATGATTTGCCGCTGGTGCATTTCGAGGTAAAGTCGGTGATGACCCACACCGCGCCGGTCGGTGCCTATCGCGGTGCCGGCCGCCCGGAGGCCGTGTTCATCGTCGAGCGCCTGTTCGACGCGGCCGCACGAAAAATCGGCATGGATCCGCGCGCGATCCGCAAGGCGAATTACATCAAGCCGGCGCAACTGCCCTACACCAATGCGGCGGGGCAGGTTTACGATTCCGGCGCCTTTGCGCACATGCTCGACCGTGCCGTGAAGCTCGCCGACTGGGACGGCTTTGCCGCGCGCAAGAAGGCTGCGAAGAAGAAGGGCCTGCTCTACGGCCGTGGGCTCACCTCCTATATCGAATGGACCGGCGGCCGCGCTCACACCGAGAAGGTCAGCCTGCACGCGACCGCGCAGGGCCGCGTCGTGCTGCATTCCGGCACCATGGCGATGGGGCAGGGGTTGCAGACCACCTACACCCAGATGATCTCCGACACGCTCGGCATTGCCATGGACAAGATCGACGTGGTCCAGGGCGACACCGATCTGGCGACGGGCTTCGGCAGCGTCGGCTCGCGTTCGCTGTTCGTCGGCGGCACGGCGGTCGCGGTCTCCTCCAACGATCTGATCCAGAAGGCGCGCGAGAAGGCGGCGAGCGTGCTGGAGACCTCGATCGAGGACATCGAGTACCAGGGCGGCATGCTCACCGTGGTCGGTACCGACCGCCGCATCAGTCTGTTCGATATTGCAGAGAAGGAGAGCGGCGCAAAACTCAGCGTCGATTCCGAAGGCGAAGTGGATGGTCCGAGCTGGCCCAACGGCACGCATATCTGCGAAGTCGAGATCGACCCCGAGACCGGCGTCTCCAAGGTCGTGCGCTACACCACCGTCGACGACGTCGGTGTCGCCGTGAATCCGATGCTGGTCACCGGCCAGATCCATGGCGGTGTCGCGCAGGGTATCGGCCAGGCGCTGTATGAGGGCGTGTCCTATGATGCCGACGGCCAGCTGCTCACCGCGAGCTACCAGGACTATTGCATCCCGCGCGCCGACGACGTTCCGCCGATCGTGGTGACGCTTGATGACTCTGCGCCCTGCCGCACCAATCCGCTCGGCGCCAAGGGCTGCGGCGAATCCGGCGCCATCGGCGGCCCGCCTTGCGTCACCAACGGCGTGATGGATGCGCTCGCCGAACTCGGTATCACCCAGCTCAACACGCCGCTGACGCCGCAGAAGATCTGGCAGGCGATCAGGGACGCGAAGGTGGGGTAGTTGTAGTCTGCGCCGTCGCAACAATCACAATTGTCGTCCCGGCGAAGGCCGCGACCCATAACCACCGAGTCCAATTTGGCGACGGCTGGTGGTGACCAGCTTCGTGCTACAACTTCGTCACGGCGTATGGGTCCCGGCCCCCCGTGCGCAATGGCGCACCAGGCCGGGACGACAGCGAGAATGTAGCGCCGGTACCCCTCAAATTCCCAGCATCATCTTCGCGATGATATCGCGCTGGATCTCCGAGGTGCCGCCGAAGATCGTATAGGCGCGGCCGTTGAGATATTCCGGCACGACAGTCAGCATCTCGTCCGGCATCGGCGGCTCATGGTTGAGCCTGTAAAGCGGGCGCATCGGCTCGACCGCGAGGGCGTCGTGGCCGATCACGTCGGCGCCGAGCCGCGTCACGGCCTGCCGGATCTCGCTATTGCGCAGCTTCAGGATCGACGACACCGCACCGGGATTCTGTCCGGTCTGCAATGCCGACAGCACGCGCAGCTCGGTCATCTCCAGCGCGTCGATGTCGACCTCGACCTCGGAGATGCGCGTCGCGATATCGAGGCTGTCGATCGCGCGCCCCGTCAGGTCGGACTCGGCGAGATCCGCGATCGCCTTCAGCCCCTCGCGCAATTTTGCGGAGGCGATGCCGGAGCCGCGTTCGAATTCGAGCAGATATTTGCCGTAGGTCCAGCCCTTGCCTTCCTCGCCGACGCGGTTGGCCACGGGCACCCGCACGTCGTCGAAGAATACCTGGTTGACCTCGTGGTCGCCGCCGATGGTGAGGATGGGGCGGGTCGTGATGCCCGGTGTCTTCATGTCGATCAGGATGAAGCTGATGCCATCCTGCTGCCGCGGGCCGTCGCTGGTGCGCACCAGCGCGAACATGCGGTTGGCGTGGTGGGCATGCGTGGTCCAGATCTTGGTGCCGTTGATGATGTAGTCGTCGCCATCGCGCACCGCGCGCGTCTTCAGCGAGGAGAGATCGGAGCCGGAGCCCGGCTCGGAATAGCCCTGGCACCAATAATCTTCGCCGGAGAGAATGCGCGGCAGGTAGAAGTTCTTCTGCTCAGGCGAGCCGAAGCCGATGATGACGGGGCCGACCATCTTCACGCCCATCACGTTGACGTTGGGCACGCCGGCCCGCGCACTTTCGGTCTCGAAAATCCAGCGCTGCGCCGGCGTCCAGTCGGGACCGCCATGCTCGACCGGCCAGCCCGGCGCGCCCCAGCCCTGCTTGTGCAGCGTGCGCTGCCAGGCCATGCCGATATCGGGGTCGGAGAACACCGACGGCGTCAGCGCAGTCGCGCGCTTCATCTCTTCGGTGAGATTTTTGGCAATGAAGCCGCGCACCTCGTCCTGGAAGGCGCGCTCCTCGGCATTGAACGACAGGTCCATGATGCGGTCCTTGTATCAGGCCGGCACGGTGGTGCGGCCAAGCCGGGCGTGGCGGCCATAATGGTGGGCGCTGCCGCCGAACAGCGTGTCGAACGCGACCAGCCGCTTGAAATAGGCGCCGACCTCGAGCTCCTCGGTGACACCCATGCCGCCGTGAAGCTGGATCGCCTGCTCGCCGACGAAGCGCGCGGATCTGCCGATCTTCGCCTTCGCGCCGGAGGCGGCCCGCGCGCACTCGACCGGATCGGCATCGACCTTCAGCGCGGCGCGCAGCGCCATCGAGCGCGCTTCGTCGACCTGCACCGCCATGTCGGCGAGGCGGTGGCGGATCACCTGGTTGGCCGAGAGCGGCCGGCCGAACTGCTTTCGGATTTTGGTGTACTCCAGCGTGGTGTCCAGCAGCACCTGCATGATGCCGACGGCCTCGGCACCGACCGCGGCCATGGCGCGGTCAACAGCCCATTCGATTGCCGGCAGTGCGTCGTGGCCATTGCCGAGCAGCGCATCCTCCGGCAGTTGCGCATCCGACAGCACGATGTTGCAGGCCCGCCCGCCGCCGAGGCGCTCGTAGTCGGAGATCGCAACATTTGGCGTCGTCGCCGGCACCAAAAACAGGCCGATCCGCGCCGACGGTCCCTGATGATCATGGATATGCGCAGAGACGATGATCTCGTCGGCGGCGTGGCCGTCAAGCACGGCAATCTTGTTGCCGGCAAGGCGCCAGCCTTGCGCCGTCTTGTGGGCGGTGGTTGCGACCTTGGCAAGGTCGAACCGCGCCGCGCGCTCGGAATGCGCGAGCGCGAGCTTCAACGATCCGTCCGCGATCTTCGGCAGGATTGCCTGCTTCTGCGCCGTGCTGCCGCATCGCTCGATCAACGCAGCGCCAAGCACGACTGTCGCGACATACGGCTCCGACACCAGCCCGCGGCCGAATGCTTCCATTAAAATGCCGATCTCGACCGCGCTGCCGCCGAGCCCGCCAAACTCCTCCGCGATCGGCAATGCAAGCCAGCCGAGTTCGGCGAATTGCGTCCACACCGCCGGGCTGAAGCCGAGCGGGTCGTTCGCCATCTTGCGGCGGTGATCGGCATCGTAGCTTTCGGCCACGAAACGCTCCGCGCTTTCGCGCAGCAGCCGTTGCTCGTCGGTGAGATTGAGATCCATCCCGTCTAGTCCGCGGCCGCCGGCGGCTTGCGCACGGAGGGGTGCAGGCCGGATGGATCGACGACCATGCCGAATTCCTGAAGATTATGCGCGTGACAGAGCTGATGCAGCGCAAAGGCCTGGTCGATTGCCGCCGGTTGGCCCATGACGTCAACCGAACGATTCACCGCCTCCTTGGTCAGCTTCAGTGCAAAGGACGGTTTTGATGCGATCCGGCGCGCCAGCTCCAGCACGCGCGATGAAAGCTCCGCGCGCGGCACGATCCGGTTGACCATGCCGAGCTGGTGCGCCTCCTGCGCGCTCCAGCTGTCTGCGGTGAACAGAAATTCCTTGGCCTTGCGCGGGCCGAGCTCCCAGGGATGCACGAACCATTCGACGCCGCAGACACCCATGGTGACCACGGGATCGCAGAACTGCGCGTCGTCGCTGGCGACGATGAGATCGCAGGCCCAGGCCAGCATCAGCCCGCCGGCGATGCATTTGCCGTGCACCTCTGCAATCGTGGGCTTGGCGAGGTTGCGCCAGCGCCGCGTGATCTGGAGATAGATCTCCTGCTCGCGCGCGAAGCGGCCATGGGCGTTTGATTCGGCGAAGCCGCCCCAATTTCCGATCGGCGGAAAATCCACGCCTGCTTCATTCTTGCTGCCGGGTCGCAGGTCATGGCCCGAGGAGAAGTGCGGACCATTGCCGGCGAGAATGATGACCTTGACCGTATCGTCCTGCACCGCCTCATCGAAGGCGGCGTTGAGATCGTAGGTCATTTGCAGGTTCTGCGCGTTGCGCGCGTCGGGCCGGTTCATCACGACCCGGGCAATCGCCGGCTCCGGCCTCTCCACGAGGATGGTCTCGAACGAGCTCATCGCGTTCCCCTGGCGTTCCCGAACCGGTTTATTGTTCCCTTGAGTTGACTATTACAGCCGGGATTAAGCAAGAGGCTTGCGTACATCGGCTGCTTTTGGCGGCCTCGGCCCGGACGCAAGATGTCTGGCATCTCGCGCATGCAATCTGGTAGCTTGCGCCCGATTCCACCGGGAGAAATTTGATGCGCAAGATCCTGACCGTGCTGGCGGCGCTGGCCTCGTTGAGCCTCACCAATTGCGGCTATAACGCGATCCAGAGCGAGGACGAGCAGATCAAGGCCAACTGGTCCGAGGTCGTGAACCAGTATCAACGCCGCGCCGATCTCGTGCCCAACCTCGTCAACTCGGTGAAGGGTTTTGCGCAGCAGGAGAAGGACGTGCTGCTCGGCGTCACCAATGCCCGCGCCAAGGTCGGCAGCATCCAGGCGACGCCGGAGGTGCTGAACGATCCCGCCGCATTCCAGAAATTCCAGGCCGCCCAGGGCGAGCTCTCCGGCGCGCTGTCGCGGCTGCTGGTGGTCACCGAGAACTACCCGCAGCTCAAGTCGGATGCGCTGTTCAAGGATTTGATGTCGCAGCTCGAGGGCACCGAGAACCGCATCACGGTGGCGCGCAACCGCTACATCAAGGCGGTACAGGACTACAACGTCACCATCCGTTCGTTCCCGAGCAACGTCACCGCGATGATGTTCGGCTACAAGGAGAAGCCGAACTTCTCGGTCGAGAACGAGAAGGCAATCTCGACCGCACCGAAGGTCGATTTCAATCCGGCACCCGCGCCGTCGAAGTAAGTGCGCGCTATTTTGCGCATGCGCTTCTCCCCGCCCACCGCCGCCATTCCCCGCGAAAGCGGGGAATCCAGTACGCCGCGGCTTCACCGTATCCCGCCGGCGTCTCTGGAATACTGGATCGCCCGGTCCCGCCGGGCGATGACACCGAGTGTGTGGTGGCGTGTTGCCGCCATAGTCGCGCTCCTGTTCACCTTTGCGCTTCCCGCCGCAGCCGATGTCGCCATACCCCAGCTCACCGGCCGCGTGGTCGATCAGACCGGCACGCTCTCCAGCGGAGACATCGCCGCGTTGTCGCAAAAGCTGCAGGACTTCGAGACCCGCAAGGGCAGCCAGCTCGTCGTCCTGATCGTGCCGACGACGGATCCGGAGACGATCGAGCAGTTCGCGATCCGCGTTGCGGAGGCCTGGAAGATAGGACGCAAGAAGGTCGACGACGGCGCCATCCTCGTCGTGGCCAAGAACGACCGGCGTTTGCGCATCGAGGTCGGTTACGGCCTTGAGGGCGCGCTCACCGACGTCACGTCGCGGCGCATCATCGATGAAGCCATCACGCCGAAATTCAGGAGTGGCGATTTCGCTGGCGGCATCACGGCGGGGGTCGATCGCATGATCCGCGTCATCGATGGAGAGCCGCTGCCGACGCCCTCGCGCAGCGTGAATTTCGGGGATTGGAACGACATCGAGCCGCTTTTTTTCTTCCTGCTGTTCGGTCCGCTGGTCATCGGCGGCATCCTGCGCTCAATGTTCGGGCGGCTGTTCGGTTCAGGGATCACCGGAGCGATCGTTGGTGTCATCGCCTGGTTCGTGATCGGCTCTGCGGTGATCGGACTGGGCGTCGGTTTGCTCGGCGCTGTCCTGACGTTTATTGCCGATCTGTTTGGGGCAGGATCGGGCACGGGGTCCTCGCGTCGCGGCTCGTGGTCGAGCGGTTCGTCATCCGGCGGCTGGAGCAGCGGGTCGTCGTCGAGCGGCGGCTTCAGTGGCGGTGGCGGCAGCTTTGGCGGCGGCGGTGCTTCGGGGAGCTGGTAGGTCATGAGCATCAGGCGCATCACCCGGCATCTGCTCCAGCACCATTGGCGTGCCAAGCAGGTGTTCCCTAAGGGCGTGCTCGACCGCATCGAGCAGGCGATCAAGCGCGGCGAAGCCAGCCATTCCGGGCAGGTTCGCTTCGTGGTCGAAGGCGCGCTCGACGGCGGCCCGCTGTTTCGCAACCAGCCGGCGCGCGAGCGCGCGCTCGACGTCTTCTCGCAGCTGCGCATCTGGGACACCGCGCACAACAACGGCGTCCTGATCTATCTCCTGCTCGCCGACCGCGATGTCGAGATCATCGCCGACCGCGGTATCGATGCGAAGGTCGGTGGCGAGCGTTGGGAGAGCATCTGCCACGCGATGGAAGTCCAGTTCAGGTCGGGGCAGTTCGAGCGCGGCGCGATCGGCGGGATCGAGGCGGTGTCGCGAGAGTTGGCAAGGCATTTCCCGCCAAGCGGAGTGCACCCGAACGAGCTGCCGGATGCGCCGGTGGTGATGTAGCCGCTACAAGCAGGCGGTGACGGAGTCCCGCTGTCGTCCTGGCGAAAGCCAGGACCCATTACCCCAGGGAGAAGTTTGGCGAAGATTCATCGTTCGGTACGCCTGCTGCGTACACCGATGGACCTCGCGGTATGGGTCCTGGCTTTCGCCAGGACGACGTTGTGGGGACCTCGGTGCTTTGCCTTGCGGACCAACGCCCGCAAGCCCACCTAATCGTCCAGCTTGTTCAAATCCCGCACCGACTGCATGATCGGCTCGAAGTTCGAGCGTGCATCCAGCGCGTCGAACAATTGTGCGGTGTCCTCCAGTAGACCGTGTGACCGCGCGATGGCGATACGCACGTCTTCCTGCGGCGTGTCCGACAGCCGGCCGTGGCCTGAAAGCAGGATCTTCGCGTTCAATCCCTTGAGCCGCTCCAGCGATTCGATGTAGTCCGCGATGCTGCCGGAGCCGAACACGCCGCCCATCACGCCGCCTGGCATGAGCGTATCGGCGGCAAACAGCAGCCCCTTGTCCTGATCGAACAGTGTGATGCAGGCCGACGTGTGTCCTGGCGTGTGCATGACGTTGAGACGGAAATTGCCGAGGTCGATCAGATTGCCTTCCTCGAGCCAGATGTCGATATTAACAGGTACGTTCGGCTCGTTGAACATCTTTCGCAGCATCGAGAAGTCGTCGCGCAGCATGATCTTGTTGGCGGCGAGGCGATGGGCGGCAACGAAGGTGCGGCGCTCGTTGAAGTGCCAGGCCGCGCCGATGTGGTCGAGATGCTCGTGGCTGAGCACCACCATGTCGATCTTTTCCGGCGGGCAGCCGGCAAAGTTCAGGCATTCGACCATCGCCGCATAGTTCGAGGACAGCCCGGTATCGATCAGGATGGTCCGCGCCGAGCCGCGCACGAGATAGACGTTGGCGGCGCGATTGGAGAAGCGGATCTGGTAGACGTCGTCCGCAGCCTGGATCAGCGAGCAGGTGTCGTTCTTCATCAGGACCGGAAAGGCCGTGGGCTTGCCGTCGCTCATGATTGGGCCGCCCGGTAGCTGACCGCGTTGGCGGCGCGCAGGCGTTTCGACAACGCATCCATTACCATCAGCGCAAACGCCGGCTGCTGGCTGACGAGATAGACGAAGCGGGCGTGGTTGACCCTCATCACCTTGGTGTTCGGTGCCGCCGCGATCGCGGTCGCCGAACGTGCGGAGCCGTCGATCACGGCCATCTCGCCGAAGAATTCGCCCTTGCCGAGTTTGATGATGCTGGTCTTGCTGGCGCCGCTGATCTTGGCGATCTCGACCTCGCCGTCGAGGACAACGTACAGCTCGCGGCCGGTCGAGCCTTCCTCGAAGATGATGTCATCGACGCCAAATTCGTTGATGCACTTCTCGATCGTCATGACACCCCCCAAGGGCCGTCTGCAGCCGTTCTGGCTGACAGGACCGTCATGTTAGCGGGGTAACAGGGGCGGGCAAACAGCCCGTTCGGCGAGAGCCGTGGCTGCCGCAGAGCAGCATCGGCTGACAATTTGTTGCACAGCGCCACACCGGTTCCACGTTCCCGGCCCAATTCGGCCCCGGATGAGTTCCTAAAATTTTGGTAAGCGGGTCCGCAGGTAAGGAATTCGCAAGCAATGAAAGTTACCAAAAGGTCAACCGAGACTGGAGTATTTGAGCCGTGAGCGAACCAATGGCCGAGCAGGCCGTCCAGGATACTGGCGTCGTCGAAGCCGCCGCGACCGCGCCGCAGGCCGTCGAGGCTGCGGGGATCGAGGCCCCTTCGATTGCCCCCGACCACGAGACGCCGCCCAAGCCTGATCCAGTGAAGCCCGACCCGGTCAAGATCGAGCCGCCAAAAATTGAGGCGTCAAGGATCGAGGTGCCCAAGTTCGAGGCCAAACTTGAGCCCAAAGCCGAGACCAAGTCCGAGCCAAAGCCCGGCAAGCTCATCGTCATGGCACCCGTGGAGCGGTCCTGGGACCGTGAAGAGTTTGCCCCGCATGTGAAGTCGGACGAGCCGCGCGAGGCCGGCGGCAAGCGCAGCCTGTCGGCGATGGCTGCGGTGGTGGCGATTGCGGCCAGTGTCGGCGCCATCAGCGGCGCGCTCGCGACCGCAGGGATGATGCACTTCGCAAGCCCCGCGCCGGCCCAGGTTGCCGACACCAGCGCGCTGGAATCCTCGGTCGCCCGGATCGATGCCGATGTCGTCGCGCTCAAGGCCAACGTCGAGCACACCTCCAAGACCGGCCTCGGCCAGTTCAACCGCACCAACGACCGCCTCGACAAGCTTGAGAAGGCGCAGGCCGAGCCGATGGCCAAAATCGCGAAGCTGTCCGAGACCGTCGACAAGCTCCGTGCCACCCCGCCGGCGGCTCCCGCCCAGGCCGCAGCCGCCGTGCCCGCCAGGGAGACCACCGGCTCGATCGCGCCGACCCAGGTTGCGACCGCCGCAGCTGCGCCGGCTCCCGCCGCACCCAAGCCCGAGGTCGGCCGGCTGCCGACGGTCGAAGGCTGGGTGCTGCGCGACGTCTCCAACGGCGGCGCGCTGATCGAGGGCCGCGGTGGCCTCTACGAGGTCTATGCCGGCGACCCCATCCCCGGGGTCGGCCGGGTCGATGCGATCCGCCGTCAGGACGGCCGCTGGGTGGTCGTCACCAGCAAGGGGCTGATCGTCTCGCGCTGAGCGGCTGCTATCCGATTTCCGAAAAGGCGCTTCACCACCATGTGAAGCGCCTTTTTGCTTGAATAGCCGTCCCTGCGCGGTGTTACCTGAGACATGAGCCGCGCGTTGCGAATTCTCGTTGCCGTCGCCGTGTTTCTCGGCGGCATCCTGTCGTCGTTGGCCGCGGAGAACGCGCAACTGGCGCGCGGCACGGCGATCACCGATCCCGATCTTCTGCGCGAGCTCGACCGGCACGATGCACTCACGATCTCGCGCCTGTTGTGGCCGGAGGGGAACGCGAACTTTCCGCTGACGACCGATCTGATGTTCTCGTGGTTGTCCCAGCTCAAGGAGATTCCTCCCACGATCGACGCGGAGATCGACCGCTACGTCGCCCGGCAGAAGGCGGCATATCCGACCGAGACCATCGGCGTCGGCGAGGGCTTCGACGTACAATTGTTCGATCGGTCCAATCTGAAATCCCGCGACACCCGTTTCGTGCTGGCCGGTATCGTCAACCGGATGGACCGGGCCTATGTCTCGGAAGACTCCTGCGGCGAGATCAGGCTGATCTATCGTCTCGCGCATTTCGACACGAAACCGGACGGCGGCACGACCGCCACGCGGCTGCCGATGACGTTCAATCTGGTGATGAAGGCGCGCGACGCGCGCCAGATGGACAGGAACGGCAAGCCGATCACCTGCGCCGAGGTCGCGCGACGCTGGCTCGGCAATGGCGACTGGCAGGGGCTGATCGGCAGCAGCTTCTATCCTTACGATGCGATGCTCGATCGCATCGAGACCAACATTCAGATCTCGGTTGCAGCGAAATCGGCACTGCACGATTTCCGCTCCGACTATCTGCTCAAGGTGTTCAAGTACGACGCTTCCTCAAAGACGTTCGAGGAATCGACGCTGGAGAACCAGATCGATCGCGATCGCATCCTCGCGGACAATGATCTCCGGCGCGCCTTCAGGGATTGGCTGCTCGCGCCCGATCATCTTCGCGACTTCGACCGCGGCACGGTGCTGATCCCCGAGAAATTCCTGGCCAGGGGTGCAATCGTGCCGACGCCAGCCGGCCTCGATGCTTCTCCGTTGCAGCCGGAGTTCGGGATGATGCAAGGGGAGGGCAATGGAGAGGGACAAGGCGAGCCGGTCTTCTCCGAGAACGACGTAGTTGGTGCGTTGAAGCAAGCTGCGCGCGGGGACATGCTGAACGTCCGCTCGGTCGCGGGCTTCCAGCGCCGCCTCAATGACGTCACCTGCGCCGGCTGCCACCAGACCCGCGGCATCGGCGGCTTTCATTTTCCGGGCGTCGATTGGCTTGCGGACAAGCCGTCCAATGCCACCATCGTGCAAGCCTCGCCGCATTTTCTTGGCGACCAGGTCCGCCGCCGCGACATCCTGACCGCGATGGCCGCAGGCAAACGTCCTGATTTCTCACGCGGTTTTGCCAGCCGACCGCAGACCCGCGGCAGCACTGAGCTGGCCGGGACCGAATATCAGGACGGCTGGGGCGCGCATTGTTCCCTGGAGAATGCGGGATCGGGATCGGCCGACAGGAGTTTTACGTCATGGAGCTGTGCTAAAGGATTGACCTGTCAGGCTGCCGCGGCCTCGCGCCGCATCGGCATGTGCTTCATCAAGACGCGTTAGCGCGTGATCCGGAAAAGTGTGCAGCGGTTTTCCGAAAAGATCACGCGCAAGATAAAGCCAACAAACCGATTTGGATAACCCATGACGGACTCCAGCGAAGCCAACAAGGAGCGCAATCGCGAGATCGCGCAGAATGAAGAAGCCAAGCAGGTCGGCGGCAGCATCCGCGTCAGCACCTGGGCGGTCGCGGTCGTCGTCATCATTGGCGGAATCCTGGTCACGCTCGGCTGGCTGGCGCTGAAGTAGTCGGCGCCTCACTTGGCGTAGTTCGTCATCCGCTTGCCGGGCAGCAGCTCGTAAGCCGGCTTCCATCCGGGCAGTGCGGCCATGCGGCCAAGCCAGGCGTGGATGGCGGGATAGCTTTCCGCGAAATCAAAGCCGTGCTCGTCGCTCGGATAGTGCAGATAGGCCATCATCGAGACGTCCGCGACGGTCGGCCTGATGCCGATCGCGAATTCATTGTGCTGGAGATGACCGTCGAGAATGCCGAGAAAATCCTCGAGCCGTCGGCGAAAGTGTTTCAGCACCTGCGGGTCGTTGTTTGGCGTGAACGCGCGCATGAAGCGGTAGGTTGCCATGTAGCCGGTGAGCTTGTGGTTGTCCCAGAACAGCCAGCGCAGCAGCTCGAACTTTTCCTCCTCGGTCTCGGCACCGAAACGCCCGTATTGCTCGGCAAGCTTGAGCAGGAGAGGCGCGGTCTGCGTCATCTTCACACCGTCGATTTCGAGCACGGGAATCTCGCCCATCTCGTTCACGCTCTTGCGCCATTCCGGCGTCCGCGTGACGCCGCCGCCAAAGTCGGTCCAGACCGGCTCGAACCTCTCGCCGCAAAGCGTCAGCATCAGCGCCAGCTTGTAGCTGTTGCCGGATTCGGGGAAGTAGTGCAGGCGGTAGCTGGGCATGTGACCTCGCGATGGCCGTGATTGTTGAAGTAAGCTATCCCCCTACGGTCGTCCCGGCGAAGGCCGGGACCCATAGCCACCGAATATGGTTTGGCGAGGACTCGGAGTTGTCGGCTTGGGCGACAACTTCCTCTCTGGGATATGGGTCCCGGCCTTCGCCGGGACGACAGCGTGAATGTATCACCGCCGTCGGCTCCTTACTCAACCGCCCCCTGCGACCGCAGCTGCTTGATCGCCGCCTCGTCGTATCCCGCGCCACGCAAAATCTCGTCACTGTGCTCGCCGACGCCGGGCGGTTTGCGCGGCTGCACTTTCTTGGCGCCGTCGATCCAGATCGGGCTGGAGATGGTGAGCATGGTGTCGTTCTCGAACGGTACCAGAACTTCGTTGTCGAGCATCTGCTTGTCGTTCGGGATGTCGTCCAGAATGCCGACGATGCCGAACACCAGCCCGTTGCCGTCGAGGATCTTGCGCCATTCGGCGAGATCCTTGCTCGCAAAGGTCTCGTCAAAGATCTTGATCAGCTCGACCGAGCGGGCGTGGCGGTCGGGTTTGGTGGCGAAACGCGGATCGGTGATGAGGTCTTCGCGGCCGAGACACTTGGCCAGCGTCGGAAACTGCTTCTCCTCGCTCAGCAGCGACAGGATCAGCCAGCGGCCGTCCTTGCACTGGTAGTGGTTGGCGACCGCATTCAACGCGCGTTCGCGCGGCCGCCGCTCGGCGAACTTGGCGCCGCAGAGTTTAGCCTGCGCCAGCACGCTAGCGGCCCACACGCCGTTCGCCATCAGATTGGAGGCGACATGCGAGCCCTTGCCGGTCTTCTCGCGCTGGTACAGCGCGGTGACGATGGCGCCGTAGAACGCCATCGCGCAGGGATGGTCGCCCATGCCGGCGACCGAGCGGGCCGGCGTCGTGTCGGTGTCGGCGCGGACGAGGTCCATCAGGCCGGAGCGCGCCCAATAGGCGTTGCTGTCGAAGCCGGGCTTGTTGGCCTCTTCGCCTTTTTCGCCATAGCCAGTGAAGGAGGCGTAGATCAGGCGGTCGTTGAGATGGGCGAGATGGTCATAGGTGATGCCGAGCTTGGCGCGCACTGGCGGCGGCATGTTTGTGATGAAGACGTCGGCCTCTTCCACCAGCTTGTAGAGCACGGCCTGCGCCTCGGGCTTTGAGAGGTCGAGCGCGATGCTCTTCTTGTTGCGGGCCTCAAGCAGCCAGGCGAAATTGTGCTCGCTGCTCGGATAGCCCGGAATGTTGGGCAGGTTGCGGTAGGGATCGCCGGCGCCGGGCGGCTCGATCTTGACGACATCGGCACCGAAATCCGACAGCACGGTCGCGGCGGCTGGTGCTGCGATGAAGCTCGCGCAATCCAGCACCTTGAGCCCTGCAAAAATGCCCTTTTCCATTGCGGCGTCGCTCCCTCGCTCGTGTTGTTTCCCGCGCGCTGGAATTGGCGAGGGCCACGTCACGGCAGCATTAGACCGATGTTTCGGCGGGATGCAACGCTCCTCGCCGCGCCTCACTCATCTCCTGCGAGCAGGGCAGCGTTGCCACCGGCTGCTGCGGTGTTGATCGTTACGGTCTGCTCGGTCGCAAAGCGCGCGAGGTAGTGCGGGCCGCCGGCTTTCGGACCGGTTCCGGACAGGCCGTTGCCGCCAAACGGTTGCACGCCGACGACAGCGCCGATCATGTTGCGATTGACGTAGATGTTGCCGATCTGGACACGGTCGACGATCGCCTCGATCGTATCGTCGATACGGGAATGGATGCCGAGCGTCAGCCCGTAGCCGGTGCGCTCGATGGCTTGCAGGACGCGTTCGAGATTTTCGGCACGATAGCGCACGACGTGGAGAATCGGGCCGAACACCTCCGAGGTCAGCTGGCCGGCATCCCCAAGCTCGAAAATATGCGGCGCGACGAAGCAGCCCTCCGGCGCGCTGCCGGCAAAGTGCAGCCGCGCCTCGGTCTTCATTCGTGCGATGTGCGCATCGAGGCGCTGCTTGGCCTCGACATCGATCACCGGGCCGATATGGGTCGCGACGTCGCTCGGATCGCCGATCTTCAACTCGCGCGCCGCGCCCGCGATCATCTCGATCATGCGGTCGGCAACGTCCTCCTGCACGAACAGCAGCCGCAGCGCCGAGCAGCGCTGGCCGGCGGAACGGAACGCCGAGGTGACGACGTCGTCTGCGACCTGCTCGGGCAGCGCAGTCGCATCCGCGATCATGGTGTTGATGCCGCCTGTCTCCGCGATCAGCGGCACGATCGGCCCGTCCTTGGCCGCCAGCGCCCGGTTGATGCTGCGCGCGACCTCGGTCGAGCCGGTGAAGACGATTCCGGCGATATCGGGGTGCGCGGTCAGCCCGGCGCCGACGCGGCCGTCGCCGACGACGAGGTGGAGCGCGCTTGCGGGGATGCCGGCCTCGTGCAGCAGCCGTATCGTCTCAACCGCGACGCACGGGGTCTGCTCCGCGGGCTTGGCCACCACGCTGTTGCCGGCCATCAGCGCGGTCGTGACCTGGCCGAGGAAGATCGCCAGCGGAAAATTCCACGGCGAGATCGCCACGAAGACGCCACGGCCGCGCATGGCCAGCGCATTGCTCTCGCCGGTCGGGCCTCGCATTGCCACGTCGTGGCCGAAGAGCTTGCGGCCCTGCGCGGCATAATAGCGGCAGAAGTCGACAGCCTCGCGCAGCTCCGACAGCGCATCGTCGAGCGTCTTGCCACCCTCGCGTTGCAGCAGCGCGATGAAATGGGGCGCGCGGTTCTCCAGAAGATGCGCTGCCTGCTCCAGCGCCGCCGCGCGCGTGGCTGCCGGAGTCCGGCTCCAGGCGGCAAAGCCCGCGCGCGCAGCCGTCACGGCCGCGTTGGCCTGATCCGGCGTTGCATCGGCGATCGGCTTGAGATCGATCCTCTCGGCCTTGACGTCGGTCAGCAACCGGTCGAGCGCGGCTCGCGCGCCGAATTCGACGCCGCGTGAATTGCGCCGCTCCGGCGCGAACAGATCGCCCGGCAGCGGAATCTTGGGATGGGCCGCCTGCTGCGGCCGGACGATGGCATCCGCCGGACGTTGCAACAGCGCCGTAACGGGCACGCGGTAATCGGAGGCCTGCGCCACGAAGGAGGAGTTGGCACCGTTCTCCAGCAGTCGCCGCACCAGATAGGCGAGCAGGTCGCGATGGCTGCCGACCGGGGCGTAGGTGCGGTAGGCGATGTCGGGGTGGTCCTTGGCGAGCTGCTCGTAGAGCGCCTCGCCCATGCCATGCAGGCGCTGGAATTCGAAGCCGCCGTTTTCACCGGCAAGCTCCAGCACGGTCGCGACGCTCAGCGCGTTGTGGGTGGCGAATTGCGGGAAGATGCGTGGCCGCAGGCTCAACAGCTTTTGGGCGCAGGCGACGTAGTTCAGATCCGTCATCGCCTTGCGGGTGAACACAGGGTAGCCGTCGAGCCCGCGCTCCTGCGCGCGCTTGATCTCGGTGTCCCAATAGGCACCCTTGACCAGCCGCACCATCAGCTTGCGGTCATGCGCGCGGGCTAGCGCATCGACATAGTCGATCACGGCGCCGGCGCGCTTCTGATAGGCCTGGATCGCGAGGCCAAATCCGTCCCAGCCGGCAAGCGAGGGATCGGCGAGCGTTGCCGCGATCACGTCGAGGGACAATTCCAGCCGGTCGGCTTCCTCGGCATCGACGGTGAAGTTGAGATCATGGGCCTTGGCGCGCTGCGCCAGGTCCAGCAGTTGCGGCACCAGCTCAGCCATCACGCGGTCGCGGCTGATCGCCTCGAAGCGCGGATGCAGCGCCGAGAGTTTGACGGAGATGCCGGGCCGGTCGGGCAGGGGATGGTTGCCGGCCGCCTTGCCGATGGTCTCGATCGCACTGGCATAGGCGTCGAAATAGCGCCTGGCGTCAGTGGCCGTGCGCGCGCCTTCGCCGAGCATGTCGAAAGAATAGCGCTGCCTCTCGCCGGAGCGCGGCCGGGCCCGCTCCAGGGCCTGCTCGATGGTCTCCCCCAGCACGAAATGATTGCCCATCAGCCGCATCGCCTGACGCGTGGCGGTGCGCACGGCCGGTGCGCCCAGCCGCTTCACCAGCCGGCCGATGGTGCCGTCGGGCGTCTCGCCGGGCTGGATCACCCGTGCCGAGAGGCCCAATGCCCAGGCCGAGGCGTTGACCAGGAAGGCGGTGGACTTGGTCTCGTGGTGGATGAAGTCGCCCTCGCCGAGCTTGTCCTCGATGAACTGGTCGGCGGTGCGCGCGTCCGGCACGCGCAGCAGCGCCTCGGCCAGCACCATCAAGGCGAGCCCTTCCTTGGTCGAGAGCGCGAACTCCCGCAGCATGTCCTCGACCCCACCAAGCCGGTCGTCGCGCTTGCGGATCGCTTCGATCAGCCGGGTCGCGGTGCGATCGATCCGCGCCTCCTGCGGCGCGCCGAGATGTGCAGATGGCAACAGGCGCGCGGCGATGTCGGCATCATCGGGCGCGTAGGCTGCGGAGAAGGGAGGCGGAACGTTCGGCATGGCGTGTCCTGTGGCTTCAATCCAGGATAATGCTCACGCTACCTTAGCTCGATAGACAATTTAGCTCATTCGGCTTAGAAAATGAAGCCATCTAGTCATTTGGCCTTATGAACTATGGAATTAGATCGAACCGACCGGAGAATCCTCTCGATTTTGCAGCAAGACGGGCGAATCGCCAATGTCGAGCTCGCGGAACGCATCGGGCTATCGCCGACCTCGATCGGCGAGCGGCTGAAGCGTTTGCAGCGAGAGGGCTTTATCGAAGGCTATGGCGCGCGGCTCAACCCGCACCGGCTCGGCCTCGGGCTCCTGGTGTTCGTCGAGGTGCTGCTCGACAAGACCACGCCCGACAATTTCGAGCGTTTTGCGCGCGCGGTGAAACTCGCGCCCGAAGTGCTGGAGTGTCACATGGTTGCCGGCGGCTTCGACTATCTTGTGAAGGCGCGGCTGGCAGACATGACCGCGTATCGACGTTTCCTCGGCGAGACCCTGCTGTCGATGCCGGGCGTGCGCGAAACGCGAACCTATGCGGTGATGGAAGAGATCAAGCGCGACGCACCATTGCCGGTGGACTAACGAAGTGCTGTCGCGATTGTCATTGCTGTGGCGTCGAACGGGCGGTCTTCGCGGGCAAAATAGTTTTCCGTGTGCAATCGCAACGCCTGTCGTCGAATGCACTGACCGTCTTCTGAAATTTCTTGGCCCGGCTCCCGGATCGATCCGGGAGTTAGCAACAGCTGGCGGGCTTATACTTTGAGGTTCTCTGCGGAGCTTTTGCCTCGGTTTGCGATCTCTTCATATTCCACCGTCTGTCCTTCGTTCAGGGACGACAGACCGGCTTTCTGCACTGCCGAGATATGCACGAACACATCCTTGCCGCCCGACGCAGGCTGGATAAATCCATAACCCTTCGTCGGGTTGAACCACTTGACCGTACCTTTAGCCATCACGACTTCTCCGCGGGTCTTCCTCCGAGATCTCGAACCGCCAGTCCCCGCCAACCGGCCGGTTCGGTCCTAATACGATACGCGGAATGTGGCTGGCTTGGTAGCTCAAACCACATCGGCATTTCGCCGAATTCCGCTCAACTTCGCGGCGTTTTTGCCGGATTTGCCCGTTTCGCGGTCACTTGGTCCGCGCGCCGCGCGCCATCCGTCAATAAGTCGCGGCCAGATAATCGACGATCTTGCCGACATCGGCATCGTCAATGGGGGCGCCATAGACTTTGATCATCTTGGTCACCTCGGCCTGCCAGAAACCTTTCCTGTCCTTCATCGGCGGCTGCGTGTTGATGTAGTCGGACGAGTGGCAGGCCGTGCAATTGCCCTGAACCACTTCGAGATTGGGCCCGGGCTTGAACGCCGCGACCTCATCGGGGGTCTTGTAATTGACCGGTGCTGCAAGAGCCGAACCCACCACGGCGGCGAGGGCGAACGAGACGGCGAGGAAAACGGTGCGCTGCATGATCATTCCCCTCAAGCCACGGTGACGCGGACGGTTTCGACGACGTTGCG
This sequence comes from Bradyrhizobium sp. RT6a, assembly GCF_040547675.1. Classification (NCBI taxonomy): domain Bacteria; kingdom Pseudomonadati; phylum Pseudomonadota; class Alphaproteobacteria; order Hyphomicrobiales; family Nitrobacteraceae; genus Bradyrhizobium; species Bradyrhizobium sp. RT6a. The sequence goes on from NZ_JBEPQC010000004.1 coordinate 612,779, forward strand.
AAGATAGCCCGCCGGATTCCAGCGCGGCGTATCCGGCTGGGTTTCGCCGCCATTGCCGGTGGCGCGCACCTTGAGCTCGTGGGAGCCCGCCGCGAGCTTCACCGGCAGCGTCCATTCACGGAACGAGTATTTGCCAAGATCCTTGCCGAGCCTAGCGCCGGTCCAGGTCTTGCCGCCGTCGGTGGAGACCGCGACCTCCTTGATGCCCTTGCCGCCGTCGAAGGCGATGCCGCGCAGCGTGGTGCCGCCTGCTTTCAGCTTGGCGCCGTCGGGGACGCTGGTGATGAAGGAACGGATGGTGAAGCGGTTGATCGGGATCGTCGCCTTCGGCGCGGTGCCCGGCTCGACCGCATTGTTCGGCGTGTCCGGAATGCGATACGCCGACTTCATCCAGAAACCGTCATAGACATTGTCGACGACGGTGATCTCGTTGAGGTGCTTGACCCAGTAGGTGCCGTAATAGCCGGGCACGATCAGGCGGAGCGGAAAGCCGTTGAGGAACGGCAGGTCCTCGCCGTTCATGCCATAGGCCAACATCACCTCGCCGTCGCTGGCGTGATCGATATCGAGCGCCTTGACGAAGTCGGGCGTCTTGTCGCTGACCGGACCGTCCATGCCGTTGAAGGTGACCTGCTTGGCGCCGCTCTGCACGCCCGCCATCGCCAGCACGGCCTTCAGCGGTACGCCGCGCCAGCGCGCATTGCCCATCGCGCCGTTGGCGAGCTGGCCGCCGGCCACGCGCGGATCCAGGAAGCCGCGGCTGTTGCCGGAGCACTGGTTGACGGCGACGATCTCGGTCGCCTTCATCTTCCTTATGTCCTTCAGCGACAGCTTGAGCGGCTTGTCGACCTTGCCCTTGACCTCGAGCGTGAACTTGTCGGGATCGAGACTGTAGGGCAGGTCGGAAAGGTGATAGCGCACGAAGAACGCGTTATTCGGCGTGATCGGGCCGTCGTTGAACACCGCGAACGGCGTCTCGAGCTGCGGCGGGCGGCTAGTCAGGCCGATCATCGGCCGCTTCTGCGGATATTTCACCAATGGCCGTTCGCCATTGGCAAAGGGAAGGGTGACGGTGTCGAGTGCCAGCGCCTTGGTCGGGTTCAGGGCGGTCGCAACAGCGGCAAGGCCTGCTCCTTTGAGCAGGTCGCGTCGATCGAACATGTGGTCTCCTCCCGGAGCTTTTCGTTTGATGGCGGTCATCACCGCGATCTCGCGCTCATCTGTCGCAACGACTCGGATGAAGTCAATTCGTGCTTTCGCAGCAGGCCCATGCCGCTGCGTTGCAGCAAGCCGGTGTTACGCCGCGACGCGTTCGCCGTGGTCGACGAGCGCCGACAGCTCCCTGGCGTCCGCGACGACGCGCACGGCCATCGGTTCGTCGCGGCCGCGGATCGCGACCTCCTGCTGCGGCAGCGCATCGTCGGCAAGGCCGGCGGTGCGGCGGACTTCCTCCGACACGACCGCTTCGCAGGCCAGTGTCTTGGTCATGTCCTGGAGCCGGGCCGCGACGTTGACGGCATCGCCTAGCGCCGTGAAGACGATGTGATCGCGATAGCCGATGTCCCCGATGATGACCTCGCCGCCGTGGATGCCGATGCCGAAGCGGATCGGCTGGCGCAGATCGTGGCTCAGGAGCTCGTTCAGCTCGTCGATTTGCCTGGCGATGCCGGCGGCGGCCTTTAGCGCCTGCCGGCAGGCCTCTTGCGGATCGGCACTCAGTCCGAACAGCGCCAGCATGCCGTCGCCGACGAATTGGTTTGGCTGGCCGCCATTCTCGATCACGGCCTGCGAGACGGCGCCGAGGAAGCGGTTGACGATGAACACGGTGTCGAACGGCAGCCGCTTCTCGGCGAGCTGTGTCGAGCCGCGCATGTCCACGAACAGGCTGACGAGATAGCGCTCCTGGCCGATTCTGGCGGGCGTCGAGGCCTGCGCGCTCGCTGTCAGGGTATGCGCGGTGAAGAGCTGGAAGAAGGAGAGATCCGACGTCGGCCGCAGCTGGCAGGCGAGCCTGATCGAGGGGTCGCTGGTGCCGACACGGGTGAGCACGAACGCCTCGCGCTGCGACGGCTCGGGCAGGGCGTCATGATCGCCGATGATGCGGATGCGGCAGGTCGAGCAGCGGGCGCGGCCGCCGCAGACGCTGGCATGCGGCACATTGTGGCGAAGGCTCGCCTCCAGCACGGAGAGGCCTTTTGGGACGCGCACCGTCTTGCCGTTGCCGTAGGACAGCGCGATCATGCCACCGCGTCGTTCGCGCAAGGCCCGTACGCCGCGTGCGGCCAGCGCCAAAGCGAGCAATCCGAGATAACCGGCGGTGAGGCCGCCGGTGATGCGGTCGAGCGTCGTGGCCTCGGCCGTCGTGCCGACCTGGCGGCGCGTGAGATTATGCGTCCGCCATTCCCCATCATCGGCCTCGATCTCGACGCTACGGCCACCCTGGTAGACACCCAGCAGCGACAGCGTCGGAATCAGCACGGCCGCCGCGAGCAGATAGGGCGCCGCGCGCGTGAAGAGCGGTTTGAGGCGAAGCCAGAAATAGATGCCGATGCAGCCGTGCACCCAGGCGATGAGAAGCAGGATCGTCATCGTCCAGATCCGACCTGGCGATGCGACAAAGAACAGATAGAGTTCTTGCGGATAGAGTTTCTGGTGTCCGTACAGCGTCTGCCCCAGCCTTACGCCGATCACATGCCCCATGACGAGGGCAGGGATGCTCAAGCCGAGCACGAGCTGCAGCGGCTCGACCGTCCGCCAGCGGAACTGCCGGCGCTGATACAGCGCATAGATGCCGAGCCCCATATGGGTCAGCGCCGCCGTGTAGAACACGATCGCAACCGGAAGGAACTGCCAGAACAGCGTGTGGTAGTAGACCCCGATCTCCATGGCATCGACCGAGATGTTGCCGAGCGCATGGTTGAGGAAATGGCTGATGACATAGGCGAACAGGATGACGCCGCAGACCAGCCGCAGCTGGCGCAAGCTGATGGCGCGGGAAAGCTCGGAAAATCGTGAGGATGCGGTTGCGGCCATGATTCTGTTGTATCAGTTCATGAAGGAGAACAGCCAGCGCCGCGTTTAATTCCGGCGGTGGATAGCTTACGGGATCACATCCGCGGCAAGCCGCACTCTCAACGTCATCCCGGACAAGCGCGCCCCTAGGCGCGCGCCGATCCGGGACCCATAGCCACCGGACCGGGTTTGGCGACGACTCGTGGCGATCAGCTCGTGCCACGCCACTCCCTGTGGCTATGGGTCCCGGGCTCGCGACTACGTCGCGCCCCGGGATGACAGGTTTCTTCCCTCAACATTGACTCCCCCTCCCAGGTTGGCGAAAAGCGCCGCCGTGACGACAGCTCCCGACATCACGATGCCCCCCGTAGGCGCGGCGCGCCGGCCGCTCGTCATGGCCGCGGCGATCATTGCTGCGATGACGCTGCTGCGCATGGTCTACGCCTCCGCCATCGAGCTGCGTACGGACGAGGCCTATTACTGGACGTGGTCGCAGGAGACGGCGCTCAGCTTCCTGGATCATCCCCCCGGCATCGCCTGGCTGATCCGGTTCGGCACTGCGATCTTCGGCGACACCACGCTCGGTGTGCGCTTCGGCGGCATCGTCGCGATGCTGGTGACGCAGCTCCTGCTCGCCGACATCGTCCGCCGCCTCACCCATGATGTGCGCGCCGTCGTGCTCGCGGTACTGATGCCGGAGGCCGCGCTCTATTACGGCCTGCTGATGGCCAAGGTTGCGCCCGATGTCGCCATGATCCCGTTTGCGGTGGCGATGATGTGGTGCCTGGCGCGGCTTGCGCAGGGCGGCGACGGCCGCTGGTGGCTCGCGGCCGGCCTGTTCGCCGGGCTGGCGATGCTGTCGAAATTCACCGTGATCATGTTCGCGCCGGCGGTTGCCGCCTTTCTGCTGGTGCCGGATTGGCGCTGGCGCTGGCTGCGCAGCCCCTATCCGTATCTAGCGGTCCTGATCGCAATCGCCGTGTTCTCGCCGGTCCTGATCTGGAACGTGCAGCACGACTGGGCCGCGATCCGCTTCCAGGGCGTGCGCGCCACCACCAGCTACGGCTTCTCGCTCCGCACCTTCGGCGATTACATCGGCCTGCAATTCGGACTGGTCGGCTTCGTCATGCTGCCGGTGGTGCTCACAGGGGTGGTGCTGACGGCGTGGCGCGGTTATCGCACGCGCGAGCCGGTCGCGATTTTGCTGTCGACCGCGGTGCTGGTGCCGTTTCTCTATTTCCTGGCGAAATCGCTGACCCTCCGCGTCGGCGACACCTGGCCGATGTTCATGTGGCCGGTCGGCTTTGCCGCCGCCGCTATCAACCTCACCATGCTGCCGCGTGAGAAGTGGTCGGCGCGAATGATCAGGTCGTCGCTGTTCTGGGCCAATACGGCGGTGGTCTCGGGAATCGCTTTTGTCGTGGTCGTGTTCCTCTATTACGTCGCCACGCCCTGGAATTTGCTCGGCAAGATCGATCCGATCGGTGCCGAGTCCGGCTACGAGCAGGTCGCCGCGCGCGCACAGGCCGCATTGGACGAAACCGGCGCGACCTGGATCGCCACGACGGACTATCGCACCTATGCCATGATGCGCTGGCTGTTCAGGGGCCGCGTGCCCGTGATCGAGATCAACGAGCGCGGCCGCTTCCAGGACTTTCGCGATCCCGGCCTGGACCGGATCCGGGGGCACGCCGGCATCTATGTCGGACGCGAGCCGGACAATCGTTCGCCGCTGTGGGAGATCATCCCCGCCAAGCGCGAGCAACTCGGCCAGGTCGAACGACGCTGGCGCGGTCTTGTGATGGATACGTATGTGGTGGAGAAGCTGTCAGGCTGGACCCCGGAGCTGTCGCCACCGAAGGACTCACCGCTGTTCCAGTGGCGCGTGCTGGCGGGCGAGTTTGAGTTGCGTACGCTCGCCTAGCAAGGCGGGCTTCTTCCTTCTCCCCTTGTGGGAGAAGGTGGCGCGAAGCGCCGGATGAGGGGTCTCTATCGGCTAAGACGACTGCGAGAGGCGCGCGCGGAGAGAGACCCCTCACCCGTCTCGCCGCTGCGCGTCGAGCCACCCTCTCCCACAAGGGGAGAGGGGAAAACGAGGGCGTCGCGAACAGAACGCTACTCCTCCTCATCCTTCTTCCGCAGCAGATCCGTCGCGAGGTCCGACAGTTTTGGCGGCGGCAGGGCCGCGAATGGCAGCGGCCGTGTGACGTCGATCGCGGCGAGGCCCAGCCGCGCCGTCAGCAATCCATTCAGCATGCCTTCGCCCAGCCGCTGCGACAGCTTCGCCGCAATGCCGTGGCCGAGCATCTGCTGCACCAGGCTGTCGCTCGCCGCCATGCCGCCGGTGATGGCGAGATGGGCGATGACGTGGCGGAGCAGGCGGATCATGCCGAGCGCGCCGGGACGGCCGCCATAGAGCCGCGCAAGTTGGCGTATCAATCTCAGAGACGCCACGAATACGAACAACACGTCGATCGCGGCACGCGGGCTCACCGCCGTGACGATCGAGACCTTCTGCGCGGCTGACGACACCAGCCGCCGCGCCTCGATGTCCAGCGGCGACATCAATTCGCGCTCGGCGAGCCGGATCATGTCGGCGCCGTCGATGATTTCGCCGGCGTGGCTTTCCAGCGTGGCGCGGGCGCGCGCGAGCTGCGGGTTCTGATGCGCGATCTTGAGCAGGTCCTGCACGATGATGCGGCTCTCGTTGCGATCGTCGCTGGCAAGGACGGCGGCTGCGCGCTGATGCAGCTTTTCGATGGTTGCCAGCCGCGCCAGCCCGAATGCCTCGCGTCCGGTCACCACCGCGAGCGCAAGGGCGGTGAGGGAGGCAAGCGCCAGTCCGACGAAGCCGAGGCTGTCGCTGCGTGCAAACAGATCCTCGATCAGACGGACGACACCAAGCCCGACGCCGAGCAGCGTCAGCCCGGCAACGCCGGACCAGAACAATGCGCCCCAGGGAAAGCCGCGCCGCGCCGGAAGCGTCGCTGCGATCGGCACCGGCAAAGTCGCCGGATCGGGCTCCGGCGTGATCTGGATGGTGGTGCGGCCGAGCCGGGTCGTCTCGTCGGCCTCGGTGACGACGACGCCTGGGTCGTCGAGCCGGAACGTCGCCGGCCGCCGTGGCTTCGATCGGTCGTTCATGACAGCTTGTCTCCGATCAGGAACTGCAAGGCGCGGTCGAGGCGGATGTGAGGCAGCGCCGGCTGGTCCGCCCCCTCGCGTTCGAGCTTTGGCGGACGGAAGCGCAGGAAGCGAAAATCGCTCTTCTCGGCGGCCTCGGTCGAGAGGCCACGGAATGCGTCGATGCCGTTGAACAGCGGCTCGGGATCCAGCGGCAGGTCGCCCGGAAAGGTCGCGACTTCCGTGTTGCCGTCGAAGAACTCGCCGCCGGCGCTTTCGCCCGCGGCCGGCGTTCCCAAAATTGACGGCAATTTGTCACGGCCATGCGCGACCTGGGCCTCGCGCGTGGCGCGGACGGCGGCGAGCGCGACGACGTCGATCGCCGCGCCGGTAGTTTCCGCGCGCGCAACAGCACCCGAGACCGCGCGGCGCAGCACGGCCTCGAGCCGGTCGTGGCTGGAATGATGTAGGTGATCCGCCTTGGTCGCCGCGAACAGCACGCGGTCGATGCGCGGCCGAAACAGGCCGCTGAGGAACGTGCTGCGGCCGATGTTGAAGCAGTCGAGAATGCCCGCGAGTGCGGCTTCGAGATCATGCAGCGCTTCGGGGCCGGCGTTGAACGCGGCGAGCGCGTCGGCCAGCACGATCTGGCGATCGAGCCGGGCAAAATGATCACGGAAGAACGGCCGCACCACGACGTCCTTGTAGGCCTCATAGCGGCGCACCATCATGGCCCACAGCGATCCCTCCGGCGCCTGGCCGCCTGCGGGAACGTCGAGCGGCGCAAAGGTCAGTGCCGGTGTGTCGGCCAGATTGCCCGGCATCAGGAAGCGGCCGGGTGGCAAGAGGCTCATCGCAAACCGCTCGTCGCGGCAGCCTTGCAAATAGCCCCTGAACAGCTTTGCGGCCGTGAGCGTCGCCTGTTCATCCTCGCGCGCCTCGGGCTTGAGGGTTGCGAGATGCGCGTGCCAATCCGCGGCAAGATGGACGCGCGGCGCCTCGCGCGACAACGCCAGGCTTTCGGCCGACCATTGCTCAAAACTCTTCTGAAGCAGCGGCAGATCGAGCAACCACTCGCCGGGATAGTCGACGATGTCGAGCGTCAGCGTGCGGTCGGCGCCGTTCGGGCGCTGGTAGTCGATGACGAGCCTGAGCTCGCTGATGTCGACGGTCGAGCTCGGCCAGCGCCGCTCCTCGATCAGCGCGCGGAGATGGCTCTCATAGGCAAATCTGGGCACGGCGTCGTCCGGCTGCGGCGCCAGATGCGCCCGCGCGATCCGCCCGGATGAATAGGCCTCGAACACCGGAAACCGCCCACCGCGCGTCAGACCGTGGATCAGCGCGGTGATGAACACCGTCTTCCCGGCTCGGGACAGGCCGGTGACCCCCAATCGTACCGTCGGATTGAAGAAATGCTCGCCGTAGTCGATCAGCGCCCGAGCCGACAGGCGCGCCTCCTCGAACATATCCTGGAAACTAAATGCCATATGAACGTTGGGAATCCCGGGCGGGGGCGGATACGCAAAAAGGACTAGTCACAAAAGTGGCAACTGCCTGAGGAAAATCAAGCTTCATACTTCCACCGTCTTTGTCGGCAAATCAGCCGTTTGAACGACGCGCCGATCCCGAAACACCCATACAAGAGGGTATTGTCTCACTTTGCGGATTGCCATGACCGTCTTCCACCTGAAACAGCTCGCATCCTCCTCCGTCCACGCAGCCGCCGACGCGATCGGCTGGCACTACGACCGCGCCGAGTTAATCGCCGACGGCGTGATCCACGCGATCGGCGTGCTCTGCGGCATCGTTGCCGCGACCGTGCTGGTGGTGCTGACGGTGCTCTATGCCGACGCGACCGACATCGTCGGCGTCGCGATCTACGTCGCCGGCCTGCTCTCGATGCTGGTGTTGTCGGCGACCTATAATCTGTGGCCGATCTCACCGGCCAAATGGCTGCTGCGGCGATTCGACCATTCGGCGATCTATCTCCTGATCGCGGCGACCTACACGCCGTTCATCCTGGAGGTGAAGGACAGCGGCTTCGCGCTGGTGCTGCTCACCGGCGTCTGGTGCGTGGCGATGCTTGGCATCGTGCTGAAACTTCTCTACCCCGGCCGGTTCGACCGCGTTGCGGTCGGCATCTATCTCGCCATGGGCTGGAGCGGCATCATGCTCTACGATTCCGTGGTCAAGGCGCTGCCTGCGCTGGTGCTGGGCTTCATCCTTGCCGGCGGCCTGCTCTACAGCTTTGGCGTGATCTTCCATGCCTGGCGGCGGCTGCGCTTCCAGAATGCGATCTGGCACGGCTTTGTCTTGGCCGGAGCGGCATGCCATTATACCGCGGTGCTCGACCTCGTGTTGAGCTGAGCAAGCTCCGCGAAGCGGAATAAGCGTAGCGGTATAAGAGGAGACGTCGCATGCAGGTGACCGGCAAGGTCGTGGTCGTCACGGGCGGCGCCAACGGCATCGGCAAGGCGCTGTGCGAGGCGTTTCACAAGGCGGGTGCGGCCAAGGTGGTCGTCGCCGACATGGACGCGGACAACGCGCGGGCGGTCGCTGCCACAGTGGATGGCGCGGCGTTCAAATGCGATGTCGCGCAGGAAAAGGATATTTCCCACGTCATCGATGAGACCGAGCGGCAGTTCGGCCCAATCGAATTGTTCTGCTCCAATGCCGGCATCGGCGGCGGTTTCGATCCGATGTCGGTCAATGCCGGCGGTGCCTCGGATGAGCCGTGGCAGCGCAGCTGGGCTATTCACGTCATGGCGCACGTCTATGCGGCGCGGCATCTGATCCCGCGCATGAAGGCGCGTGGCGGCGGTTATTTCCTCAACACGATCTCGGCCGCGGGACTGCTGTCGCAGGTCGGCAGTCCGGCTTATTCCACCACCAAGCATGCCGCGGTCGGCTTTGCCGAAAATCTCGCGATCTCACATAAGGCACACAACATCCGTGTCTCGATCCTCTGTCCGCAGGGCGTCGACACCAACATGCTGCGTTCGATTCCCAAGGGCCCGCAATCCGGCGACGGTGACCTCTCGCCCGAGCAGGTTGCCAAGGACGTGCTCGCCGGCCTCGATCAGGAGACGTTCTTGATCCTGCCGCACCCGCAGGTGCTCGGCTACATGCGCAAGAAGACCGAGAATTACGACCGCTGGATCGGCGGCATGGCCAAGATCCAGGCCAGGATGCGGGAAGACTTCGGGACGTAGGGAAGGCGGGCGCCAACACTCGCTGTCGTCCCGGCGAAGGCCGGGACCCATAATCCCAGGGAGTAGTTGTTTGGCTCGGCCGTAAACTCCGAGTCCTCGTGACCACATCCGCCTGTGGGTATGGGTCCCGGCCTTCGCCGGGACGACGCTGGTGGTCACGCCGCCGACTCCACCTCGTCCTCCACCCGGCTCTGCCGCAATGCCCGCGCATAAAGCATCATCCCTTCCCGCACCGTGCGCTGCTCGGCCTCCGTCAGCGCCGCGAGTGCGCCACTCACCTGCTGCCGTCCGAACGCGTGCAGCGCCTCCAGCGTGCGGCGGCCCTTCGCCGTCAGCGACAGCACCTTGCTGCGTGCGTCGGCTTCATCGGGCGTCTCCCGCAACTCGCCGCAGTCGATCAGCTTGCGCACCAGGCGGCTGACGCTCGATTTCTCCAGCCGCAGGAAATCGCTGAGCTCGCCCGAATTCATCGGCCCACGAATACCGATCTCCAGGATCGTATGCACGGCCGACGGCGGATAGTCCGATGCCGCCACGGTCGCATCCATGAAGCCGAGCTCGCGCACCATCAGGCGCGAGGCCGCGCGGATGTCGTCGATCAGCGAAAGCCCGGTCATGCTTGACTCCACGCATATAGTTGTATCATACAACTATATGCGTGCAACGGCGCGCGCAAGCGTTTTGGAGTGAGCCATGAGCGGAACTTTGCCGCCGGGAGCGCGGATGAGGGGCAAGGTCTGCCTGGTGACGGGTGGCGGAAGCGGCATCGGCCGTGCCACGGCGTTGCGAATGGCGTCCGAAGGCGCGGAGGCGATTGTCCTGGCGGGCCGACGCGAAGCCGAGATCGACGCCACCGCCGCGGCGTGCCGCGAACTCGGTGCGGATGCCATCGCGATCAAGACCGATATCACGCGCGAAGACGACGTCGCACGCATCGTTGCCACGGCGGTCGAGCGATGCGGCAGGCTCGACGTCGCCTTCAACAATGCCGGCTTCCAGGAGCGGCGCGCCCCGCTGGAGGAGCAGGGCACGGCTGTCTACGACAGCGTGTTCGACACTAATGTCCGCGCGCTGTTCCTGTGCCTGCGCCATCAATTGCCTGTCATGCTCGCGAAAGGCCGCGGCAGCATCGTCGTCAACGCCTCCGTCAGCGGCGTGCGCAATCCCAATCCCGGGTTCTCGCTCTACTCGGCATCCAAAGCTGCGGCGATCTCGCTGACACGCTCTGCTGCGATGGAGAACGCGCCACGCGGCATCCGCATCAACGCCATCGCCCCCGGCCGCGTCGTCACCGACATGATGCTGCGTGCCGGTGTCGGCGATGTCGCAACCGTCAGCGCGGGCCTGCCGCTGCGGCGGATGGGGAGCCCGGAGGAGGTGGCCGAGGCGGTGGTGTGGCTATCGTCCGACGCGTCGTCCTATGTCGTCGGGCATGTGCTGGCAGCCGATGGCGGATTCCTGGCGTCTTAGATTTGCGCGGCGGCATTGGCCAAAAACCTGGTGTCGTCCCGGCGAAGGCCGGGACCCATAACCCCAGGGAGACGTTTGGTGAAGATTGGTTGTTCGGGATTGGCGCCGAGCACAACCGATGAATCGTGCGGTATGGGTCCCGGCCTTCGCCGGGACGACGTCGTCAATGCTTCTGCCCGTACAGCACCGGCACCGCCGAATCCACGATCACCTCGACGAGGCTCGTGCCTTCGAACGCCAACCCGCCCTTGAGCGCCTCGCCCAGCTCGGCTGCCTTGCTCACCCGCACCGCGTGGCAACCCATGCCTTCGGCGAGCCGGACGAAATCGATGCCCGGCAGTTCGAGCCCCGGCACATTCCTCACCTGCATTACTTGGCTGAACGAGCGCATCGCGCCGTAGCCGGAATTGTTGATGACGACGATGGTGAGCGGCAGCTTGCGCTGCGCGGCGGTCCACAGCGCCTGGATCGAATACATCGCCGAGCCGTCGCCGATCAGGCACACGGTGCGGCTGTTCGGCTTGCCCAACGCCATGCCGACCGCGGCCGGCAGCGAGTAACCGAGGCCGCCGCTCGCCATGGTGTAAAAACTGTCCTGGCCGCGCATCGGCATGAACTTTTGCATCGCCGGCCGGTGCGAGGGGATTTCCTCGACCAGCGACGCGCCATCCGGCATGGCCTGCGACAGCGAATGCAGCAGGAATTCGACCGGCAGCGGATCGCCGGCTTGCGGCGCCGGGGGCAGCGTACGTCCCTTCGGTGCCGCGCGCTTGTTCTCGGGCAGGAGATCGAGCAGCATTGAAAGCGCCGGCTTCATCGTCGCGATGATGCTGGTTCCGACCGGCGTCACCGCTGCGGCATCGGGGTCATCCGTGATCTGGAAGATCGTCGCGCCGCCGTCGAAGATCGCGGCGTGGCCTTCGACGTGGAAGGTGAACACCGGCGCGCCGATCACGATGACGAGGTCGTGCTCGCGCAGCGCGTCCGACAATTGCGCCGGCGAGGCATGCAGGAAGCCCGCGAACTGGGGATGGCGTTCCGGGAACGAGCAGCGCGCCGAAAACGGGCTGACCCAGACACTGGCCCTTGCCTTCTCGGCCACGCGCACCATCAGGTCGACCGCGCTGGCGCGATCGACGCCGGGGCCGACGACGAGGGCAGGGTGTTTGGCCGAACCGAGCGCTGTGACCAGCGCGGTCATCGCATCAGCCTCGGGCCCGATCTCGCGGCTGACCTTGCGGGATTCGACAGGAGCTGCGGCATGCGCCCAGTCGTCGACCGGAATCGAGACGAAGGTCGGCCCGCATGGCGGCTGCATCGCGGTGTAATAGGCGCGCGCGATCGCGGCCGGCACGTCCTCGGGTCGCGCCGGCTCCACGCTGTACTTTACATAAGGCCGCGGGAATTCGGAGGCGCGCTCCGCATAGAGGAATGCCTGCAACGGAAGGATCGAGCGCGCCTGCTGGCCCGCGGTGATCACCAGCGGCGTCTGGTTGCGATGCGCGGTATAGATGTTGCCGAGCGCGTTGCCGACGCCGGCTGCCGAATGCAGGTTGACGAAGCCGGCATTGCGCGTCGCCTGCGCATAGCCGTCGGCCATGCCGACCGCGGAGGCTTCCTGAAGCGCCAGCACGTAGTCGATGTCGTCGGGCCAGTCGCTCAGGAATGGCAGCTCGGTCGAGCCTGGGTTGCCGAACACCTTCTTGATGCCGAAGGAGCGCAGCAGGTCGAGCGTCGCCTGCTTGACGGTGACGGATTTGCTGCCGCTCTTGCCGTTCTTCGCCATGATTTCCGTTCCCTGATGTTTGTCGGCTATCAGCCCCACCCGTCATTGCGAGCGAAGCGAAGCAATCCAGAATCTCTCCGCAGTGACAGTCTGGATTGCTTCGTCGCTTCGCTCCTCGCAATGACGAGGAGAGAGCGTCACCACACCGCCGTTCCCTTCATCGTCGGCTGTCCCTCCGCGTTCGCGGTCCACAGCTCCATGCCCGCCTCGGTCTCGTTGGCGTTGATGGAGAACTCGGAACCCTCGAACAGCGGCTGCACCCCGCGATAGGTGAATTTCTTCGGCGCCTTGCCGCCGTGCAGCTTCGCCGCCATCTCGATGATGAACGTTGCCTGCAACGGCCCGTGGAAGATCAGGCCCGGATAGCCCTCGACTTTGGTGACGTAGTCGCGGTCGTAATGGATGCGGTGGCCGTTGAAGGTCAGCGCGGAATAACGAAACAGCAGCACGGGGTCCGAGACATGCGTCTCGCGATGCTGCGCCTTCGGCGGCGGAGGCGGGGCCTTTGCCGGCGCGGGCGTCGTCGTCATCTCGCGATAGACGATGTCCTGCCGCTCGCGGATGGCGATGCCGCGCGGCGAGGAGATGCTGTGCTCGACCGAGACGAAGCACAGCGTGCCGGTCGAGCCTGATTTCACCTGCACGTCCGCAATGCGCGAGGTTCGCGTCGATTCATCGCCGACGCGCAGCGGCTGCAGGAACTCGATCTCGCCGCCGGCCCACATCCGGCGCGGCAGCGGCACCGGCGGCAGGAAGCCGCCGCGGGTGGGGTGGCCGTCAGGGCCGAGCATCGACATCGGAAACACCGGCTGCGCCAGGCACCAATGCACCGTGAACGGCGCCGCATCGCCCGCCTTGGGCGCGCCGACCTCCTGGAACAGCGTCGCGCGCAGGCCCTTCACGAGCTGCGCCGTGACGGTGTCGGTTGCCTCTTCGCTGCGGCCGATCCACTGCCTGAGATGATCGATGTCGAGCTTCTCGGTCATGACGCCTCGCTCTTGTTATTTCCTGGATTGGGGATTTTCGCCGATCCCTGGCACCGCGCCATAGCTGCGCGTCTCGCCGATGATGATCGGCGCCGGCGCGGGATAGCTGACAGGCCCCTGCGGCGTGTCGACCTCGATGCGGCGCAGGTGCGGATGATTGGTGAGATCGGCCATGGTGTTGACCTCGGCAAAGGCGATGTCGGCGTCGGACAGCCGCTTCAATAGCTCGTCGCGCGTCATCCTGCCGAAGGCATCCGCGACCGTCTTGTCGGTGAAGTCGCGGTTGCGCACGCGCTCGACCATGTTCGCAACGCGCGGATCGGCGGGCAGGTCCGGCTGGTCCAGCACTTTTGCGCAAAGCGTCTTCCACTCGCGCTCGCTCTGGATCGAGATCAGAATGTCCTTGCCGTCGCTCGACGTGAACACGCCGTAGGGCGCGATCGAGGGATGGCGCAGCCCCATGCGCTTGGGCGGATTGCCGGCTTCCGAGTTGAGCAGCGGCACGGTGCACCAGTCCGCCATCACGTCGAACATGGAGATGCGGATGTCAGCGCCCTTGCCGGTGCGTCCGCGCCCGATCAGCGCCTCCAAAATCGCTGCATGCGCGGTGGCGCCGGTCGCGACGTCGACGATGGACATGCCGACCCGCGAGGCGCCGTCGGGATTGCCGGTGATCGAGGCCAGGCCGCTCTCGGCCTGGATCAAGAGATCATAAGCCTTGCGGTGCGCATAGGGGCCCTCGTCGCCATAGCCGGTGATCGTGCACGAGATCAGCCTGGGATAATCCTTCAGCAGCCGCTCGCGCGAAAAGCCGAGCTTGTCCATCGAGCCCGGCTTGAGGTTCTGGATCAGCACGTCGGCGCTCGCGATCAGTCTCTCGAGCTCGGCGCAGCCTTCCTTGGTGGCGAGATCGACCACCGCCGATTGCTTGCCGCGGTTCAGCCACACGAAGTAGCTGCTCTGGCCCTTGGCTGCCGCGTCATAGCCGCGGGCGAAATCGCCTTCCGGCCGCTCGATCTTGATGACCTCCGCGCCGGCATCCGCCAGCCGCGACGAGCAGAACGGTGCTGCCACCGCCTGCTCGACCGCAATCACCCTGATCCCGTCAAGAGCTCCCATGATGGCTGCCTCAGTACGAGCGGGGCATGCCGAGCACATGCTCGGCGATGAAGGACAGCACGAGATTGGTCGAGATCGGCGCCACCTGATAGAGCCGCGTCTCGCGGAATTTGCGCTCGACGTCGTATTCCTCGGCAAATCCAAAGCCGCCATGGGTCTGGACGCAGGCGTTGGCCGCTTCCCACGACGCATCGGCCGCCAGCATCTTGGCCATGTTGGCCTCCGCGCCGCAGTCGAGCCCGGCCTCGTATTTGCGCGTCGCTTGCTTCACCATCAGTTCGGCGGCGCGCATCGCAGCGTAGGCCTTGGCGATCGGAAACTGGATGCCTTGATTCTGGCCGATCGGCCGGCCGAAAACGCTGCGCTCCTTGGCGTAATTGGTGGCCTTCGCGATGAACCATTTGGCGTCGCCAACGCATTCGGCCGCGATCAGGATCCGTTCGGCATTCATGCCGGAGAGGATGTAGCGAAAGCCCTTGCCCTCTTCGCCGATCAGATTTTCCGCCGGCACCTTCATGTCGGTAAAGAACACTTCGGTGGTGGCGTGGTTCATCATGGTGCGGATCGGGCGGATCTCGAGGCCCTTGTCCTTGGCTTCGCGCATGTCGACGATGAACACCGAAAGTCCATCCGTGCGCTTCTTGACCTGGTCCTTCGGCGTGGTCCGCGCCAGCAGGAGCATCAGGTCGGAATGTTCGGCGCGGCTGGTCCAGATCTTCTGGCCGTTGACGATGTAGCCGGCGTTGCCGTCCTTGCGCGCAAAAGTCTTCAGCGAGGTGGTGTCGGTGCCGCTGGTCGGCTCGGTGACGCCGAAGGCCTGCAGCCGCAATTCGCCGCTCGCGACCTTCGGCAGATATTTTGCCTTTTGCTCGTCGTTGCCGTGCCGCAGCACGGTGCCCATCGTGTACATCTGGGCGTGGCAGCCGCCGCCGTTGCAGCCCGCGCGCTGGATCTCTTCGAGGATCGCGGCGGCCGCAGAAAGCTTCAGGCCGGCGCCGCCATACTCCTCGGGGATCAGCACCGAGAGATAACCGGCCTCGGTCAGCGCGTCGACGAAGGCCTTGGGGTAGGCCATCTCACGGTCGAGCTTGCGCCAGTATTCGCCGGGAAACTGCGCGCAGAGCTTTGCGACGGCTTCGCGGATATCGGCGTGATCTTCGGTGTGGTGTTCTTCACTCATGGGGTTTCCCGTATGTGCGGCAGTTAGGATAACGCCGGCCGATCCTCTGGCGTTGTGAAAACAATGCCAGCCCCCTATGCTCATTTGCTATAGCGTATGGAGTAGCCTTCCAGGATTGGCAAGCATGGATTTCCGTCAGCTCAGGACCTTCAGTTGCGTGGCGGAGCTCGGCAGCCTTTCCAAGGCGTCCGATACGTTGCGTGTGGCGCAGCCGGCGCTCTCCAGGCAGATCAAGCTGCTGGAACACGAGCTGCGCACCGAATTGTTCACTCGCAACGGCCGCGGCATGGTGCTCACGGATGCCGGCCGCCTCTTGCTGGCGCGCACCTCCGGCATCGTGCGGCAGATCGACCAGATCCGGGACGACATCCAGTCGTCCAAGGGGCCGCCGTCCGGCCAGGTCGTGCTTGGCCTGGTCCCGACCGTGAGCTGCGTGCTGTCGGCGCGCTTCGCGCGGCGCTGCGTCGAAAAGTTTCCCGGCATTTCGCTGCGCATCGTCGAGAGCTACAGCGGTCATCTCGTCGAATGGCTGCATCGCGGCGAGATGGATCTCGCCATCCTCTACGGCCGCTCCGCCGATCTGCATCTCAACGTGGAGAGCCTCGGTCGCGACAACATCGTCGCGGTGGGTCCACGCGGTTGTGGCTTGGCGCGCAAGAAGAGCGTCGATGTCGGCTGGCTGCTGCGGCAACGGCTGGTGCTGCCCAGTCATTCCCACGGCCTCCGTGCGCTGATTGAGCACGCGGCGGCGCAACGCAAGATCAAGCTCAACGTCCAGCTCGAGGCGGATTCGTTCCGCGTGCTCACGAGCCTCGTCGAGGAAGGCCTCGGCTTCGCGCTGCTGCCGCCCTCGTCGGTCCACGGCGAGGTCGCGGACGGGCGGCTGGAAACGGCTGTCGTCTCGAAGCCGATGACGCGCGAGCTCATATTCGCCTCTCCGATCGACCGTCCGGTCTCGACGGCCTCGGTTGCCGTCACCGCCCTCCTGCGCGAGGAGGTCGCCGCCTGCCGCAAGGACGGCGTGTGGGACATCAAGTTGAGTTAGGCGTGCCCACGTCGTAGAACAGTCGCGCGCGATCTCGCCTTCGCATTTGGCGCGACCTGTCATGCCGGAATTTTATAGCTGGGGTGATCTCACCGAGTTTGGCGCGCAAGTGCACCCAAAACCTCGTCATTGCGAGCGCAGCGAAGCAATCCAGGAATCCCTCCGCGGTGACAGTCTGGATTGCTTCGTCGCAAGAGCTCCTCGCAATGACGGAGGATGGCGCTCTACCCCGGAATCCTCACCGGCAGCGACTCGTAGCCCTTGATGAAGCTCGAATAGATCCGCTTCGGCTCACCGACCACCTCGATGCGGTCGAAGCGCTTCAGCATCTCTTCCCAGACGATCTTGAGCTGGAGTTCGGCGAGGCGCATGCCGACGCAGCGGTGGATGCCGAAGCCGAAGGAGAGGTGGGTGCGCGGCCGCGGGCGGTCGATGACGAACTCGTTCGGCCTCTCGAACATCTCCTCGTCGCGGTTGCCGGAGACGTACCACATCACGACGCGGTCGCCCTTCTTGATGTGTTTGCCGCCAACTTCAGTGTCCTGCAGCGCGGTGCGCCGCATATGCGCGAGCGGGGTCTGCCAGCGGATCACTTCTGGCACCATGGAATCAATCAGTTCCGGATTGGCGCGCAGTCTGTCGTACTGCTCCGGATTCTCGTTCAATGCCAGCACCGAGCCGGTCATGGTGTTGCGCGTGGTGTCGTTGCCGCCGACGATGAGCAGGATGATGTTGCCCATGAGATTGTCGGGATCCATGAACCGCGTGGCGTCGTTGTGCGCCATCAGCGACAGCAGATCGTTGCGCGGCGCGGAATTGACGCGCTCGTTCCAGAGCTTGGACATGTAAGCGTAGCATTCGTCCATCTCGCGGCGGCGCTCTTCGGCGGAAGCAACGATGCCGCTCTTGGGCAGCGCGGTCGCGACATCGGACCAGCGCGTCAACTTGCGTCGTTCCTCCCAGGGGAAGTCGAACAGGGTGGCCAGCATCTGCGTCGTCAACTCGATCGAGACGCGCTCGACGAAATTGAAGGTCTCGTTGCGCGGCAGATTGTCGAGCACGGTCTGCGAGCGCTGGCGGATCAGTTTTGCCAGCTCGTCCAGATGCGTCGGCGTGAACATCGGCGACACCGTCTTGCGCTGCGACGAATGACGCGGCTGGTCCATGGCGATGAAGCTCGGCCAATCATAGCCTTCCGGCACGTCGCGGATTCCGATGCCGCCGAGCGTCGAGTCGGAGGAGAACAGGCCGTGGTTGGTGTCGACATGCATGATGTCGTCGTACTTGACCACCGACCAATACGGCTCGATCGGCGCATTGGTGCAGTAATGGACCGGCTCTTCCTTGCGCAGCCGTTCGAACCACGGCCACAGGGTGTCGTCCTGGAACAGTCTCGGCGCGCCCGGGTGGAACTGCGCCAGCGGTGTCGCATAGGCCTCTTCGCGAGCCCTGCGCATGCGTTCGGCCTTGTCCACTTTAACCGGCGCTTGGATGTTCATGGTGGGTTGCTCCAGTTGCTTGCTTGACCTCTCCCGCGTGCGGGAGAGTGGGCGCAGCTTCCTTGTGGACGTGTCGAACTCATCTTTGCGAATCTAAGCCGCAATCTTGACCGGCAAGGCTTCAAGACCCTTCACGAAACTCGAATAGACCCGCTTGGGTTCGCCGACCACCTCGATATGGTCGAATCGCTTGAGGATCTCTTCCCAGATAATCTTGAGCTGGAGTTCGGCAAGCCGCAAGCCGACGCAGCGGTGGATGCCGAAGCCGAATGAGAGATGCGTGCGCGGCCGCGCGCGGTCAATGATGAATTCGTAGGGCTTTTCGATCGCGTCGGCGTCGCGGTTGCCCGAAACGTACCACATCACGACCTTGTCACCTTTCTTGATCTGCTTGCCGCGGAACTCGAAATCCGCAAGCGCGGTGCGCCGCATATGGGCCAGCGGCGTCTGCCAGCGGATCACTTCCGGCACGAAGCTGTCGAGCAGCGCGGGGTTGTCGCGCAGCTTGCGATATTGCTCCGGATGCTGGCTCAGTGCGTCGAGCGAGCCGGACATGGTGTTGCGGGTGGTGTCGTTGCCGCCGACGATCAGAAGGATCAGATTGCCGAGGAAGTTCTTCGCGTCCATGTCGCGCGTCGCGGCACCATGCGCCATCATCGACAACAGGTCGCTCTTCGGCGGCTGCGCGATGCGCTCCTTCCACAGCCGCGTGAAATAGCCCGCGCATTCCGTCAGCTCGGCCTGACGCTCGTCTTCGGTGGCGACGAGGCCGTCGGGTCCGGGAATGGTGGTCGCGATGTCCGACCAGCGCGTCAACTTGCGGCGGTCCTCCCAGGGGAAGTCGAACAGCACGGCGAGCATCTGCGTGGTGAGCTCGATCGAGACGCGGTCGACCCAGTCGAACACCTCGCCACGCGGCAGATTGTCCAGGCACTCCGCCGAGCGCTGGCGGATGCTCAGCGCGAGATTGTCCAGATGCGTCGGCGTGAACATCGGCGCCACGGTCTTGCGCTGCGCCGCGTGGCGCGGCGGGTCCATCGAGATAAAGCTCTCGCGGCGCAGATCCGGATCGATGTCGCGGATGGTGATGCCGCCGAGCGAGGAGGCCGAGGAGAACACCGAATGATTGGTCTCGATCTCCATGATGTCGTTGTAGCGCGTCACCGACCAATACGGCCCGAACATCGAGTCCTTGCAATAGTGCACGGGATCTTCGCGGCGCAGGCGATCGAAATAGGGCCAGAACGTATCGGTCCTGAACAGCTCGGGGTCGCCTGGATCGAACTGCTCCAGCGGCAGTGACGTTGCGCGTGCGCGTAACGCGTCGAGCTTCGCCGCGCTTTCGATGGTCCCATGCATGACCGCTCTCCCTGACATGAACCGCGCGTTCTCGTTGAATTCTGCGCTGCGGTATTTGATTTGCAATTACAACCCGTTGTCGGCGCCGGAGCAAGGGCGAGTTTTGCCAAGATCTCGCCGGTAGCCCGGATGGAGCGTAAGCGTAATCCGGGATTCGGGCGGCCACTGCCGCTGTCCCGGATTGCGCTTCGCTCCATCCGGGCGACGCGACATTCGCGAACGTGATCTCGCGCACGCCCTCGGCCGCGGAATCGTGCCAGAAATCGACCCGAATCGAGCCAAATCGAACCCGCCCATCTTGGGCATCGACTAATCTCTGATCTATAGTTTGATCGAACCAGATCCGCATCCCGAGGTTGCCGCCGTGAACGACATGCAATGGGCCCCCATCGGCTCCGAGCCCTTACCTCCGCCGCTGCCGCCCACGCGGGTCGATTTCACCGGCAACCGCACCGAGTTTCGCAAATTGGTCACCAAGGGTGCCCTGCTCGAGCTCGTCACCTTCGGCTTCTACCGGTTCTGGCTCGTCACCGACATCCGCCGTCATCTCTGGGCGAACACCGCGGTCGACGGCGATGCCGCCGAATATACCGGGCGGGCCAGGGAGCTTCTGGTCGGCTTTCTGTTCGCGCTCGCGATCCTGGTGCCGATCTACCTCGCCTACTTCCTTGTCGGCATCGAGTTCGAGCGCTGGCAGGGCTTTGCCTCCACGCCGCTGTTCATCAGCTTCTACGCCTTCGGTCAGTTCGCGATCTTTCGCGCGCGGCGCTATCGCCTGACGCGCACGGTCTGGCGCGGCGTGCGGTTCTGGATGGACGGATCGGGCTGGGCCTATTCGTTCCGCGCCATGCTGTGGGGCTTGCTGGTGTTTCTGACGCTTGGTCTCGCATTGCCGTGGCGCGAGGCTTCGCTCGAACGCTACAAGATGCGGCACACCCATTACGGCGATTTGCGCGGCGATTTCGAAGCCGACGGCTGGACGTTCTTCAAGCGGGGCTGGTGGCTGTGGCTGCTGAGCCCGATCGCGCTCGTCATTTTCCCCCTCGCTCCGTTCGTCTATGCCGAGTTCAAGGCGCGCGAATGGCGCTGGTGGCTCGACGGCATTCGCATCGGCGGCGTCAGCCTGTCCTCGGAGTTGCCGCACAACGCATTTTACGGCCTGTACTGGAAGGTGGTCGGCTGGTGGCTGCTGCTCTCGACCATTTTCGGCTTCTATATTGGCGGTGCCACCATGCTCGTCGTCCAGCTGAGCGGCGTTCCGGCCGACGAAGTCTTCGGCCCCGGAAATGCCTCCAGAAGCATCCCGATGCTGGTGATGATGGTCATCGGCTACTTCGCCGTCGCCCTTGCGGTCAACATCGTCATGCGGGTCTATCTCCAGCGCGATCTCTGGGCCAAGGTGCTGGAAACCGTCGAGGTGCACAACATCGCCGCCGCCGCGGATGTGCGTGGCAGTGCCGAGCTTGCCAGCGCGCTGGGCGAAGGCTTTGCCGATGGACTCGATGTCGCGGGATTCTGAGCTGTGAGTGACGTATTCGCCGAGGCCCCGGCGCAGTCCGCGAAGCCGACGATCTTTTTCGACGGCGTGTCGAGCCGCAGACGGCAGGTGACACTGACGCTCAGTGACGCGCTTGAGATCGTCGAAGAGGGCGGGACGCCCGTTCGCTGGGCCTATGCCGACATCCGCCGCGCCGACAGCCCGCCCGGCATTTTGCGGCTCGGCTGCGCTTCCGCGCCGCCGCTGGCGCGGCTGGAAATCCGCGACGCTCTGCTCGCGTCGGACGTGACCGCGCGCTGCATGCGGCTCGACGAGCACCAGACCTCGCGTCGCGGCGTCGCAAAGATCGTCGGCTGGTCGATGGCTGCCGCCGTCTCCATCGTCTGCGTCGTGCTGTTCGGCGTGCCGCTCGCTGCCGACCGCCTCGCGCCGCTGGTGCCGAAACCGATCGAGCGGCGAATCGGCGATGCGTCGGAGGTTCAGGTAAAGACCATCTTCGGCCGCAATGTGTGCGAGGATGCGGCGGGAAAGGCGGCGTTCATCAAACTCGTCAATCGGCTGCGCGATGCCGCCGGCCTCGACGACGATTCCATGACCGCGGGCGTGCTGCCGACCCCGGTGCCGAACGCGTTCGCGCTGCCCGGCGGCAAGGTCTTTGTGCTGAAGGGCCTGCTCGACAAGGCCGAAAGCCCGGACGAGCTCGCCGGCATCCTCGCCCACGAGCTCGGTCATCTCAAGCATTACGACAACATGCGCGGCCTGATCTACAACGGCGGCACCTCGTTCCTGATCGGCCTGTTGTTCGGCGACGTCACCGGCTCGAGCGCCGTGATCTTCGCCTCGCGCAGCGTGGTCGAGGCCTCCTATTCCCGCGAAGCCGAGACCGCTGCGGATACGTTCGCCATCGAGATCATGCATAAGCTCGGCCGTTCGCCGAAGCCCGCGGCCGAGCTGATGTTCCGCATCACCGGCAAGGAAGGCGGCGGCCTCACGTCGATCCTGGCGAGCCATCCGCTAACCGAGGACCGCCTCGCCCGCATGACGAAAGAAGACCGCCCCGTCAGCGGTCCGCCGCTGCTGACCGATGCGGAGTGGCAGTCGCTGAAGGGGATCTGCGGCAGCGGCAAGATCTGAATCTCTCGCCGCCCCGCGTTGGCCCCGCCAAATCATCGTCGGCGAGGAACGATCGCTCGGGGAGTGGTTATCCCCCGATAGACAGCAGGAATGTTCCTCATGGCTTACGGTCGTTTCGTCACGATGATCGCGGCTTCCACCGTGATCATGTTCGGTCTGATGTATCTCAACACCTTCGCTCTGGATCACGTCTGGTACAGCCAGACCCGGACGTGGATGGCGTTGCTGATGGGCGCCGTCATGGCCGCTGTGATGCTGGGCTTCATGTGGGGCATGTATAGGAACCGTACGGCGAACGTCGCCATTCTGGCCGTCAGCGCCGTCGTGTTTGCGGTTTCGCTCTGGCTCGTTCGAAGCCAGCAGACCGTGACCGACGTCGCCTATATGGAGGCGATGATCCCGCATCATTCCATCGCCGTTCTCACCAGCGAGCGCGCGCACATCAGGGATCCCCGCGTCCGCAAGCTGGCCGACGACATCATCGAAGCCCAGGTGCGCGAGATCGGCGAGATGGAACGGTTGATCGCCGACCTCAAGGAGAAGCCCGCGCCCGCGGACGCGAAGGATCTGCCGCCGCGGCCGCCGACCTGACGAAGCGGCCCTCGTATCACTTTGCCGGGGCGGCCGGATTGGTCGAGCCCGTGGTGACGCTCGGCGCGTTGGTCGGGCTGGTGGTGGTCGTCTGGGGACCGACATCGCGTCCATTGTAGAAGAAGACGGCCGCGACCACGGCGATCACGAAGATCGCGCCGATAGCCCAGCCCACCGGGCTGTTGCGGCGTGCTCTGTCTACTCTGCGGTCGTCATCCTGATAGGTCATCATGCTCTCCATCGTAGAGCAGGAAAACCTTGCGCGAGCGAAGCTGTTCCTAATGTGGCGCGGTTTGCAGGCCGGCGCCTATCGCGTCCCGTAGGCGCGGTCGCCGGCGTCGCCGAGCCCCGGCAAAATGAAACCGTTCTCGTCGAGACCTTCGTCGACCGCGGCCGTCCAGATCGGGACGTCCGGATGCAGTCCGCGCAGCCGTTCGAGCCCTTCGGGGGCGGCGATCAGGCAGGCGAGGCGAATATCCTTGGCGCCGCGCTCCTTCAGCCGGTCGATCGCGGCCACAGCGGTGTTGGCGGTCGCCACCACCGGCGTCACCACGATGGCCAGGCGTTCGCCGAGATCGGACGGCGATTTGAAGAAATACTCGACCGCCGCAAAACTGTGCGGCTCACGATAGAGCCCGATATGCGCGACGCGCGCCGTCGGCACCAGGTCCATCATGCCGTCGACGAAGGTGGTGCCCGCGCGCAGCATCGGCACGAAGACCAGCTTCTTGCCCGCGATCTTAGCCGAATGCATCGTCGCCAGCGGCGTTTCGATAACGGTATCGGCGAGTGGCAGGTCGCGCGTCACCTCGTAGCACAGCAGCATGCCGATCTCCTTGATCAGCTCCCGAAACGATTTGGTCGAGATCGATTTGTCCCGCACCAGGGTCAGCTTGTGCTGCACCAGCGGATGATCGACGATCGTGACGCCTTGCATGACGGGATGCCTTTCTTCCTTCTCCCCTTGTGGGAGAAGGTGGCGCGAAGCGCCGGATGAGGGGTACTTTCCGCGAACTCCTGTGAGAGATATGCCCGCGGAGACAACCCCTCACCCGGCTTCGCTCCGCGAAGCCACCCTCTCCCACAAGGGGAGAGGGTTTAAAACACCGTGCCGTCGCTGATCACCTTGAGCGGCGGCGAACCATCGGGGCGGCGCGCGAAGGCGATGGCGCGGCCCGCGGCCCAGGTGCCGCCTTCCAGAATGCTGGCGAGCGGCAATGTCTCAGGCGTGCGGCCGAGTTTTGCGCGGACCAAATCGGCCAGCCGGTCCAGCAGCGCCACCGTCAGCGCGCGCCACTCGACGACGAGCAGTGAGTCCACCTCATGCGCACGCTCGGCATCGGCGGCGTCGCGCAGGCGCAACACCTCGTGATCGACGAACAGGCCGCCGTTGCGATATTCGGCAAGTCCGGTCAGGCCATCGATGTCGGTGACGTCGAACCCGGCGCGCTGGAGCGGCTCGATCAACGAATAGCTCAGCCATTGCGACAGCTTGTGCAGGGGCACGAGGCTCGAGGTCGCATCGCTGGTCTTGATCGCCGGATGGCGCCAGCAATCGCCGAGCGGAATTCCGGCAAGCTCGAGTCGCGACGGCCAGATCGGTCCGAGCTGGTTCAGCACCGCCGACAGGATCGTGGGCGCGGGGACCGCGCCGCCCTTCGCCAGCGCCGCGATGTGATCGAACAAGCCGCCCGGCCGCGGCGTGTCGTGCGAGCCGAACACGTCCGCGCGCTCCGCCACTAGCTTGCCCAAGCGCCGCAGCAGATCGGTCCGTCCCTCGAGCCCGAGCAGCGGATTGGTATCGTTCACCTGAAAGGCGGAGGTGAGGGAGGCGAGGGGCAGTTTAGCAAGGATGTCCGCATCGGCCCTGAAAGGCGCGCGGGGATCGTGGGAAAAAAGACCGCTCGCAAACATGTCGAGACTTGCAATCGCGAGTCCCTCGGATCGGCCGATGTCTTGCTCCGTCGTCACGTCGCGATATCGCCACGCCGCGCCCGCACCGGCATCAAGCAGCACGCTGACGATGGCAAGGTCGAACTCCGCGCGCGCCCGCGCGGCGCGATCCGGCCACGGGGCCGCGTCCGCGAGCCGCGCCCATCGGTTGACGCCGCCAAGCACGAAATGGCGCCAGCGCGCATGAAAGGGAATCTCCAGCGTCGGATAGGCTTTTCGCGTGACAGCCAACACGGCGTCGGCAACGCCGTCCATGCGATCGAGATCGATCGTGAAATGCGTCAGCCCGCCGTTCAGGCCGATCTCGAACATCTCGCCGGCACGCGCACGAACCGCTGCTGCGCTGAGCAGCGAACGGGCCTGCAATTCCAAAGCCTCTGCCATCAATCGATCAGTATTTTTCCAGCGAACGCCCGACCACGCCGTCGACGTCCTTCTCCGGCGCGATGTCGGTGGAGTAATAGCCGGCGGCCTTCTTCGCGGCGATCTCGACATAGGCGTCGGCGGGAATGAGCTCGGGCGGGATCGGCACGCGCTCGACGATGTCGATGCCCTGCGAGGTCAACGCGTCATGCTTCATGTCGCTCATCGAGAGGAAGCGGTCGATGCGCTTCAGGCCGAGCCAGTGGATGGTATCGGGCATCAATTGCTGGAAGCGCGCGTCCTGGACGCCGGCGACGCATTCGGTGCGCTCGAAATAGGCGGCGGCCGCGTCGCCGTCCTCCTGGCGCTTGCGCGCGTTGTAGACCAGGAATTTCGTGACCTCGCCGAGCGCGCGGCCTTCTTTGCGATTGTAGATCACGAGCCCGAGCCCGCCCTCCTGCGCGCCGCGCGCGGACTCCTCGATGCCGTGAATGAGGTAGGGCCGGCAGGTGCAGATGTCGGAGCCGAACACGTCGGAGCCGTTGCACTCGTCATGCACGCGGCAGGTGATCTTGGTGCGATGGTCCGGCAGTTTTGTCACATCGCCGAACATATACACGGTGGTGCCGCCGATCGGCGGCAGGAACACCTTCATGTCCGGCCGGGTCACCAGTTCGGGGAACATGCCGGCGGTCTGCTCGAACAGCGTGCGCCGCAGCTCGGTCTCGTTGGTCGCGAAGCGTTCCGCAAGGCCCGGCAGATACCAGACCGGATCGATCGCGATCTTCACCACCGACACGCTGCCATTGGCATGCACGACGTCGCCGTCGGCGCGTAGGCGCTTGGCGGCGAGCGCCTCGCGGATCTCCGGCAGGTCCAGTCGCGCACGCGTCACCGCGATGCTCGGCCTGATGTCGGAACCCTCGGCGATCTCCTTGCCGAAATTCTCGGCGACGAGATGCCCCCAGGGATCGAGTGCGACGATTTTTGCGGGATCGCTCCATTGCGGGAACGGCCCGATGGTCGCGGCCGGAAAGGTGTTGGTGAGATCGGGCCTACGGATCGGATCGAGCGCGCCGGCGGACACCGCGAGCGCGCGGTACATCGCATAGGACCCGCCATGGCTGCCGATCACGTTGCGATCCCCGGCGCGCGACACCGTGCCGATGATCGGCCCGCGGGCGCGTGCGTCGGCGGCGCCCCAGTGGATCGGGAAGGCCGCCTTCCGGCCCGGCTCCGGATGGGAGGTGAGGCGGATGTGGTCGGTACGGTTCGCTCGGCTCATGACCAAACTCCCAAAAAGCCAACGGCCCGCCGCTCGGACGGGCCTGGCTCTGCGGCGTTGCCGGTGCGGTCACCGGCGACGCAATCCAACATATTGTAGCGGCCAGCCACGACAGACAAGTTAATCGTGCTGCGCAGGGCAGGCGGCTCGCGGCCAAATCCCCGTCATCACCGAGCCGGCAGGGGCTGCGTGAGAGCCACGCCACCACACTGTCCGACCTCGATGAAATCGCTGTAAGGCAATGAAGTAATTGTGTTTTTCGTGCTTTCAAGGGGCGGTGCACGGCTTGCGCGGCGGGCGTCGAGTTTCCGGACAAAACGTGTCATCAAACCAAACGTACAGATCGCCTTTGCCTCTGCCCTGGAGACCGCCATGCCCGCCGCCGCCTACATCGACCCCCGCAACGGACGGCTCTATCCGCTGGACCAGCCGCGCTGGTGCTCGGACGAGCGCACGCCGCTGCTGGTGACGCCGGGGGCAGGGATGTCGCGCGAGGACATCGACGGCCGGGCGCGCTCGCTCTGGCGCTACCGGGCGGCGCTGCCGGTCGAGATCACGACTCCGATCACGCTCGGCGAAGGCTGCACGCCGCTGGTGCAGCAGGCTTGGGGGAATTTGCGCCCGTTCTTCAAGCTCGAATGGTTCAACCCGACCGGCAGCTTCAAGGACCGCGGCTCCGCCGTGATGCTGTCGTTCCTGCGGCAGATTGGCGTCGACGCCATTCTGGAGGACTCGTCGGGCAATGGCGGCTCGTCGATGGCGGGGTTAGGTGCTGCCGGCGGCATGCGCGTGAAGATCCTCGCGCCTGCATCGACGTCTCCGGCCAAGATCGCGCAGGTCCGCGCCTATGGCGCGGCGGTGCAGCTCGTCGAGGGCCCGCGCGAGGAATCGGAGGCCGAGGCGATCCGGCAGTCGAGCCAGACCTTCTATGCCAGCCACAACTGGCAGCCGTTCTTCCTCGAAGGCACCAAGTCGCCCGCCTACGAGATCTGGGAAGATCTCGGCTTCCGCGCCCCCGACAACGTCATCGTCCCCGTCGGCGCCGGCAGCAGCCTTTTGGGTTGCGCCTTTGGTTTCCGTGAGCTGTTGAAAGCCGGTCAGATCACCAAGCTGCCGCGGCTGTTTGCGGCGCAGCCGCTCAATTGCTCGCCGATCGATGCAAGCTTCAAGGGGGGCGTCGATACACCTGTCGCGCGCGAGGTGAACAAGACCATCGCCGAAGGCACCGCGATCAAGTATCCGCTGCGCCTGCGCGAGATCATCGGCGCGTTGCGTGAGAGCGGCGGCGGCACCGTCGCGCTCACCGAGGACGAGATCGTCGCCGCGTTGCGGCGTCTTGCGCGGCAGGGCCTGTTCGCCGAGCCGACCAGCGCAAGTGCTGCCGCCGCGCTGGACAAACTATCCGCCACCGGTGCCATCAGGGCGAACGAGACCACGGTTGCGGTCCTCACCGGCACTGGCCTCAAGGCCGCGACCATCGTTGCCGATCTGGTGCAATAGGACCGCGAGGAGGCGAAGCCGTCGCCGTCATGGGCCCGCGTTGAACCTTTGGCATCCGTCGTCAGCCTCATGGAAACTGACCTCGAGCGAAGGGAGAGTTCCATGACCGCGCAAGACCCGTTTGCTGGTTTCAAGGCAGTCCAGAAGGAAGCCTGGTCGCTGTTCACGCCGATGGAGGTGTTCACGACGCCCTCGGCCGCCAAGCTCGTGAGCTTCGCCGGGGCTGCGACCGGCCAGAGGCTGCTCGACGTCGGCTGCGGCACCGGCGTCGCCGCGATCACGGCGGCGCGCCGCGGTGCCAAGGTCAGGGGTCTCGACCTATCGCCTGTCTTGATCGAGCGCGCCCGCGAGCATGCGCAGCTGGCGAACCTCGATGTCGACTTCGCCGAAGGCGACGCCGAAAGCCTGCCCTATGGCGACAACGAGTTCGACGTGGTGCTCAGCCAGTTCGGCCACATGTTTGCGCCGCGTCCCGAGGTCGCCATCGGCGAGATGCTGCGCGTGCTGAAGCCCGGCGGCACCATCGCCTTCTCCACCTGGCCGCCGCATCTCTATGTCGGACGGATGTTCGCGTTGATCGGCCGCCATCTGCCGCCGCCCGAGGGCGTGGCATCACCGGTGTCGTGGGGCGATCCGAAGATCGTCGCCGAACGTCTCGCGGGGAAAGTGAAGGACATCGCCTTCGACATGGACATCATGACACCGTCCGCACTCAGCCCGCAGCATTTCCGCCGCACCATGGAAACGACGATCGGGCCTTTGATCAAGCTCGTCGCCCAGTACAAGGACGAGCCGGACAGGCTGCGGAGTTTTCGCAGCGAGTTCGAGGCGCTGATCTCCGAATATTTCGACGGAAGCAACAACGTGATGCGCCAGCAATTTTTGATGTCGAAGGCGAGGAAGGCGTGAGGCGGCGTTGACGGTGACTTCCCTTCTCCCCTTGCGGGAGAAGGTGGCGCGAAGCGCCGGATGAGGGGTTCTATCGGCGAACTAGGACGTGAAAGATTTACGTGCGGAGAGAGACCCCTCATCCGTCTCGCCGCTACGCGGCGAGCCACCTTCTCCCGCAAGGGGAGAAGGTGGAAGTTCTCTACTCCTTCAGTTCGTTCACCCGCTTCACCCAGATGCGCACATCTGTGAGCACGTCGGGCAGCACCGCCTTGACCTCATGTATGGTCATGCCGGCCTTGATGCGGGGATCGTAGAGCAGGTTGAGGATGTACTGGTCGTAGACGTCGAAATAGCCCATCGAGACGTTGTCGTTGAACATGGTCCAGGGCACGCTCGCGGTGTCGTTGATCGGGCCGAGCGATTGCAGCAGCTCCTCATAGGCGCAGTCGAGAAAGGTGAAATCGCCGTTGTCGACGGTGAGGATGACGTCGGAATGCTCGATCTCGAAGTTGTCGTTCTTGCGAAACCCTGACAGGCATTGCGGATCGAGCGAGGTGCGGATCTCGCGGGCCTTCTCCGCACCGTAGAAGCTCGAGATGGTGCGGAACAGATCGCGGTCGCGCACGAGCTTCACTCGCACATTTGCAGCCTCGCTGCTGTCGATCATGGCGATGTCGAGATGCTGCACGCGCTTGCCGATGTCGGCCACGACCTTTGCGAGCTGCGCCTTGCGGTCGGCGCGGTCGCTCTCGGCGAACACGCGCACCGGCCCGTCGAACTTGCGGATGCGGTCGACACGGCCGGCAAGGTGGTATTCGGCGCCGAACGCCGTCTTGAGAAAGCCATCGACGATCTCGCCGTCGGTAAAGCTCTTCTTCTCGGCGCGCTGGCGCGAGGCGATCGCGGGCAATTCGCCCGCGACGACGATGGTAGCGGTGTCAGGGGCAAACGCGACGGTGGCGAGCGCCAGCAGGGCGATGCGAAAGCCGGACGAAGGCAGGGCCATTGCGCTCATTGCCGGGCGACGCTGCCGTATTCGGAAGCGACGCACAAGGCCGCATATTCACGCGCCCTGCGGGTTCCTGCTCTAGTTGTTCAGCACGACCACGGTGGTGCCGACCCCGACGCGGCCGTAGAGGTCGCTGACGTCCTCGTTGGTCATGCGGAAGCAGCCCGAGGACACCGCCTGGCCGATCGTCTCCGGCTCGTTGGAGCCGTGGATCCGGTAGAGCGTCGAACCCAGATACATCGCGCGCGCACCGAGCGGATTCTCGACGCCGCCCTTCATATGACGCGGCAGGTCCGGCCGGCGGGCCAGCATCTGCGACGGCGGCGTCCAGTCCGGCCATTCCTTCTTGGCGGTGATCCTGTGCACGCCGCCCCAGCGGAAGCCGTCGCGGCCGACGCCGATGCCGTAGCGCAGGGCCTGGCCGTTCTGGAGCACCAGATAGAGCCGGCGCTCCGAGGTGTTCACCACGATCGTGCCGGGGGCGTAATTGCCGTTATACATGACGGTGGTACGGGGGACCGGGCTCGAGCCGCCGCGGAAGAAATTCGGGCCGCCGCCCATGATGTCGCGCGAGTCGAACTCCTCGGCGAAGGCGCCGCCGGCGGTAGCCGACAGCAGTGCGATGGCGGCAAGCGGCGCGGCAAAAAACCGGATCATTGTTCCCCCAGCAAAAAAATCGATTCAACTGAAGTCACAGGCCATATTTGCGAGCTTTCCGCAAGCCACGGCACCGTGAGGGAGGCATCCTTAATGAACGGCGTTACCAAATCGGCAACCATGCCAATTTGCCGGAAAGCATTAGCCAAACGGGCGCATCGCAGGGCGGCGATGCCGGCTATTGCTTTGACGAGACGAGCGAACAATGATTGATCGGACGGATTGTTGGAACATTGCCGGTTGCAGGAGCTGACGGATGAACGGTGCGGAAAGTCTGGTGCGGACGATGGTCAAGGGCGGGGTCGACGTCTGCTTCTCCAACCCCGGCACCTCCGAGATGCATTTTGTCGCAGCGCTGGACCGCGTGCCCGGCATGCGTTGCGTGCTCGGCCTGTTCGAAGGCGTGGTGACCGGCGCCGCCGACGGCTATTTCCGCATGAAGGGCACGCCGGCCTCGACGCTGCTGCATCTCGGTCCCGGCCTCGCCAACGGCCTTGCCAATCTGCACAACGCCAAGAAGGCGAATTCCGGCATCGTCAACATCGTCGGCCAGCACGCCGTCTACCACATCGGCTACAACGCGCCGCTGACCTCCGACATCGAGGGTCTGGCCCGGCCGATGTCCTCCTGGGTCCGGACCTCGCCGGACTCCAAATCGGTCGCCGCCGACGGTGCCGCGGCGATCGCCGCCGCCAAGAGCGCGCCGCCGCAGATCGCGACCCTGATCCTGCCTGCCGACACCGCCTGGAACGAAGCGGACGGCATCGCCGAGGTTCCGGCCGAGCAGCAGCGCGCGAGCTATTCGCCGCAGGCGGTCGAGCAGGCCGCAAAGATCCTGCACGGCGACGGCGAGGGCACGCTGCTGCTGATGACCGGCAGTGCGCTGAGCGAGCAGGGCTTGGCGCTGGCCGAGCGCATCGCCGCCAAGACCGGCTGCACCGTGATGGGCCCGACCTTCCGTCCCAGGATGGCGCGCGGCCGCGGCCGCTTCTCGATCGATCGCATCCATTACGTGATCGACAACGCGCTGCAGATGCTGGCGAGGTTCCGCCATATCGTGCTGGTCGAGTCCGACGATCCCGTGGCCTTCTTCGCCTATCCGAACAAACCGAGCATCCTCAAGCCGGAAGGCTGCGACGTGCATCGCATGACCTCTTGGGGTGAGAATTCGGTGGCAGCGCTGGAAGCGCTCGCCGGCGCGGTGAAGGCCAGCGCGAAGGACGTCAAGCCGCAGGCCTCGGCCGAGCTGCTCAAGCCGACCGGCGCACTGACCCACGCCTCGATCGCGCAGTCGATCGCCTATGCGATCCCCGAGAATGCGATCCTGGTCGACGAATCCCTCACCACCGGCCGCGCCTTCTTCCCGCCGACGGCGGCGGCTGCTCCGCACGACTGGCTCCAGAACATGGGCGGCTCGATCGGCTTCTCGACGCCGCTCTCGATCGGTGCCGCGATCGCCTGCCCGGACCGCAAGGTGATCTGCATGGTCGGCGACGGCAGCGCGATGTACACGATCCAGTCGCTGTGGACGCAAGCTCGTGAAAACCTCAACATCGTCACCATCGTGTTCGCCAATCGCATCTACCAGATCCTGCGCGGCGAGTTCGACAATGTCGGCGCCGGCGAGCCCGGCCAGCGCGCCAACGACATGCTTCGCCTCGACCGACCGACGCTGGATTTCGTGGCGCTGGCCAAGGGCATGGGCGTGCCCGGCCGCGCCGTTACCAACGCGGACGAGTTCAACAAGGCGTTGGCCGAAGCCGTCGCCGAGCCCGGGCCGCGGCTGATCGAACTCCAGATGTAAGAACTGCTCGATCGCGCCGCGAATTCCGACCCTCATGTAGCCCGGATGGAGCACAGCGTAATCCGGGACATTGTGCGTTTTGCGAGAACCCGGATTGCGCTACGCTCCATCCGGGCTACTCACGGCTTTGAAATGGAGCGCCGAGTGGCCGGGGGGCAAGATGCAGACCGAGCTGAACAAGGTGATCGCGGCGCTGCGGGACTTCTATGTCCACGAAACATTCCTGTTCGAGAAGGACATCGGCGAGCGTGCCATCACGCACCGCTTCGCTGTATATCTGGAGAAGCAATTCTCCGGCTGGTCGGTCGATTGCAACTACGACCGGCTCGGCGAACGTACGCTGCATCTTCCGCACGGCACCATCATCTCGACCGACGATCACCTGGGCAAGTCGATCTATCCTGACGTCGTCGTGCATCAGCGCGAGATCCCGAACAATCTGCTGACGGTGGAGATCCGCAAGGCGAGCAATCACACCGCGCTTGACCATGACCAGCACAAGCTGATGGCGCTGACCGATGCGCATGTCTGGTTCGCCTTCTGGATCGGCGTGCTGCTGGTGCTGGACAAGAACAACGTGACGATCTCGGAAGTCTATGTCAGCGGCGTCCTCGATCAACCGCTGTCGCGCTGGTTCGCGACGCGGCTGGAGGAAGTTGGCCTCGGGGCTGCGCGTTAAGGCGAGTGCCGAGATTGTCGCGTTCAATTCAGCTATTGCTTTGAGTCATAACCCAAGGGCGATCTCGGCCCATTTCAACATGCGGTCGCTATTGAGGAATGACAGCACCGCCGGCTCCAGTGACGCGGTCGCGCCCGGTGCGAGCAAAGCCGTCGCGGCTACCATGTCGCAGCGTTGATTGAAGGCGAGTGAGAGCGCGGCCTTGGGGTTCCCTTCGACGCGGTATGCTCGGCTGCGGCCGCGCATCGGACCGACGACGATCTCTCGGCCGGCAGCCGTCGGCGTTGCCCTCCCAATCAGCGCCAGGTCGCCCATCTGTTCGAGGTCGCCGTCGTCGGCGACTCCGGTAGCGCAGTTGCAAAAGCCGAGCTTGGGGCGAACGTAGAGCTGGACCTCGCCGCCGCAATCTTCGGCCTTGCAGCGGAACGCTTTTCCTTTCCCCCAGGGATCCGCGCCGAAAGGCCAGTCGATTTCCGTCCACACCGGGCGGACCTCGCCGGAGGCCGATGTTGCGCGTGCCGGTTCACCGGATCGCAATATCCAGACCGCAGCGGCTGCGCAGAGCAGCGCACTGGCTGCGCTGATTGCAACGAATTTGCTGGTCAAGCGCATGGACGTTGCCGCGGCACCTTTGCTAATTCTGAGCCATCAACTTTCGTGCGGCCGCGAGGTCTTCCCGAGACGAGTCGCCATTTCTCGCCGTTTCGACGACTTTGGCGTAGTACTGGCGGGCCTTCACAGCATCCCCCGCTTTCTCGGCCGCGCGAGCGGCGCCGATGGTCGCGCCAAAGCGGTTCGGCTCCTTGCGCATGGTGCTTTCGAACGCGGCCAATGCTTCCGTCGCCATGCCACGTTCGAGCAGCATGGTCCCGTAAAGCTCGCGTGCGGGGGCAAGCGGACCCGGCGTCACGATGGATTTCTCGGTCTTGTCTTCGGCATCGGCGGCAAGGCGCATCGCTTCCAGCGCATCCGCCTGTTTCCCCAGGGCGTTGAGCTGCCAGGCTGTAGCGACCTGCCGCTGAATGTCCACGATTTCGGTCCAATAGGCGTCCTTGTCTTGCTGCAGCTTGTCCCGCAACTCTGCCAGCTTGGCGATGTCCGCCGTTGCTGCGTCTGCATTGCCGGAGCGCGCGGCGCCAAGAGCGCGGGCGAAATAGGTGATCGCATCGACATAGGCAAACCGGCTCGGCTCGACCTTCAGCGCAGCAGCGCCCTGCCAATCACCACGCTCGACCATATAGCGCGCCTGGCTGGCCGCTATCGCGTAGGGACCGGCGCGGACAGCCGGCGCATAGCCCGTGGTCGCAACCATGTCCGCGATGACCTCGCTGGCTCGGCTGTCCTGCGCAAGCTGGAGCAGGGCGTAGACCATATAGTCGTCGGCATGCAGCTGCTCGCTCGGGTCCTTGCCCTCCTTGGCAGCCTTGGCGGAACGGCTATTGGCGTCGATGGATTCGTTCCAGTAGCCGACGCGCGTGAAGATGTGCGACGGCATATGCAAGGCGTGCGGTGCCGCCGGCGCGATCTCGGAATAGCGCTTGGCAGCGTCGAGTCCTTGCTCTGCGATCGCCGGATAGTCATAGAGGTGGATCAGATAATGCGCGACGCCGGGATGCCGCGGCTGGCGCTTGAAGATCGGCTCCAGGATAGCAGCGCCCTTGAGCTGGTTGGCATAGGTCTTGTCGTTTGGTGACGCCGTGACATTCAGCGTAATGGCGTAGGCGATCTGCGCCTCGTCATCATCGGGATAGCGCGCGGCGACGGCTTCGGTTGCCTTGAGATAGGCCTGCGCGCGCTGGCCAAACGTCGTCTTTTCGTCGCCCGAATAGAAGGCCAGCAGCGCGTCGATATAGTCGCGTTCGCGTTCGCTCTTGGCGCCGAGTGCCTTGGCCTTCTGCAGCGCGGCGATACCTCCGGTGAGGTTTTCCTTCGGCGCGGGAAAATGCGGATTGTACAGCAGGCTCAGCGCAATGCCCCAATACGCGATCGCGCATTCCGGATCGGCCTGCAGCGTCTCCTCGAAAATTTCCTTTGCGGGCCGGTACCAGAACGAGTGCTGATAACGCATCCCGCGATCGAAGCGGCGCTGCGCCACCTCGTTGCAGGAGGTCTGGAAGTGCACCTTGCCGAATTTCTCATCGGCCCCGTCCTCCGCGCGTGCGGCGGGCGTGCCGGAAATCGAGCTCAGGGTAGCGAGGGCGAGAAGAGAGACGGTTCTCAAGGCGAGCGCGCGCATCGGCCCCTCCGTTTTCTGTTCAGAATAAATCTGGTCAGATGGCGCCGACAAAACCGAGGGCGCCGAAGTTCGTACTGCTGAGATTGGCAATGGCAATTGCGTTTTTGAAGGATTTCTCCATTCGCGATGCGAGTCAACAGGAAGCGGACGGATTCGCGTTAGGGAAGCACGCCTGTCAGGAGCCATCCGCCCGCCCGTCGTGCGAGTGGGCCACAAGGCCGCTCGCACGACGAGCGGCCTTGCACCATCGTCCGTTACCCGCTCAATGCAACGGATCGCCCTGGCCGAGCGCGTAGGCGACGAGGTCCTTCAGCGCGAAGCTGGAGCCGGTCACCGGCGTCCATTGCGGATCGAGCGACAGCACGGAGGAATTATCTCCGAACATCATGCCGAGGAAGACCTCGGCGACGATGCGGCCGCCGACCGGCCCGAGCTGCGGGGTCTTGACGGTGGCGGGCCCACCGGTGGCGGGGATTGCCATGTCCGTCGCGTTTTGCCGCGCCTCGGCCAGGATGTAGGCCCACAGCGGGCAGTTGCCGGCGAACACGCCGTTCGCGATGGTCGCGATCTTGACTTGCGGATCGCCCGGTCCCGGCTCGTCGACGGCCTTGCCGATGATGATCTCGTCGTCGGTCAGCGGCGTCAGGTTCATCGCCCTGGCGACGGCCTGGCCCGACGGCAGTCCGAGCCGCCAGCTGCGCTCGAGATTGCGTAGCGCCAGCGACGCCGGATTGGAGGCGACTTCCGGCGGCAGCTTGCGCAGCGGGTCCACCAGCGAGGCATCGATGCGATAGGCGAACTGCAGCCGCCTCTTGTTGTCGGGATTGGTATCGTCGTCCTCGACGCCGTAGGGGCGGGTGTCGAGATCGATGAAGCGGCCCCAATCCATGGCGCGTCCCGGTCCCATCGCGCGGAAGCCGGTCAGTGCGTTGTGGTCGGGATTGTTGGGATCGGGGAAGATCTGCAGCAGCATGTTGGCGGCGTCGTTCAGCCGGTAGCCGGGGCGGATCATGGAGTGCCCGAGCCGATAGGCCGCGACCGAGAACTCGACCGGCATGAACGGATAGGTCTTCCAATGGTAGTAAGCGAGCTTGCTGCGGTCGTATTGACCTGCGGTCTTCAGCTCGTCCAGCACGCTGGCGTGGACGATGCGCGGCAGGAAGTCGTTCAGCACCACATACTGATAGTGGAATCGAACGCGCTGCTGCACGTCTTCGAACGACAGGCTGTCATTGTCGTCGACCATGCGGTTGTGAAAGCGCAGCATCAAGGCCTGGAATTGCGAGACGATGCTGTTCTCGTCGTTGCGGGGATCGCCGATCAGCGCGCGGCCCTTGAACCGCGGCAAATCGACTGCATCGGGCACGCCGGCGCCGGTGACCTTCTCGCCGAGGCGGAACTTGATGCCGTCATACATGTAGGGCTGGTCGTTCGGGCCGCGGCCGTAGAGATTGTCCATGTCGAGCGACGGTGTGCGGAAGTCGACGAGCCCGTCGGGATCCTGCTGCTTGGTCAGCGAGCTGACCGGATCGAAGGTGATGTCGTGGTCGATGAACTGGCCGAAATAAGTGTAGAGCGAGGGAATGCCGCTCTCTTCGGCGTCCGGCCCGTCCTTCGGTCCGTCGAAGCCGGCGACCATCTTGTCGGCGAGCGCCGACAGGTTTGCAACATTGTCGGAATCGTTCGGGCCGAATTTGGCCGGTGCGAGCTTGCGGAACATGCGGCCGAAGCGGCCTTGCGAAAGCGGCGAACGCGTTGCGTTCAGACCGCGCGGAACAATTGCGTGGCGGCTGCTCATTGAAACACCTTCCTGAAAAGTCGGATGAAACAGTTCGGGCTCAAGTTTCTCGCGCTGGAGTTTGCAGCCTAGGCGCGATCACGCCTGCCACGAGCGAGATGGATCACAATTGCCCGTCATCAAAATTTTCGGAAGGAGACGCCCGCCTGCAAGCCACGGCGGCGCATCGTGAATATTCTCCGTGGCGAAGACGGATAACATTCTCGTCATCGACGGACGCAGGCGGCTTCGCACAGTTTCAATTCGCCGAGGTATCGGCGACGCGGATCGTTTTCACGCAAAAATTGTGGCGGCGCGCGCGTCATGCGCGCACGCCGCGAATTCGTCAGTAGTCGCGCTGCTGCGAGAACGCGTAGCGCGGGTTGATGCCGCAATAAGACGACGTGCCGGACGCGCTGGCGAGGCACTGCTGATAGCTGGCGAACTGGCAATTGCCGGGGTAACCCCACGAGCGGCCCTGGATGCAATATCGATCGTTCGCAGGATGTGCCTGGGCGGCCGGGGCTGCTACGGCCATCAGGGCCGCGAGCGATGCGAGTGTGAGGATGGTGCGACGCATTTCAGTCTCCTTCGAGAGCGAGTGGATAGGAATGTCAGCGGGCCTGGCTCGTCTGTTGCAAAGTCATGCCTGTGTTGGTGTCGGCGAACGGCTTTTGCGTTCGCGACAAGGCACATCATGACGCAGCCTGCCGCCGGCAATGTGATCTCGGCCACAGTTCACGACGGGGTTCCGGCCTATCGTGAACGGACTTGCACGCGTCGATCCCGGAGAACTACGCTTGCCTTGTTCGGATCAGGAATTTTGGAGGTTCTAATGCAAAAATCATACTTGCTGGCTGCGACAGCAGCGCTGGCGCTTCTCATGCAGACACCGCTTGCGCTGGCACAGGGCGCACCAGCCGCCGCAGGAACGGCGGCGCCTGCGGCGACAACCGCCGCGCCGGCAGCGACGACGACAGCGCCGGGCGCCACCAATGACGCTTCCAGCCAGCCGACCGACTCCAAGAAGAGTGCGTCGAAGAAGCCGGCGAAGAAGAAGATGACGCGGCAGCAGGAGATCGATCACTCGGTCGACAGCGGCACGGTGCCCGCGCGCTACCGCAGCTCGGTGCCGAAGCAGTACCAGCAATACGTTCCGTTCGATAAGCAGTGACGGATCCACGGCGGCGCGAAATGATCGGGCATCGCGCCGCCGGTGCCATCGCGAGACGGTCGTGAAACAGGATCTTGGCCGGAATCCGGCCATACATCCCCAGTGGCGGTCCGCGCGAGCGGTGCTAGAGTAGGTCGAAGCCTGGGGGGAGTTATGAGTGACGACGTGAGGGATGCTGGCCTTGTGGCCATGATCAGCAGCATCCTGGGAGGCAACAAGCGCGCCGCAGAAAGTGTCGCGCCACCGCCGCTCATCGAGGTTCCGCCGCCGACTGCGCCCACGAACGGATTTTTTGAGCTGGTCGAGCCCGTCCCCGATACGCCGGCCAAGCCCGAGAACAACTCAGAGAACGATTCCGAGAGCGCGCCCAATCCGGCGCCGGCTGCCGCGAAGCCGGTCGAGCCGCCGGCGAAGATCGCCACGACGCCTGATGGCAAGCAGTTGCTGCCTGCTGAAGCAATCGCGGATCTCGTCCTGGGCGAGCTGCGCAAGCTGGAGAATTTTCCGGCGACCGGCGCCTCCGTCACGGTCTACGGGTACAGGCACTGGAACGCGATGATCACCTTCGCGCCGTTCTCGGCCACGTTCCGGGATGCCACGCGGTTCCGCCAGGCCATGCCGGACATCGTCTTCAAGCTGCGCCGTTTCGTCGAACTTGAGATATGATCCGGGAGATCGCCAGCTTCGGCCCGCCGCAATTCCTCGCGGCGCGACGGTGCCGGCCGTGAGCCCGAACAGTTCGACAGGATTTTCGACTTGAGCGTTGCCTTTACCAAAGAAGAGAGCGCGGAAACCGCCGCCGAGACGCTGCTGCCGGATCGGCCGATCTCGCCGCATCCGAACCTCGTGACGGAAGCGGGCTTGCAGGCGCTGCAAAGACAGCTTCAGGACGCACGCGAGGCCTATGAAGCCGCGCAAGCCATCGAGGACGTCAACGAAAAGCGCCGGCAATCGGCGGTGCCCTTGCGTGACGCCCGCTATCTCACCGAACGGCTGCGCACGGCGCAGGTCGTTCCCGCCCCGGCCTCGACCGATATCGTGGCCTTCGGCAGCACGGTGACCTTCAGCCGCGCCGATGGCCGCGTGCAAACCTATCGCATCGTCGGCGAGGACGAAGCCGACCCCAAGGCCGGCTCGATCTCGTTCTTGGCGCCGGTGGCGAAGTCGTTGATGGGGAAGGCGGTCGGGGATGTCGTGGGGGCGGGTGCGCAGGAGATCGAGATTTTGTCGATTGGGTAGGGGACGTTTATCGATGGTTTCCGCTGTGTCCGCGCAACAAGGCGCGATAGCTGGATGAGGCGGTTTCTGTCGGGAGCATTGCCGTTCTACGCGCTGGCCGGATTGGCCATGTGCATGTACCTCGTCCTGTACAAGACTGATCTCTTCGACTTGAACGCCATCGTCCAGGATGCGACCGGTTCGTCGTGGTTTCTGGTCTTCATTTTCGTCTGCGTGCTGCTGGAGTCGGTCTTCCCGTATTTTGGCTATTTTCCCGGAACCGCTCTCATCCTGATGTCCGTGGCGCTCAATCCGAAGCCCGCGGACGTCTCCGTTTTCATCGTGGCGTGGCTGGCCATCATCGTGGGCGCCGTCCTGAGCTACGGGCAGGCTCGCTTTTTCCGACCGCTGTTGCAGCGGGTCGCCTCAAAGGCGGCGCTGAACCGGTGTGAGTCCTTGCTCGATGCCTACGGCCCTTACGCGCGAATTGCCCTGTTCGTTCATCCCAACGCCTGCGCGATGTATTTCACGGCACTCGGCCTCCTCGGCCGCAACCTGACGCGCGAACTCGCCTATCTCGGCGTGGGTGCAGCAGCTTCCGTGGGCGTTCTGTTCGTCGTCGTGAGCAGACTCGTGTCGTCCGTAGGCACCACCGACGACGGAGAATTGCAGCTGCTGCTGGCCGCAGCACTGGTCGCCATCGGGACCTTCGTCGGTCTGTACGCGGCCTGGCGGCCGGCGCGGGTTGCTTGACGCTTGAGATGGCGTGGGCGTCGATCGGCGCGGTCTCACCCCTTGCTCCGTCATTGCGAGCGCAGCGAAGCAATCCAGTCTGTCTCCGCGGAAAGACTCTGGATTGCTTCGCTGCGCTCGCAATGACGACATGAGATCATCCGTTCCGCGACGATGCCATCATGCCGGTGTTTTGCCCGACGAGTCAAATGGGATTTCGGAAAAACAGTAGCATGGTAACCCATTGATCCGACTGAGGTCGGCTACTGTGCATGGGGTTGTTTTCGACATTTTTGATTGAGGCGGTCCCGACACGCCGCCAGGCGTCGACGATGGGTCCGCAATCAGGATGGCTTTGGAAGGTGGATGGTGGGCGCACAAGGGATCGAACCTTGGACCTCTCCCGTGTGAAGGTAATAACCAACGATCATTAACAACTTGATATTGCCTACTTTTTTTTATTATTTGTTCCGGCATGGGCGGATTTTGGGCGCGAGATTCGATCGAAAGTCTCTATGGCCGGCTATGCTGATCGTCGATCTCGTCGGCGCCAGCACGAAGTTGACGGCGATCAGGCGTCCACCGCCTTGATTTCCGCCCCGTCGCTCGCTGCGCCGCCTTTTCGGGCCGTCGCGCTGGA
Source organism: Bradyrhizobium sp. RT6a (assembly GCF_040547675.1). Lineage (NCBI taxonomy): Bacteria > Pseudomonadati > Pseudomonadota > Alphaproteobacteria > Hyphomicrobiales > Nitrobacteraceae > Bradyrhizobium > Bradyrhizobium sp. RT6a. The sequence continues at coordinate 653,711 of NZ_JBEPQC010000004.1, forward strand.
TACCTTGACCGCCTTGGCGAGGCCCTTGTCATGCTGGTCGGACTTGTGCGCCTTCGCCTTCGCAATAACCTTTGCCGGGCCAGGCGCGGGCGTGGGTGCGATCGACGGCATGTTGTTGATCGATGGCGCGGCGTGCGCGACGTTGACGTGAGCGTAGCGCAGAACCATCGAGAGGCTTGACCAACCACCGAGGTGCATCAGCATGTTGAGGTCGCGGTTTTCTTGGTAGTGCCACGTTGCCCACGTGTGCCGGCAATCGTGCGGATGAAAATCGGTGATCCCGGCGCGCCTGACCGCCGCCGCAAATCCTTTCTTGATCCGCGATCCCGCCGACACGTCGCGCGGATCATCTTCGTCGAGCGGCGCATACGGTTCGCCGAGCGCATATTCTATTTCAATTGGCTCGCCGCTGTTGGTGCCCGCTGGCGTGTAGCTCGTCGGCCTGATGATGCGGCCTTGCTTGCGGAAAACTTCGCCTTCCCGATGGGGCAGGTTGGAAAGGATCGCGACGAGATCGGGGTGCAGCGGCACGCCGCGGTCGCGGCCGTTCTTTGTGTCCAGGAATTGGACTTGCCCGCGCTGTAAATCGACAAAGCGCCAATCGATCCAAAGCGCTTCCCCGACGCGCGCACCGGTGTAGAACAGGAAGGCAACGAGCGGCTTAAGATGCGGGGCGCACGCCTCGATCAGACAAAACGCCTCAGCGTGAGTAATCCATCGCACGCGGCCCTTTGGCATCTTCGGCCGGCTGAGCTTGATCGGCCCACAATAGTTTTTCTCGGCCGCCTTGTTAATGACGGCTGCGAGCGGCGTGTAAAGCTGGCGGTTAAGCGTCGCCGGCGCGAGGCCGGGGTAAATCTTGCGGCCGGCCTCGTCAGCGGCGGCTTGGTCGATCTTGGCGAGCGCGGTCGATCCGAAATGATCGATGAGCGGTTGCAGAAACCGCGTGTCGCCGCCGTTCTCTAAGTAGATTGCGACGGCCCTGATGAACGTGCCCGACGCTTTGATGCCATAGACGCTACGTTGCAGAATTTCCCATTCCCGCTTGGCTTTGATTTCTCCAGCGATCTTGCGGTCATCGGTCTGGCAGCTTTCGCGGACCGAAAGTCCGCGAAGGGTGCCACGGAGGTACCAATTTGGTGATCCGGCACGCTGGTAAAGTTTAAGGGGCATTTTGAACCTCCGCTCCCGCCCGTCGCGCACCGATGGTGCTACTTATTATTGAACGTATGAACGCGGTCCAGTCCAGTCGATCAGATGACCTCGCTCCCACCAAGATGAGAGGAGACCCTCGAGACGGGACGGGCTGGGGCTCCCAGGGAGGCTCAATGAATTATTTTGTATCGTACGAAACAGAAAAGAACGGCCGTGAGGGCCGTACTTCTCAACGGGGCGGGCTGTCATCCCCCGGCTTTTCTGTTTTAACGCATGGAGCGGGCCGGCTGCGCCGGCGGGGAGCCATCTAAGGCCAGTGTTGCACCCCGCTTCCAGCATAAATCGTGGCAATCCGGTTGCCGGCTGGCCCGGGGAGCGCGTTAATGCCGTTCTTCACCCTGTGGTCGCCAAGTCCGGAGACGCCGCCATGACCTAGCGGCGTCTCGGAGAACGAGGGCTATGCTGAGGATATTGCGACGCAGCGGAGTCGTTGATTTTTGCCCCGCTCCGGTGTGCGCGGCTCCGGAGCCCAGATTAGCAATGCGGGCAGGCTCATAACCTGAAGGTCATAGGTTCAAATCCTATCCCCGCAACCAAGCAAGATGCTGTACTTGCAGCAGAAAACCAGAAAGCCGCTCTTTCGAGCGGCTTTTTGTTTGTCCAGAGTCGCCACGGCACGTCGGCAAGTCCGGAGAATCGAATTTTCTCCGAATCTTAGTACCCGTCAAATCGGTCTTAGTACGGCATTTTCCGACAAACCGAGCGCTTACTGGGAAAGCGCTTTGCATCCCTCTCGCTCGATCCGAAGGGGAACAAAACTCTCTCGATACGAGCCAGCCGATTGGGAATTTACGGGTTCGATCGGCCGTTGCATGCCAGCGCCGCGGCGCGCTTAGCTCTGATAGGGTTTCTAACAAAAGCTTACGGGGTTCGTTTGTCTAGAACGGGTCATCGAAGTGATGGAGACAGCTATTATTGTCGCGTCGAAAGGGCCGGCCTGCCGCCGAGACTGCCATAGATGACCAGCTTGCCCCGGTCGAACACAAGTCCCTGGGCAAAGGCACTCAGACCGAAGGCGGAATTGTAGGAAGGGACGGCCCCACCATTCGGTCCGATCTTGAAGATCGAAAACTCGAGAAGCTCGTCGCCGCTGTCGCCCCATCGCTTCGAGCCCGTCTCTGCTGTTGTGACGCCGAGGCGCCGCACGCCGATCGGACGCTGCCGCTTTACGGCGAAAAATGTCTCGCCCTGCTCACTCGCCACAGATTGGACGTTGGACGGAAACGGATCATCATCCTTCCACAGCGCCGAGAATGTAAACTGCCGGCCAACCTGGAGGAGAAGGCCCTTGCCGCCAGCCTCGCAGGCTCCGCGCGTCTGGCCGCCGATCTTGAGCTCGCCGTCCCCACTATCGGCGCCAAAAGCCTGAAAGTCCGGGATCGTGAGGGTCTTCTTAGTTTCGAAAGTTGAGCTGTCCAGCAGATAGAGTACCGTTTGGCGCGGCCCGTCGCAGAGGGTCGGCAGGCCGAAGAGAGCTTCGTTCGCACCAAAATTGCCAAATTGCCGCAAGTTGACGACGAGCACGGGATCGGGACCGAGCTTTGAGAGCAAGGTCGATCGGCCGACGACAGACGCGGACTTTCCGACCTTGATCTCTTTGCGCGCGATCTCATGACCATCCACGTCGAACCGGGTCAGATATGCCACGCGTTCGTCGGTCTGCTGCGAATAAATCGAGCCTGACAACATCACGATGTCATTGCCAATCCTTACCGCACCCGCTGGCGAGTTGTCCTCGAGATCCGGCCATGCCCTTTCCCAGACTTTGGAGCCATCCGGCGCGAGCCGCCGCACAATCGGGTAGGGGTGGGGTGACGTCTTGTAACCAAGCGCATAGATCTGCGATTGATCGATGAAGAGAGGGCCGGCGGCGATGTCATGCGAAGCGGCCGGAAAGTCGGCGCCGTCCTGCCCCGCATCCCTGATGATGCTGGCCATCGAGCTTCCGTCCCAATCGCCCATCGCCGATAGTATAAGGCGGCCAGCGAGAGGTTTGGCATCAAAGAGTTCTCCGACCTCGTCGTTGCCAAAGGGGGCATAATCAAACGTAGGGTTTGTTGATTTTACGCCATCGTCTGGCAAGCTGGCTGCGTAGCCAAAGACAATGAAAGGGGCCCAGAAGCGCGGATGGTGATGAGCCCTGTCCGCCCGGGCGAGATAGCGTTCAATTCCTCCCGCCAGAGCCGCCGAGGCGCTCTTGTGGTGCTGTTCGTTCCAGGTTGCGAAAAATGCCAGTATCAGATCATGTGCAGCGTTGGTTTCTACGGTCCAAAGCGACGCAAGCAAAGTCGGCGATCCTGCAACCGAGAAAGCGGCAGCGAGATCGGTGATGCCGATATTTGCGGCCGATGTATCCATCCGCGCCGTATTGCAGGCCGACAGAACGACAAGGCGCGCATCAAGCGGAAGCCGGGTGATCTCCGGCGCCGTCAGCAATCCATCGTCGAAACTGTCGGACAAATCCTTGGGCGTGAGAACCAGCGACGCCTCGTTCAAGCCGGGTATGTCGTTGCGCAGCAGCCCGTGCGTTGCGAAATGGATAATATCGTACTTGCCGAGATCCTTGGTGCGAAAGTTCTCCTCAGACGCGTCTGTACCCAGCAGCACATCGCCTTTTGCGGCCTGCATGAGTTGCCCGACGATGGTGATTTCGTCAGCCGTCTCCGGCAGCGATCCCAGTTCGCTCAAGGCGCCGCGCAGGGAGGCGTCGGTATTACCACCGCGCGTCAGACTGGCCTGTTGAGTGACCGTGGAAAGGGAGGGATTGCCGATGCCGAGATAAGGCAGCGGAGCGTGCTGGTGCGAGATCGACGTGCGCGTGCCAAGAAAATGACGTGCCGAGATCGAACTCGCGAATCTGTATGTCTTGCCAAGCCAGCGGGCCGCGAGCAGATCGTATCCGTCGCCCCGCCGGGGCGGCGCTTCCTCGAGCAAGGCGGCGAGCGGAATGCCCGACAGCTCCTCAGGTGGCGCTGCATTGACCAGCGAGCCATGCTGCGCGCAGGATTCGAGACCCTTGAAGAGAAGATCCCTGAGGCGAACAGCTGATTGGACCGGATACTGGCTATCAAGCGTCTCATCAGCCGCACGCTCCTGCGTCAACGCCAATCGCACCAGCTTGGCGTCAAGGATCGCCAATTGCGGGTCGACATCTGACACCGAAAACAGCGTCGTCGTCTTTGAGATGCAAAGTCGACCCATACCCTTGAGCGTGGGAAAGAAAGTGAGAAAGACCTCGTTGGGTTCAAGCACCGTTTGAATTTGTGTGGCCGTCGGATACCCGATCGCCTTGGCGTTATCCGCATCTTTCGTGAGTGCGTCTTCCAACCGAACAATCGTTTCGGTAAGGCCCGCGTAAGTCGTAATGAGATATCCAGCTTCCTTCTTGCCGCCAGCCATGAGGTTCTTGATCTGATCGAGCTCCCACTGCCGCTTTTGTTGCTGCAAGATATAATAAGAGCGTACGGTGTCGCGCGAGCGTTCGGTCTTTTGGGCGCCGATCAGGACGGCAAAATCGCTGGTCTGATGCCGAAGCGTGCGCGAAAGCATCTCGCTCCCCCTAAGCGCCAGGTCGGCGGCATCAGGCGGCGGAAAGTCCACAAGGGACGTCAGAGCCGTTTGAATAACAAGGGCGTCGATCAAGGTCGGTAGCTGAAACCCTTCAAAGCGGCGTGTCAGAAATCCTTCAAAGACCTCAATCCGCTCCCGCGCCGCCGTTTGAATCAGTGCAGCGGCTTCCGCTCGTGAAGTTGGAAGAGCTATCAATCCGAGTGCGAAATGACGGTAAGATTCAATATTCTCGGCGACGTATCCTGAGAGCTGCCAGGAGGCAGGGATCGCTGCGAAGTGCGACTTCCAGGCCGCCATATGTGATGGATCTTTGGAGCTCGAAATGAGCAACTCAGAGAGTCCGAAGTAAAACTCCTGCAGCGTCTCGAAATGATCACGTGCGATAATTGCGTTGCGCTGCGCTTGCAATGGATGACGCGCATGGAGGGCAGCAGCTTCGTCAGTGGCACCTTCGAAGAGAAGCGAGAGCGATGCAAGGCTATTGCTTGTCGAGGTCCGATAGAGCTTTATGCCTTCATTTATGTCCAGACGGTCGTTGAGCCGGATCGCCTCCTCGAGAAATCCGGCGACCTGCCTGGACCGGGTTGTCATCGCGACCAGCTGGGTCATGATGTGCACGTAACCCGCAAACACCGGGCCTTCGTGATTGAGATTGGCTGACATGTAGGGATCGATCAGGCGTGCGAGCGCTTGGGCGCTAACAATGTCCTGTTGCGAAATCAGCGACTCCAGAAATTCGGCTAGCGCCTTGCAGATGCTGTATTTGTCCTTGGGGTCGATGAGTAAGAGACCCATGACCGCAGTGGAGTAGGCCTTCTCAGCCAACTGATGTTCGTTCAAGAGCAGGAAGTGGTTCACGGCCGTCAGATTGGCCATCACCGCCGGATACGGAGACGCCGCGGGATTGAATGGGACTTTGTTGTTCGGAAAGAGGCTCTTGCGAGCTTGCGGATCGTTGTTTGCGAAGAACTGCGCGCGAAGCAGGTAAGCATAGAGATCCGGGAAGAGCGGTTTGAGCTTCTCGTCCGTTTTGATGATCTCATAGGCAGCGACCTCGGATTCGATCGCGCACCCGACTTCGTAGGCCGTCGAACATATCTCGGTCAGGTCGCGCAGCAGAAGCGCTTTGGCATTCTGATCGGCCGTCTCCTTGACAAGCCCGGCGATCTCGCGCCCGGCTTCGCGGACCTGGCCGCGATGAAATTTCTGGTACGCGGCCTGTTTTCGGCTTTCCAAATCCGTCGTAGGCTGTGAAAATGCACGTGAAACGACAATGAGTTGCAGGGTTGTGCAAAGCAGCATCGCTGCCAGCACAGACAAGAGGGACGGGGAGCCCGATCGCATGAAACGCGCCGTCCTGTCTGCCTTCATTGCCGTCGCTCTCACGGATACAGCCTTGGCCCAGGCAGACCTGGTCGGCAAGGCCCTTCCGGCCTCGCCTGAGAACGCTAACATACTCTCCCTTGAGAGCACTCCCGAACTTTATGACATGGGCGGCCTCGGCAACTCGCTCGTCACCAAATACGTGGGTGCCAAGCTCGCCGATGCGCCTTACGTCAGCCGCGGCCGGCACGATTCCGAGATCTACCGGCTGCTTTCGCCCTCTGTCGTCATCGTGGTTACCGACACCAGCATCGGTTCAGGCTCCTATATCGGTTTCGGCGACGCGGTCCTGACCAACTGGCATGTGGTGAAGGGCTTTCAGAAGGTCGGTCTCCTGTTCAAGCCGCCAACTGAGGGAAGCAAGCCGTCCGAAGCTGACTTTGAGATCGCGCAAGTCGTGAAAATCGATCCGGGTCACGACCTGGCCCTCCTTCGCCTTGCTTCCGTGCCGCGCGACGTAAAGCCTATCGTCCTTGGCTCCGAATCCGACATTCAGGTCGGTGCCGACGTGCACGCTATCGGGCATCCGACCGGGGAGGCTTGGACCTACACCAAGGGGTTCATCAGCCAATACCGTAAAGATTACGAATGGCGCGACGAAGAAGGCTCGCACAAAGCAAGCGTCATCCAGACTCAGACACCCATCAATCCCGGCAATTCCGGCGGTCCGCTGCTCTCGGATGACGGCAAGCTCATCGGCGTGAACGCCTTCAAGGCCAAAGGCGAGGCACTCAACTTCGCGATCTCCATCGCCGATGTCCAGGCCTTCCTTGCCAAGGCCGGCCAGCCAATCCCCGCGAAGGCACCGGCGACCTGCAAGTCGGTAAAACTGTATGAGGGAAGGGACCGGCAGAACACAGCTCTCCTCGTGCAGTTCGATACAAACTGCGATGGCAAAGCAGACTATTCCTTTGTCACGCCGGACGACCTCACCAAGCCTATCTCCGCGCATCTGGACGCGAACTTCGACGGTAAAACGGACATCTCAGTCGAAGATCGCAATCGCGACCAGAAGTGGGACATCTCTTTTCATGACGTTGATTTCAACGGAAAGATCGATCTCGTCGGCTATCATCCCGACGGCAAGCTGACACCCTCGCGCCTCGACAAATACATCCCCGGCACCCGCTATTAAAAAATCCGCCTTGCGCGCGCAACGAACGCTGTTGGTGGGCGGCGGTCGCGCTCTACGGCGCCTGCCTGCCGCCTGCGATTAAGACGACGTGCCAGAGAGCGAGGTGGTCACTCGATTACGGAAGATATTGATCCCAGTTTGGCGGCGCACGGCTGGTATCAACAGACAATCTGTGATTGAAGGCTGTGAGGGGGGCCTCAATGCACATAAAGTCGATTCGCATCAAGAATCTGCGCGCCTATTACGATGAAACCATAGATTTCGACAATTATACCTGTCTGGTGGGTGCGAATGGGGCGGGCAAGTCAACCGTGCTGTGCGCCTTGAACATTTTTTTCCGTGAAACGGAGAGTGCGGCGACCAATCTGAGCAATCTGGAAAGAGAAGACTTCCATCGCAGTGACATTGACACGCCGATTGAAATTACGGTCACCTTTGCCGGCTTGTCGGAAGCCGCCCAGTCCGACTTCGCAGACTACTATCGGCAGGACGCCCTCATCGTCACTGCCAAGGCGCAGTTTGATGTCGGGACTGGCCATGCAGCCGTGAAGCAGTACGGCAATCGGCTCGGACTGGCTGACTTCACTCCATACTTCAAGCTCCTGGGCGACGGCGCAAAGGTCGCCGATTTGCAGGCTCAATACACGAAACTGCGCGAGGGTTATCCAGGTCTGCCCGTTGTCAAAGTCAAGGATGCGATGACGGCCGCGCTCCGCGAATGCGAGGCAGCCGTACCCAGAGATTGCGTTCTAATCCCGAGTGAGGACCAGTTTTATGGCGTCAGCCAAGGGCAGGGGCACCTCAGGAAGTACCTGCAGTGGGTCTATGTGCCCGCGGTAAAAGATGCGGCAGGCGAGCAGGCGGAAAGCAAGAACACTGCGCTGGGGCGTCTCCTGGCGCGCACGGTGCGTGCGCAGGTCAACTTCAGTGAAAAGCTGTCCACACTCCGTACTGAAGCAGAGGAGAAATACAAAGATCTACTTTCGGTCGAACAGGGCGCGCTCGACCAGATATCTGCCGCGCTTCAAGAGCGTTTGACCGAGTGGTCGCACCCGGAGGCGACGGCAAAACTTATGTGGCACCAAGATCCCAAGACCTCGGTCCGCATCGAGGAACCGATGGCACGTCTTCTCGCGGGTGAGGGCGAGTTCGAGGGCTCTATCGCTCGTTTCGGCCACGGCCTCCAGCGCTCGTACATCATTGCCCTTCTTCAAGGCCTGACGGCCAGCGATGATGACACAAGCCCCCGCTTGATTTTGGGGGTAGAGGAGCCGGAGCTTTATCAGCACCCACCTCAGGCACGGCACCTGGCAACAGTGCTCCAGGCGCTTAGCGCAAAGAACTCGCAGGTGATCGTTTCAACCCACAGCCCGTACTTCGTTGGTGGCAGCGGTTTTGATCAAGTACGTTTGGTCAGGAAGCGCCAGAATGACGGCCGTGCGACGGTGCGGTCCTGCACGCTTGCTGCACTTGGCGCAGAGTACGCGAGAGTGACAGGCGACGCTCCGATGGCGCATGACAGCGTGCTGGCAAAGCTGCATCAGGTAATGCAGCCTCACCTCAGCGAGATGTTCTTCACGCCAAAGCTCGTGTTGGTCGAAGGCCTGGAGGATGCCGCTTACATCAATGCGTGGCTCGTTTTGTCAGGCCGTTGGGATGCCTTCCGTGCCCGCGGCGGGCATATTGTTGCGGCCAATGGCAAAAGCGAAATAATTCGCCCCGCAATCATTGCCGCCAAAATGGAGATCCCGACCTTCTTCACTTTTGATTGCGATGGCGACAAGCTCACGCACAATAACCCTGACACCGAGAGGTCCATCCGAAAGGCCCACGAACGAGATAACAAGGCCCTTTTTGCGCTAGCCAATGCAGGTGACGATCCGTTTCCCGGCGAGGTAGTTTGGGGCAACACCTTCGCAGCTTGGCCCTGCGACTTGGCGAAGAGTGTAGCGATCGATGCAGATGCGCACTGGGAACCCGCCGGCTCGTCAGCGTCGGCCGCCTTCGGCGGGGCCGGAGGTTTGCAAAAGAACACGCTCCACATCGGCGCCCGGCTCAAGGAGCTGCAGAAGCTGAATGCCAATACTGCGACGATCGACCGACTCTGCGAGGCGCTTGTTGCGTTCGTGTCTCAAGCTTAGCTGAGCAACGCTGGTGGCCGCGATAGCGCGGCAAGGTTTTGTGGCATTGTTCCCAGACCAGTGTGGGCGGAGTTGCGTACAACCAAGGCGTCGGCACTCGCCGTCGCGAGTGCCGCTCGCCGTGGCGTTACGGGCTGCGGGATCGATGACGAGATCATCGAAGTTTAGAGACCTTTGCCCTTGAGGCGGCGCCTCCAACTGATACCAAGATTACACAAAGCTTATCCGTTGACTGGACTGTTCCATAACATTCGATTTACGAACCCGCGCCGGCCCTGTTCCAGTTTAGAAGGGACTCAGCCGCGTCCGGCTTTCGGGGCGGATGACCTGAGCAGAGCCTGCTGCTCGTCCCACTCGGCTGGGATCGATTTCAACAGCTGCGCCAGTTCAAGCCCTTGCGGCTGCAGCCCATTCAGGATGGCATCAGTGGTAGCCGGCGAGAGCAGGGTTAGCCGAAGCACCCGGCAGAGATAAGCGAACGACAAGCTCAGCGGTCCAAATAGAGGGCTTGGCCATGGCTGCTATCTAGGGAATGCACTCAGCGAAGTGCTGGCGGATGCGCGCCGAGGATTTCGCACTAAGGCCGACTGCTGCCAATTCACGCAGAGCAGAGACACGCTTCGCCAAGTTGCGAATAACAGCGCTGGCCCGGCGCGCCGAACGGATAGTCACCTCACTGAGCTGGATGAGGGCACGTTAGAAGCTCGCCGAGTGGCACAGGACGACGCTGACGACCAGCGCGCTATCATGCGCCAACAGCGGCACTGGATGGACCAAGCCAGCCCACTGGGCGGCCCTCCCGCTAAGCTGCAAGCGCGAGCGCTAACGGCTCTATTTTGGAGCGCCGGTCTGGCTACCCGAGCCGGTCGTCTGCTCACTTCCTGGTCGGCCCGGAGGATGCGCAGAAGCACCCGGCTTGTCTTGATCGGCCACGTAACCGGATTGCCCGGAGTTGCGCGTCTTGACCCCTTTGTCTGCATCACGCTGCATCTGCTCGTTGGGCTCGCTAGACTTGAGCCCTTTGTCTACATCACTGTGCATCTCCTCCTTGGTTTGCTCACTAGGTGCGGCCTTTTGCTGTTGCGCCGCTGCTTGGAAGGTAATCGCGCTTCCGGCAACGACAATGATCGCGAGAGTTGCTGTTCGCATGCGTCTCCTCCAGTGCGTTCGCCCCGGTCTGCTAAACACGCGAGTTTCCAAACGTTTCCTGGTTCCGATTGCCATTTTCAAAAGGTACGTCCTTGCGATCAGATGGGATAGGCTCAATGCCGCCTATTGGCCCTTAGCTGCCATCGAAGCGGCGCCGCTACAGGTCGGCTCACAAGGCCAGACCGGAAGTTTGCAGCCGAGCGCCAGTTCGGCGGCTTGTGGACCCATTGCAGACTCAGGAGAGCGAGGCACGTCGGCTTGAAATCGCGCCCGGGACCACCTAGATTTTTGCTGTGCAACGCCACCGTATTCAACGTCTCCGTCAACTAGCCAGAACAGCCATGTTCGTGGCGGTGTCGGCGTTTGTGCTTCAGGTAACCCTGATTTCGATCTCGCAGGCGAAGGCTGCCGTTCGTGCCATGCCGGCGCCTTCCGTCACGTTGAGTGGTTCCTTGCATTTTCACGATCAGCTGGCAGGTCACGTGCACTCCCACGGAGGCGACAGCGCCGAAGGCCACGTCCATGACGGGTCGGATCACGATGATGACGAGGGTGGTTCAAGCCTAGCTTGGGACATGTTCGGCACTTCGATTGCGTCACCGCAGTTCATGACCCTGCTCAGCCCATTTGAGGTGCTGATCCCGGTCGAGCTGCCGGTTGCACAAGCTATTGTCGGCGTACGGCCCGACGAACTCACCCGGCCACCAAGTACCTTCAGCATCGCGTAATCCCGGCGGCCCCTTTGGCCGCCGACCTTTCGCATGTCTGAAGGAATTCCCCATGTTGATCAATCAGCGCTGCCCGAAAGGGCGGCTCGCAAGACCTGGCCAAAAACGACTTCGTCCGGCGAGGCTTGCTCTAGCCAGTATCTGTTGGCTGGTGAGCCTGTTCTTTGGCCTCTTAGGCGCCCTTGCCCATGAGGGGCACGATCATGGCGACGCTGAAAAAGCGGCCGTCGTGTCGTCAGCCTACCCAAGGGTTGCGGCGCGATCCGAACTCTACGAAATCGTTGGCATCCTGAAAGAGGGAAGGCTTTCCGTCTTCATAGACGATCCCGTCACGAACGAACCGGTTTCGGACGCAGTCTTGCAGGTCACGATCGGCGATTCCGCCCCGACCGAGGCTACGAAGACCGACGAGGGAGTTTACACGGCCGTTGTTCCGAACGGCACGCCGGCGGAATCGGTGGAAGTCATTTTCTCGGTCAACGCCAAAAAGGGAAATGATCTGCTGGTCGATTCGCTGGTGCCGACACGTGCCGGCAATGCCCCGCCTCCTGAGCTGAAGCAAGAGCGGCGCTGGCTCTTCTCAAGCCGAACCGCCGTTGTGGCCTCCGCACTTGCTGCCGTGGGGCTCGGCCTTCTCTATGGCTATTGGAGGCGGCGTGGTCGCAGCATGGCCGCTGCCGTTTCAGCGACGATGGCAGGCGCATTTGTCATTCTCACCGCCATCGCCTTCGGCGAAGGCCAAACCAACGCAAAGCAGGCAAATCCGCCGGATGTCCCCGCCCTGAGCGATGCCCCGCGACGCCTGCAAGACGGCACCGTCTTCGCGGCCAAGCCGACGCAGCGGCTGCTTGATTTGCGGACCGCCGCCACCGAGCCGCAGACCATTCGTCCCGCCGTCACGCTGATCGGCCGCGTCATCGCCGACCCTAACCGCAGCAGCATCGTGCAAAGCGTCTATGGGGGGCGTGTTGTTCCGAGCGGCGGCATACCCCGGATCGGACAAGCCGTCAGCAAGGGCGATCTGCTCATTCAGATCGAGCCGCATCTGCCGATTGCGGACCGCACGACGATCCTCGAGAAGGTCGGCGAGATCGAACAGTTGGCGGCGATCACCGAAAACAAGCTGCGCCGCCTGCGGCCGCTGGCCGAGCGGGGCGCGGTGCCCCAAGGGCAGGTCAACGACCTCGAAAGCGAATTGGAGGGGCTCCGGGCTCGCCGCGAAACCGTTCGAAATTCCCGCACCGGGTTCGAGGAGTTGCGCGCATCGACCGATGGCGTCATCACCTCGGCCAGAGTCGTGCCGGGCCAGGTCATTCAGCCGCAGGACGTCCTGTTCCAGATTGCTGATCCCAAGAGCCTATGGGTCGAAGCCTTGGCCTATGACGATTTGGGTTTGAAGGAGCCTGAAGCTGCGACCGCCACGGCGCCAAATGGAGAGCCGATTGCGCTCTCCTTCGTCGGAATGAGCCGGGCTCTAAGGCAGCATGCATCCGTCGTTCAGTTTGCCATGCCGGAGCCGCCGACAGGCCTCAACATCGGCCAGCCGCTGAACGTGATGGTCCAGAGCGGCGCAGCGGTTACTGGTTTGATCTTTCCTCGCAATGCGGTGGTCCGCAGCGGCAGCGGCGAGAATGTCGTTTGGCTGCACCCGGAGCCCGAACGCTTCGAGCCGAGACCGGTTCGCGTGCTGCCGGTTGATGCGACGCGCGTGATCGTGGCGGCCGGTATCAACGAGGGCGAACGCATCGTCGTTCGCGGTACCGACCTCATCAACCAGATCCGGTAGGGACGGCCCATGTTCAAGCTCATCGTCCAGGCAAGTTTGCGCAATCGGCTGTTCGTGCTGGCGGTTGCCGCCGTGCTCGTCGGCTACGGCCTTTTTGTCCTGCCGACCGTTTCCGTCGACGTCTTGCCGGACATCAACCGTCCGACCGTCAACATCCTGACCGAGGCGGAGGGGCTTGCGCCCCAGGAAGTCGAACAGCTCGTGACCTTTCCGATCGAGACGTCGATGAACGGCATGCCTGGCGTGATCCGGGTGCGCTCGGTCTCCGGCGTTGGCCTGTCGGTCGTTTATGTCGAATTCGACTGGGGTGTCGACGTCTATCGGGCCCGGCAGTTTGTCTCGGAACGGCTGGCGCTGATCCGTGAGCAATTGCCGTCTTCGGTCAATCCCCAGATGGGCCCTGTGACGTCGATCATGGGCGAGATCATGCTGATTGCCCTGACCAGCGACGGCACGGCTTCGCCCATGGAAGTGCGCGAGATCGCGGACTTCGTCGTCAGGCCGCAGCTCCTCGCCATTGCCGGCGTCGCCCAGGTGATTCCTATTGGCGGCGAGGTCCGCCAGTACCGGGTAACGCCGAACCTCGCGACGATGCAGGCGCTCAGCATTACCCACGACCAGATCGAGCAGGCCGTGGCAAAATTCGGCACTAACAGCGGCGGCGGCTTCGTCGACCAGCATGGCCGCGAATATCTGATCCGCAATGTCGGCCTCAGCAAGCGGATCGAGGACCTCGGCAACACCGTCGTTGCCACGCGGGACGAGCAGCCGATCCTGCTGAAGCAGGTCGCATCCGTGGATTTCGCAGCGCGCACCAAGCGCGGCGATGCCGGGTACAACGGCAAGCCGGCGGTCATCGTCAGCGTCATGAAGCAGCCGACTGCCGATACCGTGACGTTGACGCGCAATATCGAAGCCACACTCAAGGACCTGCAACGAACCATGCGTTCGGGGATCGACGTCACCAACGTGCAATTCCGTCAGGCCACGTTCATCGAGACCTCGATAAGCAATGTTGAGCGCGTTCTGGCCGAGGCCGCTGTCGTGGTCGCATTGGTCCTGGTCGTTTTCCTGATGAACGGACGCGCCGCGTTCGTTTCGCTGACGGCCATTCCCATATCGATCCTGGTGACGGTCTTGGTGTTCCATGCCTTCGGTCTCACGATCAACACCATGACGCTGGGCGGCCTTGCCATCGCCATTGGTGAACTTGTCGACGATGCGGTGGTAGACGTCGAAAACATCCTGCGGCGACTACGGGAGAACGCCACGTCGGGCACGCCGCGTCCCGTTCTGGACGTGATCGCCGGCGCAAGCCAGGAGGTTCGTTCCAGCATCGTCTACGCAACGATGATCATTGTTCTCGTCTTCGTGCCGCTGTTCGCCCTTCCGGGAATCGAAGGGCGGCTGTTCACGCCGCTCGGCGTGGCCTATGTGGTCTCCATCCTTGCGTCGTTGCTGACGTCGATCACGGTAACGCCGGTGCTGTCCTACTATCTGCTTTCAGGACGAACCCATTCGGGTGATCGTGAAAGTTTTGTCGTCACCAGGCTGAAGCAGGCCAATAGCTGGGTGCTTACATGGGCGTTTGGACGGCGCGGCTTGGTGCTGGGTTCGGTCGCGACGGCGGTCGTGGCGGCCGGCTACGTCGCAAGCCAGATGCCCCGCAGTTTCCTGCCGCCGTTCAATGAAGGGACGCTCGTGCTTTCGCTGCAATACAATCCCGGCATTTCGCTCGCGGAATCACACCGGCTTGGGCTGCTGGCGGAACAATCGCTTGCAAAGGTGCCCGAGGTGAAGTCGGTCGGCCGCCGCACCGGTCGGGCGGAGCTCGATGAGCACGCCGAAGGCGTCCACTTCAGCGAAATCGATGTCGATCTCGTTCCGTCCAAACGCCAGAAGGCGGACGTCTATGCGAGCATCAGGGAAGCCCTATCCGCGCTGCCGGCGTCGGTTGCGATCGGACAGCCGATCAGCCATCGGCTGGATCATCTGCAGTCGGGTATTCGTGCCCAGATTGTGCTCAAGATCTACGGGCAGGATATCGAGATGTTGCGGCGTCTTGCCGAAACGTCGCGCCAGCGCCTTTCGACGATCCCGGGCCTGGTCGATCTTCAGGTCGAGAAGCAGGTGCTGATTCCCCAGGTTCAGGTTCAGGTTGATCATGCCCGCGCCGCACTCCATGGACTGACGCCGGCCGCGATTACACAGGCGCTCGATACGCTGTCCAACGGACGGAAGGTCTCGCAGATCGTCGATGGCAATCGCCGTTTCGACGTCGTGATGCGCCTTTCGGAGCAGGACCGCTCGACCACGGGACTGCAAAATCTGCTGATTCCGACCGGCCTCGAATTCGTCCCGCTGAGCGCTTTGGCAGAAGTCATCGAGACCGATGGGCCGAACCAGATTCAGCGCGAGGGAACCCAGCGCAGGATTGTCGTCTACGGAAACGGCGACGGACGCCGCGACATCGCGGATATCGCTGCCGACATTCAGAAGGCCGTTCGGGAGCTCGATTTTCCGCAGGGCTACACGACCAACCTCGAAGGCGCATTTCAGGCGCAGCAGGAGGCGTCGTGGCGCATCGGCATTCTCTCGCTGGCGTCCTTGGCAATGATCTTCATCGTTCTCTACAGCCGCTATCGGTCGACTGCGCTGGCGCTGATCATCATGGGCGGCATCCCGCTCGCCCTGATCGGGAGCGTGGCCGCGTTGAAAATAGCCGGTCAACCCTTGTCGGTGGCATCGATGATCGGCTTCATCACCCTTGCCGGCATCTCGGCGCGCAACGGCATCTTGAAGATCTCCCATTACATCAATCTCGCCATTCATGAAGGCGAGCGTTTCGGGACCGGACTGATCGTTCGGGGCAGCATGGAGCGCCTCAGCCCCGTTCTGATGACGGCACTTTGCGCAGGACTGGCGCTGACGCCTCTGTTGATCGGCGCGGACGAGCCGGGCCGGGAAATCCTGCATCCCGTGGCCGTGACGATCTTCGGCGGCCTGCTC
Organism: Bradyrhizobium sp. RT6a; assembly: GCF_040547675.1. Classification (NCBI taxonomy): domain Bacteria; kingdom Pseudomonadati; phylum Pseudomonadota; class Alphaproteobacteria; order Hyphomicrobiales; family Nitrobacteraceae; genus Bradyrhizobium; species Bradyrhizobium sp. RT6a. The sequence continues at coordinate 669,827 of NZ_JBEPQC010000004.1, forward strand.
AGCGCCACGATCCTCGATACCGTCGTGACCCCGATCCTGTTTCTGATGTTTGGTATGCAGCCGCTGGAGCGGCTGGCCGCCGGACACGCCGCAACGTTCACCCCCGCGGAAGCCTATTGACCTCCGCACAAACACCGAGGAGCTACCAATGAGAAAATACATCTTCCTGGCCATGATGGCTGTGATCGCCACCATGCCTGACCTTGCCGCGGCACAGACGAAAGGTAGCAACGGCGGTCCCGTCGTGAAATCGCAAGGACATCCGATCGAGTTTGTTCGGAAGGGCACGGATATCGTGTTTTATGTGGGAGACGACGATGGTTCTCCGCTCCCGACCAAGGACATGCGGGGACGGGCAACCATTCAGGACGGCGGCAAGACCGTCACCGTGCCGCTCACTCCGGCCAGTCCCAACTTGATGTCGGGAAAGCTTCAGACTGAGCTGTCTCCAAAGGCTATCGTGGTGTTTTCCGCGAGCTTGCACGGTCATTCCCTGACGGCGAGATACACTGCGGAATAAACGCGGTTGCGAAGGGCGAAGCACATGCGGCGAGATCGATCATCCGTTCAACTGCCTGGCGTCCCATTGGCGCTTGGTTCGGCTCTCCTGTTCGGTGCTGCAACGCCGCTTTCAAAATTGCTGCTCGCCAGCATCGATCCCCAGATGCTGGCGGGCCTGCTCTATCTCGGTGCGGGCGTTGGCCTTGCCGCGGTCCACGTCGCACGGGCGGCGATCGGGCTATCGGTTCCGGAGGCTCCGCCAAGACGGCATGACGTGCCCTGGCTGATAGCCATCGTCATCTTCGGGGGAATTCTGGGTCCCGCATTGCTGATGCTCGGACTTGGCCGGACGTCGGCGTCTTCCGGGTCATTGATGCTGAATCTCGAGAGCCTCGCAACGATGGGAATTGCGTGGCTCGTATTTCGCGAAAACGTCGATCGGCGGTTGTTGTTGGGGGCCTTAGCGATCGTTCTCGGCGCGATCGCCCTGTCTTGGGAAGGTCAGGGCCCTTCGTTCGATGCGGGCGCGGCGCTGATTGCCGGGGCTTGCTTGTGTTGGGGCATCGACAACAATCTGACCCGGAAACTGTCGTCGGCCGATCCCGTCGTCATCGCAATGATCAAGGGCCTGTTTGCCGGTGCGGCAAACATCGCCGGTGGGTTCTGGCTCGGCAACAGCTTACCCCCCGCGGGCCTTGCGATACTCGCGGCAATCCTGGGATTCTTCGCAATCGGGGTGAGCCTTGTCTTCTTTGTACTCGGCCTTCGTCATCTGGGCACCGCCCGCACAGGCGCTTACTTCTCGCTCGCTCCCTTCATCGGCGCACTGATCGCCTTGAGCTTGGGCGATCCCTTCACCCCGAAGCTTGTGGTCGCGGCGCTACTGATGGGAGCGGGCCTCTGGCTCCATCTCACCGAACGGCACGAACACCAGCACGTTCATGAAGCCATCGCCCATGAGCACAAGCATGTTCACGACGAGCATCACCAGCACGATCACGCGGGGGCTGTCGATGAACCCCACTCGCACTGGCACGAGCACAAAACGTTACGGCACAAGCATCCACATTATCCCGATCTGCACCACCGGCATTCGCATTGAGCTCTGTTCTTGAAGGTCCCGGACGATATCCCGTAGTCGTAAAGTTCCAGAATTAACCCGAAGCTGCGGCATCAAGCCTAATGCGCGAGTTCGATTGTGAGTGTGATGTGGAAGAGTAAGATCGCGTACCGGACATTGCGGCGTCCGGGTCAAGCATGGCGAAGGCATTGCGCCAAAATACTCGGTGCGACGGCTTCGTTTTACCGCGCGGCGAGCACAATGTGACAGATCAGCCGGACCATCATCAACTCGATCTCATCAAGATGCGGCAACAAATCACGGGTCTGCGGTCCAGGCATTCGGACAATCTTCGCGTAACCTACCTATTGAACTCATTGTTGATCAAGTTTGCGTATCTCACCGAGCCGACGAGCGCTGTCCACGCGGAATATCTGTGCGAGGCCTTCGAAAGGACGATGGCCGAGGTTGAGAAGAGCATCGCGCGTAAATGATCCAAAGCCGACTTGGTATGGCTGCGAGCTAGTAGGATTGCATACAAAACGTCAGTCCAACCGATTCTATCTTTAGTCGCTAAGCAGCCTTGGCATCGCGTCTCGCTTCTTTGCGGCAAGGGGTCGCTGGCCTGCAGTGAGCGCCCCGCGCGTCGGGAGACGCAATACTGAACCGACATTCTGAAGCGCTGAGTGGGATGACCCGAGCTTTGAGTTGTCTGCACGCCTGGACGCTTGGCAGCGCCGCAGGTTGCGTCGGCACGCTTAAGTGTTACTCATTGCTCCCGCTCGACGCGGATACCTGCTATTTTGTAGAAGGCGGCGTTGAGCGGCTCGGTCGCGTGGGGCATAGTTGCCGACGTCCAGGGGTGAGCTTTCGCGTGATGGAAAGACTTCGTGTGATTAGAGAGCTGAGGCACTACGTACTGAAGGGTAGCGCCGCCGCGGTCATTGTGGCTGGCACGATTCTTTCTGCATTCGGGTTGGAAGTTGCCGCTCCATTCGGATTTGCTTGGGGGCCGCTCGACAGAGTTCCGAAGCCGTCCCTGGCGCTCAAAGATGCGAATGTCACAGTATTGGCCTATCGTCGAGAGCGGCTTCCTGGAAATGAGTTGGCTGATACCGACATCGTGTTGCTCGATGTGTGCAAAAAGGAAGGACTTCAGCAGGTAAGCTGGGCCGGCAAGGCTCTTTCGTCCGAGGAGGCCTCCGCCAAGCTAGTACAACTTGTGGCCTTGGGCGTTCAGAAGTACGGAGAGGCTAAGCCGAGCGATGAAGGGGCGCTGGGTTGGAATAACGGTCGGATCGAAATTCTTCGTGTCGCAGGTAGCGGTGGAGAATACCGCATCCTCATGGTTCACCGGGGGCCGGACTTCGAGACGTGTGCCGCCGAACATGATCTCGCGTCTGATCAGAAATTGAAAACCCGATGGCTTCAACGGATCGAATTTCCAAACTGAAGAGCTTCGCCCGATTCAATCTCAGAATTTCCATACGCTTCGCGCACCGACGAGCACTGCATTCCCCGGGCGATCTCCGGTGTACGTAAGTGGGGTGACTGCATTACCGCTTGGGTTGATCACCACCGCGACGTTCGGTTGCAGCGTCCAGCCCGGCATTAGAGAAAAAGAATAGTTCAATTCGAACGATAGCTCGAAGCTCCGCCGCGGTGGCGGCACTCCGTTAAAGAGGGCAACGTCCATCTCGAGAGCGGTCGCACGTGGCGAAATGTGAGTGTACAGAAAAGATGCACCAAAAGCGTCGTTGGGCCGGCTTGCGATGAAACCACTGAAGATCAGGCCTCCGTCCAGGTACCAGTCCGAAAGGTTTCGATCGCTAGGACTGGCGCTAACGCGAGCGAAGGAAAGGATGCCAGTGCTCGCATCTGCTCCCGCTGGACGGTAGAGCTGCTGGTCCACAACGGCATAAACGCCGCTGTTTCCGCGATAACGCCGCGCCAAACCGGTGCTCAAAGGGCTCGCCAGCGAGAGGCCGAATGCGTCAAAGCGCAGGTCGTTAAAGCTTCCAAAATGGTGCCACCCGCCCAAGCGAATTCCACCAGCAAGACCTTTATCAGCTCGGCCTTGATTGTAGGTGTACTGCGTTTCGGCGATGAGGAAGGGCGGGTCGTTTACGCGAAAGTTGAGCCCGTAACGATTACGCAGTTCCGGATCAGTGGTGCCGGGGCCGGCGGGATCACCATTAAGTAATGACAGCAGAAAGGTGAATCCCGGCTTCAGTTCGACCTTCAAACGCAAGCCGGGCGTCGAAAGCGGATAGGCAGCACCGCCGCTTGGGATGTTTACCGAAGGATTTGTCGGCCAATCACTTGAATTGAAGAAGGAGAAATATTGGCTGAACAAGAATTCGGTGTCGACGACTAGTTGACCCGCGCGCAACGAGGCCCGTCCGTCCCAGAAAGACTGCTCAAGCCAGACCTCCGACAAACGCGTCGTGGGGATAGCTTCGATATTCGAAATGGTATTTAGATTGTTGACCAGTTCTCGGTCGGGACCACGACTCCCATGGAGCTGTAAAATATTGGCATAGGCCGTCAAGCCTCGCACACCGGCCAATTTCTCCAGATCCACACCGACGATGGTTTCAAGCTTTCCGGAGAGAATCGCGCCTCGCTTGATGCCGCCTCGCAGATTGGCCAAGAGATCTTCGGTGAGGATTATGCCAAATACCACACCGTGGTCCTTGAGCCAGCTGCGCGTGCTGACCAACTCGCTGTCCTTTGGAAGGCTCGATTCCATCGACGGCTTCGGCGGCAAATCGGCAACGGACTGCGCAAATGCGGGCGTGAGCGCGCAGAACCACATCAGCGGGGTAAGAGACAGTCGGATCGCCATGGAGAAAAGGGTCCCAGTGAGCGCGCCGTTTTACAAGGGTCGTGTGACAGTTAGGAACAGGCTGAGCCGCGCCTGCTGCGTTTTTTTTGCGAGCCGGGCTCATGTTTGCTCAATCGCCGGCCGGACTGCTTGTGAGCTTCTCCCATCAATCGGGCTGCAGCGGCGGCTCACTTCGCTCGCTGCTTTTCAAGTGAGCAAATCAAATGTCGCCTGGAAGTGGGGTGCCGGGGAGTTGGTTTGCAGCCCCCGCTGCCCGTTCCAACGTAAGTGGGCGAAACTGGTGTGGCCCTGCCGGTTGCACGCGCATCGGCGTGATCTGCGAGAAAGAACGCCAGTGAAATCAGCATCAACGCGAGCTGGATGAATCTCATCATGTCTGTCCGCCTTCAACGAGTCGACTGCCTAATGAGAATAGCTCGCAACAACTTGCAAGGTCGTTATGGATGTGCCAGTCTAGTTGCGAGTGATTAGCAATTGCATCGGGGGGCATGATGGACGGTCGTCAAAAAGGTAGGGGGGCATGCCTCCTGACGGCTGCCATTGTACTGTCCGGCACCATGGCCGAGCCCGCGCGGGCAGGTCAGAACATGCGAGGTGCCGATCTGGCGCCGATTCCGTTCGTCAGGTGGACCGGATTTTATGTCGGCGGTCACACCGGCTATGCCCGAGGATCCGCGACGGATCACGTGGCCGACCCGTCTGCTACGGGCAAAGCTCTTGGAAGCATGTTTGGCGGAGTACAGGCCGGATACAACCATCAACTGAAGTCGGGCCTCGTTTTGGGAGTCGAAGGGGATCTTTCGTTTCCAAACTTCCTCAGCGCGGACGACGTCGTTCGCTCACGGTACACGGCGCAGGGGCTTCTCGCCGAAAAGATTGATTACGTCGGAAGGCTGCGCGGCCGTGTCGGGTTCGCCTTCGACAACTGGCTGGTCTACGGAACCGGTGGCTTTGCATGGTCGCACGCCCGTTTCACCGAGACCAATGATCTCACCGGCGAAGAAGACAAGGTCCTTAGCATGCGCACCGGCTGGGTGGTCGGCGCCGGGGCTGATCTTGCAATTGCGCCGGAATGGAGCGCCCGGCTGGAATATCTCTACGACAGTTTCGGAAAAGCCGCCGCCACAATGCCTTCTGGAGTGCGCACGGAAACCACGTTCGAAACGCATACATTGCGGCTGGGACTGAATTGGCACCTGGGTAGAACAGAGACCAATGCGCTACCGTACACCTATCAAGGGCAGCCATTGATCGATCCCGACAACTGGAATGTCCACGGACAGTACACGCTCATTGGCCAGGGCTACCCAAGTTTCAATTCCCCTTATCAGGGTCCGCAAAGCCTTGCTGGATCCCGACAGTTTCAAAACACGCAGAGCGCAACGGCGTTTGTCGGTGTGCGTCTTTGGGAAGGCGCCGAATTCTACATCAATCCGGAACTGATGCAGGGATTTGGTCTTAGCGATGTCAATGGCATCGCCGGATTCACCAACGGCGAAGCACAAAAATCAAACTTTCCCTCGCCGCGCTTGAATGTAGCACGCGCTTTCGTGCGACAGACGTTCGGGTTGGGGGGCGAACAGGAGACCATCAACGACGGTCCTAACCAACTCGCCGGTAAGCAGGACATTTCCCGAATCACGGTTACCGCCGGAAAGTTTGCCGTTCCCGACGCGTTCAATGGAAACGTCTACGCGAACGATCCACGCACAACTTTCCTCAACTGGAACATTTACGGCGGCGGTTCATACGACTGGACCATGGACAAGCTAAGCTGGACATGGGGCGCCTTCGTCGACTTCAACCAAAAGAACTGGGCTTTCCGCACCGGCTACTTCCTGCTTCCGACCACGTCCAATGCCAACAATTTTGATACCCACATTCCGGATCGCGGCCAATATACTGCTGAACTGGAGCTGCGGTACCAACTGTTCGCGCAGCCCGGCAAAGTGCGATTTTTTGGGTGGCTCAATCATGGCACGATGGGCGGCTACACGGACGCGCTCGCGCTCCCTCTGACAAGTCCGAACTATCCGGACATCACGCTAACGCGTCGTATCAGAACTAACTACGGCTTCGTCGCCAACATTGAGCAGGCCATTTCGCCCGACTTCGGTGTGTTTTCGCGAGCCACCTGGAGTCCAGGACTGACCGAGATCGTAGGCTGGACCGATTGCAGCGAGAGCCTCTCCTTCGGCGGAGTACTGACCGGAACGTCATGGGGTAGACCCAACGATAAGATTGGCGTCGCTGGCGTAATAGAAGGTCTATCAGGAGAAGCACGCGCTTATTTCGCTGCTGGCGGTCTCGGTATTCTGATCGGCGATGGGCAACTCAACTATCGGCGAGAGAAAATTATCGAGGCTTACTACGCCTACAGCCTCAACAAGTGGGCGACACTAACCTTCGACTACCAGTTCATCAATAGCCCTGGCTACAACGCCGATCGGGGACCGGTCTCCGTGTTCTCGGGCCGATTTCACGCTGAGTTCTAGGTGAGCCTAGTCCGGACTGGGAAGGGCTGTCGCAAGCACCTTGTCGATGCGCCGCCCATCGAGATCCATAATTTCGAAATCCCAACCGTAAGCTTCCAAATGATCACCGACATCTGGGATTCTGCCGAACTGGTGAAGCAGAAAACCCGCCATGGTCTGATACCGCCGCGAAGCGGGCAGCGGAATCTTGAGCAGATCCGCGAATTCGATTGCGGGCATCCAACCCGAGATGAGGTAAGTCCCGTCTTCGCGCTCAATCACAGCTGGTTCCGCCGGTCCCTCCTCCGTATGGAAGCTGCCCACGATCGCTTGGAGGATGTCGGCGCTGGTCACGACCCCCTGAAACGTTCCGTACTCGTCGTGGACCAATCCCATGTGCACGGAAGAGTCCCGTAGGACCGACACGACATCCCGCGCATCGAGAGACTCCGGAATGACGGGCGCATCGCGAACAATTTTCCGGACGTCAGGAGTTTCGCCCGACAAATAAACGTCGAGCAGGTCCTTGGCCTGAATAATTCCCAACGCGGAATTCGCGTCGCCGTCGAAGACGACGAACCGGGAGTGTGTACTATTGGCCAGTGCCGAATAGATGACTTCTGGAGTGTCTGCCAGATTGATCATGCTGACTTCGTGTCGCGGCGTCATTACCGCTCCTACGGGGAGGTCGCCAAGACGCATTACGCCTGCGATCATTTCCTTTTCGCCTGGCTCCAAAACACCAGCGTTCTCCGCTTCCACAACCAGCGTGCGTATCTCATCCTCTGAAATCTTTTCTTGAGCTTCGCCTCTTTGACCGAGTAGCCACAGCAGGATCTTTCCAGAGCGATCAAGTAGCCAAACCAGCGGCAAAGAAATCTTCGAGAGCAGGACCATTGCGGGTGCAACGCGGACGGCCACCGCTTCCGGATCGCGCAACGCGATTTGCTTCGGAACTAGTTCACCCACAATGAGCGACGTGTAGGTGATGGTCGTCACGACGGTGGCTACTCCAATTGCGTCCGCCAAGCTTTGCGATATTCCGAGGTCTACAAGCCAGGCTGTCATACGAGATCCGAGGGTCGCGCCCGAGAACGCACCGGACAGAACTCCGATCAGAGTAATCCCGATTTGAACCGTCGAGAGGAATTTGCCGGGATCGGACGCAAGATTGAGAGCACGACGCGCGCCTCGGACACTTCTCTCGGCCAGTGCAGCCAAGCGCGCCGGACGGGAAGAAACTATCGCTAGTTCGGACATCGACAGCAGACCATTCACCACAATGAGAACGGCGACAATACAGAGCTCTAGCCAAAGCATAGGGGTGACCGGCCTTCTATCCGTTTTCCGTAGGAGTATCTTTGTGAACCCTGGCCTACATCCACCGCGTCTTGCAACTGGAGTCTCTCTACGAACTAACGATTGGACGAAAGGGCGCTTTGTAGTGATTACAAATAGATAAGCGCGCTGGATGCCAATGGACCAAACATCTCTTCTCGGGCTCGGAGCAATGAATGCGCTAGGTCAGGTCCTGCGTAGTTGGTTCGACCCGCATTCGCGAAGAGTGCATGCTGGCTAGCACCATTAGTCAAAGGGCGCCGCTTCCAAAAGCAGGCCGGGTTGGGCAGACGCAATCTACAGGACGACAGATACCTAGCTAGCCAGATAGATCGGCGAAGTGGTCAATTTCTGGCCGGTTCCAGCAACCGAACTGTCGAAACCGGCTTGCAAGAAAGTGGTATTCGGCGGAAGATCTTTCACAATGCTGCCGAACATCAAGATGATGTTCATGCTTGGATATTTCTCCCGCGCATACTCCGCCAGCTCTCGACCTGTCATTGCGCCGGCGAGGTTTTGGTCGGTCACGAGTGCTGGGAGCTCGGAGCCGGTGGAGGCGACGATGAGCTCGGCGGCCTCGGCCGTGGTACACTCGACAACTTCGAAACCTTCGTCCTTGAGTAGGTCAGCCAGTATCTCTCGCTGGAGAGAGTCGTCCTCCACCAGCAGCGAGCACGCATTCACCGTTTGCTCGAAGCGTCATTGCAACTTTTTCCCATCTCTGTTGTTGAGAAGTGCTGATTGTGACGGGCGGCGGCTCGCACGGAATCGTATTTGGAGTTCATGGGTGGAGGCACTTATATGAAATGGGTCTGCTTGGTCGGTTTTGTGGCGTGCGCCGTTGCTGTAGCTCACGCGCCTTCTGCTTCGGCGATGCCCGCTGCCACGCCTGGCGCAATCGGTGCGCCTGAGACGACAGCGCTCCAAGTTAAAGGAGGGCATGGTCATGGATGGGGCCATCGCGGCGGCCGTGGCCATCATTACGGTTGGGGTAGAGGCCGTGGCCACCACTATGGCTGGCGGCACCGCCGCCATTGGTAAATCCTCTTCATCTTCAAAAAGGGCCGCTCAATAGCAGCCTTTGTTCATCTCGAGTTCAACCCGACCTAACATCCGAAACCTCGTCTGTCGGCAATCCAAGCTGCGCGAGGACTGGGCGGGCAAATGTCGGCGAAACGGCCAACATACCCGACCGGATACAACGGCGCGACCGCAGCCCTCGTCTACGACCGCGCAGGAGGATGATTTGGCTCTGAGCCAGAGCAGACCCGTGATGACGACCGATGCTTCAAGTGGATGTTTCCGCGGGAATTCGATCGAGGCGTAATCGATGTCGATGATCGGTGAGCAGGCGAGCGCCTCCCATCACAGCAGCGAGAGTTCCCAATCCTGTCCCGCCGGCGATCAAGAACATAATCATAAGCTGATACTTAACAGCGTCTATCGGTTCGACGCCCGCAAGGATTTGACCGGTCATCATCCCTGGCAAGGAGACAAGGCCGATCGCAGCCATCGCATTGATGGTCGGCATCAGCCCGCTCCGCATGGCATCCCGCAGGACCGGCAGCAGCGCCTGATACCGGGTACCGCCAAGAGCAAGGCAAGCTTCTATCGCGGCCCTCTCGCGCACCAGGCCATTTGTCAGCACATCCAGGCCTAGGCTTATCCCTGTCATGGTGTTACCCAGGATCATACCCAACAATGGCAGCGCATAGCGCGGATGATACCAAGGATCCGGCCGGAGCTCCGTCAGAAGCGAAAAGACCGTCACGGTGCCGGCCGCGAGCAGCGTGCACCCGGCGCCCAGACCGTAGCTCCAAATACCTGGCAGGCGCCGCTTTTGCCGTGCGACGATTTCCCGTGATGCGAACAGAACCATGATGAAGGCTGCGAGGGCAGTCCAGAGCGGCGAGACCGCGGCAAACAGGAAGTTCAATACATATCCAACGAGCACCAGCTGAAGCACCATCCGCACGGTCGCGATTGCCAGTTGTTTTTCAAGCTTGAGGCGGAGAGCAAGGGAGAGAGCGCCGTCCATGACAACAAGGAGCGAGGGCAGGACCAAATCACCGTACGCCAGTTGGATGTAAGTCACGGCCGCTTTTCCTCGATGCCACCCTTGTCATTCATGACCAAGACCCTTGATCCGACACGCCTTGCCTGGGCGTCATCATGCGTGCTCCAGACGACGCTCGTTCCATTTGATGCGCGTTCGGCGATCAAGGATTCAACGGCCGCGGCGGATGTCGAGTCGAGTGCCGATGTAGGCTCGTCCAGCAGCAGCACCCGCGACCGCAGCATGAGAGCGCGCACAAGTCCCAATCGTTGTCTCTCGCCAGTCGAAAGTCTCTGGATCGGCCAGGGCCCGCAACTGGGCGGCAACCCCAACCGTTCAACCAGCGGCAAGGCTTCATCCCACCCGCTGAAGTGCTCTTGCACGATGTCCGACCACCAGCCCGGCTCGGCAGCCAGGTAAGTCACTCGCTTTCGCCAGGTGGGGGCGGGCATCGCCTCCCTGAGCGTTCCGTCCAGCTTGACCGTTCCCTCGTTCGGATCAAGATCGGCGATGGAGCGCAGCAGCAGGGTCTTCCCGACCCCAGAAGGTCCTTGCAGGGCGACGCATTCGCCATCCTGCAAGTCGAGTGACACGGAGATGTGCAAGCGCTTGAGCCCACTGATCGTCAGCATGGCTTCAAAGCTTGCGCTGCAACCGGTCGGCAACTCGCTTCGCGATCTCCGCCGGCGCCTCGTCCGGGTAAGGATGCACCGAGCTCACATTGATCTCGCCGAGGACGTAACTGTCGGTCCCGTCGGGCAGGAAGGGGCCGAGCATGAAGTCGGCGTCCCAGATCATGGGCAGGTCGCCTCGCGCAATATTCAGCAACGAAGTTAGCTGTGGCGTCCACTCATCCTCCATCAACCGACGCAGCCGCTGGAAGCGCGGGTCTGCGTTCGAGGAATAGAGCCGTGGTCCAGCCTCCGAACGCGCGGCCGGCGCGTCGATAAGTGCCTTGACCTTGTGATGACCGAAACCGGCGCAGCGATCGCCCGCCATATAGCAGCGCACCACGCCTTCGCCCAGGCGAGGCTGGAATGGCTGATCGACGACGCTGCCATTTTCGAAATACTCCGCGCAGCGACGGACAAAATCATCGAGCGTCAGTTCCTCGGACGAGTCCTTTGTAGCATCCAGCACCCTTATCATGGGGGAAGTCGCAAGTCTCTCCACCTTCCAGACGCCTTGGCCGCCATTGCCCCGGTTGCGCTTGATCACGCGCGAACCCGTAGCCAGCCGTGGCGGCAGCTCGGCGCGCATCGCCTCGGCGGTTCGATACAGCGCCGTGTCGCTTCCCCACCCCATCGAGCGGGTATGATAGAGGACCTCCTTGGTGCCCATCTTGAGGATGACGTCCGGATGAGCGCTGACCCACACGCCCCGCGCGGCGACATCGCGCAGCAGGGCGTCTAGACCCGCGCGGCTTCGGCCGTCTTGAATTGGATTGACCCAGACGAGCACACCGTCGACCGCAAGCAGTTGCTCGCGGATATCCTCGGCGAAACTTTCATCGTAGATGGCCGGGCGAGCCTCGACGCCAAGGGCGGCGAGCGCTTCGAACACCTGCACGAAGCGACTGTTCTGCGGCGTCGCATCTCGGCGCGCGACAGCGTCGCCTCGCGAGAGAATCGCCACCGAGTGCAGGAAAGGGGATTGAGGTTCGGCCATGCGCAAGCTCCACGTGTTGCGTGCTGCGCAGAGCTTGGACCGTGGTCTCACGGGGAGTCTGCTTGTCCCCTCGGAAACACCTTATGTGATAACGTTCGGATATTTCAAGCGAAGGGCCAGGAAATCTTCCTCGGATTGGACCTGCGGGGTGTCGCAGGACCGGCTCGGAACCGGTGAAATTTTCGTGACGTTCCGGGCCTAAACTCTTGAGCGCGTGCGGGTTGACAGCTCCGTCTTCCGGAGTTTTAGTTGATGCACGGGGATTTGCGATCTCCCCGCGAGGCGACATGCCCAAGAATCGCGTCCTGGTCACCAAGGGCGCAGCATGTCTTCATCATACAACTCGATTTCGTCCCAAATAAGCGTCTCGTCTCATTGGTGCGGCGGCCCCGCCGACGCCTGTGCATGTTCGCATCTGCCAGGACTTTTCGGCCGACCCGCGTATGATTCCGGGAAGGTGAAGTGATGACTGACGTTGCAGCAAATCAGAAGGTCGCCGCGCAGGAGCACGCGCACGGCATCTCCTTCAACGAGGCCCTTCTCGTCTGGATGCGGGTCGCCATCCTAAGCTTCGGCGGGCCGGCGGGGCAAATCGCGGTCATGCATCGCATTCTGGTCGAGGAGAAGAACTGGATCTCCGAAAGTCGATTTTTGCATGCACTGAACTACTGCATGCTCTTGCCAGGCCCAGAGGCGCAGCAGCTCGCCACCTACATCGGGTGGCTACTGCACCGCACCGTCGGCGGCATCGTGGCGGGAGGCCTGTTCATCTTGCCCGGCATCTTCGCCATCATGGGGCTGAGTTATATCTATGCGGCGTATGGCAATGTCGGTTTCGTCGAGGCGTTGTTCTTCGGCCTCAAGGCGGCGGTGCTCGCGATCGTGATTCAGGCCGTCGTCCGCGTCGGCAAGAGGGCCCTCCGCAACCCGATCATGGTGGCGCTGGCCGCGATCGCCTTCGTTGCGATCTTCTTCTTCGGGGCGCCATTTCCGCTGATCATCGCCGCCGCCGCTCTCATCGGCTTCATCGGCGCCCGGCTTGGACGGCCGGAGTTCGCGGCACTCGAGCACGGGGGCAAGAACTCCGCCGCAATCGACAGCATGCTGGGCGAGGGGCTGCCTGATCACGTCAAGCCGAACACCGCTCGTACGCTTCGGGTCGGCGCTGCCTGGCTTGCGATCTGGCTCGTTCCTGTTTTCGCGATCCTGATCGGACTGGGGCCGAACGACGTCTTCAGCCAGATCGCGATCTTCTTCAGCAAGATGGCGATGGTGACGTTCGGCGGAGCCTACGCGGTGCTTGCGTACGTCGCGCAGCAGGCCGCCGAATACTATCACTGGGTGACCCCGCCGGAGATGCTCGACGGTCTCGGCATGGCAGAGACGACTCCCGGGCCGCTCATCATGGTCGTCCAATTCGTGGGCTTCATGGCCGCCTTTCGCGAGGCGAGCGGGCTGTCTCCGATGGTGGCGGGAACGCTCGGCGGACTTCTGGCGACCTGGGTGACGTTCGCACCCTGCTTTCTCTGGATCTTCGTCGGGGCGCCGTACATCGAGGCGCTGCGGGGCAATAAGGCGCTCGCCGGCGCGCTCTCAGCCATCACCGCAGCCGTCGTAGGGGTGATCCTCAATCTGTCGATCTGGTTCGCGCTGCACACGGTTTTTCGGCAGACATTCCCCGTGCACGATTTCGGGCTGTCGTTCGACGCGCCGGTGCCGACCAGCATCGACCTTCCCGCGCTCGCCCTCTCGGTAGCAGCGGCCACGGCGATTTTCCGCTTCAATGTCGGCATGCTCGTCGTGTTGGCCGCTTCGTGCATCACGGGCGTCCTGCTGCGGTTGGGAGGCATCATCTAGGGGCAGCACTGCGGGCCGACTTGACCTGGGGCTGGGACACACCAGGAGAACGGACATGCGGACACCAACGGTCTATCAGATAGCCGCCTGGTTTGCGCTTATGGCGGGGCTATCACCTGCCCACGCGCTGACCCAGGAAGAACTCGTGGCCAAGATCCAGGCGGCCGGCTACTCGCAGGTGAGCGACATCAAGTCGACGGCCGAAGGCATCACCGCCAAGGCGGTGAAGGACGGCAAGCCCGTGACGCTCGTCGTGGACGGCAGCGGCCAGATCAAAGAGCGAAACTGAAGGCGAGGAGTAGCACGATGAAAAGACTCATCTGGGCGATGGTCGGTATTGGCGTCTGCCTTCTTGCATTTCGCTTCGGCCCTTTCATCCCGGCGTATGCCCAAGACGCCGAATGGCAGAAGGTGGACGAGACCCTGGGCCGCAAGCCCGCCGTCTCCGACGACGTTCGCCGTTACGGCTTTCCCCGCAGCGATCTCTCCGTGACGCTGGACGGGGTCGCGATCAAGCCGGCGTTGGCTCTAGGCGGCTGGGTCGCATTTAAGCCTGCGCATGGCGGCGCAATGATCATGGGCGACCTTGTGCTGCTCGAGACCGAGATCAATCCCGTGATGGCGAAGATGATCGCGAGCGGTCTCGAGATCACCGCCGTGCACAATCATCTGCTGCGTGCGAGTCCGGCGACGTTCTACATGCACGTCGCCGGCCATGGCGATCCCGTCAAGCTGGCCGCCCTGATCCGCGATGCGCTCGCCGAAAGCAAGACCCCGATGACGGTCGCGTCGCCGGCGAACGCGCCGCCCGCCGTCGACCTCGACACGGCGAAGCTCGACCAGGTCATCGGAGTGAACGGGAAAGCGAATGGCGGCGTCTACCAGTTCAACGTGAAGCGGCGCGACCCGATCAGGCAAGACGACATGTTGCTGACCCCCGTCGCCGCGATGGGCGTCGCAACCGCACTCAATTTCCAGCCGACCGGAGCGGGCAAGGCAGCTATCACTGGCGATTTCGTGCTGACCAGCGACGAGGTAAACCCGGTCATCCTGGCGCTGCGGACGCACGGTATCGAGGTGACGGCGCTGCACAGTCACATGCTGGACGAACAGCCGCGCCTGTTCTTCATGCACTTCTGGGCCAACGACGACGCAGTCAAGCTTGCCGAAGGCCTGCGAGCCGCACTCGACAAAACGGCCAGCACGAAGAGCTGATGCCGGGGTGCGGGAGCTGCGCGCGAAGATGTTCGACGAACGTGAGCCGGCCAAATTCGCGCGCAAATTTCGCACTGCAGCACTGAAACGGCTCCGATCGTTCCGAACCCAAGCTTGTATCCGTCGTTACCCTTCAACGAACGGAGGAGGAAAGCATGCGTCTCTTGGTGATCACAGCGGCAGTATTACTGTCTTGTACGCTCAATCCCTCACGCGCCGACGAGACGGCTCCTGGACGTCAGGCGCAGGCGACCGTTCCGGTGCAGCCGGATCGGACTCCTGAGCAAGCTGAGCAGGCCCGAGAACAAGACAGGAAGAACGCTGAAGACGTTAAGATCGAACGTGATTGGAAGGCGCAAGGCGGCTCCGATGGCGATCGCGCGGGTCGAGCGGATAAATCGGATCAGGATCATCAAACGGTGGGGCGTGATTGGCGCCCCCGGCCTGACAATGCCGAGCGTCATTGAGCACTACAGGGAGCACCAGCAGGTGACGAGGAGAAGCTTTGTCGGATGCGCGCCGTTTAGTTCTTAGAAACAAAGCTCCGACAGCATTGACAAATTCGACCTGCGCGTAATATTTGCCTCACGGGGAAGCGATCTCCCCGTGAGGCGACATGCCCAAGAATCGCGTCCCGTTTCGAAGGACGCTGCATGTCTGCCGTTTGCCGATCCCCTCTCCAAGGCTTTCTATTCGGCTCCCGCGCGCCAGGACCTCACCGTCGGCGACGGGATCTCCGTGCCTACGGCCTCCGCCGAGCAGCCAGGCAACGCGAACGGCTCAACTTGAAACTCTTCTGTGATCTTATTGGAGGACTACCATGACCTACGTCATGAGGCCGCTATCGTGCGACCCGAGTCGCATCCGCGGCATGTCGGAGCGGATGATTATCAGTCACTACGAGAACAACTATGGAGGGGCAGTCAAACGGCTTAATCTGATCGAAGAAAAACTGGCCGAGCTCGACTTCGTCAACACGCCTGGCTTTCAGATCAACGGCTTGAAGCGCGAGCAGCTCATCGCCGCCAACTCGATGATCCTCCACGAAGTGTTCTTCGACGGTCTTGGGGACGAGAGCGATCCGGGCGCAGGTCTGAAAGAGGCCTTGGCACGCGACTTCGGTTCGTACGAGCGGTGGCGGGCCGAATTCATTGCCATGGGCAAGGCGCTCGGCGGTGGCTCCGGATGGGTCTTGCTGACGTGGTCGCCGCGCGACCGCAAGCTCGTCAACCAATGGGCATCGGATCACTGTCACACCCTCGCGGGCGGAACGCCGATTCTGGCGCTCGATATGTACGAGCACTCCTATCACATCGACTATGGCGCCAAGGCCGGCAGCTACGTGGACGTCTTCATGGCGGCCGTCAATTGGAGCGTCGTGCAGCGGGCCTATGAGGGAATGCAGGAATGAGGCGCGCTTCACGACACGCTTTGCGCCTGATTGGTTGTGCGGCGGTGCTGGCCATTACGCTCGAAGCACGCGCAGGAGATCAGTTTCGGATACTGGATGGCAAGCAGATCCGTTCGCGGATGGTGGGGAAAGACATCACGGATGGAGCGCACTGGTCGCTTTATCTGCGACCGGACGGCTCGGTCATCGGTTCGGAATCCGGAGAGTCCTGGACCGGAAGCTGGAAAATTCGCGACGACAGGCTCTGCATGACGCAACCGAGCATCACGTCGCCGGTCTGCAACGAGGTCTGGATGTCGGGTGCGAATATCAGGATGCGCGCCGGCGGGGCTGAGAAGACGTTGGACGCCATGGTCATGGCTCACCAACCGAATCGATGAGACGACTGCAGGCACAGCCCGGCAGGCGGGCTGCCTTGGAGAAGGTCCCACGCGCCGGGCAGGGCGTTACTCACGAAAGGAAAATCGAATGCGAAAAGCGGCTCTTGGTTTATGCGTTCTGACCTGTCTCTTGGCTGCGAACGCGACGGCGCAGGCTCAAACATCCTGCAAGGTATGCGCAGAACAGCAACAAGCGTGCATGAAGAACTACGCCGGACCGGTCTGCAAGACCGAGTATCAGATGTGTCGCAAGTCATGCAAGAAGTAGGGCCATGGTGTCGAGATGTTTGCGAGCGGGTCGTTTCATTGCGGCACACGCTGCTGGCGTCGGGGGCCTCATCGCCTTCCATGCCGGCTTTGCCGCAGCCAAAAGTATGCGCGCCCTCACTGGTGCGCAGATTCGCGCGGACTTCACGGGGAAGCAGCTCACGGACGAGGTCCACTACCGTCTCGTCTATGAGCAGGACGGCACGCTCCGAAGCTATTCGATGGGCGTGAAGAAGATCGGCAAGTGGCGTGTCGAGAAGGACGAATTATGCCTCGATCTCGGAGAGACGGATGATGGCTGCTACCGCGTTACTGTGAGCGGCGAGCGGATCGAACTGGTGCCGACCGGTCTAGGCGGGCCGCTCGACGGCATTTTGCAGCCGGCATATCGCGACAGCGGGAGGTAGTCATGCCACTGAAGAGCCTGGGCGTCATCGCAATCCCGAATGGCCTGAACAGCGATTTCGATCACGCCGCCTTCGACCCGAAGACGCGCCGCGTCTTCATTGCGCACACGGCGTGCGACTGCCTGGAGGTGATCGATCACGATCGTCGGGCACACATTGCGACGCTGCCTGGCTTTCCCGGGGTTGCCGGTGCGGTTGCCGACGACGGGCAAGTCCTCACGACCAATCGGGGCGCGGCGACGATCACCTGGCTGGACGCCGCAACCTACGAAATCAAAGGCGTCTTCCCGTCCGGCCCGCGGCCGAATGGAGCAGCCATCCTGAAGCGGAGGGGAATTGGCGTTGTCGCCTGTATCGGCGACGCGCAACAAGGCCCGACACTGCAGGTCATCGACCTCAAGGAAATCACCCAGCGCGCGATCGACCTGCCGGGCCGGCCACGCTGGTGCGTTACCGACGCCGGCGGCGAGAGGATCTTCGTCTGCATTCGCGACCCCTCGATGATACTGGCAGCCCGGCTGCCGGATCTCGCTAACGTTCTCCACTGGCCGCTGCCGTCCGGCGGCGCACACGGACTGGACATCGATCATTCCCGCCATAGGCTTTACGCCGCTTGCGACAACGGCGAACTGGTCGAAGTCGACAGCACCTCGGGGCAGGTCACGAAGGTCTGGCCGATTGCTGGTCCGCCTGATGTTACGTTCTTCAATCCCGCCACGGGTCGCGTTCACGTGGCGATCGGCGAGCCCGGCGTGATCGATACAATCCATCCAGAGACCGGCGAGTGCGTCCGGACTCCGACGGGCGCCGGGGCTCATACCACGGCCATCGCTGCACCGAATCGGCTCTACGTGGTTTCCCCGGTGCACGGAGGCCTCCTGGTATTCTCCGATGACTGAGGACTGCAGATCGAGCGGGATAAGCCGCGCGCCAATTCAATCTTCCGCATGGGCTAGGCTTGCCTTGGGGTCCATGCTGATTTTGTTAGCCGGAGGAAATGCCGTGGCCGAGACTGTGAATTTTGACGACGCTGCAGCCGGAACTTCGCTTGACGCGTGGACCTTGACGATGACCGGCAAGGGATCACCGAAGTGGACCGTCGAGGCCGAGTCCACCGCGCCAAGCAGGCCGAACGTTCTCAAGCAATCCGGACGGGCGACCTTTCCCCTTGCCATCAAGCGGGATACCTCCATCCGCGACGGCTTCGTTGAGGTGAAATTCAAGGCCGTCGCCGGCTCCGAGGATCGCGCCGCGGGAATCATTTGGCGCGCGAAAGATGCCGATAACTACTACGTGGTCCGGGCTAACGCGCTGGAGGACAATGTCGTGCTGTACAAGACGATCAACGGCGCTCGAATGTCGCTTGAGATCGTGGGTCGCAGGGGCGGCTATGGCGTCAGCGCGCCGGTGTCATCCGGGCAATGGCACGTGCTGCGCTGCGACTTCGCAGGAAGTCGGTTCAAGGTGAGCTATGATGGAAAGCAATTGTTCGAGGTGGAAGACGCCACCATTCCGGACGCCGGCATGATCGGCCTGTGGACCAAGGCAGATAGCGTGACCCTGTTCGATGATCTGACATATGGTGAGATCAAATAGGCGTTTGGTCACCTATGCCGGAGATTGCCATGACTGTTCGATGCCTGTCGGTCGCGACGGCCTTGCTGTTTGCGTCCATCTGCCCAGTACGGGCGGAAGAGAGCTTGGTCGCCTACAAGTCACTCAGTCCGGAGTTGGCACTCGATCTGGCGCGCGCTGCGTTGGATAGCTGCCGCACCCGCGGATACCAGGTTGCGGTCGCTGTCGTCGATCGGTTCGGCGTGACGCAGGTGATGTTGCGCGACCGCTTCGCGGGTCCTCACACGCCATCAACGGCAGCAGGCAAGGCGTGGACGGCTGCATCGTTCAAGACCAGCACGACCGAGCTGAATGCGATCAGCCAGCCGGGTATGATGCAATCGGGCATTCGCAATCTTCCCGGAGCGGTCGTCATAGCCGGAGGAATGATCGTCGAGGCAGGCGGCTCTCTGGTCGGCGCGATCGGCGTGTCCGGCGCTCCGGGCGGTGATGCAGACGAAGCCTGCGCGAAAGTCGAAATTGACGCCATACGCGACAAGCTGGACTTCTGAGGCGTAAAAATCAGAGTTGAAAGGTCCCTCGGACCTTTGCGAGCGTGGCGGTCGTCTGATCCGCAGAGAGAAGCAGACACGCCGCCTTCGCGGCGCAGGTGTGGGGCGCTCACCGACAGGAATCGACAATATGCGATTTGTCGCGCCAACCTGAGAAGTAAGACCGTCGAGCTTCTCCGACGATTGTTCTCGATAAGCCCATGTCCGCGAGAAGCCGGTCGTCCAATTCGAGAAGCTCGTTGTATTGGCGGCGCCGTGTGATGCCCTCCAGCAGGGCGAGCGGGAGTTTCCAGAACCAACGAGGGTTTGGAGAAGGGACGAAGGCTGCGCTGGATGTGCCGATTGAGCCAGTTGTGCTGTCGCAAGACATGTTTCACCTCCATAATGGAGCGAAACAACGCTTGGCTCGAAAGCTTGTCGGGCGGTTGTGTTTGACCCGATGGCGCTTGCTATCATGCTCGTCTTTGCCGCACAAGCGATGCCTGCAGGCTCCGCAAATAGATCGGGATCAGCCGGCGATATGCAAGAAGGTTGTCTCCGATCGGTCCGCGGCCCCTCGCTACGGATGCCGTCGCTCTGGCCACTACGACGTGTACCCATAAACGTCGGCTTAGCAAGGCAAGTCGGATCGTCCGTAGGTTAGCTGCAACCACTTGGCGTACCGAAGCTCCCCAGGTTTGGCGTAGTCGGCGACTTGTGACCCGGAACGGACATTTGGCCGGCGGCAAGTATGACTAAGCGCCGGGCGCCAGCCGTGAATGTGGGCGGCCACTCTGGGCGCCGCGGTCAAGCCGACCCTGACGCCGCTCGCCGCCACGTGTGAGCGCTAACGACTCTATTTTGGAGTGCCGGTCTGGCTGCCCGAGCCGGTGGTCTGCTCACTTCCGGGCCGGCCGGGAGGGTGCGCAGAAGCGCCCGGCTTGTCTTGATCGGCCACGAATCCGGACTCTCCGGAGTTGCGTGTCTTGACCCCTTTGTCTGCATCACGTTGCATCTGCTCGTTGGGCTCGCTCGTCTTGGGCCCACTGTCTACACCACGGTGCATCTCTTCCTTGGTTTGCTCACTAGGTGCGGCCTTTTGCTGTTGCGCCGCTGCTTGGAAGGCAATCGCGCTTCCGGCAACGACGATCATCGCGAGGGTTGCTGTTCGCATGCTTTCCTCCAGTGTGTTGCCCCGGTCTCGCTAAACGCGCGGACTTCCCAGTGTTTCCTAGTTCCTATTGTTATTTCAAAACTTACGCCGAGCGATTGGATGGGACGGGCTCAATGTTGCTTTATGGCCCATCTGCGACGTCGGAGGCCTTCCGCTCCTCGGCCGATGTTGGCAGTAAACCGGACATTGGGGGCCAGCCGCGTAATGAGCTCAGAGTTCTACAGGCGAGCAAACAGGTTAGTGACGAATGCCGGGAACGCTGAGCTTTTGGCCGGCGTTCTGGCTCGCCAGATACAGCTCGAGATCGCCATATTCGCGGGCGTCTGGTGGAAGGTCATCGGCCCAGATTGCGACCTGGCACCACTGAAAGCGCTTGCGGATGTCCCAGACCGACTGCTGGCTGGTTCGCCAGGTCGGGAAGTGATCGAGTTGTCCGCGCAACTCGCCGAGCCATTGACCGCGAATCCACTTCGAAGCGGACTTGTCGGCGCCGTGACAGTCGGCGCACGAGAAATTCAACGCGCCGATCTTGCGCATGCTCAAGGCTTCGCCGCGCTGATAGGCGGCCTTTGCTTCGGCGCCGGCGGTATCGACCGCAATCGGTACACCATTGGCGAGATAGCGCAAATACGTCGACAGCGCGGTATTTTCCTCGCTCTGCATCAGCCAGTTCTGGCCCGTCGTCGCTTTGGTGTGGCGCGTGACGAATTCCTCCACCCCGAGCACCTTGTTCAGCCGGGCCTCCCATCTCGGCATCGCAGCGGCCCAGGTCCGGAACGATTGGGCCGGTTCCGAATGGCAGGAGGCGCAACTCGTGCCTGCCGCTCCGGCCGTCTTCCAGAGCGCCGTTGCACGCTCCTCGATCAGCCACATCGCTGGATTGATCAGAGCATCGAGATTGTCCCGCTGTTCGATCGGAGCAGGCCGCTTGATCGGATCGTCGAAAGCGGTCTTGAATTTCGCGGGCCACTTCAGCGTCTTCAGGAAGGCAACGATATCGCCGATCTCCGCTTCGCTGAAGATGCCGTGTGTCCCCCAGGGCGGCATCACCGTGTCGGGGTTGTAGACCCGCGCATCGTTGACGTAGTTGAAAAGCCATTCGTCGTCGCGTCCTGCGTTTCCGATCTCGGACAGGTCGGGACCGACGTTTCCCGGAAGATCGGCCTCTCCTGCCGGCCCCATCACGTGACAGGCGAGGCATGATCCGCCGCGCGAGCGATCCGCCGCCAGCTTCTGACCGGCGGCAGGATCGCCCGTGAGTTCCGTGTCGAGCTTGCGGGGCGTGCCGGGAGCGGGCGGGGACATCATCCTGGTCAGCGAATTGAATCCCGACGTATCGCGAGTCGGCCATCCCGCATATCGCTGCCAGGGGACACGGGACGCGGGGCCGTCCATTGCGAGCGGCGCCAACCGGACGTCTTGCGCCCCGGTCTGCAGGCTGACCATGGCGCCGATCGATGCAGCCAGGACCACAAGTGCGCTGCCGGCGATGAAACGCCGCTTTCGAGGCGATGTGTCGGTGAGAGAGCGGAGGGAGGTCAACATGCAAGCTTTCGTTTGCGGTCAAGCTACGATGATCTTTTCCTCAGCTGCGATCACCGCGCCGTCGTCATCCGTCCAAGTGAACGCGAAGACGCCGCTTTCCTCGACCTTGACCGAAAATTGAAGGTAGGGGTTTGCGGCAATGGCTGGCTCCAAGTCGCATTCCAACACCGGTTTGCCGTTGAAGGAGCATGTGAAGCGATTGATGATTTTCCGTGGCACGATCTTGCCGCTTGCATCCTTGCGCTGGCCCGATTCCATCACATGAGCCATTAGCGTCTTGATTTCGACGACCTCGCCCTTGCCCGCCTGCTTCGGCAGTTTTATGCGCGGCTTTTCCGCCATGACGATCTCCTCAAATCCTGTTTCCGTTCGATCAACCGCCGCATCCGCCGACGGTGACCTTGACCTGCCGCTGCGCAACGAACAGCTTGCCTTCGCTGGTCTTGGCCAGGACGCTCACGACCTGCGTGCCGGCGAGCCGGATCCGCGTGGCTGCCGCGGCGCGCCCGCTCATGGGAGTGAACCGGAAGCTCGCCACACGCGGCGACGGATTGCTGTCGGCAACCACGAGCACCTCCGTGACGTGACTATCCGGCGTCATCGGATGGTCGATGTCGAAGGCAAGGGTGATCGAATTGCCGTTTTCGGCGATCTCGGGCAGGTCAATCGCGATCCTGCCAGAGTCCGCCGCCCTGCCGCCGGTAAAGCGGCCGATCTCGATGGCGACCTCGGCCGGCGTGGCCTGCGAACGTTCGACCGTGCCCGACCACGCCAGGCCCGTCACTCCGGGGATGAGCAGCAGGGCATCCCGCCGTGAAATGAACCGCATGAGCGCTTCCTTCTGATTACAGCGAGCGGCACCCTGGCGCGCGATCTTTAAGACAGAATTATGCAGGCTCGCTTCCGGGCTTAATGTTGCTATAAACTTCGTCCCGCACCCTACCGTCGGATCAAGGCGGCCGGACTGAGATCATGCGAGTTCTCCTGGTTGAAGACGAGGTGCGTCTCGTGGATTTGCTGCGCTCGACGCTCGTCGATGCAGGGTTCGCGGTCGATGCGCTCATGAGCGCCGGAGATGCCAACGAAGCTCTTGCCCTTGGAGCTTACGATGTCGTGATCCTCGATCTTTGCCTTCCTGACGGAGACGGCCTCGACGTCCTTGCTTCGGCCAGGCGAGGTGGCAAGAACATGCCGATTCTTGTCCTGACCGCTCGCGATGCGGTCGAAGACCGGGTGCGCGGGCTTGACGCCGGCGCCGATGACTATCTCGTCAAGCCGTTTGCCACGACCGAGCTGGTTGCCCGAATTAAAGCGCTGCTGCGCCGGCCCGGTCACGCGCTCGGAACGACGCTCGAGGCCGGCAACCTCCTGTTCGATACGATCGGACGCGACGTTCGGATCCACGGCGACACGCTCGCGCTTGCGCGCCAGGAATTATCGGTGCTCGAACACCTGATGCGCCGGCTTGGCAGGGTAGTGCCGAAGGCGGTTCTGGAAGAAAGGCTCTACGGCATGGACGACGAATTAGGCTCGAACGCGATTCCGGTTCATGTCCATCATCTCCGTCGCAAGCTCGCCGAGTACGGCGCGACTTGCGCGATCCACACGGTGCGCGGCATTGGCTATCTCCTGATCGAGGAGCCATCGTGATGCGATGGCCGCGATCTCTCCAGGCTCAGCTTGCAGTTCGCTTAACGGCGGTGCTTTTGATCGCGGCCGCCGTTGGCGTCGTCGCGCTGCTTCACGAAAGCGATCAGACGGCGGATGCCCTGCGGCGCGAAGAGTTGCTCCGGCGGGCAGAGGAGCTGACGCGGCTGATCGAGCGGACGCCTGATGGAACGGTGGCGGTTCGGCTGTCGCAGGGGCTCGCGCAGGTTTTCAACAGGCCGGGCGCAACAGATTTGTTCGTGGTCCGCGCCGATGGGGATGGCATTCTCGCGACCTCGCGGCCCGACCTCGCTCCCGCCACCAACGCTTGGCCGTCCGCCACTGCGGAGCCACGCTACTCGCGCATTCGGGGTTTCGGAGCGGCCGGTCAGGAATATTGTGCGCTGAACCTGCATGCTGAGAGTGCCGCAGGTCCCGTTTCCATCATGGTTGCCCGCTCGATCGAAGCCGACACGCTGGCGCATACCGTGCTGAAGGATTTTGCCCGCGACATCAGCTGGGCCATTCTTCTGTTCGCGCTGGCGCTTCTTGCCGTTGGTATCTGGAGTATCCGTCGCGGGCTCGACCCCTTGCGGGCGGTTTCGGTCCGTGCCGCCGCGATCGGACCGGGCACTACGGGTGTCCGTCTTTCCGGCGACGGGTTGCCGAGCGAGCTGTTGTCGCTGGTGGCGGGATTCAATCAGGTGCTTGATCGGCTCGAGCGTGGGCTGATCGTTCAGCGCGAGTTTACTGCCAATGCCGCTCACCAACTGCGGACACCACTTGCGATCTTGACGGCACAGCTCGACCAGCTTGCCTACAGTCCCTCCGTGCAGCTTCTACGCGGCGATGCGGCGCGGATGAACCGGCTCGTGGAGCAATTGCTCCGAGTCGCACGGCTGGACAGCGTGCCGCCGTCGCAGGACGCCGTTGAACTGAATGCGCTCGCAGCAAAGGCCGTCCGTGGGTTGGCTCCCTGGGCGATCGGGCGGAAGCGTATGATCGGGCTCGACGGTCCGGACCAGCCGGTCTGGGTCTCGGGGCAGGCCGATGCGGTGGAAGACGCGTTGCGTAACCTGATCGAGAATGCCGTAACCTATTCGCCGCCGCAGACCGAAGTCACGGTGACGGTGCTGCCGGAAGGCGCCGTCAGCATCTCGGACCACGGGCCTGGAATTCCTGAACAGGACAGGCAGCGCATCTTCGAGCGGTTCTGGCGCGGGCGTGGCGCTCAGGGAGCAGGGGCGGGCTTGGGACTTGCCATCGTCGCTCAGGTTGCCGAGGCGCATGGGGGGTCGGTTGAAGTCGAGGAAACGCCCGGTGGCGGCGCCACGTTCACCCTTCTCCTGAAATCCGCCGCGGCTAACCAAGCAGTCCCGCCGCGAAATCGCGCCGCCGTAAACCACTGATCGCCTGGATAGGTCAACTCGACCGACCTTAGTGGCGCTTTTGCAAGACACTGATCCCCGCGCGATCCGCCAAGCTGAAAGTCGCGCGGGCGTGTGAACCAGCTCATACAACCCACGGCAGCTTTCTCTTATCTTTTCGATCGCGGTCACGCGGGCAGGTTTATTGCAGCGACCCTCCGTTCGCCCCCGAGGAGCGTCCTCTGGCGCCTACCGATTGAAAAGACGCGGTCGGACCGAAGGTCTCGCGCGCTGTGGCGGTAACACCTCGAAAGGAGCCATCCGATGCTGAACCTTCTGCGACAGGACCCTTCCATTCAGGTCGATATCCAAGACACAGAGTTCGCCCGAGATATGCTCGGCAGATACGTGTGCAGCACATACGACGAAGCGGTGAACAATGGCGGCAGACCGTTCGATGTGGTGGTCATTGGCGCGGGGATGTTCGGCGCATATGTCGCCAACAAGATTTATCGCGCCGGTGCCGACCAGAACCTGCGGGTCCTCCTTCTCGACGCGGGAGGCTATTTTGCCCCGACGCACGTGCAGAACATGCCGCATCTCGGCCTGAATGCGCCGGATAGCGCGCTGGTCACGCGCAACGATCAAGATCCACGTACGCGCAACGGTGTCTGGGGCATTCCCTGGCACAGCAACGAGCCGTTCACTGGACTGGCCTATTGCCCCGGGGGCCGCTCGCTATTCTGGGGAGGCTGGGCGCCGCGGCTCATGCCAGCTGATCTGGCTGCATGGCCCAAAGACGCGCGCGATTTCCTTACGGCGAATTACCCTGACGTCGAGGCCGAGATCGGCGTTCAGGACAAGGCGGACTATCTGTCGGGTCCGCTCAACGCCGCTATCAATGCACAGCTACAAGCCGTCGCGACAAGCTCCAATCCGATCATGCCTGATGTGACGTTGGACCTCATCGACGAAGCTCCGATCGCCGTGCAGGCGAGCTCGCCCGGGGCCGGGCTGTTTTCGTTCGACAAATTCAGCAGCGGCCCCATGCTGCTGGAGAGCATTCGGGACGACATCGCCAAGCGTTGGACCTTGAACGACAACTCGCGGCGACGCTTCTTCCTCGTTCCACGGTGCCACGTGATACGGCTACAGACCGGCGGGGGCAGGGTCACCGGCATCGATCTCACCTACAATGGTCAGTTTCGATCGCTGTCCGTGCCGACGAACCTCAGTCCTGATTGCCAGGTCATCCTGGCGGCCGGCACGATCGAGTCGACACGGCTGGCCATCGAGTCGTTCCCGGTGACGCGCGGCGCCTATAGCATGGGCGCCAACTTCATGGCGCATCTGCGCACAAATCTCACAGTGCGCGTCAAACGCAGCGCACTTGGCCTCGGTGCGCTCACGACTCTTGAGCAGGGCGGCGCGATCGCGCGTGGCGAGATCACGAATCCGGATGGAAGCAAACGCCGTTATCATATTCAGGTGCTCGCATCAGCCGAGAAAGGACAGAACCCGGAAGCGACAATGTGGACGATGGTGCCCGACATCGACTTGTTGCGGAACCTGCTTTCGAACGAGGACCCGGATTGGGTGGCGATCGTCTTTCGCGGCCTCGGAGAGATGGACGGCGACAAGAGGGCCGGACCCGGCGGCGCGACGAGCTTCGTGAACCTAACCAATGCTGCCGATCCACTTCAAAACGACGGCATGAGTGCGCGCGCGTGGGTCAATTTCACGCCTACCTCAAACGACTACGCGGCATGGGGCAAGCTCGCGGCCGCAGCGGTCAAGTTGGCCGGAGGCCTCGCCAAGGGCGCAGGCGACGTCCAGTATCTGTACAATGGCGGCTGGCAAAGTGCGCCGCCACCCGATCCGTTTGCGACCACGAAGGACCAACTGGGCAACACGCATCACGAAGCGGGAACGCTGTGGATGGGCGATGATCCAGCCACGTCAATTACGGACCCGAGTGGGCGATTCCATCACATCGCGAACGCCTACGTTGCCGGGCCTGCCTTGTTCCCCACCGTCGGTTCGGCGAATCCGTCCTTGACCGGCCTGACGCTCGCGCGTCAGACCACCGCCGCTGTCGTCGCAGCACTGAAGCCGGCGCCTTTGCCGCGCTTCAAGGCGCTGTACGCCGGGAGCTTGGCCGACTGGCAGATGTCGGGAAGCGGAGGCTTCATGCAGGTCTACGACATTCTTGAATCCGTCGGTGGACCTGGATTGCTTTGGTACACGCGCGAAAGCTTCTCCGATTTCGTGCTTGAATTCGAATGGCAATACGCGAACCGCACCGACAACTCCGGTGTTTTCATCCGCGTGCCCAACCTGAACAGCTCGAATCCGGGCGATTGGATGCCTGCGATCGACCAGAGCTACGAAATCCAGATCGATCCGCGCGGATACAACTCCGAAAAAAATATGGAGAATGATCCTCTGCGAAGCACCGGTGCGATTTACAACCGCAATGCGCCGACCCGCAGCGATGTTGCGAAGGGACCGTGGCAGTGGAACACGTTCCTGATCGAAGCCGTCGGCGCCCGCATCAAGGTCACGCTGAACGGCGTACTCGTGAACGAATTCACCGACCCTAACCCGCGCTCTCTTCGGGGCCACATCGCCCTGCAAAACCATCACGACGGATCGAAGGTGCAATTCCGCAACATTCGCATCAAGGCGGTGGTGCCGGGGGTGACCGATCTGCCTCTCCCGAGGGTCGCTTAGTCGACTCCCCTTATCCGGCCTGCCAAGACGGGGCGCTCCACCTGAGCGCCCTTTTCCTCTTGGTCCGGCGACCTTGTACTGACCGGCTATTCAGTACTCGCGCTGATCTCCGCAGTTCGCCATGCGACGACGTGTAGGTTCGTACTTACTGCAAACGCTACGTCAGCTCTTGGCTCAGAGCATGCATACGGTTGTGCCCCGCCAGGTCGGCTTTTGCAGTGGGAGCGGATGATGTGAGCCGGAGAGACGTCGGCCAATGACACGCCTCTGGTCTGGCGTGCCAGGCGCCCGGTATCCCGGGACCAGTGCAGAGGCACATATGGGCCGGCCGAGCGTTCCATTCCGTCCCGGGGTTCAAATGGCACTCCGATCCACCTCAGGCAGGCATGGTTGAGGGTGACGGGCTCTCGGGGCCGACTAGGGAGTGGCCCGGTGGTCAGCGCAGAACGTAGGCGATTGCGTCTGCCCGGGCGCCGGCGCGTATACCCCGAGCGCACGCTCGCTGCAGCCGCCTCTTTTCGCTGAGAACCCCGTCAACCTGACGAACGCAGCATGTCAACCTGTCAACCGTGTCAACCCAGATTTGAAAATCTGCGGCTAGCAATATTTCGGGGCGCGCTTGTGCCGTAAGGGGGAGGGGCCAGGGAGGGACCCGCAGCCCGCCCGTCGCCGATGGCGAGGATCACCCCAGCGAGTCTATCTGCGCGGATGAAGTTGCTCGCACCCGTGCCGCAAGAGAATAGCACGAGGACGGGCACGTCTGCGACGCGAGGTACGTGGCCCAGATCACAGCGCGGATCAACCAAGCAGGCATCCAACTTAAAATCCCTGGTAGGCGTGTTGTCGCGAGTGGCGTTTAATTCGAGCTATGCCACCAGACGGGACGCCTCTCTGGAGCGTCATACTCGCCGTATGGGCCAGTCGTCGGCGCGACGACGCGGCGTCTCGGACACGTTCTTGAACGCGACGTTGTTTTATAGCGCGACGGCGCAACGCATACCAAAAAGTGCACAGGCTGTCATTCTGGGGGGTGAGAAGGCTCTTGGAATTTCGTTGCCAGGGGCATGATTACAGCAAAGGGCAATCTCAACTCATCTACCGCATCAACTAATTCCAACACCAACGCGTCTAAGATGGAGCACGCCATTGCTTTCGTTGGAATTGATGTCGTCTTTTGCTTCGGTGTAGGGATGTAGGGACGGTGTAGGGTTACGACAAACCCTACATCAGCGTTTTCTCTTTATGTTTCATACCTTTATTCCATCCTAGTATAGGGATGTAGGGTTGAGTCTATACGCACACATGAGAAAGTGTTCTTTGTCTCTCCCGGACTACAAATTAAAAAAGAAGGCTCGGCCGGCTTCCAACCATACATCCCTACACCCGCACTTTTTAACCTCTTGATATTGTTTTCCTTTCGAGCGGTGTACGATCGTCCGCAACCCTACACCAACCATACAACGCTACACCGGCGCGCTACTGCATTGTTCGTTCGCAAGACTTGCACTCGACGACTTGGTGCGTTGGGCGCCCATGACCGAGGGGCGAGATACCGCGCTGGCCCGGTTGCGGTTCGATCGCCGAGACAAGCCGGGCACATCATGCGCGCTTTTGTCGGCATCTGTTAGCCAAGTGGAAGTAATTGCATGGCGGCAGGATACTGCCGCGTTCTGACCGTTCTTCGGGGTGCCCCTTCCTAGGGGGTGCGGGGCGCAGCATGAGTGCCTAAGAGGGTGAGCCAAGCAGCTCATTACGGCGTGGGTATGCGTGCTGCCGTTACAGCACTCAACGAGCACGAAAATCTTCCCCCTGGTCGCTATGAAGACCGGCCCCAATCACTGGGCGGATTCTGGGCGTATCCGTTCGTGTTTTGACGTCCAAAAGCGTAACGAAATGCACATTGGAACCGAGGAGAACTTAGCAAAGAACCCTGTAAAACAAAGGGTTTGAATGGTGGGCGCACAAGGGATCGAACCTTGGACCTCTCCCGTGTGAACCACAATCTGTAGGCCTTAGCTGACCTAATCAAGCCATAGTTTTATTACAAAAGTCCTTGCAGCGCAGGGATTTCAGGTCATATTGGCCCATAGGAGGCCATAGCTGGCCTTCCTACATTTTGTATGCCCCTGCCGTGCCCTGCGTAAATTTTCCCGTGGGGCACAACAGAGCTGGGAACGTGGAGGGAACGGTTTATGACCCGTTTCTTGGATCTCCTTCGACGTGTCCCGGGGCACAAGGAGTAAGGGCACAAACAATGGAAAACAGCGAGAAGGGTCTCAGAGCCGAAGTGACGACGAACTACCTGAGGCTCACTGACGCTGCGATACGTGCAGCCACGCTGCCGCCGGGCAAGTCGCAGTACTATCTGCACGACACAGAGCAGCCGGGGCTTGCCATCAGGATGCGCGCGACTGGCGGGCGGACCTGGGTCTTCCTGTTCACCAAGCCTGGGACGAGAGGCACCCAACGCAAGACGCTGGGCGCATGGCCCAAGTTCAATGAGAAGGCCGCGCGCAAGGCCGCTACCGTCGCCGCCGGCGAGGTGGTCATTGGAGTCGATCCGAACGAGGCCAAACGCGAGGCAAAGCGACAACAACTGGCAGAGAGGCAGTGCACCACGCTGGCGACCCTGATCATTGAAGATGGCCCCTACGAAACGTCCCTGACCGGACGCCAAGTCGTCAACTGGAAACCGGCAATGTCGGCGTTGCGACGCGGTCTCAAAGATCACTTCGATCTCGCCATCGGCGAGCTGACGCGACGGCAAATCATGGCGACGGTGGACAGGATCGCCAAGACCGGTAAGCGCGGCGCCGCCAAGGACGTGCGCAAGCACACGCACACCTTCCTCGAATGGTGTGTAGGCGAAGGTTATGTGGAGCACAACGTGCTCGCCGGCTATCGCGCGCCCAAGGAAACCCGTGCACAGAGGGTCGGGCGCCGAACGAAGGGCCGCGCGCTGATCGATGAGGAGATCATCAAGGTTTGGCATGCATCCGGCAAACTCGGGGCTTTTGGGCTGTTGACACGCATGTGCCTACTCGGTGGTCCGCGTCGCAGCGAACCAACTATGATCGAGTGGCAAAAGCACATCATGGATGATCGCATCACCTTCGATGCGGCATGGACCAAAATGGGCCTACACCACGACGTGCCGCGCACCCATCTTGTTGACGAGGTGCTTACCGCCGCGAAACACTTCCAGCGCGCAACGTCCGACTATGTCTTCCCGTCACCGAAGACCGGCGGCCAGATGTCGGGCTTCACCAAGATGGTCAACCGTCTGATCAAGGAAGCGGCTGTCGCCAAGTTCACCATGCATGACTTAAGGCGGAGCTTGCGAACCATCATGTCTCGTTGCGGCTACGACAACGAAATCCAACGGCTATGCGTGGGGCAAAAGCCGCGTGGAATCGATCAGGTCTATAATCACGACGAACAGTGGATCATCCGCAAGATGGCGTTCGAAGCGGCTCATGACTACATCGCGCAGTTAGTCGGCGCGGAACGGGTCGGCAAGGTGGTGCGGCTGCTGCGGACGAATCCGCTTGACCCCATTAAGGCCGAGCTCCTTGGCCGTCTCCGTGAGCATTATGCGGCTGAAGCCTCCTAGGGGTCTCATCACATTTGGCCAGATAGTCGCGCACCGCATCGACACGATAGAGGGGCCGGCCGTCGACGTAGCGCCATTTCAGCGGGTGGTTCGGGTCGCGCCTCCACTGCTCAAGTGCGCCGGGCGTCCGCCGGATGACCGCTGCCGCCTCTAATGCGGTCAAGTTGGAGCTGCCCGGCAGCGTATCGATATCGAACGTCGCGGGCGGCGGCATGCCACGGTTCTTGCGACGGCGCTTCGCCGCGAGCGGCTTTTCCAGACCATCCGGCGCCCGTAATCGCTCGATCCGACTCGCTTCGCGCTTGCCGCTCATGCCTTTGCCCTGGACCGTGATTGGTCTAGGGCATTAGGTTCGAGGCTTCTCGAGCAAGAAAGGGATCGAGAGCGCAGATATTGCGGCTGGGTAGCTGTGGCGTGCAAATAGGACGAATTGTTCCGCGGAATGGCTAGGCAAAGCATTTTGTAAAGCGAGAGGAAGCTTCTCCCCGCCTACGGATCGCGTGAGGGCGCAGGGTGGCCGAGCCGCTTCCGGAACTCTTGCAGGGTCATCATACAGACATCGTGCATGCCGTAGCCGGCAAATGCGGCAGAGAAGAAACGTAGATCAAAGCTCTTAGGTTCGTCGATCGACTGAACGATGTTGAGCAGTTTCCTGCTCCTGGGATTATGATTGGCGAGCAGAAAGACGACCTCAGGTCGGCCAGAGACCGAAACTGATGAGATTCAATTCCGAAAGCTGATTGAATTGATCCGCTATCGTCTGGCTCAGTTCGTGAACCTTCGCCGGATCACTCAGTATCGATTGCAGATCCTGGATGTGCTTTTTGATCCCCGCCTCTCCGTCGTAGGCGTCAATGCCATACTTCATCTCTATGAAGACCGGAGTGCACTTCGAGCCATCCTTTCGATTGGTGCTGAGCCATTTGAGACCCAACATGTCCAGCCGCGCGCTTTTTGGCTCGCGTCCGCGTATTCGATATCCGTAGTGAAATATTCGCTCGAGTTGGCTACCGGAGATCGATTGTTTTCCCATGCAACGAGTTGCTGAAATTCGCGTTCTGATTTTGCGTGCACCGAGAAAAACCGATTCATCAGTTCCTTGAGCGCGGGGAGGGCGCTGATCCATTTCTCGCAGTCCTCGGGGGACAGAGGGAAGGTCGACCTTGAATTGCTCCACAGCCTGCCTGAACGCGGCGATCTCTTTCCGTTCGTAGCTGAAGAAGAGCGATAGAAGTTTTTCAAGGCGAGGCGCATCGAGCATCTCGCATCGGATCACCTCTTGTCGATTTTGGATCAGAACGGCCTGACTGCTGTCTTCGAATATAATGTTGTCCTGCGGATAGCCTTTGCGTTTTTTCTTCTCAATTTCTTCGTCGAGCTTGTCGTCGGTGTCCTTGGCTTCCCAGTAGCCGAAGGGCACGCGGATTTCATGAAGGAGCGCGCCGTCAACGTAACAGCGGTCCTTCGCCGGCGTGATGTGCTCGTGCTCTGCTATGAACACTAGGTTCTGCTGGCGGCCCCATTGTTTGAGCAGGTCCTTGAAGGCTTCGCGTACGACCGATTCACGGGTAGCGCCGGAGGCTGTACGGATACGATCTAACTCATTGAAATAGCCCTGAATTAGAAACTGGCTCATCCGCCCCGACCCCTTCGTTGATTGACCGTATCAGTGCTGGGCCAAAGTGCTCAAGCGTTACATCGTTGCTCGTAGGCTACATTGCCCGCCTTCACTTTTCAGGCTCTGCGTGACTGCTTTGCTCGCCTCGCGAGCGAAGGCTGGTGGGCCCGGCAGGACTCGAACCTGCAACCAGACCGTTATGAGCGGCCGGCTCTAACCATTGAGCTACAGGCCCCGCTGCGGGCGACCGCTGATAGACACCCCGGACTGTGCGGAAGCTCGTTTACAGGGCGGTTGGTATTATGGCAATGCCAATCGACAAGCCGACTGGCCAGGCGAGCTTCTCAGTCGCCTCAGAGGAAGCGCCGGCGTGGGCGCCGCCAGGCAATGACGCTCGACCTCCTCCGGAGGGCCGGGCCCGTCTGACGCGTGTTTGCTACGCCGTCCATCGTTGCCGCAGGCTAAGGCTTACACGCACCCAATCCGCTTTCAACCTTGCAGGTCAAACCCGCGAGTCGCTCCCGTCCAGATTCATGATCTCGCGTTGAGTAATCAAGCGCAATATTCGGATATTCACGCGATAGCCGCCGCGCATGGATCGACAGCAGGTGTCGCGCTGGCCGCATCGACAGCCGTATCGCCATCGCGTTCTCTTCAATTTAAGTAAAGCATGCCATAGCTTGAAAAAGACATCTGGATGTAGCGTATTTGTCAGCTTCTCCTTCCATTGTCGCCGATCTCTACTCTTGGTTGCTTTCCTCGTCGACGACCTGGGCGGGCGGATTGGTCCTGGCTTCCACCGAGCCCATTAGACGAGGGCTGGACCCGGTCTCGCAAGTTCTGATTGATCGCTGTGGAGTGACCGCAAATCTACATCGTCCCCCTGATTGAGACTGTGGGATCTCCAAATGTTAAACGCCGCTACAACTGCGCTTCTACGCTCGGTCCTCGACGAGGTCTGCGCAAGCCTTTCCCGGTACGAGACAGGCGCTCGCGTTGATGTCGCCTCGAAGATTCTGGAAGCTGCCAGCACAGGTGAGACGAGGCCGGAGCGGCTCAAGCAGATTGGTCGCGAAACGCTGTCCAAAAAGCTGCGATGATGGCGCGATAGATCCTCGACACCACGTGTGCCTCCCAGGATGTCGATGATGTTGGCGTGCACGGTCCTCGTCAACGTGAACGAAGCGAAGACCGCGGGTCGTACATCCGCCTAAGACACGAGTTTTCCACCGCGCGGATGTGCCCACTCGCGCTTAAAAGATGCGCTCCGCCGGGGACAGCCGCAGAAAGGCTGCGCCGAGATGCAGCCGATTTTCTGGAAATGACCCGATCTCGGCCAGTGCCGTCCGTTATGGCGCTCTTATTGCATGGTCCTTGTTTGTATCCAATGTCCCGCTCAGGTCTGTCGCGCTCGCGGGCTCCGGTCACGCTGAACTCTATTTCTGGATTTCTGGCGATGCCTGACGGGCTGGTCCGGCTATCTGCCATTCACTAAGATCGCAAACGGTCCAATTCGGATCCTCTGTGCTTCAGCGACCCCAACGAAGGTAGGAGGTCTCACACGCTATCTTCTCGCTATCAGAGTGCTAGCACTTCCCATTCTCGTCGGCTTTGGATTGCCTTCGGACGCTGCTTCGCGGGTTCGTTCGTACACCTCACCGGCTCGCCAGGACGTTTATTGCCTTCAGGGACGTAGTTGGGGGTATTCGGGCAACTGCCAATTCTCAACCTATAGCCAGTGCATGGCTACTGCATCCGGTACATACGCATATTGCGGTGTTAATCCGATGTACGCTTTCCAACGACAAGGAAGACAATCGCGCTGACGCAAATGAAAATTGCTGGCTGAGCCAAGCCGCGACTTGGAGAAGCGAGCTCCTTCGTCCATATCGAAATTCTCCTGCGCTCCTCCGATCAAAATGCATGAGGCCAACAGCGTCTCTCTCTCTCTCTCTCTCTCTCTCTCTCTCTCTCTCTCTCTCTCTCTCTCTCTCTCTCTCTCTCTCTCTCTCTCTCTCTCTCTGGATCGGCGCAAGCGGAGCTTGTCGGGGGACCAGATCGCGCGCCATGATCTTGTTATCAATATGGGCGAACGCGAACTTCTCGAGAGCCGTGACACTATAGGATGCCTTCAGAATAGCGCCAGCCGAAGGATTAGATAAATGCCGCAAAGTCTCCGTTTCTCATCGTCCTGCGGAAGACGATGCAGAAAGCGATCGGCAGAGCGCGCCAGAAATCCAATCTGAATATGCCGCCGCGGTCCCATCAAGGCTCTTCCGTGCGCGCAGCATCGCCACGGGACCGCCGAATGTGATTGCTCGGCAGCAGATCGGTGACGGCTTGCCGGTCGAGCTGTTCCTCGAGGGCGTGGATCCAAATTTGCGATCTCAGGATTGGACTTAGGCTGCCGTTATTACAGGAGTGACGTGGGTTTGTCAGTTCGAATGGGTACTTGCTGATTCCGCTCGATGTCGCCCACCATTCCGGAATGATCTCGCCCACCGTTCCGATTTGATGTCGCCCACCATTCCGAGATGATCTCGCCCACCATTCCGGGATGACCGGGGTGACGAGGCCTCTTCTGGCTCCGATACGGTCCCGCCTTTCGGTTTTGCGAAGGGGGGCCTGGATGCCGACGGAGAGGTTTGCGATGCGCATGTGCGCGATGTGATCAGATTGAAGTCGGCCGGGATGCCGACCCGCGAGATTGCGCGGCGGGTCGGCACGGCCCCCTTCGACGGTGCGGTTGACGATCCGCCGGTTCGAGGCGGCGGGGCTGACCTGGCCGTTGCCCGACGACGTCACCGACACGGTGCTGGAGGCCCGGCCGTTCGCCAGCGCCGGTCCGGGCACCCGGCGGGGCCATCGGCGGCAGGCCGAGCCGGACTGGCCGGCGGTGCATCGCGAGCTCAAGCGCAAGCACGTGACACTGTCGATTGTGTGTGAGGAGTACATCGCGGGCGAACCCGGCGGGTATCGCTATTCGCGGTTCTGCGAGCTCTACCGGGCCTGGAAGGCCGGCTGTCGGTGACGATGCGCCAGTCGCATGCGGCCGGCGACAAGCTGTTCGTCGACTATGCCGGCGACGGCGTGCCGGTGGTGATCGACCGGTTCACCGGCGAACGGCGCACCGCGCAGATCTTCGTCGCGGTGCTCGGCGCATCGAGCTTCACCTACGCGCAGGCGACCTGGACGCAGGGCCTCGCCGACTGGATCAGCGGGCACGTCGGCGCCTTCGAGGCGATCGGCGGCGTGCCGGCACTGCTGGTGCCGGACAACACCAAGGTCGCGGTGATCAAGGCCTGCCTCTACGATCCGCAGATCAACCGCAGCTACGCCGATATGGCGGAGCATTACGGCACCGCCATTCTGCCGGCCAGGCCACGACGGCCACGGGACAAGGCCAAGGTCGAGCAGGCGGTCCTCATGGTCCAGCGCTGGCTGCTCGGACGGCTGCGCCACCGGATCTTCCACAGCCTCGCCGAGGTCAACGCGGCGATCGCCGAGTTAATGAGCGCACTGTTGTCAGATGCGACAAGCTCGACAACCCCCATCAGATCATAGTTTCCCAAGACCTTGATGCCGTTCAGTGAAAGCTACCGCAAGCGGGTGGCTCGTCCCGCAATTTGGACCCAGGCTTAGACTGTCCTTTCGGATCTCGGGAGAGGTTCGTGATGTTATTCCCCGTTCGTTCCGGCAGGACTGCGGGGCGCCAAGCATCAAACCTGATTGATCCTGGACAGCCCGGAGCTTTGGGAAAGGGGCCCTGCATCAAGAGATCGAGGCCAAAACTCCCGAGACTGAGTTCCCTTCTAATGTCGCGAGATTGCGAGAAGATTGAAAGCTACCATACGCGCGTGAATATATCCGCGCCCTTCAACTTGCCTGGCTTGCCGTTCTTGTCAACGTAGAAGAGCGTCCATGACGTTGGCATTTGAGACCCGTTAATTTTTCCAACCCAGCGGGTAAAGGAATTGCACTGGGCAAAAGTAACAACAAAATACAGTCCGGTTGCACTAGCGGCTCCCGATGCAGGATAAGGGATGCCTTGGCACGCAAACCCTTGAGCATGGTTTGTGAAAGTCCCTTGTATTGCCCCGCTATTGGCGGACCAAACAAACAGTTCTGAACCTCGTTCATTCTTCCAGTATGAGGGAGCAGGAAGTCCCTGCGCCATGACCTCGGCGGAAAGAAAGAACGAATGGGCGAGCAGCAAGAATCCCAGAAGTCTCTTCATATTGAAGCCCCAAAAGAGTTCGCTAAAAGCGGCAACCACATCACCAATTTAGTACAACTTCAGGTGACATTCGCCGCTCTTATCTCGCGTTCGGCAAGGGAATGCGGCGCATATAGCCGAAATCACGCTGGATCGCGGCGTAGCCGGACTCCGTCGAGCCCCGCGTCCCATGTATCACCGCATGGGTTCGCCTGGTCGTAAGCGTCGTTCCGCACCCACCTTTTCGAGGCAAATGGGATTGGCGAGTTTCACGATCTCTTTGAAGGGATCGGTTTGTGTCTATGTTTGGCCATACGCTTAAGTCGGATGTAACGGCGCGCCGGCTGGAAGGATCACGGAGACGGGACGACGTCGTTGGTTCTCCAAGGAGGACAAGGCCCGGATTGTCGAGGAGACGCTGGTACCAGGCGCGGTCGTTTCCGAGATTGCCCGGCGACACGGGCTGACCCCACAACAAGTGTTCACTTGGCGCCGGCAAGCGCGCCGGCAGCCGGCGCCGATGGCTAACGATCCGCAGTTTGTACCGGCGGTGGTAGACGCTATGGCGCCGGTCGCGGTTGCGGGCCGTGAGCGCAAGACAGCGCGACGGAAGGTCAAGCCGGATGTTGGGGGCATCGAGATCGAAGCCGAAGGCGTCACTATCCGGGTCGGCCAAGGCGCGGACGTGGCGATGATTGCGGCCATCGTCCATGCGTTGAAGGCAAGCCGGTGATCGGCCCGTCCGGCACTGTCCGGGTGATGGTGGCAACCAAGCCGGTCGACTTCCGCAATTATGTGGAGCCCACGATTATGCTGAGTGCGCGGTCGTTCGATCCGAGACCCGCTTCGTTATCAACAGTTTAGTTCCTGGTGCCCTCTTCCTCACTCCGCATAATCTGAGGCCTCCCTTCCTGCCTTGATGGCAACGAAAGGGAGACAACGAATGGCCGAGTCGAGTGAGAGTCACCGCCACGGGCAGCGCTGCATGGACGCGGGCGATCTCGCCCCGCTGGTGACGGAGTTCGCACGACACCTGACGGGGTTGGGGCATGCGAGCTTGACGGTGAGCGGCTATGACGCCGCAGCCCGTCACCTCGCGCAATGGCTGACGCTGGCCAAGATCGCAGTCGCCGACATCGATGATGGTGTCACCGATCGGTTCGCTCGGCATCGCTGTCGAGACCCCTTGCGGCGGGCTAGTCTGATGGTCGAGAACTGTACGTATGGACAGCCATACGATCAGTGCGCTGAATCGACTTGAGGTGGTGGAGAGGGGCCGGCGCCGGCGCTGGTCTGAGGAGGAGAAGGCGCGGATTGTTTTGGAAAGCTGTCCGAGCCGCGTCTGGTTGCGTCGACGGCTGGGTGATATGGCCTGTCGCGTTCTCTGCTGGTGACCTGCCGGAGGGCCTTCGCAGCGAACTGGGCCAAATCCCAGGCTGGTTTTATCAGGGCAGTTATTGCGGAGGATGAACGTGTAGTGGGGCAAAGATGCTCGGCGAAGTGTCGCTCCTGGACGACGGAACGTCACAGGAGGGGGCGCTACCAAGTTGAACATTGGGATGTCGGGCGGAATTGCGCCTCACGGAAGCGGCAGCTCAAATATCCCGGCCCCTGCGTCGACAAGACACGTCGGGGTCTAGGGGGGCGCGAAGCTTTACTCGTGCCACTGAGTTGACCTCCCTCCTTTAGGCTGACAGCGCATCTTTAACCCAGTTCATAGCCGGATGCGTCCGGTTGTTGACCTTGATCCACTCATTTGTGCGGCCAGACATCAGGGCCGGGCTTGGCGAACACTTCCATGTGCTTGAGGATTCTCTCGATGGCCTGACCACGCGCGGCATCGCCGCTGCGAACGGTTGGGGCGATCGCAAAGCCGGTGAGCACAAGGCCGTGGCAGCGCAGGATCTGGCCCTGGCGGCGTCGGCCGCGCTGGAGAAAAAGCTCCCGGCCTAGCAATGAAACCATGGTCTAGCCTCATTTGAGACTGGAATCGTCGATCAATATCTCCCGCGCGCTAGAGCGGGGGAGACTGCGAGACGTGGCGAACGAGCGGCGACGTAACGTCTATGCTGCGCAGATATTGGTGGACGGCAGTCCTGTGCGGTGCAAGGTCCGCCACCTCACGGATTCCTCTGCGATCGTCCAAATCGATAACGCGCCTTTCGTGCCCGCGGCTTTCGGCCTGCGTGTTCCAGGTGCTGGCTTGGATATTGATTGCTCCGTTGTATGGCGTGATGAGCGCCGTCTCGCTGTGAAGTTTCTGAACTGACCGTCAATGTCTTTGTAGACGCGCGTTCCTATCCTGAACTCGGACCGTATTGAGTTGTAGGGATGCTGAATCCCGAGGTGACGTGCAAACTCGCGCCGGTTCTATCCCGGCGTCCTTTTTTCCCGGCCCGAGTGGCGCGGCCCGCCAAGCGGCTGCACGCTCAGCAATTCGCTCGACGGATTCCCGCGTTCACGCAGTAGCCGACATCAGCAGACGCTTGCAGGAGGCCGACAATCTGCCTACGGCGCGCCTGCCGTTGCGCCCGAACTGGACCAGCCAGACGTATGCCTGCTGTTGGCGACGCTCATGAGTGCGCCAAAATTGAACGAACCCGTGGACCATTCGCGCGCGTATGCGGGAATGACACCAGCAGGGCGGTACTGTCGGCTGACACAGCCGGTAGCATTCCGCGCTAGCGCTCGAATATCTAGAACTGAAATCCGAAATCGCAGTCAGCGGGGCGGCCGATGCCGTCGACGACGTTCGCTCCCATCGATTTGAATTCGTGCACGGCTGGTGGGAGCTCTTAGCGCACACCCGGAAGGGACGGTAACGCGATTCGATCTCAGGACAGTTGGCCTCGCATCAACAGGCGCCGCACCGAGTTGAAGGGCGAGTGGTTCATTAATTTGATGAAGGATCTTTTCTAAAACGGCACCTTTGGAGATAAAATCCGCGACGTGTTTTCGCGTACCGAGCTTGGCGGAGTCGGATCCAATCTACGCTAGCTTGGTAGCCAAACGCTGTTCATCACATCAGTTCATGATCGGGTCGTGAGTCAGCCTCGTCTACCCACGCAGGTACGTCGACGCGAGCGAAGTTCCAGCTGCGCAGCAACAAACGTCGCGTTTTGCGTCAACAAAAGAATACCGCTTCCCCGGACTCGCTGAAAAAGAGTTTGGCTTGGACTCGCTCGTCTCCGTTTTCTCTGAGAGTATTGATTGCTCGCCGATGGTGCTTGCGAGGGGAATGCGAATGACCTGCACGGGCCTCCTTGATCGATCTCGAAACTGCTTTGCGTCGCTGAATTCGTGTCGCGCGGCGTGTTGTTGACGCGCCGATTGCGCGCCAGCGCGGATCAGAACTGATCGCGCCAACCTTTCACTCATTCAAATCTCACCGACGGCTCGTATGCGCCGCGTCGTCACCCGCTGGTGCAAGC
The DNA here is from genome assembly GCF_040547675.1 of Bradyrhizobium sp. RT6a. Lineage (NCBI taxonomy): Bacteria > Pseudomonadati > Pseudomonadota > Alphaproteobacteria > Hyphomicrobiales > Nitrobacteraceae > Bradyrhizobium > Bradyrhizobium sp. RT6a. The sequence continues at coordinate 710,758 of NZ_JBEPQC010000004.1, forward strand.
GCAGCGTGAATGCCTCGTGCTGCCTGCGTCACATCCGTCTCCAAATCCAAACCCTCAGAGGAAAATTCCCATGACCACCAACCATGATCAGATCAAATTCGCCTATTGGGTGCCGAACGTCTCCGGTGGCCTCGTGATCAGCAAGATCGAGCAGCGCACCGGATGGGACATCGACTACAACCGACGGCTCGCGCAGATCGCGGAGCAGGCGGGGTTCGACTATGCCCTGAGTCAGATCCGCTTTACGGCCGGCTACGGCGCAGAATTTCAGCACGAGCCGGTCGCCTTCAGCCACGCGCTGCTCGCAGCGACAACGAAGCTGAAGGTGATCGCGGCGCTGCTGCCTGGACCGTGGAATCCCGCGGTTGCCGCCAAGCAGATCGCGACAATCAGCCAGCTCACCGAGGGGCGCGTCGCCGTCATGATCGTCAGCGGCTGGTTCCGCGGCGAGTTCACCGCAATCGGCGAGCCCTGGCTCGACCACGACGAGCGCTACCGGCGCTCAGAGGAGTTCATCCGGGCGTTGCGCGGGATCTGGACGCAGGACAACTTCACCTTCCGCGGCGATTTCTATCGTTTCACGGATTACACGCTGAAGCCGAAGCCCGCCGAGCCGCTGCCCGAGGTCTTCCAGGGCGGCAGCTCGCGCGCGGCGCGCGACATGGCGGCGCGGGTGTCGGACTGGTACTTAACCAACGGCAACTCGGTCGAGGAGATCAAGAAGCAGGTCGACGACATCAGGGCCAAGGCTAAGGCCAACAATCATTCGGTCCGGATCGCAGTCAATGCGTTCGCGATCGCGCGCGACAGCGAGGCCGAGGCGCGCACCGTCCTGAACGAGATCATCGCCAACGCGGATCCGGAGGCCGTCAACGCCTTCGGTCACGAGGTCAAGAACGCCGGCAAGGCCTCGCCGGAAGGCCAGGGCAATTGGGCGACATCGAGCTTCGAGGATCTCGTCCAGTACAATGACGGCTTCAAGACCAACCTGATCGGCACGCCGGAGCAGATCGCCGAGCGCATCGTCGCGCTTAAGGAGGTCGGGGTCGACCTCGTGCTGCTCGGCTTCCTGCATTTCCAGGAGGAGGTCGAATATTTCGGCCGCCGCGTCATTCCGCTGGTCCGCGCGCTGGAAGCGAATGCGCCGCTGCACGTCCAGGCGGCCGAGTGATCAGGGAAAGATTGGCGTGACGATGATCGCAGCAAGCGCGAGCGTGCTTCCACTGGATGGCGCCCTTGTGGAGCCGGCGCTCTCCCCGCCCTTGGCCGGGCGAGCCGGTACGCGGGACCGGTTGCTCGCGCCGCGAGGCGATGACGCCGCACGGCCGGTGCTTGCGCTTGCGGACATCTCGCTCTCGTTCGGCGGCGTCGCCGCGCTGCGCGACATCGAGCTCGAGGTCGCGCAAGGCGAGATCCGCGCGGTGATCGGGCCCAACGGGGCCGGCAAGAGCTCGCTGCTCAATGTCATCAGCGGGCTCTACCGGCCCGACCGGGGCCGGGTGTGGCTCGGCGAGTATTCCTTCGCCCATGTGCCGACGGCGCGGCTGGCGCAGCATGGCGTGGCGCGGACGTTCCAGAATCTGGCAGTGTTCAAGGGCCTTTCCGTGCTCGACAACGTCCTGATGGGGCTGGCGCACCGCGTCCGTGCCGGCTTTCTGCGCCAGATCGCCGGCTCGCCGCTGGCGCGGCGGATCGAGGCGGAAAATCTTGCCGCCGCTGAAGACGTCATCGGCTTCCTGCACCTCGGCGAGGTGCGCGATCGCGCCGCCGGTTCCTTGCCTTACGGTTTGCAGAAGCGCGTCGAGCTGGCGCGCGCGCTGGTCGCGCGGCCGGCGCTGCTGTTGCTCGACGAACCGTTCGCCGGCGTCACTCTTGGCGAGAAGCAAGAACTGGCCGCGCATGTGCGCAACGCGCGCGACAGCTATGGCGCCACCATCATCTTGATCGAGCACGACATCGGCATCGTCATGGGGCTGTCCGATCGCGTCGCGGTGTTCGACTACGGCCGCAAGATCGCCGACGGAACGCCCGACCAGGTCAGGGCCGACCAGGCGGTGGTCGACGCCTATCTTGGCGTCGCACATCAGGACGAGACGGAGCTCGCCCTCTGATGTTCGACTATCAATTCCTGGTCGAAGTGTTGGTCGGCGGCCTGCTGTCGGGCGTGATGTATTCGCTGGTCGCGATCGGCTTCGTGGTGATCTACAAGACCTCGGGCGTGCTCAACTTCGCGCAAGGGGCGATGCTGCTGTTCGCCGCGCTGACGTTCGTCAGCCTGGTCGAGCGCGGCATCGTGTTTCCACTGGCGCTGCTGGCGACGCTGGCAATCATGGTCGCGCTCGGCGTCGCCATCGAGCGCACGGTGCTGCGGCCGCTGGTCAACCAGCCGCCGATCACCCTGTTCATGGCAACGCTTGGGCTGTCCTATGTGATTGAGGGCGCGGCACAGCTGCTCTGGGGCACCCAGGTCCACGGTCTGGACATCGGTGTCAGCGACGTTCCGCTCGACATCGCCGGCGTCTTCATCAGCCGGTTCGATCTGTTCGCGGCGGCGGTTGCGGGCAGTCTGGTGACGTTGTTTGCGCTGTTCTTCCGCTTCACGCGGACCGGGCTGTCGTTCCGCGCCGTCGCCGACGACCCCTTCGCTGCGCTTGCGGTCGGCCTGCGCCTGCCGCGCGTCTGGGCCATCGTATGGACGGTCGCCGGCATCGTGGCCCTGGTTGCCGGTCTGTTGTGGGGCGCGCGTCTCGGCGTGCAGTTCTCGCTGTCGCTGGTGGTGCTGAAGGCGTTGCCGGTGCTCGTGCTCGGCGGCTTCGATTCGATTGCGGGTGCGATCGTCGGCGGACTGTTGATCGGCGCGATCGAGAAGCTCGCGGAGGTCTATGTCGGTCCGTTTTTCGGCGGCGGCATCGAGGCCTGGGCAGCCTATGTCGTGGCGCTGGCGTTCCTGCTGGTACGGCCGTCGGGGCTGTTCGGGCAGAAGCTGATCGAGAGGGTCTAGGACATGAGCGCAGCCTCAACATCACGGCGGACCTCGTCCGCCACCGAACGCATCCTAATCGGCGTTGCCGCGGTGATCGCATTCGGCGTGATTCCGCTGGCCGGTTCGGATTATCTAATGGACGCGGTGCTCACGCCGTTTCTCGCGCTTGCGCTCGCCGCGGTCGGGCTCAACCTCCTCACCGGCTATGCGGGGCAGGTGTCGCTCGGTTCGGCGGCGTTCCTCGCGGTCGGCGCCTACGCCGCCTACAATCTTCATCTCCGCATTCCCGCGCTGCCGCTGTTACTCGACCTGGTGCTGGCCGGCCTCGTCGCGGCGGCCATCGGCATCGTGTTCGGGCTGCCGAGCCTGCGGCTGCGCGGGTTCTATCTCGCGGTCTCGACGCTCGCCGCGCAGTTCTTCGTGCAATGGGCGCTGACCAAGTTCAGCTGGTTCTCCAACGACAACCCGTCGGGCGTGATCGACGCGCCGACGATCAACATCGCCGGCTATGCCTTAACCAGCGCCGCGGGACGCTATCTGTTCTCGCTCTCCGTCGTGACTGTGGCGACGTTCATGACATTGCGGCTGCTGCAATCGCAGACCGGCCGCAACTTCATCGCCGTCCGCGATCACGAGGTCGCCGCCAAGGTCATCGGCGTGCCGCTGCTTCGGACCAAGCTCTCGGCGTTCGGAGTGTCCTCGTTCCTGATCGGCGTCGCCGGAGTGCTGTGGGCCTTCGCCTATCTGCGCACGGTCGAGCCGGCCGGGTTCAATCTCGACCGCTCGTTCCAGATCCTCTTCATCATCATCATCGGCGGATTGGCGTCGCTGCGCGGCGCGTTCCTCGGCGCGGCCTTCATCGTGGTGTTCCCGTTGATCCTGTCGCGGCTCGGGGTCGCGCTGCTCGGCGGCGTGTTCGATTCCGGCGTGCTCGAGATGAGCCAGCGCATCGTGATCGGTGCGCTGATCATCGCATTCCTGATCGCCGAGCCGCGCGGACTGATTGCGCTGTGGGACCGCTTTCGCGCAGCGGTGCGCCGGGCGGCCACAGCATGACGCTTCCCACGACTGACAAATGAAGGAGCAGACGATGACGAGACTACGACACTTGGAGTTTGCGAAGTTGAAGTTCGTTCTTGGTGTGGCGGGCGCGCTGGCTTTGGCCGGCGCGCCGGCGGCGAGCGCGGACGAGCAGTTTTTCCCGCTGCAAAGCTACCGGGTGGGCCCATATGCCGCCGGCGGCACCGGCTTCTTCGGCGGCTTCATCGACTATCTGAACCTGATCAACATCCGCGACGGCGGCGTCAACGGCGTCAAGCTGACCTGGGACGAGGGCGAGACCCAGTACGAGGTCGAACGCGGCGTCGAGGTCTATGAGCGTCTGAAGAACCGGCGCGGCGTCGCAGCCTGGAATCCACTGTCGGTCGGCATCGCATACGCCATGATCGACCGCATCACCAAGGACAAGGTGCCGTTGATCACCATCAACCATGGCCGTACCGATTCGACCGATGGACGCGTCTTCCCCTACGTCTTCCCGCTGCTGCTCAATCCCTACAGCGAAACCTCGGGCATCGTGAACTACATCGCAGGCCGCGAAGGCGGCGTCGACAAGCTCAAGGACAGGAAGATCGTTGTGCTCTATCACGGCTCGCCCTACGGCAAGGAGACGATCCCGATCTACAAGCTGCTCGCCGACAAGTATCATTTCAGCGTTGAGCAGATCGAGGTGCCGCATCCCGGCAACGAGCAGCAGTCGCAATGGCTCTCGATCCGCCGCGCCAAGCCCGACTATGTGGTGCTGCGCGGCTGGGGCGTGATGAACCCGGTGGCGTTGAAGACGGCGCAGAAGGTCGGTTTCCCGGCCGACCACATCATCGGCAACGTCTGGTCCAACTCGGAAGAGGACGTGATCCCCGCAGGCGACGCCGCCAAGGGCTACGTCGCGATCACCACCCAGGCCTCCGGTGCCGAATATCCGGTGCTGCAGGAGGTGATCAAGACGGTCTATGGCGCCGGCAAGGGTAATCTCGACGACAAGAAGCGGATCGGCAGCGTCTATCACAACCTCGGCATCGTGAACGGCATCCTCAATGTCGAGGCTGTCAGGATCGCGCAGGCCAAGTTCGGCAAGCGCACGCTGACGGGCGACGAGGTGCGCTGGGGCTTCGAGCATCTGCAACTCGATCCGGCACGGGTCGAAGCGCTCGGCGCCAAGGGCCTGTTCCATTCGATCAACGTCACCTGGGACAATCACGAGGGCGACGGCCGGGTCACGTTCCAGCAGTGGGACGGCGCGAAATGGAAGGTGGTTTCGGACTGGATCGCGCCGGATTGGGCGTCCCTGCGGCCCATCATCGAGAAATCCGCGGTCGCCTATGCCCAAGAGCACGGCATCAAGGTCCGCACCTCCGGCGACGACCCGGTCAGCCAGTAACCGAACGCCCGGCTGCGGGAGCCCTGAATCTCCTGCAGCCGGCAATCTCACGGACCGAACCATGAGCGAAGTCCTGCTTTCAGTCGAAGGCCTGGCCGCGACTTATAATCACGCTATCCACGCCGTCAGCGACGTGTCGCTTGCGGTGCGGCCGGGCGAGATCGTGGCCGTGCTCGGTGCCAATGGCGCCGGCAAATCGACCACCTTGCAGGCGGTGTCGGCGCTGCTGCCCGCCCGCCGCGGCCAGATCACCGCTGGTAGCATCGTTTTCGATGGCCGCGATCTCGCCGCTGCATCGGCCGCCACGCTGGTGCGCGAGGGCATCGTGCCGGTGCTCGAAGGGCGGCACTGCTTCGCGTCGCTGACGGTCGAGGAAAATCTCGTCACCGGCGCAATTGGACGTGATGCGACACGCGCCGAGACAGCTGATGATCTCGAGCGCGTCTACACGCTGTTTCCGCGGCTGAAGGAGCGGCGCCGCTCGCTGGCCGGACTGACCTCGGGCGGCGAGCAGCAGATGACGGCGATCGGGCGCGCCCTGATGTCGCGGCCGCGGCTGCTGGTGCTGGACGAGCCGTCGATGGGGCTGGCGCCGTTGGTGGTCGAGGGGATTTTTCGCGCGCTCAAGCAGCTCAATGCCGAGCAGGGCCTGTCGATCCTGATCGCAGAGCAGAACTCGACGGTTGCGCTGCGCTTTGCCGACCACGCCGTCGTGCTCGAGGGTGGCCGCAGCGTGCTCACCGGTGCGGCTGCCGAGCTGCGGCGGCGCGGTGACATCAAGACGCTTTATCTCGGCGGATCGTCGCAAGGCGACCCGAACGGACAGCCGATCCAAGCTGTCGCTTGACATCAACCCGGACAGGAGAACGATCATGGCCAAAGACAATCTCGCCCGCAACGACGACGTCTACGCAAGGCTCGACGCGGCGATTGGCGCCACGGTGAAGGTGAATGCCGACCGCAACGACAAGGAGAGCCGCTTCCCACGGGAAAACCTCCGCGCGCTATCGGATGCCGGCTGGACCGGCGTGCTGAACGAGGTGCAGCACGGCGGCCTCGGCCTCGGCCATGTCGACTTCGCCGAGGCCGCCTATCGCATCGGGCAGGCCGATGCCTCGACTGGCCTCGTCTATGTGATGCATGTCGGCGCGGCCCAGACCATCAACCTGTTCGGCAGCACCGACCAGAAGGAGCGTTGGCTGAAGTCGAACAATGGCGGCCTGCTCGGCACCTATTCGACCAGCGAACGCGCCACCGGCGGGCACTGGTGGTACAACCTCTCCGAAGCCTCACGCGACGGCGAGGACTATCTGGTCAATGCCGAGAAGTCGTTCACCACGAGCTCGGGCCAGGCCGATTATTACGTGGTGCAGACGCGCACGCCCGGCGCGAAGGACCAGGCCGACATCGTGTTCTTCATCGTCGATGGCAAGGCTGATGGCATCGAGTCACGGCCGTGGGATGCGCTCGGCGTGCGGGCCAATCATTCGGGTCCGATCCGCTACAGCAATGTGAAAGTGCCGCAGCGCGACCGGCTCGGCGCCGAAGGCCAGGGCAAAGAGATCATCTATGACGGCGTATCGCCGGTCTATCTGATCGGGCTCGGTGCTGTCTGGGAAGGCGTGGCGCGCGGGGCGCTGAACGCGGCGGTCGCGCACACTACGAGCTTCGTGCACAAGGACAAGAACAAGAGCCTGTCCGATTACCAGGCGATCCGGCAGGAGCTCGGCGCCGCCAAGGTGCTGGTCGAGACCTTGCGGCCTTGGCGCAACGAGCTGGCCGGCAAGCTCGACGATCTGTGGCGCGCGGGCAAGCCGCAGAGCGAAATCCTGATTCCCCTGACCGAGTTCAAGGTGCATGCCGCCGAGGTCGCCAACAAGGTCGCAGCCGCGGCGCTGACCGTGACCGGCGGCTATGGCTACCATCGCGGTCCGATCGAGCGTTCCTTTCGCGACGCGCGTGCGGCGATCGCGATGGGTCCCTCCAACGTGATCGCGCGGGACTGGATCGGCAAGGCGCTGGTCGGCCTGCCGCTGGAGTTGTTCTATGAGGGGGGAGAGTAAGGCGAATGTCGCGGACGGCCAACATTTGGTCGCGCCGAAGATTGTGGCGATCCCTTGAGCATCGCCGCAATTCCACTTGTCGTCTGCTCCTCCCAGCTAGTTACTCTTCATTGGGTCGCACGACATGAAATGAGAAAAAGGCATGCGGATTAGCTGGCGCGCTTCGCTTACGTCCGGCCCGCACCACCCCGACGTCTTCCGGCCTGTGACGGCCAACCCCCGGTCATTGACGCTGGCCTGGCTCCGGTTGCATGCGCATCCGGGCAACGAGGAGAGGCGGATGATAGCCGATGCCCATCAGAATATCACGGATCAGATCATTCAGATGTTTGAGCAAGGCGTGAAGCCTTGGCGTCAGCCCTATCGCTCAGCTTTCGCATGTAGTACCCCTGCTTCCGAACGGTCGACTTGATCTCCTCGCTGACGCTCGTGACCCGCCGTTTTTTCCACCATTTACCGAACGCACTTGCGGGAAGGGAAGCTCCCTTCTCGACGACCAAAAATTTATGCCGATCGTTCAGATATAGATCGAACATTTGCTCTCCATCTGGAGGACTGGATCTCGCCGTGAGCCAGACGGCGCGAAGCATGCAGCAGCCGAACGAGCGGTGGCCAACCCATCCGCGCTGCTTGTTCGCTTTTTGATCGGGGGAATGCAGCCGAAGGCAAGAGTGCATTTCGAAAATCATCACAGGCCGGCCGCTGTAATCGGTCAACTCTCATCTAACCGGCGACGGAGCGTGTCGGTGGCTTCCGCAAGTTGAGTAAACGCTGCGGTTTGCCGAACGCGGAATCGCTCTGACAGACGGCTCGACCGATAACCGTTAACGATCCGCTTGGTCTCATCAAAAGCCTCCAGGGTGCTATTGCAGGACGGGCAGTGATACTTGCCCTTCTGCCCTGGCTCAGACCACAACTCTAGTCGATAAAAACCGGCGCCGCCCCCGGGGCACGTTACGTCGCTCGTCCTCATGACCCGCTCACGCTGAACGCTGTCATAACACCTTAACATGAGTGAGTTCGCGATGGTCAGGGAAAATCAGGCCACCTCCGAATTCGCCTTATCAAGCCGTGCGCGCCGTCGACGATCGACCGGGCCACTCGGCCTACAACGTGATCATTGATATCGCAGATCCGATCGCCCATGCCCCGCTGGGGGATGCCCGAGTCGCGGTCGTCGACGGGTTCTTGTCTGACTGCGACAAGTCGGTGGAGACAGTGGCAAACGCCATTTTTCCTGCCGGCCTTTACCGCCGTATGGCGCACCTGCCTTTTTCGATATTTTCCGCGACAATGTCCTGAAGAAGGTTCGGCGAAGCGAACGCTGGTCGGGTTACTATTTCGAGCGCATGATTCAATATCCGGTGGCCGAGGGTGAGGCGCCCAATCAGCTCTGGGATATCGTCGAACGCCTGAAAAACGAGGACGTGCGGGCCTTAAACAAGTTCGAGTTGTCCCTGTTCGATCCGGCCAGGGATGTCGATAATTCGCCTTCTGGCGGACAGTGCCTCAGTTTTATGAGCTTCAAGGTCATACCGGGTATGGAAAAGCCGCTCGATCACGTTTCTTAGCTCCTGGTCTGGACTTGTGTCCTCCCAGTCGCTCGCCCAGAGGTCAGCTCCGAGCACGTTTCACCCCGACCCGCCGATCGCTACAGTTTTATATGCGCGCGATTGCGATATCCCGGCGCTGTGGGTTGCGCGCAGCTCTTGGATGCGTCCAGATCTCCACCATGTCCGCGACAAAGATCTTTTGGCATCAGGTTATCCTGCTCTGTCTCGTCGTACTCGTCTTCCTGTAGGCGGTAACCGAATGGACGGCTTGGCGACTGGCGTTTCAGTCGCAGCTTGGCTCCCCATGGTTTTGGCTTGGGCATTGGCTGGTTTACAAGCTGGCAGCCTTCTTCGTCTGGTGGTTCAAGTTCGACGCATATTCGCCCATGATCTTTTTCGAGGGAGCCGCCATTGCCGCAAGTGGTGGCATTGCAGCCATCACGCTGGCAATGATGCTCTCAGACTTCAGGGCTCATGAGGCAAGGGACGTGACCATCTACGGCTCAGCGCGCTGGGCTGACGCGCGAGGTCAGGCGCGCAGGGCTCTTGGGACCTGATGGTGTTGTGCTTGGACGTTTTGAAGGTCGCTATCTACGCCATAATGGCCCCGAGCATGTGCTCTGCTTTGCACCGACTCCGTCGGGCAAGGGGGGCAGCCTCGTGATACCAACTCTTTTGACCTGGCCGGATTCCTTCGGAAAATAAGCTTCTCTCCAAGCCAACGCGCCCCGATCACGCTACCCGGTGCTGGTCCCGCTATCATAAAGATCCTCGACGACCTCGGCATGGTATTCCAGAGATTTGCCGAAATAGACAGCCGTCCCCCGTCGGAGGCACATCGTTGCGCAGCGACGCCCGGTCTCGATCGCTGTAAATGATGACGTCAAATCCGGCATTGACAAGGCCAAGCCCGGCGGTTGTCCCGGCAAGACCTGCTCCGATGATCGCGACTTTGCGTTTGGTGTTGGACACGTGGCTCTCCTGAAGGAAGAATGACGCGGCGCCGAAGGCGGGATCTGGACGTGCCTCGTCTCGACGCGTGAAGCTCGCGAGAAAGTGGAGTGCTAGTCGCCCTGTTGTCCTGTCTGACGAACGCCAGCACTCCAGGCATATGGAAGTGTCTCGCCATTCAACTCGTACGCACCGATTGCGCGGAGCTTGAAGATCGCGGGGTTGTGGGAAGCGATGGTACGTGCGTTACGCCAGTGCCGATCGATGGCGAGCTTCTCCGAGCTGAGAGAGGCGCCGCCTACTTCGAAAAGCGTGGTCACGGCGTCGAGCACGAGCTTGATGACGGTCACCTGCGCCTGCGCCGCCGCAAGTTCGGAGGCATCGAGCCGCTGAGGGTCCTGGTGGGCACCATCAAGCGTTCGCGCGAGCTCGTCGACCGCGGCGAGGACCGTTGCCCGTGCACCAAAGGCCGCGCTGAAGAGCTGACCGATGACCTGCTGTACCAGGGGATCGTTGCGTGGCAGGTCAGCGACAGCATGGGTGAACGTGCGGGTTCGCGCCTTGATCCAGTCAGTCGTATCCGCCGCGGCACGTTTCGCAATCCCCGCGAGCGTGGCGAGCAGGATCAGCTGAACGTGGGCCGTTCCAAACACCCGGCCTTCCGTTCCATAGCCGGGACCGATGATCCGGTCCTGGGTGACCGTGACATTCTTGAACGTCGCCGTGCCGCTTGCCGTGAGCCGCTGGCCGAAGCCGTCCCAGTCGTCCTCAACATTGACGCCAGGCTGGCTGGTGTCGACAAGGACGGTTATTCGTTTGCCGTCCCGGTCGGCCGCGACAAGCAGGTGATCGGCGTAAAGTGTGCCAGTCGTGTAATACTTCAGCCCGTCGAGCCGCAGCGCGGCTCCTTCCGATGTGACGGCGGTCCGGTAGCGATCGACCGCACCAAGGCCGGGCTCGGTAACGGCGACGCCGACGAGCGCGCCGTTCGCGATGGCTCTGAGCCACCGCGCCTTGACTGCCTCATCCTTGTTCAGCTGCAAGTCCTCGACCAGGTTGAAGTGTGCCCGTAACGCCTGTGGCAGGTTGGAATCCGCGGCCGCAAGCTCGATAAGGAGGTCGAACGTCTGGCGGAGCGTGGCGCCGAGCCCTCCGAACTCGATCGGCACACGCAGCGCTCCGAAGCTAGCCTCCTTCAACAGTCTGATCTCCTCGATCGGCAGCGTCCGGCTTCGTTCGCGCGCCACCGCACCTGCCGCGATCGTCTCAAAGACCGGAGCGAAGCGCTTGTGAAGTTCGTCATCGCTGATGCTCGGTCTGCCTGGGTGAATGGTCATCGCGCTGCGTCCGCTCGTTCTTTGAGTCCTTGGATGGACAGAGGTTGTTGCCTCGCAGAATAGTCCGCTCTCCTACGAGAGCCAGACTGTATTTTTGTTTGGTTAGAACACGATCGTTTGGAGCGGAACATCGCACGAAGAAAAATCTGCTGCGCGATCCTGCCTGTCGATGTTTCGAGAAATGAGGTCAACGCCGCTTGCAGAAGATCGCGATGCTCGCAATCGCCTCCAACTCGAAAGGACTGTTCTCCGAGGTGCGATATATGCGGCGAATCGTGTCGAGACGCGATCGGATCGAAGCTAATTGTTGCCTTGGACCGCATCGAGTGTGCTGCATGACCAGAGCTTGTGGCAGCGAATGAGACTGGGCCAAGAGCTGGTTTCTCATCTCGCAACGAGATGCGACGAAAGATGCGTCTCGAAAACGACCGATAAACGCGATGGACGATCGACTGCGTCTTGTGGCGAGATGGCTGCGTGGATGAACGCGGGCGACGCGACGGAGACGTGTGAATGGTGCGACAGATTCGGTTCAATGCGTTCGACATGAATTGTGTCGGCCATCAGTCTCCCGGCGTCTGGGCGCACCCGCGCGACCGTTCCTACAAGTACAAGGACCTCGACTATTGGCAGGATCTCGGGCGAACGCTGGAGCGGGGAGTCTTCGACGGCATCTTTATTGCCGATGTCATCGGGTATTATGACGTCTACAAGAACTCGCTATCCCACGCGCTTGAGCAGGCGGCACAAATCCCCGTCAACGATCCGTTGCAGCTCGTGGCCCCAATCGCGCTTGCAACCGAGCATCTCGGTATCGGCATCACCGCATCGACGTCGTTCGAGCATCCCTATACTTTCGCGCGCAGGCTCTCGACTGCGGATCACCACAGCAAGGGACGCCTCGGCTGGAACATCGTGACCTCTTATCTGGAGAGCGGGGCCAAGAACATCGGCCAGGGCGGGTTGCGCCGCCACGACAATCGCTACGAGGTGGCGGCCGAATATGTCGAGGTTCTCTACAAATTGCTGGAGGGCAGCTGGGAGGAGGGGGCCGTCCTGCGTGATGCCGGGAAGCGCATATTCACCGATCCTTCGAAAGTCCACGAGATCGAGCACAGGGGAAAATACTTTGAGGTGCCGGGCTATCATCTCTGCGAGCCGTCTCCGCAGCGGTCGCCGGTCCTCTACCAGGCCGGTGCGTCTGGGGCCGGCAAAGCCTTTGCGGCGGAACACGCTGAATGCGTGTTCGTCGCCGCCCCGATCAAGCCGGTTCTGAAATCCTATGTGGCGGAGGTGCGCCGGCTCGCGGCCGAAGCCGGCCGCGATCCACGCAAGATCCTGACCTACAATCTGGTCACGGTGATCGTCGATGAAACCGACGCGAAAACAGAGGCGAAGTTCAGGGAGTATCAGCAATACGCCTCCTATGACGGCGCGCTGGTGTTCATGTCCGGCTGGAGCGGCATCGATTTCGGACGGTACGCGCCGACCGATCTGGTCAAAAAGGTCGAGACGAATGCGATCGTTTCCCTCGTGGATCATCTCGCGGGTGGCAGCAAGGCCTGGACCATCGAGGAGCTGGCGCGCTGGGGCGGCATCGGCGGACTTGGTCCGGTGTTTGTCGGTTCGGCGTCGACGGTGGCCGATATCCTGCAGGAGTGGGTGGAGGAGACCGACGTTGACGGCTTCAACCTCGCTTACGCGGTGACGCCGGAGACCTTCGAAGACGTGGTCAACCTGCTGGTTCCGGAGCTACAGAAGCGCGGTGTCTATCCGACCAGCTATCGTCCCGGGACCCTGCGGGAGAAGCTGTTCGGAGAAGGGCCGTATCTGCCGTCGAGTCATCCGGCTGCAGCGTATCGCGACATCCAGGCGGTGAAGCGCCGCGCGGGCGAGGCGACGGTCGCGGCTCCGCGCCAGACCGTCGAAGCGTGATGCGCGATGGCAGAGCCCATTCTGCAGTTGCGTGACGTCTCGCTGTCGTTCAAGGCGCTGAATGCACTCAGCTTCGATGTAGAGCGAGGCGAGATCTGCGCGCTGATCGGTCCCAACGGGGCCGGGAAGAGCTCGCTGTTGAATATCATCAACGGCGTCTATCGCGCCGACAGCGGAAGCGTCAGCTTCGACGGTGAAGGCTTCGTACGCATCCGCCCCGCGCGCGCCGCGCATCTCGGGATTGGTCGGACTTTCCAGCACAATGCGCTGTTCAGGCATCTTAGCGTACTCGACAACGTGCTGGCCGGGCTCATCAGGCATAGCCGCACGACTCTGATCGAACACGCCTTTGGCCTCGGTCGCGACCGTAGCGAAACACGTGCGTTCGGCCGACGTGCGGACGAGATCATTGGTTTCCTGGATCTTGCCAGGCATCGCGACAGGGTTGTGTCGACGCTTCCTTACGGTGTGCAAAAGCGGGTTGATCTTGCCCGCGCGCTAGTTGGCCGGCCGAGCCTTCTGTTGCTCGACGAGCCCATGGCCGGGATGAACCAGGACGAGAAGCGCGAAATGAGCAGCTTCGTCCTGGAAGCAAACCGGTCCTTCCGAACCACGGTTGTGCTGATAGAGCTCGATATGAGCGTGGTGATGGGCCTCTCCCATCACGTCGTCGTGTTGGACTACGGCCGGATGGTCGGCGACGGCACCCCGGAACAGGTGCGCAGGAATCCGGACGTGATCGCGGCCTATCTGGGCACGGTGCATTGAGGTCCAGATGAGCTTCTTCGTCGAAACCGTCGTCGGCGGCCTTTTGGCAGGCGTGATGTACTCGCTGGTCGCGATCGGGTTCGTCCTGATCTACAAGGCCTCGGGCGTGTTCAATTTCGCGCAGGGTTCGATGGTGCTGTGCGCGGGCCTGACCTTCGTGACCTTGCGCGACAGGGGGATCGATTTCTGGCTGGCGGGGCTGATCAAGATCGACTTCGTGGTTCGCAAGTCCTGGTGCGAGTGCAACGACCCGCACTTCACGGCCAAAGCCGCCGATGTTGTCGGCCTCTACGTCGCCCCGCCCGCGAAGGCCATTGTGCTATGCGTGGACGAAAAGCCTTCGACCCAGGCCTTGGAGCGAGCGCAGGGTTATCTGAAGTTGCCCAATGGCCGCACCTTGACCGGTCAGAGCCACGACTACAAGCGGCATGGCACGACAACGCTGTTTGCGGCACTCGAGGTTGCACCGGAAAGATCATCGCGACGCATTCAAAACGGCGGCGTCGTGTCGAGTTCCTCGACTTCATGAACAGCGTCACCTCGGCTTTTCCGGACCGCCAGCTTCACGTCATCCTCGACAATTTCAACACCCATAAGAAGAACGACCACTGGCTCAAGGCCCATCCCAATGTGAAATTTCATTTCACGCCGACAAGCGCGTCCTGGCTCAATCAGGTCGAGGTTTGGTTCTCGATCTTGCAGGGGCAGTCGCTCAGCGGCTCCTTCACAAGCCTCAAACAACTCGAGCAGCACATCTGGCCTTGCCCCCCCGGCAACGCCGATTGACAATCCGGAAACTCTCAAAGCGTGTCGACCTCGTCTCTCAATCGATATCGAAGGCCGTGGAGACGGTCATGGACCGCATCACCAAGCTCGAGGAAGAGACTGACGTCTCGAACTCGCCGTCGTTCGGAAGCGGGAAGCAGCAGGAGAGCGACAGATTCGACGACGAGGCATTGAGAGCCTGTTTCTTCCGCTTCACAAAGATGACCGTTTGGGCAAAAGATCGAAACGGATAACCTTTGCCTGGGCGGTTCTGCCTACGACCCTTACGTGGAACGGATTTGATGCCAATTTCTCGTCAGCTTCTCGAAAGCCAAGCATCTTACCAAGAATGTGTTTATCCGTGTCCGGCGTTAGCTGCTCAGATCTGTCGAAGGAGAGTGGGGTGGATCCGTTCAACAATCTCGACCAATTCGAGGGCCCAGATGTCGAGTGGACGTATTACGACGGGCCAGAACAGCAGCAGGCGGACCAAGCGGGGTTTC
Source organism: Bradyrhizobium sp. RT6a (assembly GCF_040547675.1). NCBI lineage: Bacteria > Pseudomonadati > Pseudomonadota > Alphaproteobacteria > Hyphomicrobiales > Nitrobacteraceae > Bradyrhizobium > Bradyrhizobium sp. RT6a. The sequence goes on from NZ_JBEPQC010000004.1 coordinate 726,053, forward strand.
AGCAGCACCTGAATGCGAATCCTTTGAGAATGCCGGACGAGGATCGTGTCGGGCAAGGCACCTCGCGGTGGCTCTCGGATCCGCCTGCCTACTCTGAACAAGGGCTCAATCAGCATATGCTTTTTGCGGCGGCGGATCGCGCTGGCCAGTTGCCAGCCGGCAATTTCGGTCTATCGGATTGTTGGCACGGCATGGATGCAGCTGCCGATTGGCTGACGCATAGTGTCGATCAGGAGGAGCGATCGTGGGCGGAGGTCGGTGACGTGGTGCCGGAGTGGCCAACGACCTCCGAAATTCCTTGGGAGCAAAATCTCGGGGCATCGATCCTCGGCCGAGAGCCCCGGCCGGGCGATGGCAATACTTCAAGAGGAGGCCGCCGGCTCACCCCAGCCGCGGCGCAGAGGACCGAAGCCTTGTACGGCACGCGGGCCTCAGGCCCTGCAAGCCTTCCGACGGACCTTGAAGACCCCGTCCTCAGGCAATCGCGGCTTGACCAGATCTTGGACACCTGGGCCGGCGAGGAGGGGCAGACGGAAGACGAGGACCGGCAAGAGGCGGTAAGACGAATCCGTGCCTGGGGAGAGGCCGGCGACGGCTATGTAGGGCTGGAGCTGTTAAATCTAGGCCTGACGACATTGCCCGCCGCCCTTCCGCCGGGGCTCCAGTCGCTCAACGTGAGCGACAACGAGCTGGTGCGCTTGCCTGACACCCTCCCGTCCCGACTCCGAACGCTCGACGCCAGCGGCAACCGGTTGACCAGCCTGCCCGACACCCTGCCGACGGGACTCCAGTCACTCGCCATCGGCAGCAACCGACTGACCAGCTTGCCCGAAACCCTTCCGGAGGGCCTTTTGACACTCGCCGTCTTCAACAGCCGGCTGACCAGCCTGCCAGACACTCTGCCAGCCGGGCTCCAGGACCTTGATGTCCGCGGCAACCTGCTGACCAGCCTGCCCAACGCCCTCCCGACCGGACTTCAGTTGCTCGCTGTCGGCGGCAATAGGCTGACCAGCCTACCCGACACCCTCCCGCCCGAACTCCAAGAGCTCGAAGCCGATGGCAACCGGCTGACCAGCCTGCCCGACACTCTCCCCGCCGAGCTCCAGTTGCTCTTCGCGCGCGAGAACCACCTGAACAGCCTGCCCGAGACCCTCCCACCTGAGCTCCAGAGACTCCACGTCAGCGGCAATAGGCTGACCAGCTTGCCCGAGACCCTCCCGGCCGAGCTCCAGGTGCTCGAGGCAGGCGACAATCGGCTGACCAGCCTGCCGGAGACCCTGCTAACCCGGCTAGGTTCTGAGTGCATGGTTCACGTGGAGGATAATCCGCTGCCCGAGCAGGTGCGGACGAATTTGGCGGGAGCCCTGAATACCCTGAGCTATGCCGGCCCGCGGGTCTTCTTCTCGATGGGCGGGGGGACGGCGGTGGGTCAGGAACGGCCGCTGGCCGAGGTGGTAGCGGACTAGATGGAGGCCGAGCCGGAGGCGATCGCCGCCTGGCAGAACTTCGCCGACGAGGCGGGTGCCTCGGAATACGCGCTCTTCCTCGACAGGCTGCGGGAGACCGTGAATTATGACAATCCCCATTTCCAGCAGGTCGTGGCCGAGGATCTGCGGCAGGCAGCGATTAGGCCGCAATTGCGCCAGCAGTATTTTCAGCTGGCCTTCGGGGCGAGCGAGAGCTGCCAGGATCGCATCACCCTGACCTGGAACGGCATGCAGACCGCACGCCTGAACGCCGATGTCGAGGACGGGGCCTATGACGATCGGCTCGGCGAACTCATCCAGCAGGCCCGGGTCCTGTTCCGCCTGAACGCGCTCGAGCCGATTGCCCGTCAGAAGGTCGGCTCGCTCCAGTTCGTCGACGAGATCGAAGTCTATCTCGCCTATCAGGTCAAGCTACGTGAGCGGCTTGACCTGCAGCTCGTCGCTCCGGACATGCGGTTCTTTGATGTCGCCTACGTTACTGAGCACGACCTCACCGCAGCCGAGACGCAGGTGCGGAATGAGGAGGCGGCGGGATTCGCCGACTATCTGGCAACTCGCTGGCAACCCTGGGAGACGGTGGTGAGCCGGATCGCCCCCGAAGCCCATGCAGAGATGCAGGACCGGCTCGCCGAGGCGATGGACGGGGAGTTCCAGAGCCGCCTCGACCAACGGCTCGCCGATCATGACCTGACCGGCAGCGATGCTGAGTTGCAGTTCGGAGCCCAGATTCGCGAGGAGATCGCCCGCGAGATCAAGGGCGCTCTAACGCGCCAGGTGCTCGGGGACCACGCGGTTGAGCTGTGAAGCGGCCTATTGCGAGCCTTGGCGACCCCATCGTGGATGATCAGCCGGTCCATCAGCTGCATCTTGCCGTAAGTATCGATCACATCTGCGGTCTCCGTGATGTTGGGGAGGTAATCGAGCAATGACGGCTCCTTCAGACTGACATCGAAGGAGAGCGCCTTGCCATGCATGTCAATCGGCGTTGGAAGTTTGCAAACGATGACGTAATTGCGGTCGGCGCTCGTGGCAGACAACCTCGCGTTATCGTTGAGCCCTCGCAATAAAATGATGCGAAGGAGCTCCCATGAAGCAGTACGTCGGGCTGGACGTCTCACAGAGAGAAACCGCTGTGTGCGTTGTCAACGAGACTGGTCAAGTAATCTTCGAAGGAAAAGCCAAGTCTAATCCTGGTGCCTTTGACTGACCTGCTTAGCAAACATGCGCCTCATGCCGAGCGTATCGGCTTCGAGACCGGTGCGATGGCAAGTTGGCTATGGCATGAACTCCGCAGGATTCAGCTTCCGGCGGTCTGCATCGACGCTCGGCATGCGCACGCAGCTTTGTCGGTCCGAATGAACAAGAGCGATCAGAATGATGCGCGAGGCCTTGCCGAACTGGTGCGGGTTGGATGGTATCGAGAGGTCAAAGTCAAAAGTGAGGAAAGCCAGAAGATCCGAGCGATCCTTGTCGCCAGATCTCGGCTAGTGTCCATGCGCCGAGACATCGAGAACCAGGTTCGCAGCTTGATCAAGGAATGTGGATTGCTATTCCCTCGCGCGATCGGCCAACAGTTCCGCAACCAGGTCAGCGAACTCTTGGGCGTCGATCATTTGCTTCTCAGCGTGATATCGCCGCTGCTCTCGATCCATGAGAACGTTTGTCAGCAACAAGGTAAGTTCGACAACGAGGTCCGCCGGTTGGCAAAGCTGGACGAGACGACGCGTCGCCTGATGACGGTCCCGGGGGTCGGTGTCGTGACGGCCCTAACGTTCCGCCACACGATCGATGACCCCTCGCGCTTCCGATCGGCTTCGACGGTCGGCGCCTACCTAGGCCTTACGCCGAGGCGCAGCCAATCCGGCGAAACCGACACCAACGGAAAGATATCTCGATGGGGCGACCGGCTTCTCCGAACTTACTTGTTCGAGGCCGCTACTGTCCTTCTTTATCGAACCAAAAAGTGGTCTTCCCTAAAGGCCTGGGGCATGAAGCTCGCCAAGCGGATCGGCATGAAGAAGGCAAAGGTCGCCATCGCCCGAAAGATCGCCGTGATTCTCCACTGCATCTGGGGCGATGGCACATCGTTCGACTGGGGCCAGCGAAGCCAATCTGATATTTGCTCGCAACTTCCTGGTTTGGTCCGCCGGACTGGCGATGTCCCGCTGGGACGGTGGTCGCGGTGACCTCGTTCAATCGGCTGGTGGCAGTTCGCCCGCACTCCGCTGCAAACGTTGAGGCGCCCGATCCGGACATCATCATGAGGCGCTCGCGACCTCGGAAAGGACCATGACCCCAGCTACGACATCAAGCCAACCCGCTGAAGCCGCCAACGACATCGATTGCCAATCCCGCTAGGCAATCGTCTCGCCATCCGCGATCGCTCCGTCTCCGCAACCTGACCAGCTCCGACGGAGCAATCGCTACCGGCGTGTCACTGGAGAGAGGAAGAATGGTAGCTTGAACCGCAATTAAAGGGCCGATTGACAATGAGCCGCGTGCAGATCGCGGCGCAGGACGTCGCTGGTCGTCCTGCTTCCCTCGGCGGCGGAGAGGACCGCCCCACGGCCTTCTGAGAGGGCGATCGGGCGGCAAGCGGCCCGGACAGACAACCTCCTGGGCCAACTATTTTCCGTCGGCGGCAGAGCCGCCTTTACATCGCGAGGCAAAATAGTCGGCCCCCTTCGGTCCTCCGCCAAGGCTCCGGCCCTCCGCTGCGCTGCGGGTGCAAGTCCGTTCCGCCCGCCGCCTTCGTCGCCATGAAGGCCGCGATGGGCGCGGTCGATCCGACGAGAGAAATCCGCAATGACCACCGACTACGACGACGATTTCGAGCCGCACCAAAGCTTATCCCCGACCGACCAGGTCCTCCAGGAACTCCAGCTTTATGGCTACCGTCCCTTCCACGATGAGCCCGATCCTCGGCGGCTCCCTGAGGCGCGAGTCCTCGCCGGCAGCATCGCCGACATTTTCGATGCCTTGGTGGTGGCGCTGTCCGATACCCGTCTTGAGCCCGACCTCGAAGACCTGCTCTGGTCGACGCCGAACGTCTTCCATCGTGCCGTCGACAGGATCGAGCGCGAGCTCGACGACAACGAGCTGGCCCAGCGGCGCTCGCAGCGGGAGCAGGACGGCAGCGAGATCAAATCCGTCGAGCTGGAGCGGCTGACGGCGGAAGGGCAGACGCTGATCGAGCGACGCAACGCCTTCGAGCTGCTGGGTTGATCGTGTTGAATCGGTCCATGGCCAGTCCGCTGGCATCGCTCCCTCATTCTCTCGTTACTCATGTTAGCTTTCCAAAACCTGACGTGACCGAGCGGAAGGGGAGAATGAATGATGGCCGGCAGGTGTCTTCTCCAAGGCCGCTACAAAGAGTGTCTTCAACTGGAGAGTTGGGCTGCAATGCCTGATGTGCTGCTGCGCTAATGGTCGCGATCGTAGACCATCAAATCTCGGTCGCGGTGATCACTTCGCTATGATCGCGACGACCGGTATGGTCGGCGACCTTTCGATTGGTCGGAGGTCGGTACGGGGGCGACGTATCGCTCGCTCTTTCAAATCAACTAGATGTCCATTTCGGCGGCATCAGAACCGTGAATGAGCGCACGCTTGTGGGTTACTGACTAGCTTTCGTAGGAATGTTAATTTTTAATGCAGCTCGCAATTTCTGCTTTCTGGTCGACTGCCGCGAGAGTCGCGAACGTGTACCAAATCGGCTATGAGTGTTCGGTTTCTGACACCGGTGCCGACACGCTGGGGCGGCAGAACAGCTCAGGGCTTACCGGCAGCCGCTCTTTAAGGAAAATCAGCAGCCGAGCGCGTATTGAATGCTGATGGCACGGCCGTTGCTATTGAGAGGCAACGATAGCTTGTGAAGGACGATGGCATTCAGACACGCAAAGACAAACGATGCTCCCATTCCCATAGACCGGCATGCCCTGCACAGAGCGCCGAGCGTGCGGAAGCTGCCGTACTCGCTCAATAGAGCGATCCATTGATCGGATGGGGCGACGATGAGGCAAAGCAGCTGCCGAGCCCGCTACAAAATTGGAGAGTTGAAATGACCGCCCCCCTAACCATATCGGCGCGGTGCCAAACGACCGATGTGGACGCAATGATCGCTGATCTGCGGTCATGCGAACATCCGCACGATGTGGAAGTGTGCGGTATGCTCTTGCACATTCTCCCCGGCGTGCTGTCGCCACGCCTAAGTCACGCTCCCGATGTCTTGATATCGAAGTGGCACATCGAATCTGGAGCAACAGTGCTAGATCTGGGATGCGGATCAGGTGTGTTGGGGCTGGCAGCACTCCGCGCTGGAGCAGAACGCCTAGTGGCTCTCGATATTAATCCGCAAGCCGTTCTCACCACAAAGCTAAACATCGAGCAGTTAGGTTATTCCGAGCGCGCAGAAGCGCGCCACAGTGACATCTATTCTGCGCTGCAGCCTAAGGAAAAATTCGACCTTATTCTTTTTGCTGCCCCGTATTGGAACCGAAAAGCACAGGACGACCTGGAGCGCTCTTGCTTTGACGAAGATCATAGAGTCATGGCCTCAGCTCTAGGGGGAGCACGTGTCTGGCTCAATGCGAATGGCCGAATGTATGTCGTCTTTTCTGATCAGGGAGATATTGGGCGCGTCGTGAACTTGATTGATGACAGTAAGCTGCGCGTTAGAAATATGCATATTTTCCGACCATCGATTCATGGAGGGCACATCCGGATCATCTGGGAGCTCACGGTTCGGTGAAGCCTACCAACAAGGGTCCCGGCCTTGCGCCCCTGCCTTTAGGCGTTCAGCGCTTCCTTGAGGGCCTTGGCCGGTGCGAACGTCAGTTTCTTCGATGCCGCGATCTTGATCGCCGCGCCAGTCGAGGGATTGCGGCCTTCGCGCTCCGGGGTGTGCTTCACCTTGAACTTGCCAAAGCCCGGCACATTGGTTTCAGCATCGCTCGCCGCTGCATCGGCGATAGACTTGAAGACACCGTCCACGATGGCCTTGGCTTGCGCCTTTGGCAGATTGTACGCCTTGGCGATCTCGTCGGCGATTTCAGCTGCGGTGGTCATGGTGTGACGTTCCTCGGGGATGTCGGTTGCAATCGGCTGCGCGCAGCCTCGGCGGTCTCAGCATAGAGGAGCGCATCGCGGCCACGTCAAGACGCGGCCTGGCCGCTTGCGCGAATTATCCCAAAAATTCGGCTTAGGTCGGCAGCTTTCGCGAACGGGTCTGGCACGCAAGCCGGCGATTGGCTGCATTCTTCTGGGTGATGGCCGGAGCGAGCTCGTCATAATTAGCGCGGCTCTTTTGTAGCGCGCGCTTGGCATCGGCGAGTTCGATTTCAACGGCCAATCCAAAATGTCTTGCAGTGGCGGACTTTCGAACTCACTGAAAACGAAAAACCCCGGCATGAAAGCCGGGGCCCCGTGATGCCACGGCGTACATCCGGCCGCGACGATCAGCCGACAGATTGCATTTGGTTCTTGAAGAAAATGTGACCTTCGCGGCCGTCGCTTTTGAATGTCACGCCAATCAATCGATGATCACACACTGTTCCCTCCGAGCGTTCGCCCTGCTCCGGTATAAGATATCCGTGTCGCAAAGGGAATTCGTGAGGTTACAGTTACGTCGGGCCCGCCTGCGTCGCCGGTACCGCGTCACGTATGGAATCGTCCAGATGCCGATGCCTTCACCGACCTCGTATACAATATCTGCTACCGTCTGCACGGTTGCCGTCAGGCCTACACGAACCTACGGCTATTCATCGCCGATCCTCGGTCCGGTCCTCCGACTGCGGCGTGGAGATCGCGTGCAAATGATCGTCCACAACGCGGTCCATTTCCCGACCACCGTCCATTGGCATGGCCTGCTGGTGCCGGGGCATTCGGACGGCGGGCCGCAGCAGGGGATCAACCCCGGCGAGACATGGCGACCGGTCCTCGCGGTTGACCAACCTGCAGCGACACTTTGGTACCATCCTCACCCGCATCACGACACGGTTCGGCAAATCTATCTCGGTCTGGCGGGGCTCGTCATTGTCGACGACGGCGACGATCACGGCTTGCCGTCCGTTCTGGTCGATCCAATGGCGATGGACCCGAGCGTCGCGGTTCAACGCCGGCAATTCGTTCTCAATAACGGCATATGCGAACAGCGGACACGGATGAGCGAACATCCGGATATGCCGGCTCTCATCGGGATCAACGGCAAAGTCCATGATCCCAAGAGAATCGACGTCCAGGCTTGGAACGACCGAAATATGGGAGATTCTCTCGGTCGGAATGCCGCACCCGTTCCACATCCATGGCGCTATGTTCCGGATCCTGTCGCTGGACGGCAAACCGCCTCCCGAACACCTCGCGGGATTAAAGGATGTGGTCCTCGTCGAGGACAAGGCCGAACTACTGGTGAGTTTCACCAGGCCGGCAACGCGCGAGCACCCCTTCATGTATCATTGCCACATCCTCGAACATGAAGACGCGGGGATGATGGGCCAGTACACCTGCGCTTGATCTGCTGGAGTGCCTCTGAAATTGCGCCGGCTCAGCTTGCCGGCGCTGTCCTCGCGGTTCCGCTCGCGCCCTGGCTTTGGCCGCGGCCGACCTCGATTCCCAAGTCGGGATGCGCCATCGTCTGTCCCGTAGTCGCCCCCCAAGGCATCCCTGCTTTCTTCGGCATCATCTCGCTACTCTATGCGACCGTGGGTCAAGCCGGCGGGACCGCGTTCTTAGCGTTGATCGCGTTCACTGCCTTTCATCGACGGAGAGACCGATAGACAGGCCCTGGACCGGTGGTTCGATGGAGGCGGTTAGCATGGTGGATGGACGGCCATCGAATGGGGAGAAAAGTTCCCGGTTTCAACAGTTTGGCTTCATATTCGACGGAACTGTTGAAACTCTTGAATTCAAATGATAAATACGGTTTCAACAGCAGCGCCCCTAAACTGATCGAAGTGTTGAAACCATGGATTTTCAAGAGCTTAACAATGATCAGCGCCGCGAGGTTGTCAATAGCCAGCAGCGCTTTCAGGCCCTCCGAGACGCGAAGGAGGTGTCCGACGCTCATCGCGGTTCCCTGACCTGGGTAGAGTCCAAGGGCCATGAATACCTAGTCCGGAGCTACTACGACAAAGCGGGCCTCCGGAAGCAAAGCTCGCTCGGCGCGCGCTCTCCCGAAACGGAAAAGATGAAGGCCGACTTTGAGGCCAAGCGCACTGCGGCAGAGGACCGATTGAAGAACTTGCGCGACACGATGGACCGGCAAGCTGCAGTCAATCGTGTGCTCGGCTTGGGTCGTGTACCGCTTATTGGAGCCCGGATCATGCGCGCTCTCGATGGTTTCGGGGTGCTGGGTTCAGGCATTCGGATTCTAGGAACGAACGCGATCTACGGTTATGAAGCCTTTTCCGGCGTCAGAATCGATCCGGGCCTCGCCACGACGGAAGACATCGATCTTCTGTTCGACGCGCGCGGCGGGCTTACGTTCGTGGCGGACGACGACGTCTCTGACTCTTCGCTCCTCAAGATACTCCAACGTGTCGACACCAGCTTCGAACGCGCCAAGCAGACTTTCCGCGCTGTAAACCGAGACGGTTATCTCGTCGATCTGATCAAGCCTATGCAGAGTCCTCCTTGGAAGAAGGCTCCGGACAAGATCGGCTCGGACCCGGAAGACCTGACTGCCGTTCAAATCGAAGGACTCGATTGGCTGCAAAATTCTCCGGCTTTCGAAGCGATCGCGATCGACGAAAAGGGTGAACCCGTGCGTATCGTCGCGCCTGATCCTCGGGTTTGGGGCGCCCATAAGCTTTGGTTGTCCCGTCGTGCGGACAGAGAACCGCTCAAGCGCCAACGAGATGCAGCACAGGCGGAAGCCGTGGGTGCTCTGGTCGCGAACTATCTCACTCACTTGCCGTTCGAACCAGAGCAGCTGAAGATGCTTCCGAGGGAAGTGGTAGACAACGCGGCGCCGCTTTTCGTTAAGACAGACAGAGGGGCGCGAGCCTAGCGTTCAGGCTCGACAAGAACGAAGCCGGCATACCCGGTGCCGATCATCGGCGGCACCATGATGATGATCAGCATGATGCTGCCCGTCGGCATGTTTATGAACATAATGACTGGCATCATCCGCGGCATCATCATCGCCAGCAGCAGCACCCGCATCAGCTTCAGTGTCGCGATCGGCGACGCCGGCATTGCCCGCGCCCCAGCGGCTGCTGGGCCACCTAACACCGACCAAAATCGACTGCGATCGCGGCAAAACCGCTTAGCCCACGGCTAAATCTTCGCGGCGTTAATGTTTGGTTTCAAGCTCGGCCGCTGATTTTCAAAGATCGGCCATCGAGTTACAAAATCGAGTCGTTCTTAAAGCCCGGAATCGAGTCGCTCTTATAACCCAAGCGAGCCGTTCTTACAGTGGACCAACAAATTTCTGTGGGGCCACTTTGAAAACGGCTCGGCTATCCCGTTGATTTTCCACGACCGCGCGTTTTGAAAGCGACTCGATTTCCACTTTGAAAACGACTCGATCACCCCGTTTTTAGTTTTGAAAACGACTCGATCTGGTAAGTAGCTATTGGGGTGAGGTTATTTTTGGCTGTTTTTTTCGCGAAAGGGCTCGAGATTTGGGGCTGTTTTCTGGCGTGAGCAGGCCGCGGTGAACGGTCGGCTCGCAGGGGTGCCGCAGCGGGGCGTCCGGGTCAGCAGCTACTTTTGATAATGAGTCGTTCGTGAAGCACGTCCCTGAGCACCGTTTTACGCAAGGTCTGGTTGCGATAGTTGGCGACAGAGTATCCATAACAGGCCGCATAAAAGTTCGGTGAGCCAGCGGCGGAGCAGGCTGAAGTTGTAGCCGGCGGCGGCGAGCACGGCGTTGGTGCGGTCGCCGTCGCGACCCTTGAGATGGTTACGGCGCATTCGGTGGTCGTCCTTGAGATGGCCGATCACAGGCTCGACGGCGGCGCGACGCCGCATCTCGCGGCGGATGGCTTTGGTGACACGGCGAACCTGGCCGCTGATCCAGACCTTGAACCGGTCGGGATAGTTGTGGCCGCGGTAGCGCTTGTCGCCGTGGATGCGGCGCGCTGCAACACCAGTGAGCTTTTCGAGGTCGGCGATGACGGGACCGAGCGTGTGGCCGTCATAGGGATTGCCGTGCAGGGCCTTGGCATGCAGTACGAACTGCCCGCCTTTGGGCGCGGTGGCAGGCGTGGCAATCGAGACTTTGCAGCCAAATTCGTAAGGTGCCCGGGCCTTGCCTTTGCCGATGCACTCCACCTCGGGGGCGTGCAACGAGTAGACCTTGGGGCCGCGCTGAGGCGGCTCTTGATGGCGAACCCGGTGGGCGAGATCGAGCAGCGGACCAAAGCGATCCTCAAGCGCAGGGGCGCCCTCGATCTTGCGCCTGATGTCAGGATGACGCGGCCAAGCCGGGTGCGCAGGAATTGAGTTCTCGCCGGGCACGCTTGAACTGGTGGGCAGCCGCGCGAACGCTCATTGCTACAAAGTCGAGCACCAGAGTCTCACTGACACATCCCGAGCAGCAAACTATCATCGAGCGGTTGGAGACCTCTTCCTCGTCCGAAAGTATCTGATCATGATGATCAGGCACGCCACCGAGAACCCGCGTCTCGCATGTTTCGCAAATGCCTTGCTCGCATGATATCGGAACATCGACATCGGCTGAACGACGTTGCATAGCTTCGGTCGAGGTCGAGCAACGCCTGAGCATAGTCGAGCGTGATTGTAATGCCGTCTAGGGTGGTCAGGTCGATATAGCTGTTCAGAGAGCGAACATCGGTCGCGACCAGATCGCCAACGCGCGTGCGTACTCCTCCGTATCGAAGCAGCGCAGGCTTATAGACATGTTCTCAGGGGCGGTCGGCGGCGGGAGTTCATCCGCCGCCGCGCCTCCGGTTTGTATCTCCGTGGGCGTCGCATCCGTCATTGGCCGTCATGGTAGACCATGAGGGCGATTCGTGCTGACGGTTTGGGACCCCCGCCAAGTCCCTGATTTGGTTTCAAAATAGGCGGTTTGCAAGGAAAATAAGACCGCGGGCTGATTATTGTAGCGCTAAAATCAGGTTGTGGCCTGATAAATATTGGAATAAACAAGACTGTAGACTGATACAACGGCCCATAAAATCAGGTCACACTATGAAAAACGATGCTCGCCAGCGCGGTCGTAAACGACTTGATGAGCGGCTCATCCCGCTCAAACCCGAAGACCGCTTCAACGCCCCGCCGAAAGGCTGGGTGCGGGCGATCAGGGACGCGCTCGGCATGACGGGCGTCCAGTTCGCCAAGCGGCTCAAAATCCGTCCCCAGAGCGTCGAGGCCCTTGAAAAGTCGGAAGCGAACGGTTCGGTCCAGCTCAAGACGCTGCGCCGCGCGGCGGAAGCCCTCGACTGCACGCTTGTCTACGCCCTCGTGCCGAACACGTCGCTTGAAGGCGCCGTGAGCGCGCGCGCGCGCAAGATCGCCAGACGCGAACTGGGCCGCGTCGCCCATACGATGAAGCTGGAAGCGCAGGGGACGGGCGACGCCAATCTCGAAGCGCGCATTGAGGCGTATGTTCGTGATGTCCTCAAAGACCGCGATTTGTGGAACGAGCTATGACGGATCTCTTCCAGGAACCGGATGACGCGACGCCGCTCGATCCCGCGCTGCGCGGCGATCTGCTGCAAACCTGGATCACCAGCCGCGCGGACCTGAACGAGGCGGAAGAGGAAAACATCGTCAAGGGCGCGGCCTGGGGCCGCCGCCGCCGCGGAAAGGCGGCCGATCTCCTGACGGAGGATTTCGTCAAGACGCTGCACAAGCAGATGTTCGGCGAAGTCTGGAAATGGGCCGGAACCTACCGGCAGGGCGAACTCAATATCGGCATCGCCCCGCATCTTATCGCCGCCGAGATGCCGGCGATGCTCGATGACGTACGCTATTGGGTCGAACACGAGACCTATCCACCTGACGAAATCGCCGCGCGCCAGCATCACCGGCTGACGCAGATTCACGCCTTCCCGAACGGCAATGGCCGTCACGCGCGCATGATGGCCGATCTCGTGATTGAACGGCTCGGCAGCAAAGCGTTTAGCTGGGGCGGCGGAAGCCTTGCCGACGTAGGAACGCTGCGCAATCAATACGTGGCGGCGCTTCAGGCCGCGGACAATCACGACATCGGGCCGCTGCTGGCCTTCATGCGGTCATGACGGCGGGCGCGCTGACCATCGCCGATCAAAGCCTCGTCGTATTCGTCGATGATACCGGGCACGAAGTCCTCGTGCCGCGTCATCCCGTTTATGGGCTTGGCGGCTGCGCGGTCATGGCCGGCGATCTCGACCGGCTCATCCGTCACCCCTGGCATGAAGTACGGCGCAAGGTGACCGGCTCGGCCGACACGCCGCTGCATGCCGCCGCATTCTTTCGCACGGAGCCATTCGCGCGCATCGGTGCGACCGTGACCGGCGCCGTAATTCGCGTCCGCCTCGATGATCGCCTGGCAATGCGGATCGAGCGTGGCGAACTCGTCGAACAGCGAGAGGTCGGCGCTGCTGTCGTATTTGAAGTCGAGCTTCAGTTGCCCGATGACAGAACCGAGATCGAGCGGCGGCTCCGGGTCGCCCAGGTCGCGGAGTACGCGCGCGACCTGGGCGCGGATATCTCCGGCGGAAAGGCGCAGCGCATCCCAAAGGCGCTGCGGCTTGCTATGGAAGGGCATAGATAAATCTGCTTCTCATTCACGCTTTAGCCGTCCAGCGACCTAATGAAAACAACCCGTTCGGCTTCTGTTGCGACATCGTCAAAGCAGTGTTCTCGGGAGTTGGATACGAGCTTCGCCCAAGCAAGGGACTAGCGCACCCAAGCCGTCCTAACTGAAGAATAGTTTGTCGCAGAAAATGGATCGATTGCCGCGGGTCCTCGGCGGACTGGAGGCCCATTCCAGGCGGGGCCGCGCGGCCGGTCCAGCCCCCGATATGCCCATCTCGTGATTCGAAACGAATGCGATACCGCGGTGGTCTAATGCAAAGCCCCGGTCTTGCGACCGAGGCTCCTCTCTTCAAGTACAATGAATCTGCAGCTCACTTTGGCGCGGATGGCTCTATCGGCTGTGGCACCAGACGACCATCGCTACGGATGTTTGATTCCATTCGCGACTGAATGTCAGTCAGAACCTGCGCGCCCTGGTCACCGTATACTTCGGCAAAACGCCGACGAACCATCTCTCCCGCCCAATTTGCGGAGCGACGATTGGCCTTTTCGTACGCCTCATCAACAAGAATGGTCACGGTACACCTTTTCAAAGAACGAATCGGGCGACGCTATCAGCTTCGCGCCTTCCCGTTAATCGTCCGTCTACGCCAAAGCCCGGGCGGTTCAACAAAACACATACCCACGGTTGAGTCGAGACGTCCGAACGTCGCTGGGCGGCTTCGCCTCCGTCTATTTAAGTTGAAGCGGTGCGCCACACAACCCTTGCTTACAATTTTGTCATGGTAGATAAGTAGGGAATTGCCCCCTGTTCCACGTTAACCATCCCATTGAAAATGCCTCCTTTTTCTCCCGCAAATGGGCCCCGGTTTCTGAGCGTTGGAGCCGTAATCTCCTGGGTCTTCCCGGATGGACCCGACCAGCAGAATAAACGACTTAGGTTCGCTCCGAGCTACCCACCCGACCTGTTCGCGGCTGCGGCCTTCTTGCTGCAGGTCGGCGGTGCCTATCACTATTTTGTTCCGCGCGGCCGGCGGGATGATTGGAGTGAGGCGTGTGTGTGCGTTGAGGATGCAGACCTTCTGGAGTGGCAGCACATCGGAAAGGGATGGGCTAAGCGGTATCCAGAGCTACCAACCGAAATACAACAGCTATGGACCGAACTCTGGAAGTGCAGAGGCGAGCCGGTCTTCAAGGAGCCTGAAGAAGGCAAATCAGCACCAAGCTGGTGGAAGATTTGCTGGGCGCTGATGGCGATTGCCGATGAGGCTTGCGAAAGTGTCGGCTACATCCACGTAGACGACAAGCAGAGCGACTGGCACGGGAGCTGGGTGGCGCTTACCGTCGATTATTGTCTGCGCAATTCGTCAGATGGGGTTACGCCCTCCGACCGCCACCGTCGCGTAGACAGACAGATTGCAAGCATTTGTCTTATGGCAGATCGTGACGTCGTCTGCGTACAACCCAAATCACACACGCCAGAAGTAGGCTGTACGCCTCGAACATTAGCGCACAATCTGGCGCTTCTTCCGCCCAGGGGCGAGATGCGCGCGCATTGGCAGCGGCCGCCCCAGTATATGCTGCCAGAATCCCGAACGGATCTCCGTTTGCTCTTGATTCCGTATCCGTTTGAAATGGATGCAGAGTGGTTTGTCGGAGAAAAGGTGACCACTGAAGAAGAGCTGAGGAGACCGGGTCGAGCCAAACCTTGGGGGTGGTTCACACTCGATCAGCACTGGTTGCCCAGAAATTCACAGGCCATAGTAAAGATGGTCGATCTTCTCTTGGCCCAAGCAAGAGCGAAGGCGGGTAGCGTCAACGGGGTTGTTTTCCCTGAATACGCGCTCGATTGGAAGTCGTACAAAGCTGTCGCCGATCATCTTCGCGACCACCATCCGGACGTTGAATTTTTCGTAGCAGGATCGAGTGACAATTGTGCCGGCGAGAAGGGCAATTTCGCGCTCTCGTCCCACTTTTTCGATGAGCCGAATGGCGAGCGTTCTACCAGGATGGCTGCAACGACGAGCCGCGCAAAACATCATCGCTGGCGGCTGGACTTACATCAACTCGCAACCTACGACCTAACCAATGCCTTGGATCCGCGATATCTCTGGTGGGAAAAGATTGTTCTTCAGCAGCGGGAAATCCACGTAAAGGTCATTCGAAGTGCTTCAGTTTTTACCACCATGATCTGCGAGGATCTTGCCCGGAGTGATCCTTGCCACGAGGTGCTGAGAGCCATAGGACCGAATCTAGTGTTCGTATTGCTTATGGATGGGCCACAAATTCCGGTTAGATGGTCAGCGCGCTACGCAACGGCGCTTTCGGATGATCCGGGTAGCTCGGTTCTAACGTTCACTTCGCGAGGGTTGATATCTCGATCGAACTCTGCGCTCGAAAGAATGACTCTCGAGGAGCGGGGATCGCGGGAAGCGAGTTGGGCCGTTGGCTTGTGGAAGGATGCGACCGGTACTGCACAGGTCATCAGTTGCCCGCCCGGCGACCACGGCGTTGTCATCAGTCTTCATGGCGATCCCTTGTTCGAGGCTACCCTGGACGCAAGGCAAAATGCGGATGCTTCTCGTTGGAGAATGGTCGGCACTCCAATCACCGTATCCCTCGACGCTGTTCGCGATAGCAAGTTGATAGACGAGCTAAAAATTTGAAGAGCGGAAACACAAATGCCTAGTGCACCAAAGGCGTACCTCGCAGGCCCCACGGTTTTCTTCCCGGATGCACGCGAAGTGGGGCACCTGCTCAAAAGGCTTTGCCAAGATCATGGTCTGATCGGAGTGTTCCCATTAGACGAATTGGGACCTGGCGTCACTGCCCGTGAGATATTCGATCACAATATCGCCCGTCTTCGGGTATGTGACATCGTTGTAGCGGATGTGTCGCCATTCAGGGGGCCACATGCCGACGATGGTACGGCGTTCGAGATGGGCTTTGCCAACGCTTTGGCGCTCCCAATTTTTGCGTATAGCCGGGATGTGCGGCCCCTGGCTAGCCGAATAGCCACAGAGCGTGGCCATGACCGACGGTTGCGGGATGATCGGCAGCTAGAAGTGGAGGATTTCGGTCTGAATCAAAATTTGATGTTATCGTGCGCAGTGGTCGGTGTGTACGAAAGCGCCGCAAAGGCAATCGAGGCGGCCGCGCAGCATCTGTCTGCGACATGACGACATTCTTCGCTTGTAAAGTCCGGTCTCCGCACAGATCAAGACGCGGCGCGTCGCTTGGTCAAACCGTCAGATGTATCGATCGCCTCGACCCAAAACCAAACCCTCTCCTTGGCGCCTCAGAGCACATAGTTCCTCAAGGAGCGCACTGTCAGCTGAAGATAAGCGCGCGTGTTCGATCATACAGAATCCGGGCGCTCAGGGCATTGACCTGCGATTGGAAACGCCCGACCCCTCGGGGTCGTGTTCGTCGACGATTTTTGCCTCCGCCTTCGAGCATCCGCCATCTGAGGTTTTGCGCGCGACCCCTGTGTATCAGTAACAAACTAATTCTTGCTAGGTTTTAAGCGACCCTAGGCGCTGTGCGATCGCCCTTGCGCTCCCGGGTCTTGTTGTTGGTGCATCCTCTGCTCAGGATAGCGGGCCGGCCGTTGCGCGAGTGAATTACCAGCAGCCAGAAAAAGATGCGGATCGTCTAACCGTTATGATCAGCGATCTGCATTTTGGGGTCGGCAAAGGGACGAGCGGACAAGTTTATCGAACTGGCTGAGCTCCGCCCCAAGTTTGCCCGCGCGCCCTCCGCTAGAGCATACGCACCCAAATTCGCCTAAGCAGGCGTCCAACGCGGGACCCCCTTGCACGATATCGAGTGACCGATCATGTTCGGTCCCGATGCTGAATCGAAGCAGGGCAAGAGGGGGTACCATGTTGTCCTACCTAAACGCTGAAGCGAGTTTCATCCGAGCGTACGGAAATCGCTGCCTGCTACTCATTCTGCTTTGCGCGCTTACGCGAACCGCGAATCCCGATAAGCTTTCCGCTCTCGGCATCTCTTTGGATATCTCGCCCGGCATCATCGTCGCTTTTGGTCCGCCGCTCGCTCTGCTGCTGCTGATCTCCCTTAAGATCGAAGCTGACAGCCTTTTTGTGGCGCGAGAAGCCGTATTGGAGGAGGCGAGCAAGCTCCGTTGGCACGCGGCTCGGGTAAGTCGGTGGGTCTATTTGTTGTTCGCGGTGCCGTTCCTCTCAAGCCTATTCATGACTGCACAATTCCTTCTGAAGGTGGTTCCTTCGAAACCCGGGTGCGAGGGCTGGAGCTGGGTGCAGCACCTCACGGATTTCACGTTTCAGGGAGGTTCTCCGTCGACGTATTGCATTCGCAATCTGACCGAAGGGATGCCATGGATCTATCCACCGATCCAAACCTACCTCTACGTCCTGTGCGTGGTCGCGTGCGCGTACCTTACTTGGCGCATCGCGGACGCTTGGCCGCGGTCGCGAGCTATGCCCGGATAGAGGCGCTGCTCATCTGGTGCAGCATTCGAAAGCGGCCCTCGACGCGTTGCCGCCTGCGCCCCGCGGAATGTATGACGAGCGGCGACCCTACTGGCGAACGGAGAAGCCAATCGAGTGTTCGCCCAGGTGGGGTACCACTACCAAGACTTGCTCTCCAAGCTTGAGATCTTTGCGCTCGATCTTGATCGGGATGTCGAAACCGTCGAGATCATAGCCGAC
Source organism: Bradyrhizobium sp. RT6a (assembly GCF_040547675.1). Taxonomy (NCBI): domain Bacteria; kingdom Pseudomonadati; phylum Pseudomonadota; class Alphaproteobacteria; order Hyphomicrobiales; family Nitrobacteraceae; genus Bradyrhizobium; species Bradyrhizobium sp. RT6a. Next base: position 743,937 of record NZ_JBEPQC010000004.1, read on the forward strand.
ATCGCCGGTGAAGGCAGCGGAGGCCTGTTTCCCCGCCAACGCCCTGATGATGTCGCCACCGGAGAGCCCTTGTGCCTTTCCGATGATCGAGAGACCCGTGATCGCTCCCGTCAACACTGGATTGCACTCGACAAGGAGCTGGGGGTTCTGGGTAAGGACCGCCTCGGCCGGTGCCGGGGTGATCTTGGCCGTCAGGTTGAAGCTGTCGACGTGGCCGTTGAGAATGAGCGTGCTCGGGGCGGCCGGATCCGGAGGGCCAGTAGCGAAACTAGCCGTGATGCTCGGCTGCTGGGGCGGGAGGGTCACGTTCGCCGAGAAGAACGCCTTACCCTTGGCTGGACACACCAAAACCGTCCCAATGTCGTAGGGTGTAAAGTCGATCGCGCCGCTTACGGTGAGGTCTACGGCGATCCTCGGCGCGAACCTAATGCCAGGGCGATCGGTCGTGAGCGTCAAAGCGGCCGCGTCCGCCTTTATGACGCCTTGCGCCCGTCCGTCGCCCCCGATCTTGCCGATGCCGCCGACTTGTGAGGCCAGTTGCTGAATGGCGTTCCCCAAATCACATCCCGCCTTGTCGGTTACGGCTGCCGCATCGCACGCAGCCTTTTCCGTATTGGCCGCGACATCGCAAGCCGTGCGGCAAGCTTGATACTTTGGTTCGCGAGCGACCTGACAGGCCGCCTTGTTTGCTTCGCAGACCGGGTCACCGGTACACTTTTCACAGAACTTGGCAGGTTCTCTCCAGCTAGGGCACGGGACGTTCGTGCATATGCCGCGACCGCACGCCCAATCGCAGCCGTCTCGTGTACAATCATAGGCGCAGGAGTGGAACGAGCAATTGCGTTGCGAGCACGCATATGTCGGCTTCTTCACCAGTCGGATTTCGGTCGGGGTCATTGCCTGCGAGCCCGTGTCGACACGATAGACGGCCTGAATGCCGCCGATATCGTGCCAGTGGGCATTGGTAATTTCGGCGAGGCGCGTCCAGGATACATCGGCGGAAATCGAGGCCATATCGGCGTCGGGGAAACGTGTTCGCCGGCGCTGGCTGAAGGCCTCCTTGAGATCCGCAGTCTTGCCGGAGAACGGCGGCGGTTCCACGCCAGCAAGGCGGTCGGCGAGGTTCGGAGATGCAAGATCGAAGTCGGCGAGGATCTGAATCCCGTCGCTGGCTATTAGGATCGCGGCGCCCGCCAGCTTGCCTTCGGCGGCAGACAACGTCGCCGGCGACAGCTCGAGTCCAGGAGTTTTCTTGGCTATTTCCTTGAGATCGATGGGGGCTATCCGCAGTGGCGGAACGTCGATCGGGATCGAGGGCAGCGCCTGGGAAACCCCAGACACAAGGCCAGCCAATATGGTGTTCACGGAGCTCACAAGTTCGGTCGGATCGAACCGCGTAGTCTCGATCTTGATGATTTCCACCTCGTCGAGTACCGGCAGCAACGATAGCGATCCGTTCTCGGTCACTGGCGAACCACCGATACCAAGCCGGGAGGTCGCTTTCCCCGATACCGGATCCTTGAGATCGGCCGTGGCGGTCGCGACCACGCTCAAGCGTCCGTCGGAGAGTATGAATTTGCTATCCAGCAGGGTGATGGATTTCTTGGCGGCCGCCTCGCCGAGAGCCTTCTGAAGCAATGGCGCAATTGCGGTACCGACGTTGGCGGCCGGTAGGATGAGCGATACGTCCGGCCCCTTGAGATTGTGGACACTGCGCCAGGCAGCCTCGAGCGGCGCCGTCGCTCGCTGCTGCGGGGGAATCGAAGCTCCGAAGCCAGAAAAAGCGCTTTTCACCAGGTCAGGGGATAGGACGAGGCCATCCTTCGGTGCACTCGTCAGGAGCGGAGCGCCCTTCGCCAGGAAGGCGGATTTGAAGCCTGGAAAGTCGGTCGAACCCACCGGTTGCTGATTTTGCTGCCGTTCACCATTGATCTGGCCGAGAAAAGTGATGCCGTTGTCATCGATGAGGATACTTGCGGCCGTCAGCGACTGAGCCGGGACAACGATCGTTTGGCTGCCCAATGACACACGTGGTTCGGACGAAAGCTGCTTGATGAACGCCAGCTCGATGGGCTTGATTCGGCTATTCGCGTTTGCCATGACGGAGGTCAGCGCATCTCCGACGCTGCTTGCGATCATGCCCGGCAGATGATGCCCTTTTAGGCTAACCGAGGCCACTGAACCCGATCGAGAGCCGGCGTGAGAACGATGCCGCTGTCGGTCGTCGAGACGGATATCGAACCTTGCGCCTGCCCGGAGGCTGTTCCGTCAAGCGAACCAATCGGGGCAGTAAATTCGCCGGAGAAGCGGATTTGCTGCCCGCCGGAATGCACGGACAATTGGTCGATTTTGATGGCTTGCGTGTCGAGAGCGGCGATTGCGCCGCTCAACAACGAGGCAAGTGTGTCGGTTGATAGCGTGAAGGCGACGTTGGGAGTGGCTACCTCATTCAAACTGCTGGCCGAGCTCTTGATGGCGCTCGCCTGAGCTTCGGCGGCCGATCGAGGCGGGAAGTGCTCGTTGAGCCATCCGATCGCGATCCTATCGATTGCCCAGGGTGCTAGTAGAAAGCCGAACGGAGCGAGGAGAGCCAGTACCGCAAAAGCGATCGCGACCTTGGTCCTCCTCTCCAAAATTAAAACGTGCAACATTGGTAGTGAGGCAATTCAGAGGTCGAGCACGCCGCACGATCACAATTGTTCGCGGCCGTAACGATCGATCCCAGGATCAAATTTGGAGGAGAGCCTTTCAGCATAACAAGACAGATCTATTGTGAATTCACCGTTAGGTTGAGTTCTCCACAGAATGAATCTCGTGACTTGAGGCCGGAGCTGGGACGACCATGAGCCCGGCCCAGGTCTCCCACATTCCAGCCGGATCGCGATCAACCCATCGTAGGCATCACGAATTCCGCACCCGCACGGATGCCGGTCGGCCAACGGGACGTGATGGTCTTCAATTTCGTATAGAACCGGTCGCCTTCCGGACTGTGTATGTGGTGGCCGTTTCCGCCGGATACGCGGGAGGGTTTTTCCGTGCTGAACTCGCCGGCGACGGAAGACCGGACATCCAGGTGCACTTCATCACGTTCAGTACGGACGCGATGGGGACGCGGCTGCACGATTTCTCCGGCTTTACCGCGCTCGGCTTGTCAACTGAGGCCGGAAAGTCGCGGATACGTGCGGATAGCGGCACGATCTCGTCGCGAAGAAAAAGGGCCCCAGGAGGATCATCTGCCTCCGCGCGCGGCTCCGGGTGAATCTTTTGTGATTGCGCGAACAATCGAACCTCTGAATCAATCCGGCGCGAAAACAGAGCCCGGTGGCGGCGGCAGCAGCGGCGGCATCAATGGCACAGGACACCATCGGCGTTCGGACAACGGTGCTCGTAGTCAAACGGCCTCAATAACTCTGTCCACAGACCATGACAGTGTCGCCGCGCGATTTCGGATGGCCTCAAGTTCATCCGTCGACCTGCTTCTGCCGGTTCGGTGGCGTGTTGCGGACGTCGCCTGATACCCCGGTTGTGCATATCCGACGCAATAGTCCCCGGTGTACGTGGCATGAATGAAATCGTTTCGGTCTTCCGCAAACTGCAACAGTTCAGCGCCGACGGATTTGATGTGAGCTGCGAGCGCTTGATCAGTTACGCGCCACGATAAGGCGTCCGCCCATCGGCTGGCCTGGGGACCTAGACCTGGGAGAGCCTTTAGGTCGGCAGACGCGGCCAGATCAACGTGTGCCAAAGATTCGATCATCATGTGTTCGATTTGACCCATGATTTCGGCGAGTTCGCCGAGTAGAACGTGCTCCTCGGCGGTCAGCACCAAGGGGCGGGCTGGGTCGATCTTGATCACCGGGGATTCTCCAGCGCGAGCTAATGGAAAAGAAAGCCACAAGGGCAACGTTGCAGGCGCTATCCACGCTTGTGGCGCAAACGCCGAAGAATAAAGACCAGTGCGACCGAAACAGCGGCAACTGCCGCGATGATTTGGCCAATAAAGTATAAACGCTCTTTCTGGCGGGCGTTTTGCTGAGCCTGCTGAATAACAGAAAGGAACATTTCCGGCGTCGGGCGGAGACGATCGGTTACGGGCGGCAAGATGTTTCTGACTACATCCATTGTCTCGATTGTATCGTTTCGGTCGCCGTGTCGAAAGCGAAAGGTGAAGTCCAATTCGAGGCCGGGAGTCAGGCTATCCCATTTGCCATCGGTTGCTCCCGCCAAGATTCCATCAAGTTTTGCGGTGCCTTTCGGAGCAATAGTCCCCATCGGCTGGAGGTCGAGCGTAGACGATAGCTTATCCAGGCTCTGTTGGCGGCTGGAGAGATACAATTCGCCTGCTTCAATGGAATTCTCGACGCGCATGCTGAGCGGACGGATGTTTGATTCAGATCGATTCAGTATCGAGAGTGCAAAGGCCGCCGCGGAGGCACCGCGTGGGGTAATCTGCAGGTCGAAAACCGGTTGCTTCTCCTGAACCTCCCGCAGCTCCTTCGCGACGCTAAAATCATATGAGAGCTTCGCGACGTAGAGGCTTCCTCCCGAAACAACGATGGCGATCGCCGACAATAAGCCAGCGTAGTGATCAAGCGCGAATTTTTGCCACCGGTTCAATTGTTGCACTCCCCACCACATGCACCCGACATCTGCGACCGAGATCTACTTTAGCCGATGTTGATCGATGGTAAGCACGTTGGCATCGGTCGGGCTTCTTTAGCTGAAGGCGGTGGTAAAATCTGGTCTAAAGGTGAATCTAGAAGGCACGATCCGCAGATGTGTTGCGATGGGAGCAAATGGATCGCGCGAAACTGGCACGATGATTACAAAGTTGCGGACGGTTACGAAGCACGCGCCTCGTTCAAAGCTGAATGAGAAGGGATTGGTCCATATCTTCTCTCCCTCTTTGGTGAACGGCTGGCCGGCCAAAACGACCTGGTGGCGAGTGCCGAGGCGTTTGTGGGAACGGTTCGGATTGAAGAACTGCTCGCGCAAAATCAGACCGCTCTCCATCAAGGTCACCACGTAGCCGTACTTGGCAACCATCGCCAGATAACCTAGCATGAGGGCTCCGATGATGTGCTTGTCTCTGACCCTGCGGCTAGGTGAAGACAGCTGAGCTCCTCCCGATAAGAGATCAGCGATAGGCCCATCGTAGAATCGACCTTTCCAGCTGTTGCAGCCATTGCCGTAATGTTTCGAACCCTTGTAGAGAAGCGGCTTCTTGCAAAGTAGCAGATTGCCTGATCGTACGTTAGCCGGCGTAGCGGGGTCGCTCCGAACGACGGCTGGATCAATTCGCAATGCGCGCTGAGGAATTAGGTGCTCGAGGTCGAAAAACTCTAGCGGCAAAAACCGACCGCAAGCGCAGCACATGAGAAGTTGATTGCCTTCAGTCTCGGGCACGAACTGAGCGAGATCTTGCCGCATGTTATGCCACAGTCGTTCCTTGATGGATGCGGTCTCCAGGTTGCCTGACATGCGTCTCCTTAGCGCTGGCCGCTCGCCCTCACCGGCGCCTGACCGCTTGCGACGTGGGGCCGGCCATCCTCGAGAACAGAAGCTAGGGAGCGACCAGCTCGGCGAGCTTGGCCGCAACGTCTGCCATCGAATTATCTGCAGTACTCAGGCCGCTTCGCGACCCGAGCAGGGGGCTGACATCGCGAAGTGCTTCGTAGGTCGTGCCGTGTACGATGGGCACGAGCAGGTCACGTGCCAGGAGCGCCGATAGCTCTTTCTCAGCGATCCCTTCTGCCCGAACCCGTTGCAGCAGCGCAGGGGTCACAAGCACGATCCCGACCCGCGACTTTGCCAGCCCCTTATCGATCTCGCGGAGCAACGAAGTGCCGAGGACGACATCCTTCTCGCTGAACCAGACCCTGACGCCGCGTGACTCGAGTAGATCGTGCAGCTCCTTGGCAGCCGCTTGCCGGTCGTCCCACGCATGGCAGAGGAAAACGTCCCGCAGGTCAGGAAGGGGCGCTCGCTTTTCGACGCTGTCGCGGAACGGCGTGAGAGCCCGCACCTCGGCAGGCGTATACGCCACCGACGAACCGGCTCGCGACCATCTCGGCCTTGCGCTGCCGCCTGACCCGCCGCCGCTGCTCCTGGCGCCCCCGCTGCTCCACGAAGCGGAGTAGGACGAAGACGAATAGGATGGCGGCGAGTACGAACTATAGCCCCCGTAGCGGCCAGAGCGGCCGCGGCACGCAGGGCACGCAGCTGCTGCGCTCGACGAGCGATGACCTTCTTTTGGTGCTGTGCATCTAGCCACGTGCCGGCCCCGGTTCGTTGCCGATCGCGGCTGCGGTCGGGCTATAGAAGGTTGTTTTGCCGTCTGCGTCGTCTTCCATAGCTCCCTCCCGACTTGGCTTTGCGATTCGCCGGAACGAAAGGATGGCACGCGCTCCGCGTGTTGGTGCAGTTTTGCACACTTATCCCGCTTATTCACAGGGTTGGGGACGCGCCGCCCCAGGGAGGGCTTGGCGGCAGGTCGGTTTCGATCGCGCAGCCGATAGGTGAAAGGAGCTTCAGGTACACCGCTCCAATCCGAAATACTCGCCGCATTGGACGAGTTCGCGAAGCCGGTCTATCCGTCGGTCTGGTGAACGATGTCATTCCTCTCGGATCGTGCCGCGTAGAGCTCACCGAAAAACTCGGCAGTCGCGTTGCTGCTCTCGGGCATGTCCTGTGTAATAGCTTCCTGGGCCAAACCGATTTTCTTCGCGGTCGTGAACTTGCTCAGTTCTTTCCGGACGATCGGCGAGTGGCGCTGGATCACCTTGTTGGGCAGTAAGATCGATCAGATTGTCCAGCATGCCCGCGCGCAGAGCGACCTGACCTATCGCGATCAGATGCTCGTCATCGAGGGCCAGCCTGAAGGCGTTCCGGCGGTGTGCTTTCCTGTCCTTCTCGCTGGTCCTGCTCATGGTCTATATCCCGTATTTTTCGACGCATCGAAGAAGTGATATAGAATAATTATCAGTTCTGCGTCTTAATAAGGATAATTATCGATCCTTGACTCGGTCGCAAGGATGATATAATATCCTTATCGAATATCAATTTTGATCAGGATACTTATCGTGTCGTACCAAAGCGAGGAGCTTATCCGGGAAGTGCAGGGCCAGCGTGTCAAGAAGGCTATGAGCCAGCGCGCTTTAGCCGCCCGCTCCGGATTGACCCAAGCGCACATTTCCCAGATCGAAACCGGGCGCCTTGAACCGGGCCTATCGAGCTTCATCCAAATGGCGCGGGCGCTCGACCTCGAAGTCGTGCTTGTGCCTAAAAAACTTCTTCCCGCAGTGGAGGGTGTACTCCGTTCGACCGCTCCTGAATTCTTCCAGGAAGATGGGCAGTCTGTCCTTTTTGCCAAGGGTGAACGCCTCATCGCCAAACTGAAGAAGCGGTACGGCAGTTCAGCCGCGCTCGACCGCATCACAGAATATCTTCGCTTCCTAAAACAGGTCCGCCTTTCAAAGTCCGACCTCGCCCTCGTTACGGATGTCATTGAGACTTTTCGTCACGATAAGGCCAGCCCGCCACCAAAGCCCGTACTAGATAATATTGCGGGCGTACTGCAGGGCCTTCGCAACCGGATCGCGCATCCTGTGGAAGCGCCGCGTCCGGCCTATGCTTTTGATGGAGGGGACGACGATGCCTGACGTATCGGTTCTGGACGTCCATCTATTCGGCAAACCCATCGCCACCCTCACGCTCGTGCAGGGGGACCGGACGCTCTTTGCCTTCAATCAAAGCTATATCGACGATCCAGATCGCCCGACCCTGAGCCTGTCTTTCAAAGACCAGTTCGGCAATCTCCTGACCGCGTTCAGGCCCTACCGCATGGTTCTTCCGCCGTTTTTCTCTAACCTGTTGCCGGAAGGACCGCTGCGCCGTTACCTCGCAGAGCGCGCGGGCGTAAAGGAAAAGCGTGAATTCTTCCTGCTGTGGATGCTGGGTCAGGATCTTCCGGGCGCATTGTCGGTCCATCCGGCGGAAGGCGAGGCCCTGCCGCCGCAGGTCGAAGAGGACTTAACGCCGGACGAGCGGCACAACATGCTGCGGTTTTCTCTGGCTGGCGTACAGCTGAAATTCTCGGCGCTCAAGAGCAATTCCAAGAGGGGCGGCCTGACCATCCCGGTGGAAGGCGTCGGCGGTTTGTGGATCGTCAAACTGCCGTCCAACCAGTACGCGGGCGTACCCGAGAACGAATATTCTATGATGACGATCGCGAAGGCCATGGGCATGGACGTACCAGACCTTCAGCTGCTTGACGTGAACGCCATCGACGGACTGCCCGAGGGCATTGGCGAGTTCAAAGGGCAGGCGCTCGCCGTCAAGCGGTTTGACCGGACCGCCGACGGTCCTGTCCACATGGAAGACTTCGCTCAGGTCTTTGGCGTCGCGCCGGACGAGAAATACGAACACGTCAATTATAAAGGGATCGCGGGTGTGCTCGGCATTGAAACCGGTGATGCCGACGTCGCCGAATTTATTCGCAGGCTCGTCTTCAGTACGCTGATCGGCAATACCGACATGCACCTTAAGAACTGGTCGCTGATCTATCCCGACCGGCGAACGCCAGCATTGTCGCCCGCCTACGATCTGCTTTCGACCATTCCCTATATTGCGGATGATAAGATGGCGTTGAACTATTCACGTACCAAGAAAATGGTTGAGTTTTCGAAGGATGAACTCAAGCATCTTGCGGCGAAAGCGAAGATTTCCGAAAAGCTTGTCCTCGATACCGCCACCGAAACGGTGCAGCGATTCAAGCAGGTGTGGTCCGACCAGAAGAAGACGCTTCCGCTGCATAAAAAGGTGGCCGGTATCGTCGATGCGCACGCGGTCTCCATCCCGATTTACAGCGAGCTGTAGGATGCCCTACGAGTTCGGAAACCTTTCGCCAGCTGATTTCGAGGACCTCGCCCGTGACCTCGTCGGCCGCGAGCTTGGTGTCCGTTTCGAAGCGTTTGCGGCCGCTCCAGACGGCGGCATGGATGGCCGTCACGCCAAAGGCGGCGCAAAGATCATCCTTCAGGCCAAACATTACGCAGGCTCAACTTATCCGGCCTCAAATCAGAACTCAAACGGGAGCGTTCGTCGATTGATCGTCTCGCGCCTATTCTTCCATTTTGACTCTGATGCACTTCGAAGAAGCTTGGACTGCCACCCTATCGCAGAAAGGGTATAATGTAGTCGGCAGCGATCCTCCCGGTTCGACGATGGCGGCGTCGTGGATCGACTACTTCTTCCCCGAAGACTGTAAGGACTGGAATGCTGAAATCTGGAATGGCCGGCAGCGAAACCGAAGGAAGTGATACGGCATCGAGGGCAACATGTCTTTCGCAGATTTTGTGATGGTATCGATGGCACCAGCACGCTTTTCCTCTGCCCCGACAGTGCCAACGGTGGCGATTATTGCAACCACGGCTACAAACACTCTCATCACCCTTCTCTCCCCGCATCATGGCGACGCTCAACGCGGAACGGTTTTGCGATAATCGTCGATCATCGCGGCGGTGACATCGGTCGGGTAGCAGAGCGGCGCAGCACCGCCCGGCCGCGAGTAGGCGCTTCTCCCCCGCATGCTCGGCCGCTATTCGTAAGATCATCTGGGCACGCGCAGGGGTGGCCCGTGGCGTAGTAGCGTTCTCGGCTCGCCTTGACGATGATTGCGGCGATAGCTGCCGCAGTCAGCGCGACCTCCACCTTGCGTTTCCCGTCAGGCTTCGGCGGTGGTAATTCCAATTGGGTGGGCTTGGCCGCGGGCTGCGGTAATGGGCTCGGCGACGCCGCGGTTTTAGCTGGGACTTCCTGCGGCGCTTCGACTAAGGCGACTGGCTGGACAACGCGCGATGCAACCGCGGGTGCCGACGATGGTCCAACCGGAGCGCCATCATGGCGCCCCGCCGCATAGGCAATCAGGGCTGTAAGCCCTACAAGAATGGTTACGGTGTAAGCGTAGCGCTGCGGCCCTTTTGATTGGCGCTTGACGCTTATTTTGTCCGCGTGGCGCGTCGCCGCGGTTTCCATGTGTCGGACAACGCGTTGACGGCGGCCTCGAGGGCCTTCCGGTCGATCACGTTGGGATCGAACCGCTCCGGGCCCCAGCGGCGCATATTTTCGTGCTCCGGATGAGCAGGGTCGCTGATGGCGTCGAGGTATTCGGCATAGCCTGGCGCACCACCGACGTCTTCCGGAGGACAACGACCGGCGGCCTCGAGCAGGAAGGGCATGCCCTCCGTCGTGGTGTTGTCGAACCATTTTTCGAGCTTGATCACGTGATCCCAGCTGTCGCCGAAGTCATAGAGATAGTGGATCGTCTTGGCGCCGGTCTCTCGAACGATAT
>NZ_JBEPQC010000005.1:0-425587 GCF_040547675.1 Bradyrhizobium sp. RT6a
TCGATCAGCATCTCGACCCGCGGCAGATGCGCCGGCAGCGCTCCTCTGTTCCTGCGGCGCCGTGCGGCTCGGCTCGATCGCTCGGCAGCATTGGCTGCATCGGTCGCGGCATCACTGCTCGCCTCGACCTGCTCGACCTCCTCCAGGCCGAGCAGCAACTGGTCCTCCGGCAGCGTCTCGGCCCGGCGGCCGAAGCGATGACGCTGCAACTCCTTGATGATCTGCTCGAGCCGCGCGGCGCGCGCCCGTTCGGCCAGCAGCATCGCCTTGAGCGTGCCGGGATCGTCCGGAAGCGTGTCGGCCGTCGTCGCCATGATGCGATTACACCATGCGTCGCGGCATCCCGCGAGCGCGACATGCATACTGATTCACTGTGCCGCAGTTCAACTCGCCTGGATTGGCGACGGTGTCTCGCGCGCGGCGTGGACGCGCTTCCAGTCCAGTCCTTCGAGCAAGGCTGACAGCTGCGCCGCGGTCAGGCGAATGACGCCGTCCTGCACGTTGGGCCAGCAGAACGAACCGGTCTCAAGCCGCTTGGCGAACAGGCACACACCCGTGCCGTCCCAATAGATCAGCTTCACCCGGTCGGCGCGCTTGGCGCGGAACACATACACGGCGCCGGAGAACGGATCGGCCTGGATGCTCTCACGCACCAGGGCCGCGAGCCCCTCGGCACCCTTGCGGAAGTCGACTGGCCTGGTCGCCACCATCACCCGCACCGCGCCCGTCGGACCGATCACGTGCAGGTCTTCAGCGCATGGATCACGGCCGCAACCGTCGCGGCATCCGCGCCGCGGCCGACCCGGACCGCGACGCCGTTGATCTCGAGCTCGATGATGCCGCTGTTCTCGGCGCCCTCGGGCGCCTTCCGGAGGCGTCGGCGCTGCCGCGGTGAGCGCTCCGGCGGCGTGGACGATGGGGTAACGACAGCGGGCACGAACGTCTGCGGCTCGGGAGCCACAGGGATCGCAACCGGCTGTCGCATTTGCCGGCGCCACGTAAACAGCTGTTGCGGCGACAATCCGTGCCGCCGCGCGACCTCCGATACCACGGCTCCCGGGGCCAGCGTCTCCTCGACGAACCGCGCCTTGTCGTCGGCCGAGAACTGCCGGCGTCGGCCGCTCTCCGTGATCACCTCGACCCGACGAACCGAGGTCCTAGGCTCAAGCATATGGTCAAGCTTAGACACAAGCCGATCTCCAATCAGAGATCGATCATTCCTCGCTCGACGCCTTCAATGGAAGGTGGGACCGAAACAGCGCTTACGATGGGAATAGCCCGCTCCACGCTTTACGACGAACCGATCCGTCAGGCTGACGACATCGCCATCGTCGCGGCGATGTCTGGAATCTGCGACGAGTTCGAGCACTATGGCTGGCGACGGGTCCAGGTCACCTCAGGCATCAAGGAGTGGTCGTCAATCACAAGAAGGTCCGCCGTCTTATGCGCGAGCATGACCTTCAGCCCAGAATGCGGCGCCGCTTCACGACAACGACAGACAGCAATCACGACCAGCCGATCTTTCCAAACCTCGCTAAAAACATCGTCCTGAACGGCCCGACCAGCTCTGGGTCGCCGACATCACCTACGTCACCGTTGTCGGCAGCTTCGTCTATATTGCCGTCATTCTGGATGCCTGGTCCCGGCGCGTCGTGGGCTATGCCATCAGCCGTTCCATCGACGCTCTGTTGACACTCGCTGCACTTTCCGTCGCGATTGAGGGAAGAAACGCGCCGCTTGGCTGCGTCCATCATTCTGATAGAGGTTCCCAATATGCTGCCAAGGTGTACCGCGACTACCTTGCCGAGCACGGGATCAAAGGGTCCATGGGTCGGCGAGGAAATCCGTACGACAACGCTAAGGCCGAAAGCTTCATGAAGACGCTGAAGGTTGAGGGCATCTATCCAATGGCGTTCGAGACACTCGCTGACGTCGTCGAAAATCTTCCCCAATTCATCGACCACGTCTACAATACCCAAAGGTTACACTCAGCTCTCGGCTACATCGGCCCTGTACAATTTGAGAAGCAACACGCCCGGCGGACGGTCAATCCAGTAGCCTGATCCTGTCCGCCCCGAGGGGCCCACACCACAGGCTGGTAAAGGCTCACCCAATGAGATGAGACCTTCAGCTTCTTGCTATCGAACCCGTTTTTCCAACCATCGACGAGGCCGAATAAACTGGCGGTGTCGTATTCATCATTTGAGACGGAAGCTCCTTTCTCCGATGAGATGTTCCTGAATGTCTCGGAGGGATAGAGGCAGTGACCGACAATAAGCCCGTCCGAGTAAATCGTGATCCGAACTTTAGTCCTGGCGCGTAGAAGCGGCCATGGACGTAAATGACGTTTATATCGTCAGGGATTATGCTGAAAGACTGTAGATCATTCAACGTGCGACAGGGCGGTCGCTTTCTCGCTCCCGTACTCACGAATGCCGTGTCGAGAGAGGGCGATTCGAGCTTGTATCGCTGGGAGCCCGGGTTGAAGATGGCCTCGACCAAATAAGTTTCACCATTGATCGCTATTCTGAACGACGACGAGAGCTTTCCGTCTGAGGCCGCGGACGTGCTCGTGCGATCGACGCAAAGGTCGTCGCTGCTCATAAGGTCGCCAGTGTCTTTGTGCCTGTATTGGTCTGAGTTATCGAAAATATCGAGCAGCAGATTTTTTGCCGCTCCGTTGGTGACAGCGGACGCCGAGAGCGCCGCATAGCGATCGTAAACGGCGTCGTAGCGAGCGCCGGCATCCATCTGGTCAGTAAGCGATCCGACCCATTTTCGGAATGCGTTCAGGCGGAGTGGCGGGCCCTGTTCAGAAACTCTTCCGCTCCCGATCCCAATATATCGCCGGATTAAATCTGCGGACAGCGGGGTGCTCACGTTCCCGGTCGCAGGAGGCGCGATGCCCACTATGTTCATCTCCTCATCGACGAATTCACCGTACTCCAAATCGTCGATGACCTTCGAAGCGGTTCCATTGTATCCAGTGACAGTTGAAACGATATGACCGTGTTCATCCAAAATGGGCGGAACTTCCGCGATTGAGGGCGGAGATGATGCTCCTGCGCACCACGCGATTTCCTAGATTGGTGTTCTGGGATGAGACGCTGCTGATGCGACCCAATTGCCCCGGCATGACGAGACATTCAAGTTTTTCCGGCCCGATCGATTCGAGGTGGCCCAACCCCTCCGAACCGGCGCTCGAACCCGCTCCGGCGACGGCGAGCATCTGGTACTTCGGCATGTGGATCAAGAGCCGGGCACCATGCCGCACTTCGGCAAAGTATAGCGTGTTTAGAAAGTCCGGGACGAAGATGAGCGCAGGAGATCGTCGCGCGGAGCGCGCACGCCGTCGAGCCGACGAGTCGTATAAATAGGACGAGCCGCAGGTTTGGCGTGGCGCCGATCGGCATCAGAATGTTTATGCCACGCTTTGCCGGCCATTCATAGGCGAGTACGAGCTATGGCGTAGAACCCAGGTAAAGGGCGTTGCGTTCACTGCCTTCAAGAAGGGGTGGAGCGCAATTGGGATCACGTGTTTCCGCGGTCTTGGTATACGGACACGACTGCCGCGGACATGGAAAAGTGGCAGATTCCGTCCTGCGTTGTCTGCAACGACCGTTACAGAAAACTGGAACGCGATTTGATAGGCCGGTTGGGACTGGTACTTGACGCAAGCAACGCCGGTTCAGCCGGGCTCGCTGAGAAGGCATTGCGCGCAACAACCCCGACGCCGCCAACAGCGAGGGTGACGCAGCGGCGCGCGACGCTCGGGCAAAAAAGATTCTACGCGAGACGTACAAAGGAGAAGAGCTCAAGGGAAAGAACGTGGTGCCCGGCCTGGGGAGCGTTGGGATCGTCCTCTTGCGGAGCAGCTCGGAATCAGTATCCCGGAGCGTAGTCTGCCCGGAGCGCCCCGTCTCCGCAACCCCGACCCGCTCCGACGGGTCGAGCGCTACCGTCTTGCCGAATGGCTTCAAAAGAGAATTGACATCAATCCGCAATTAAAGGGCCGATTGACATGTGACCGATAGCTCGGTTGCTGGGTCAGAACGCCTAGCGCGGCTCGAAATCGTCATGCTCGCTCATGCGAGGGGACCGCGTCGCACACAGGCTTGAGCGCCAATGTGTGGTGGGACGATAGGACCACGAGGACCAGAGTCAGAGCTTGGCTCTTTTCGTACTAACGCGTCGCGCTCCAGACAACGTGTCAGGAATCGGACGACGCGAGATCAGCTAGGCAAACCAAATGGCTGAAATTCCGCCGCTTTGGCAGCGAGCCGTGTCGTCTAAGGACTGGTACGTCGCTTGCTTATTGAGAAGCGGAACCACGTCTTCACGCCCTGGCGGTTAAACACATTCGGCTGTGATGGACCCGGGACATCGGTTCTTTGAATAAGAGGGCTAGTAGCATGTCCGGTGTTGCCGCTGCGTTTCTATACTCTTCAAACAACTCACGGGCGACGGTTTATGATCGCCTGAAGCACATGATTCCGAAACTTGCACTTCGTGGGCAGGCGGGTGTCGGCGTTGCTGCGTTCATGCACAACGAAGGGATTCGATATGCGAGAGCGCTTCAATCATCATGCGACTCCGTGCGCATTGAGCCCGATCAACTGGATCCAAATTTTAGACCTCATGTTGCAATCGCCCACATTCGTAGCCGAGGCTGCGGAACCAGCGATGGCGGCGAACTTCCGCCAATTCACCACAATGCGAGCACCACCCGCCATTTGGCAATTTCTTTGGATGGAGCTTTGGTCAATGCCCGTGAACTCAGGGGGGAATTGCTTGCCCATGGCTATAGGTTAGGCGGCAACACGGATGCCGAGCTCTTGCTGAAATGGATTGAACGCACTTGTGAAACAGACTATTGGCGGCACGGTCTGCCCGCCAATTATGAGAACGTCTTTCGCGACATTGATGACCGTATAGACGGCGCTATTAGCGCGCTTTTCCTGGACGGAGAGGGAACTCTGGTTGCATACCGGAATCGATGTGGTTTGCGACCATTAGAAACTATGCAAACAGATGACGGGTTCTTGCTTTTTGCTTCAGAAAATTGTGCGTTTGCCGGTCTAGAGGGTAAGACACAGCAAATCTTGCCAGGCCACATCAAATATGTGGACAGGAAAATGGGGTGCTGCGTTGATCGTTCCGTGAGCAACGGGCGATACAAAGCCAAACTCTGCGCCTACGAATCTCTCTACTTAGGAAATCCGAACACATCGATCGAAGGCCAATCACATTTCGAAACCCGTTACAACATCGGAGCCGCCCTTGGCGGCCTTGTCGCGAAGCGATTGCAAGGAGAATCAGGCTCGGTGCTCACAGTCGTTTCCTCGATGCCGCATACTGGAGGTCCGTACGCTGATGGTCTGTTTGCCTCTCTCGCCGAATACGGCATGCTCGCTCAGCGTCGGGAAGTAGTCGCAACGCAATTTTCTCAGCGAACTCTCCTTGGTATACCCAACCAACGAAAGTCTCGCATTGCTCTAAAGTACTGCGTTTCGGGAACTAGCCTTGCTAAAACTACGATAATAATTGCCGACGAGGCCCTCATTCGGGGCGACACCAGTCAGGCTGTCACGAAAATGCTGCTTGCCGCTGGAGCCAAAGCCGTACATTGGGCGATCGGCTCGCCGCCTATAGTGGCTCCGAATTACTACGGCATGGGTATCGACACACTAGATGAGTTGGCATTCTGGCAGATATGGAAACGATTGCCGCCCGAACAGCGCGCGCAAAGCCTTCGCTTTCACAAGATGGGGTCGCAAGTTCGCAAAACCATCGAAAGTAATAT
The DNA here is from genome assembly GCF_040547675.1 of Bradyrhizobium sp. RT6a. Lineage (NCBI taxonomy): Bacteria > Pseudomonadati > Pseudomonadota > Alphaproteobacteria > Hyphomicrobiales > Nitrobacteraceae > Bradyrhizobium > Bradyrhizobium sp. RT6a. The sequence goes on from NZ_JBEPQC010000005.1 coordinate 5,804, forward strand.
TGCCGCATCCATCAACGCAGCCACGATAACGTATCTGCCGTTTCCACTTCTAGTATCATTGTTGCCCGGCAGCCAAGACGGCTTCGATTTGTCGCCGTTTACATTCGAGATGCCAACTCCTGCAGGGCAGGAGCGCGCGAATAGGAGTTTGCTCGACCTCGTGGCCGACCTTCGCTATTCGGAATCATCCCTGCTTGAGGTCAGATCATGATGAAACCCGTTCTCGTCTTCGATTGGAATGGAACGCTGCTCGACGATGCGTACGCACTGCTCGAAACGACCAATGCCATACTAAATCGCTTTGGTCGTGCAACGATCGACATGAAGACGTTTCGAAAACATTGCGACGTTCCGCTATCTCGTCTTTATCTCAGGCTCGGACTGTCGCAAGACGAGCTTGCAACAGTGGATCGCGATGGGAGTGCAATCTTTCACGACGCCTACGAGCGTCTTGCGAATAGAGCCGATCTGCGCGAGGGCGCCCGCAGAGTCTTGGAGTTGGCGCGCATAGAAGGGGCTTCGTCCATCATCGTGAGCAACCATATAGTCGACCCTCTGCGCTCCCAATTGAGACGACTTGGAATCAATGACTACATCGACGATGTGCTCGCCTTTGAAAGCCGCGACACCCAATATAAATCGATGAGCAAAGGAGAGCGGCTTCGTCTATACATGCAGAAGAACAACTTGAAGCCGACGTCAACCGTTATCATTGGCGATATGCCGGTCGAGACGGATATTGCACGGAATCTCGGACTCATAAGTATATCCATTACCGGAGGATTTGTTTCGGAGTCGCGCTTGCGGGCAGCGCATCCAGACTACACCATTAGCAACCATCATGAGCTCTTGCCAATCTTACGAAGCCACGGTTTTTTTCGGAATGCATCATGATTGGCGAGGAGTTATCATCCAACGTCACTCCTGAAACAGTGAAGCAGAGAATAGGCCTTATCGGAGCTGGACGCATGGGAACCGGTATGGGCATCAGCCTGTTGCGTCAGCAAATCGAGCTGCATATCAAAGCCAACAGGAATCGCTTCGGTGCGGATCGCTTGACTGGTGCGGGCGCCCGTGAACATCCTTCAATCGCTGAGTTGGCGCGGCATGTAAGTGTCGTTCTGTTATCCTTGCCCTCCAGCCGCGAGGTTGAGGCAGTCTGCCTTGGGCAAGATGGGCTGTTCGTCCATATGCCCCGAGGAGGATTAATAATTGACTGCTCGACCTCTTATCCTGCTTCGACGGTTGCACTCGCTGAGCAAGCCCAAAAACGCGGCCTAAGCTTTATAGATGCTCCAGTAACGCGGAGTCCCGAACAAGCAGAGTTAGGCCGTCTCAACGCGATCGTTGGGTCGAATGAAAAGCTGTTTCCTGTGGCTGAAGGCGTTCTTGCTGCATTTTGTGAGACGGTTCTTCATGTCGGAGATGTCGGACAAGGTCACAAGCTCAAGCTTGTTTACAACAGCATGACTATGGGGATAGCGGCGGTAGCCGCGGAGGTTTGCCAATTTGCGTGCGGTGTTGACGTCGATCTCGGAACGCTCCGCTCTCTGGTTGGTCGGGGCTCCACTAACAGCGGAATATTTCAAGGCTTCGTGGCCTTTTTGTTGGGCGAGAAACCCGATGTTCTGGCAATCTCAATTGCGAACTCCGCAAAGGATATTGAGTGCGCTGTGCGCCTAGCAGGCGAGAGCGCAGTTTCGGTGCCGGTGTTGGCCGCCGCCGCGCACAAATTAAATGCCTCAGTTGTTGCGGGCAAAGGCGAGCTCACACTCCCTCATCTGTCCCGCCCCATGAGGATTTCGGCGTGCTGATAGCGTTGCAGAGTCGGCTCAAACCGCTTGGCCGGTGGGTGGCTAGTCTACTCGCAGTCACGGCGAGAGAACGGTTCCCGCGCGCTCTCGACCACCTTCCATAAGCGGCGGTACCGCGTCACATCCTAGCCTCGCTTGCGCAGGCGATTGCGGCCGCAGCACACGCGCAGTAGCCGGTGGCTCGATCACCAAGCGCTCACTGGGCAGATGCTCGGGAATTCTGACCCTCAAGCGCGATTGCGGACGCACTGCCGCACTGTGGCAAACTTGGCCAGAGTCACTTCTGACGCCAGCTCGTGTTGCGTGGCATCGGCGCCCAACTCTAGGAGTGCAGACGGCCAACGTTCGATCAGCCGCGCCGAACGTTCCGAACGCGGGCTGTAGACCTGTTGCTTTCGTTTGGCTATCTGGAGCCTCTGATCGGTCAGGTCTTCTGGCTAACGATCACCTCGAGCGCGGTTTCGCCACGCTCGAGCTAGCGCACTTCAGTGCTCCGGGCATCTTTAGATCGACCAGGGTCTTGCGATGCGGTGAGCACTAAGGGGACAATCTCCAGGAACTCATTGCGCTCTGTCTGATGCGCCATGCGCTGGAAGACCGCCGGGTGGGAGTGATCGGGTCGCGACGATGCCACCGGTACGAACGATCATGATCGGCTCGTCGCGGCGGCGATCGGTGGCCCCGAGGTGAGGCGTCTCCGCCGCAAAGGCTTCGTTGACCATGCACTGTGGGCGCGCGGTTGGGAACGCCGCCGATCGCCTCGGAGGCCGCCATGTGACAGCGCAGGACCGTTTGCATGCTGGTGTCTCGGAGGCAACCTCGAACGGCGTTTGCGATCCGCAAAGGGAGGACCGCCATAACAAAGCTCAAGCTTGGACCGCTTGCTCACGACCGAGCTGCCGGCGGCGGTCCGAGATCTCAAAAGCTTTCGCTGAGAGTTTGACGCGTAGCGGAGGCGCGACGACAGCGGCCGAATCGGCAAAATGATTGTCCCGATAATCGAGCGTTTCATGACAACCGACCGCGCCCTTCCGACGGCGACGAAATGCTGCTCAGCCGGCACCTGAGCCAGCCCGGATACCACGAAGCCGGTCGAGAAACGGACGCAATAGGCGCGGAAGCTCAGCCGAGTTGGCCTCTCGTCATCATGCACCTCGCGAAAGGTGAATCCCGGATAGGCAGCGCCACACCCCAGCCGGCGCCCACCGAGGTGAGGAGTCGGTCAAGCGCCACATCAAGACGAGGCACAGGGCATGGATCGGTAGTTCCCATTTTGCTGATGAGCAGCATATGAAATTCCGGTTGGGCGTCATTCTGTGACAACAAAATCGTTTCGATGCCTCAGTTCGACCCAATGAACTACATTGTGGGCAGTCAACGGATGGTTCTCGGGAAGAGCAACAATGACACGTTCGCGCCAGATCAATAGATGACCTATCGCTCGCACCTTGGACTGGGTTCTGCCACGAAAGTGATGTCAATAGCCGAAACTGAGAAGGCCAGAGATCAGATGGTCCCTCGCTCAGTCGGTCTTGAGGCGAGCCGCCAATGCTTTCGTATCATCCGCGATGCGCAGGGGCGGCATCGAAGAATCCCTGACCCTGGATCGTCGGTCGCGTGCCCCCGTTTGTCTGCTCGAACAGCGTACTTCCAAGCGTCTGTTCGAGATTTCGCAGGCAGCGACTGGGCGTCGACTGCTTTACTCTGAAAGTCTCTGCTGCTTGGCGAAGTCTTTGATTCCGGGACATGGCGACCGCCCAACGTAAATCGCGAAATTCCACTGACACGATCGAAGCCCTATGGCGAGTTGTCGATGACCAAAGCTTGAAGGGGACACGCCATTTTTCGGCAATGCTCAGTCCTTCTTAATGTTGCGGTCGCGTGGTCGCTTCTCAGGTTGTGACGTGGATATCATCGTTGAGTTGCTGAGCGCGGCCGCGAACCGCGCGCTGCATCACTCGGCCGCCGCAAGTTCGATCTGCGGCAATGGCGTATTGGAGTTGAGCGAACTCGACATTCACATTTCGGTCTATCCCGAGCGATTTAGTAGAATCATCGTATCCCATGACCATCTCGTCCACCCGCAAAACAGGGCTATAAGGTTGTATTACGATTTTGAAGATTTTTGCGTTAGGACCACAACGTGGCAACTCCACCTCGTTCAGGCTGTGGCGCGCACACAATTCCGCATAAGACCCTAGAAATCTGGCTGAAACAGAAAAATCTCAATCTGAATGATGCCCGCGGCGAGGCTCGAATCGCCGGTCGACGTATTTTTAGTTTTTTGCGGCCCTGGTGGCCTTGTCCAAACGCTCACTCCTCACCGAGCTTGTTGAGAAACCGCTCGACGGTTGCGGTGCCGACATTCGCCTCGCACGGAATGTGTCTGATCGTCAGCCCTTCAAATGCCTGCCTCCAGTAGTTGATGGATTTTGATCAACGCGGAACGGGATTGCAGGCAACGGCTTCGGTATCACTGAGCTGACAATTCTGATCTTCGGAAGAATTGAAGACAAAAATGGGAGGAGGACGACAGGCACGGAATTGCGTGCGGGGTGAATCAATGCCCAAGCGGTGAGCCACGCTCCTTATTGAACTCGATTAATTCTATGGACAGCTAAGAGACTGCGTGTCTCGGAGCTCGGGTGGTGTTGTGCGTCTGCCCGGGCGTATCGCTGCCCCAATCGTCTATCGCTTGGTTCGTAGACCGGAAGGCTGGTGCGCTGGAGGACGTCCGATATGAGTATTGAGGTTAGCCAAGGAAAGCTGATCATCCCGCGCGTGGAGACCGCGATCCACAGCGGCTTTGCTGTCAACCCCGAGCGGATTCGGTCCCAGATTGAGGGGGCGGCGGTCATGGGGCTCAACAATTTCATCGGCGAGATTTCGTTCGCGAAGGGCCGCGACGAGCAGGGTAATTTTGATAACTATCCAGTGGCCCGCATCGACAACGCACCGATAAACGTGCGTGCTTACATCGTTTCGAATGGTTCTGACGTGCCCGCGGGCGGTGTCGGCGAGCCGGGACCGCCTTTTCTGCCGGCGCTCCGCAACGCGATCTTCGCCGCGACGGGCCAACGCATAAGTTCGCTTCTTGGAGGCAATCAGATCCGAGTCTAGACGACCAGATATCAATCGTCGATCGCCTCGGACTGCGATCGAGCGCGAACACAATCAACAAAACAATTTACCACTAAAGGAGTGAAAGGGATGTCCAACGTAAGCAGGACAAAAGCTGGAGTTTTGGGTACCGTCAGCACGGTCGTGGGGATTGGCATAATGGCAGGCCTCCTCGGGAGTGCGGCGGTCGCTTCCGATGAAACGTCGGAAAAGCGGCTTCTCAATGCGACGCAGGAAACGAGCAACTGGTTGCATCACCACCGCGACTACACGGCACAGCGTTACTCTCCGCTCAACCAGATCAATCGCAACACGGTCAAGGGGCTGCACGTGGCCTGGACAATGGCTCTGGGCGGTATCGAGGGTGGCGGTATTTGGAGCCACGGCGGTCTCGAGGGGACTCCGATTGTCGAGAATGGATTCATGTATGTCACCGACGGGTGGGGATCTGTCTACAAAATCGATCTCCACGGCGGGAACGGAAACCTGATCTGGAAAATGGATCCGAAGACCGATCACGACTGGGCGGGCGCAATTGCTTGTTGCGGGGTTAACAATCGAGGCGCTGCGTTATGGGGCAATTTTGTAATCTCTCATACCCTCGATGGGCGATTGGTTGCGACCAATAAGGAGGACGGCAAAGTCGCTTGGGAGCGCAATGTAGCCGATCCCGACAAGGGCGAAGTGATCACTGGCGCGCCGTTGATCGTCAAGAACATGGCTATTACGGGAGTAGCGGGTGCCGAGTACGGCATCCGCGGCTGGATTGCTGCCACTGACTTGAAGTCTCAAAAGGAAGTTTGGCGAACCTATACGATTCCGGACAAGGGCGAGCCAGGTAACGAGACGTGGAAGGATGATCACGATTCGTGGAAAACCGGTGGGGGATCTACCTGGGTGACCGGGTCGTACGATCCCCAAGCTCACTTGATCTACTGGGGCGTCGGAAATCCTGGGCCGGATTTTGATACTGAGTACCGTCAGGGCGACAATCTCTACACTGACAGTACTCTTGCGCTGGATCCGGACACCGGGAAGGTTAAATGGCACTTTCAGCACACACCAAACGATCCGTTCGACTATGATAGTGTTGCGGAGAGAGTTCTCGTCGACCTCCCGTTCAAGGGAAACGCGCGCAAGGTGGTACTTGAAGCCGATCGCAACGGCTTCGGTTACGCGCTCGACCGCACCGACGGCTCTTTCCTTTGGGCAACCCCGTTCGTGAAGAAGGTGACCTGGACCAAGGGCATCAACCCCGAGACCGGAAAACCGATTGAGTACGATCCCAGCAAAGCGGTACAGACCTATGATCCTCAGGCGACGCTGAACCGGAAGAACACGCATGTCACCGTTTGTCCCGGACATAACGGTGGCAAAAACTGGCCGCCTACTGCGTACAATCCAGACTTGAAGACCTGGTACATCCCGGTCATCGAGAGCTGTGACGAATTGGATAACAAGGAGACCAAACCTGGCGATTGGAAGGCTCGTGAATTCTTCACAGGGGGCGGTCCAGTCGTGAAGATGTCGATAACAGGAAGCGTAACCGCCATTGACGCGACCACAGGTAAGGTCACGGGCAAATATGAGACCAGGTATCCAATGCTGGGCGGGCTACTTGCAACGCCCGAATTGGTGTTCGCTGGCCACCCATCCGGAGAGCTCTACGCTCTCGATGCCAAGACTCTGAACAAGGTATGGGAATTCAATACGGGTGGCGGCGTCAACGCTCCCCCCATGACGTTCTCGGTCGACGGAAGCCAATATATTGCGATTCTCGTCGGACTGGGCGGCGCCTGGGACAAGTGGAACCTCGATTCCACAAAAGGCCTTGAGAAGGTCCCCCCGGGCTCCATGCTGTACGTTTTCAAGCTGTGATCCGCAGCGCCGAAGCGTGCTCGCCCCACTTCGTAATTTAAGAGGGAAGAATGGAATTCAAGATCGTGCGCCCGAACAAACGGGCAAACTGCGCGATTCGCGTTAGCGTGATCTGCTTGATCGTGGGTGGTGGCTTGGCCCTTCTCGCGACAGGAGACTTTGCTTGGGGCGAAGGTGGCGCGCCCGTACCGGGGCAGGTTATTAAAGGCGCACACCGCACGCAGGATGAAGGGCAGCGCATCTACGAAAAGGCAAATTGCGTAGGCTGCCACAAATGGCATGGCGATGGGGGCGGCGGCTATGGAGGCGCAGCGCTTTCGTTGCGAGCAACGCAGCTCACTCGCGATCAAATCGTCGAGATTGTCCATTGCGGGCGGCCGGGATCGGGAATGCCGCATTTTGATCGCGACGCGTACAAGGACTACCGATGCTATTCGGGCGTCACGGCTCACGATTTGGGCGAGGACCTGCCTCCGGATGCGGCTACATTTCTCCGGCCGAAGGAAATTGAGGGGGTCGTTGATTATGTTCTAGAGCACATCAAAGGTAAGGGAGCGACAAGCTATCAAGACTGCATTGACTTCTTCGGAGACGGCTCGAGAGCCTGTGAAGTCTATAAGAACAGCTCGGGCCATTTGCAAGCAACCGGAACGGCAGAGAAGCGATGAAACATCGACGATGGGTCTGGGCGTTATCGCTGTTGCTTCTCTTGGTCGCTTGCGGCGATGCGAACGCAGGCGAAGCGATCGACTTACGCGACCTGAATCTTGGGATGTCAGTCGCTAGCATCCCGTCCGAGGAGTACATCAATCTCGCATGCGCCGAGAAGGAGGGCGCCAAGCTAGCGGGCTGGAGCGAATTTCGGACGTGTCCCGCTGATGAAATGGGTTTGCGTGGTATCTCGTTTCGTTTCAACGACGAAGTCAATCCGCTGGCGGCGCTGAGCGATAAATATCAAGGTACGAAGCTCGGCGGCCATCCCGTGCTGCTGACAGGGCTAGTAGACAGCAGCGGCGCGTTGCAAGGTATTCGGATCGACACGGATCCGAACGCACGTCTCTTCTGGCGTAAGAAGGCGTATCTTTTGGCACTTTCTGTGAGAGCTCGGTACGGCGAGGCGGGGTGGATGTGCCGAGAGGCGGAGTCCTATGACGGAGAAAATCCGGTGGGCGGTCTAATTATCAAGGAGCACTGCGAGAAGCGCTCAGAGCGGCGTCACTTGATTTTGGATCGGGAACTCTATCGGCGCGCCAGCCAGCCTCTTTCGGACTTTGTCAATGCGACGCACCTCGTCATTGAACAGACGACAGATCGCTGACCGGACATTGGTTGCGAACGACCGGGCTACTTTGATCTAGCGCTCTTCGGGTCGGCGACCACAACAGCCGCTGTCCATGAAGGTGGAGAATCATTGACGTCCGAAGCGTGATCACCGCTCCGCGCCCTCTCGTCGTGGTAGAGCAGGATTGGGTGGCGATTCACCGCCGGTCCCCAGGCGCGCCCTGAGGACCGGCGGCACGATCAACTGAGGAACTTTCGAATGGCCCTTCTGGGGAGAATCACTCCGGCCTCAAAAAACAGAACCGAGATCGAGCACTGCGACAGCTGTTTTGCCCTTAGAAGCATGCTTGAGATCAGTTGGCTCAGAACAGTGACACCCGCCAGGCGTGAGCTGTGGCCCAGCTTTGGATTGCCCGAAGCCGGCGAGCGACCTGTTTATCAAGTAACTGGAGTTGATGGGGACCTCTCATGGTTCTATGGGCGGCTGCTCAGACGCAAGAGCTTTGTCACGAACCACAGGCAGCTCCGTCAAGAGTTGTCAACTATCAGCATCGTCAGTTGCCGCCGGGATGGCCACCATGCGACAGCTATTTTTGACAGCTTACATTGGAGGCCGAGTTTATGTTTTCCGAGTTTGAAAACGAGTGCATAAACCGGGAAGTCGAGAGGCTCAATCTTCCCAACTCTCGGATCAAGCACTTCGCCCCGGCTAGCTACGCACAAGCCGGAGAAGACGTTATTCTGGAAGGAATTTTGGCCGCGAAACTCTGCAAAAGCCAAAGATCTTGGGAGAGTGTGTTCTATGTCGAGATCGGCGCCAATCACCCCATCTCCACCTCGAATACCTACCTTATGTATCAAAGAAGCGCGCAAGGTGTTCTCGTCGAACCCAATCCTGAATTGGGAGCGCTGATCCGGACAGTGCGCCCGAGAGACGTTCTCGTGCCGTCCGTTGTCTTGCCTGCTCCGCAGGCCTCTGCCACCCTCTTCATCGGAAACGCCCATGAGTTGTCTTCTTTGGACGAAGCACATATCAAAAGCTTCGGAGACTTCGACGGCGTAGGAGGTGTCCGAGAGCATATCGAGGTGACCGCTGTCGGCATCAACGAACTATTGATCCCTTATGCAAACCAAATCGATTTCTTGTCGATCGATTGCGAAGGACTAGATTACGATCTCGTCGAGGCCATTGACCACGAGCGTATCAAACCTGCTGTGATCCAATGCGAGCCAAGTGAGCATTTTCTCGATGGCAACACGGCTCGGATTATAAATCTGATGGAGAGCAGAGCGTACCGTCTTGCTGCAATTACTGACATAAACGTCATCTTCGAGAGATTGAGCTAATGCAGCCACCAGAATCAACCCAGTCTATGAGTCTCTCCGGCGCGTCCCATTGATTGACATGCAGGCGCACGATCTCCATCAGACAAAGACGTGTCGTGGTGAAATGTCGAGCGGCATGGGTAATGCGTCAGCATGGGCAATGGGTCAACCAATAGCCCGCGAAGCTATCTGGCCGACGTGCTGGAGCGTGCCCGATAGCAACCGATCCGCTGGCAGACCGGTCTCGTCTGCTTCCTCCCTCGACTTCAGCCGCTGTTGGACAGGTCCAGCAGCGGCCTTTTTTCTAAGCTTACAGGGCCCATGGTGGGCGAGGCGTCAGGCCTGCTACTCACCTGGCGAAGCCGATCGCACCCCGTTGCGAAGATTGGCTATCGTTGCAACCGTCAGATGCTGCTAGAGATTTTGCGCGGTGATGGTGAGAAACTGGACGGGGGCACTGCTCACGTCGACATCGATTAGTCCGAGACGGTGAAGCACTGTATCCAGCGAGCGGCGCGCCTGGGTTTCCGGCGCCCCGTCGATGCAAATGTCCATCAAGCCGGACCGGAGACATCTTGCAGTGCTTTCAGTAAGCGCGTGTCCGATCCAGAATACCTTGGCAGGATGAGCCTTCAAAGCCGAACCGATTCCCTCTCTTCCGGCGCCGACACTGTACAGTCCGATAACGGAATCATCGTCACGCAGCGCTTCCGTCAGCCTCTCTGCTGAAGATAGATTGTCGTCATGTCCGAAAATGACCCGGTAGAAACTATGATCGGCATTCATGCGCTGCGTCAGATAGTCGGAGAAGCCACGGATGCGCTCCCTATGCGCCCGGTAGGCTCCGCTGTGGCAGATGGCGAGCAAAGTCCCGCGACTTCCTCGCAGCATACGCGACATGTAGTAGGCGGCGGTCCTTCCGGCCGCGTAGTTGTCGATGCCGATATAGGGCACATCCTCGCCGGCGCTTCCCGTAAGCATCTGTACGACTTCTACGCCCGATATGCGGACTTGGCGGATGCTCTCTGTAATCTCAGGATGGTCTGGAGCCAGAACGATAAGGCCGGCTCGGCGAAGAGGGGGCTTTGCAATATGTTGAGCGACGCCGGTAATGTCGTCCTCGCGAACGAACGTCCGGTGCACTAAAATAGTCGGGTCCAAGGAGGCCGAGATCCGTTGGAAGGTAGCGTTGAGGTCGGCATAAAAAACCTCGGCCTCAGGCTGAACCAAAAGCACCTCAATCCGAATGATGCCGCGGTGAGGCGTCAATCGCCGGTCCCCATATTTCAGCTTCTTTGCGGCCTTGATGACTCTTTCTGCAAGTTCCGTCCTCACGCCGCCGCGGTCGTTGAGAACCCGCTCGACGGTTGCTGTGCCGACATTCGCCTCTCGCGCAATATCTCTGATGGTCGGACCACTCAATGCCTGTCTCCGATCAACACGGAACGGGAATTTTCGGCTTCCGCGCACTCACTCCCTCGACTTTGTCTTGTGCACGTAAGGACCGTTCCCGGCGAAAGTGTAAGCGGTCTTCACCATCGTATAGAATTCCTGCGCGTAGCGGCCCTGCTCGCGCGAACCATAACTGGAGCCTTTGCGGCCGCCGAATGGCACGTGGTAGTCCACGCCGGCCGTCGGCAGGTTCACCATCACCATGCCGGCTTCTGCATTGCGCTTGAAGTGGCTGGCGTATTTCAGGCTCGTGGTGCAGATCCCCGACGACAGGCCGAACGGCGTGTCGTTGGCGAGTTCAAGCGCCTCGTCGTAGTCCTTCGCGCGGATCACGGTGGCGACTGGCCCGAAAATCTCCTCGCGCGCCACACGCATCTCATTGCTCACTTCCGTGAGCAACGCGGGGGCGAGATAGAATCCGGGCGTCTCGCGTTTCAGCAGCTCGCCCCCGGCAATAAGCACGGCGCCCTCCGCCTGGCCTATGCTGATATATTTCAGGTCCTGGTCGAGTTGCCTCTGGTCGACCGCCGGGCCGACATGCGTGCCAGCTTTCAAGGCATCGTCAACGACAAGCCCCCGCATCCGCTCCTGCATGGCGGCCACGAATTGATCGTGGATGCCATCTGTCACGATCAGGCGCGACGCCGCCGTGCAACGCTGTCCGGTGGAGAAGAAGGCGCTATTCACGGCGCATTCCACTGCCAGCTTCAGATCGGCATCATCAAGCACCACCATGGGGTTCTTGCCGCCCATCTCGAGCTGAAGTTTCTTCATGGGTTCAGAAGTGATGCAGGTCTGGGCGATCTTGCGCCCCGTCGGCAATGAGCCGGTAAAGGAGACGGCGGAAACCTTCGAGCTGTTCAGCATCGCCTCGCCGACCACCGAGCCCCGGCCCATGACCAGGTTGAATACACCTGCCGGCACTCCGGCGCGGACGATGATCTCGGAGAGCGCATGAGCCGAACCCGGTACGAGCTCGGCAGGCTTGAATACAACGGTGTTGCCGTAAGCAAGCGCTGGCGCGATCTTCCAGGCTGGAATTGCAATGGGAAAGTTCCAAGGCGTGATGAGTCCGATGACGCCGACCGGCTTCCGGGTGATCTCCACATCGACGGACGGCCGTACCGATGGCAGGTTCTCGCCCGTCATTCGGAGGCACTCGCCAGCGAAGAACTGGAAAATCTGTCCGGCGCGCGCGACCTCGCCGATGCCTTCTGGCAAGGTCTTGCCCTCCTCGCGGGAGAGCAGGCCGCCGAGCTCGTCCTTGCGAGCTTGGATCTCGTCGCCAATCGCCTTTAGAATGTCATGCCGCGTCTGGATGGTGGAGCGGGACCAAGCCGGAAAGGCGTCATAAGCAGCGGCAATCGCGCGCTCAGTCTCGGCAACCGAGGCACGGGAATATTCGCCCACAACATCGTTGGTATTGGACGGGTTGATATTTGGGGAGGCTTCCGCGGCCGGTAGCCATTCGCCAGCAATATAGTTGTTTGTCATGGATGAGCTCTGAACTCGATTGAATTGTGTAGGTGCATAAGCTTTCGGCCCCGCACGTCAGCTCTCCGAGTAAGTCGCTTCAGGCAGAACCATTCAGCGTCCCCAGCGGAGGGCCAACGGGTTGACACTGCGCGCAAGCTCAATCAGCCCGGCTTTCGTTCTGGGATGAATTTGCTCCAGCGGATGCCGCACAGCGTCACATCTGATAACGTGGCCTTCCCTCATCACGCTCTTGGCAGCGCGTAGACCGCATTGACGGTTCTCGTAGTTGATCAACGGCAGCACTTTTGCATACGCGGCGGCCGCTTCCATGCTCCGACCCGCCACATGATAATCGAAAACAGGGCGCAACAAATCGGGACATAAAGCGCTCGACATCGTCCCGGTCGCACCAGCTTCCAGATCTGCCATCATGGTAATGGCCTCTTCTCCGTCAAACGGACCCGCTATTGCAGCGTCCCCTGCCTCGATCAGGCTGCGCAGCTTCGCTGCAGCAAACGGGACTTCGATCTTGAAATAGTTAACGAGCGGCACCTCTTGTGCCAGCCGCACAAGAAAGGGTACCGAGAGCGTTACGCCGCTGAGCGGCGCATCCTGAACCATGATCGGGATTTTTGCCGCATCGGCCACACGAGCGAAATGCTCGATCATGTGGACCTCGTCGGCCTTCAGACCTGAGCCGTGGTAAGGCGGCATCAGCATGAGAAGGCTTGCGCCTCGCTCGGCCGCATAGAGCGCGCGCTGCACCGCGATACGAGTGCTGAAATGGCTGCATGTCACCATGACCGGCTTGCGGCCAGCGACATGTGATAGGCAGAGGTCAACCAGCAATCTGCGCTCCTCGTCCGACAACAGGAACTGCTCGGAATAGTTGGCCAGGATGCAAATTCCGTCGACCTTCTGATCGATCATGCAATCCAAAATGCGCCGTTGCCCCTCGACGTCGAGATCTCCAGAGTCCGTGAATGGCGTTGGCGCGACGGGAAACAGGCCATTATAGAGCGCGCGTTTTTGGACTTGCATGAGTCAGGATCTCTTTTCGGTGATGAGGATGATAGGGACGAGCAGCTCCGTTTAGGTGATGTCGACCGGAGATCGTAAATGTTCCATCGGACACGGTATGTGAGAACTGGCCTCAGTTCTGCTCACCTAGTACCTGCCAGCATCACCGTCCGGCCGATAGTTGGACTAATGCCAGCCCCCCTGCTGTTCGGCGGCGATTGGAAAATTGGCCGGGGTCGGTGCGAACATCGATAAGGGCCTGCGAAGCGCCTCTAACAACTGTCGTTCGACCTGTGAGTTCAATGGCACGTTCATACCGATTGGTACGGAGGAGATCAGACCGGGTAACAACATGCGGATGCGCTTTCTGTCATTGCCGATCTCTCGCCGGCGCAGTTGATTGTCGAACGATCAACCGCGTTTCGAGCTCCACCCTGGAGTGTATATCCAGCGAATTTTGATCTGCCAGAAAGTAGGTAGCTGCCTGTTCGCCCATCAGGCGAGCCGGGACGTCAACCGTCGTGAGGCCGGGAGTGAGATATTCGGCAATATCGAGGTTATCGAAACCGATCATCGATATGTCTTGAGGAACGCTCAATCCAGCATCCTTGCAGGCGCGCAGTGCTCCGACAGCAAGTACGTCGCTACCGCAAAATATCGCCGTTACATTTCTATTTTGATTGAGAATGATTTTAGCTGCGGCTCGGCCACGGCTGAACTCGTAGGGCGATTCCACAACGACAATGCTGGAACGATCTATTCCACGACGTTCAGCCATGTCGAGGAAGCCCTCAAGGCGACCAGATGCACGGTCGTTCTCGCGCGTTACCCCAGCGATGACTGCAAGATTCTTGTGACCGAGGTCTGCAAGGTAGCTTGCTGCCAAAGCCCCACCACTGCGATTGTCAAAACCCATGCTGGGAATCGAAACATCTTCCGAGAGGGCGTAAGTTACAGCAAATCTTACCCTGTGTTCACGCAGCAGTTTGAGGGTTTCCTTTCGATGGCAAGAGCCCACGAGAACAATGCCGTCGACGCCCTTTTCGATAAGATTACGCACGACGCGAATTTCTCGGTCCAGATCGTAACCCGTTGCAGAGTAGACCAGCGACGCGCCGGCTGGTGCTAGCCGGCTCTCCAGACCGTCAAGCATTCGAGTGAAGATCGCGCTGTCTAATGTCGGAACTATCAAGCCAATCAATCGGGAGCGCGAGGATCGCAGCGCGCGTGCCGATCCATTGGGAACGTAGCCGAGTTCATCCACGATCCGGAGAATGCGCTCTCTCAAATCGATGGCGACGGTTTCCGGTCGATTCAACACACGCGAAACCGTGGCGATAGAACATCCCGCGCGTTTCGCTATCTCGACGACGGTCAGTGATTGCCTGCCTTGGTCAACACTGGCCATTTTTTCCAACGCCATAAGCCTACTTCTTTCCCGCCCGCCAGACGCATATCATGAAATCGTTACCACGATACATCGAACTCCGGGGTCGATCAATTGGGGTAAAACGCCTTCGAATTGGGCAACCTGGCTATTTTCTTGCGCTCTGGCAATCTTTTTCCTTGCAAAGCCGATCCAGTGATGTAAACCTTTTCAGAGATTAGACCCCGTCCAAGGCAGGCGCGCTCGCAAGCGGCACCGGCGTTCGGCTGCGAGGCTAGGCTGGCGGTGGTCAGCAGTAATGAGCCGGCGTTTGGCCAGTGGAGAAAGCATGCAAGCGAAGAACAAACGAACGGGCGAGGTGCCAATTATTACGGCTAAGCAAGCCGTCTCGTTGATTTCCGATGGTGATTGCGTCTATTTCGGTGGTTCAGCCGGAGTTGCGATCCCCGAGCTAATCATCGACGCGCTCCGCGACGTTCATTCCGAGCAAGGGTCTCCTAAGAACTTGATGCTGGTTGGTACGGTGGCCATTGGCGATTGGGCCCAGACCGGGTTCAACAAATTGGCGGCCGCGGGTCTGGTGCGTCGAGTTGTGGCGAGCGGTTTGAACAATTGCCCTGCGCTTGGCCGACGCGCGCTTGCCAATGAAATTGAGGCGTACACTATCCCTCAGGGCGTCTTGGCGCAGCTCGCTCGCGAAAATGCAGCCGGGCGCCCCGGCGTGATTACGAAAGTGGGGCTCCGGACATTTGCCGATCCTCGCATCGGCGGCTGCAGGCAGAGTGAGTGCAGCAAAGAGGATATGGTTACTGTTGTCGATATCGAAGGCGAAGAGCACCTGCTCTATAAGACCTTCCCGATCCAGGTCGCGATCCTGAGAGGCAGCATTGCGGACGAGAAGGGAAATATCTCGCTCGAGGACGAAGCATATGTCGGCGAAAGCATGTCGATCGCCGCTGCCGCGCGCCGCTCGGGTGGATTAGTCATTGTCCAGGTCAAGCGGGTAGCCGCTTCCAATACGCTAAACCAACGAGAAGTAAGAATACCTGGAGTTCTCGTCGATTATCTGGTCGTCGATCCCAATCAGCGACAGACCTATGCCACGGAGTACAGCCCAGCCTATGCGGGAAAAATGCGCGTGCCGGATGGTAAAATCGCGTCGCTGCCCTTCGATGTGAGAAAGGTAATCGCGCGACGCGCTGCGCTGGAGTTGACCCCCGGAGCTACCGTCAACATCGGCTATGGTATCTCGAACGGAATTGCGGTCGTGGCCGCCGAAGAAGGAATATATCGCTCAGTTACACTGACGGCTGAGCAGGGGGTGATCGGCGGCATTCCTGCGCCCGGACAGGATGCCGGCGCAGGTACGAACTACGACATGATAGCGCCGCAACCGGATCAGTTCGATTTCTACGATGGCGGCGGGTTGGACATCGCGTTCCTATCTTCTGCGGAAGTCGATCGACACGGCAACGTCAATGTGAGCCGCTTCGGCGACAAGATCATAGGACCAGGCGGCTTCATAAACATCAGTCAGGGCGCCCGAAAAGTCGTTTTCTCCGGCACTCTCACGGCGTCCGGATTGAAGGCGGTCCCGGACGGGGGGACTCTCGTCATTGCTAATGAGGGAACGGTCAAAAAGTGGGTGAAGGACGTCTACCAAATCACCTTCAGTGGCCCTTTTGCACAGGAGCGCCAGCAAGAGGTCGTCTTCATCACCGAGCGTGCCGTATTCAAGCTTACGCCGAACGGCCTGATGCTGACCGAAGTAGCGCCTGGCGTATCAGTCGAAAAGCACGTGCTGCCGAACATTGAATTCGACGTACTCGTGTCACCCGACTTAAAGCTGATGGATTCGAGGATATTCAAGAATGAGCCAATGAACTTGGCGGTGCGGTTCCATGATGGCGCAGCCCAGGCATAAAGGGAGCGGCTGACGTGAGGTTCGTTTCAAGAGAATACGAGGACCAGGTCGAGATCCTGGCGATGAATAGGCCAGAGCGACGCAACGCTCTGGGCGAAGACATTCTGAAAGATCTGGTTGAATCGGTGGGCAGGGCGGCCAACGATAAAGACGTCAACGTGATATTGCTCGCTGGAAACGGTCCCGGTTTCTCAGCCGGTGCAGACCTTAAGGATTTTTCGGGCGGCGGCATCAACGACACCTTCGACCTGAACCGCCGACTGGCTGCATTTGTGCGCTCTCTCGCTCTTGTCAGAAAGCCTGTCGTCTGCGCTGTCGATGGCTTTGCCTTGGGCGGCGGCCTCATGCTCGCAGCCTCATGCGACGTTGTCGTAACGGCTCGAGTCACGCGCTGGCATTTGCCGGAAGTGTCTCTAGGCTGGTTGCCGGGCTTCGGACTGAACACGTTAGCTGCACGCGTTGGGCCGTTTGCGGCTCGCTCCTTGAGCTGGAGCCCGACTGCGATCGATGGCGTGGAGGCCCATCGGTTGGGACTGGCTGACATTCTGTCGCCTCCAACTGAAACTGCTCGCGAGGCGGCGCTCCGCTACGCCAAAGGACTGGCGGCAATGCCGCCTCATGCCGTGCTGACCACGAAACAATTTTTCTCTACTTCAGTAACCGCGAGGGCAGAAGTCATGGATGACTTGGCGAACCGCTACTTTGCTCAGGACATCCTTCACGAGACGGCACGTGCGAGTATGCAACGCTTTGTTCCGAAGAAGACCGTGGGCGCCTAGCGGCTACATAAAAGGCTCTTCACACGGGTTGTTTTCAAGGAATGGTATGAACCACGACACCCAGTCCCTCATCATCGTCGAGCGGCCTGACCCAGCCATACTCATGCTGCGGCTCAATCGCCCAAGGCAAAGAAATGCATTGAGTGCGGCCCTGCTGGGTCAGCTTGCCGACGCGCTTCGTGCGGCTCGTTCCGATGAGTCGGTGCGATGCGTAGTTCTCAGCGGAGATGAACGCGCCTTCTCCGCTGGTGCTGACATCAAGGAGATGCAGCAGCACGGCTTCGAGGCGCTGAGCGATCCCACACGGCAGGCTGCATGGGATATCATCGCCGGTTTCCCCAAGCCGCTCATTGTGGCCGTTCGAGGCGTGTGCCTGGGCGGAGGCCTCGAACTTGCGATGCTCGCTGACATCCTGCTGGTGGCGGAAGACAGCGTGCTCGCGCAGCCGGAAATCACGATCGGGATCATGCCGGGCGATGGCGCTACCCAGCGGTTGACGCGGATTGTTGGCAAATCCCTAGCCATGCAGATGGTGTTGACAGGTGAGCCAATCAGCGCGGAACGGGCAGTGGCTGCGGGACTCGCATCCGAAATGCTGCCGGCCTCCGAGTTGGTAGGACGCGCGCTCGCGATAGCGCGCGTCATCTCGAATCGTGCGCCGATCGCTGCCCAGTTAGCCAAGGAATCGATTCAGGCAGCCTACGAAACCCCACTGTCGGCCGGCTTGGCGATCGAGCGGCGCTCGATCCGGTACGCGTTCACCACCGATGATCAAAAGGAGGGTATGGCCGCCTTCGTCGAAAAACGGCAACCAGTATTCTCCGGACGCTGACGGGGGCAGAACTCAGATCGCCGATAACTTAGCGGTCGTCCGCATGCGGCAACACTCAAAGAGGTGCCGTCGCGCGGAAATGTAAACGTTTTCATCATAAAAGATCGGAGGAAATGAATGACCACTATTGTTGAACCCATGGCTCCAGCCGCGTCGCAAACCGTGGCGCCAGCCACGCCGCATGGAAAACAAGTTGCCACCAAGAGCATGACCATAGCTTTGGGCGGTGGCGTGGCCCTGGAGTGGTACGACTGGACCGTCTACGGAATGATGGCTTCTTTTCTGTCGCCGCTCTTCTTTCCCTCCAGTGACCCGACGACGTCGCTGCTCGCCGCACTTGCCGTGTACGGCGCGGGCTTCTTGGCGCGACCGGTAGGAGCAGCGATACTCGGTCCGATTGCCGATCGCATCAGCCACAAGCGGGTAATGATGATCTCCGTCACCGCGATGGCATTGTGTTCGCTGCTGATTTCCGTCCTCCCGGGTTATAAGGAGCTTGGCGTTGCCGCGGCGGTGATATTGCTACTCGTCCGGCTCATCCAAGGGCTCGCCACCGGCGCTGAAGCGGGTGTCGCCAACGCCATTGCGATCGAACTTGCACCGCCGGGCGAGGAGGGGCGATACCTTGGTCTGATCAGTGGTACATTTATCCAGCTCGGTGTCTTCGCATCCAGTTTGGTTGCCTTTGTCGTGAGTGCCTCGGTGGCTCCCGAGACAATGCACGAATGGGCTTGGCGCCTGCCCTTTGCGGTCGGCGGAGTACTCGGCCTGCTGATCATCTATTTGCGCAGTAAACTGCCAGAGACCTTAATCAAGCACGTCATGCATCGCGACGAACTGTCGCGAACTCAGGAGACCACAGGCCACGTGTGGAAGACGCTCTGGAGCGTACGGCTTTCGCTGCTCGCCGTCATCCTGGTCGTCGGAGCGGTGCAGATCGCGAACTACGCCTGGAACGCTGGTTTGCCCAACCTGGCGAACGGCGTGTTCAAGGAGAACAGCACCTGGGTGTACGGGATTACGACTCTTATGGGCCTGATCTGGATCGTCACAGCACCCTTCGTGGGCGCCTTCGCAGACAAGATCCGGCCCTCGCGCGCATTCACGCTACTCCGGTTGCTGCTCGTCGCATGCTTCTTCCTCACGTTGGTTTATTCAGAGAAAAGCATTTTCACGTTCTTCTTCGTGATGGTGTTCGGAGGCGCGATCGTCGGCTTCAACATGGCTCTCTACAACTTCATCGCAACCACCCTGATGCCGCGCGCGGTGCGTACGACCGGTATCGCTGTCGGGTATGCACTCGGGGTATCACTATTTGGCGGGACGTCACCCTATTTGTTGGTGTGGTTGCAGCATGCGCAGATGGCCTGGATGTTTCCCGTCTATGGTTCTGTAGTCGCGGTACTGAGCGTCGTCGTTTATCACGTCGCAAAGAAGCGCGGTCACGTCTACATCGGCGACTGACGTTAAATCCTGTCGCTAAGCAGTTCTGGCTTCGCTTCGAGCCCAAACGGTTTCATGGGAGAAAACATGTCGAGCAACGACTTCTTCGCCGCGCGCGAGCGCATGCTGACGCGCATTGCGCAAACGCGGGATGCTTCCACAGCTGGCCTGCCACATTGGGCCCGCGCCGAGAATGGAAAATGGACGTTCACGTCCGATGGTGATTGGACCGGCGGAGCCTTCGTCGGCGAACTCTGGCTCGCCCATCTCGCCGATCCGCAGCGCTTCCCGATATCCGACGCGCATGCCGGGCTGGCCCGGATGCTGCCTCGCGCCCAGCGCCGGACGGCATTCAAAGGCTTCGGCTTCTACCATGGTGCGGCGCTTGGAAGCATCCTCTTCGGGGATGAAATGGCACGCGATGCTGCGCTCACGGCAGCCAGGTCGCTGGAGCAGATGTTCGACCCCAAGCTGGGCTTAATCCCACTGGGCCAGGATGCCGAGGAGGCTAACGCTGTCGGTATGGCCGAAAGCAGTATCGACTCGCTCCAAGCCACGGGCCTGCTTTATTGGGCCTCGGACCAGATGGGCGACCCGCACCTGGAGGAGGTCGCTAACGCCCACATGCGGAGGGTCTTGGAAATTCACGTGCGAGCCGATAGCTCGGTGATCCAATCATCCACACTCGACCCGCAAACCGGCAAGGTGCTGAGAACGCACACGCATAAGGGATACAGCGATGTGAGCACCTGGGGACGAGCGCAGGGTTGGGCGACGCTATATGCCGCTCATGCGGCAATGGTCCGTCCGAAGGAGCCCTTGTGGCGCGAATATGCGGTGCGTGTGCTGGACTGGTGGATCGACCACGTGCCCACTGACCTGATTGCGTACTGGGACTTTGATGATCCAGCAATTCCGAGTACGAGCAGGGATACCGCGGCCACTGCTATTGCCGCCGCAGCTTCCTTGAGACTAGCGTCCGCACTGGGCGCGAAGGGTGGCGCCAAGTATCGAGAGTTCGCGGAACGTACAGCAACCCGGCTGGTCTCGGGCTACCTGACCCCCATCGAGCCCGGCGACCTGCGTCCGATTGGGATGCTCACCGGAGGATGCTTCACCCGAAAAGCAGTTGCGCGGGATATCGACACAGCGCAGGACGCAGAACTCATATTCGGTAGTTACTTCCTGTTTGAGTCTCTTGTGATCCTCACCGGCCTCGTGACTGCGGGTCGAATCTGATGGGATCGACGGATTAGGTCAAAAGCAAGGGCGATGTCCCAGGTGCGGTCGGAGGGATGTCGCTGTGAAGTATCCGCAGGTCTTCGCCAAGTTCGTGAAGATCATCCGGGAAACCCAGGCCTATATCTTCGCTCATCCGGCCGAGTCCGTTGCGCTCTTGGCCTCGTAGGAGCTTGGCGTGTGCGAAACCACAACTAGAGCGTTTCACATTTTGACGGAAGCATATCCGGCATTTTCGAAGTAGTTGCTGCATTCGCGAGGTTGGATGGTGGTGACGAGGTGACCGAGATATCGCCAAGTGTCTTCGAGGGTGCGCTTCTGAGCGATGCGCATCCAGTGCTTGATCTTGGCGAAGGCCTGCTCGATCGGATTAAGGTCGGGTGAGTAAGGTGGCAGGTACCAGAGCCTGGCGCCGGCCCCGCGGATGAGGCGGCGCAGAGCAACCGACTTGTGGCTGCCGAGATTATCCATGATGACGATGTCGCCGGGCCTGAGAACTGGAACGAGCTGCTGTTCGACATAGGCTCGGAAGCACTCGCCGTTGATCGGCCCGTCGAAGACGCAAGGGGCGATGAGGCTGTCACAGCGCAGAGCGCCGAGAAAGGTCAGCGTCTGCCAATGGCCGTGCGGGGCAAAACCCCGCACCCGCTCGCCCTTCGGTCCCCACCCGCGTAGCGGGGCCATGCTGGTCT
Organism: Bradyrhizobium sp. RT6a; assembly: GCF_040547675.1. Taxonomy (NCBI): domain Bacteria; kingdom Pseudomonadati; phylum Pseudomonadota; class Alphaproteobacteria; order Hyphomicrobiales; family Nitrobacteraceae; genus Bradyrhizobium; species Bradyrhizobium sp. RT6a. The sequence continues at coordinate 27,467 of NZ_JBEPQC010000005.1, forward strand.
TAATCCAGGTCTCGTCGATGAAGACGAGGCGCTGGGGATCCAAGCCGGCCTGCCACGACCGCCAGCGGCGACGCCGGCGCGCAACGTCAGAGCGCGCCTGCTCAAGGGCGAATAGTGTTTTTTTTGAACCGCAGTCCTTCGCGCCGCAGGAACATCCAGACCGCATTGTGCGAGACCTTAACCCCACGCGCGGCCAGTTCGTCCTTCAGCTTGTGCAGCGTCAGATGCGGCGTCTGGCTGATCCGCTCCTTGATGAACGCGCGATGGGGTTCCAGCAACGGCTTGCGGTGCCCGCCCATCTTGCCCGGTGCCACCGAACCAGTCGCCCGATGGCGCTGCGACCACTTCACCACCGAGGACACTGCCACGCCAAATCGGGTCGCCACCGCCCGGCAGCTCTCACCACCAGTCACCGCGGCAACGACACGCTCACGTAGATCATTGGAAAGAGGTCGGCTCATCAGATGCTGGCCCCCAACCCAGCCAACATCTTGAATCACAAACCGACCCTCAGGGGAATCCCTACCGATTCAGCCTAGCCATGAATTGCTCTAGCAGTGGATCAAGGGCGAGGTACAGACGCGGTCAAACTGATCAACGAGGGCTCGACAGCGGCGGAGATCGCAACCGAGCTTGGAAGGTATATTGCCTCCGTCAAACGCGTGGCCGGGGACATGGGCCTCTTACTGCGAAGCGAGAGGGGCGCTGCACAGGGACTAGTCTTGCTCGCAGCGTGCGTCGTCGGTGTTTCTTCTCCTACTGGCATTCGCCCGATAGGGGCCGACTGCGGACGCAAGAGTTAGCGCGCAGCGGCGCGGTCAAGGTTCGCGACCCGCTCTGGGATAAGAAGCAGTTTGAGGAGGTCTATGCGAAGCTTCAGAGCACGCGCGAAAGCGTGAAGATGGTGCGACCGAGTCTAACCGTCACCATAAGCCAGGAAGGGAAGAGCGAGCTGCTGTCTGCCTATACCTACGGCTCGTTGATGTCTACCAACATCGGCGGCAGCTACTACTGACTCCCTACCACACGGGCATAAGAATAATTGGAGCAGCGCATGGCGTCCCCGTTCTTCGGAGAGAACAAATCCAACTGGAGCGATATGTCCGACTACGTCGTCCACTTCGCGAAGGACTATGAGGAGAAGAGCGCCTACGACAACATGCTCAGCATTTTGGGCGGCCGCGTCATCAAAGCCAGGAATCCGTTCGGCTTGATGCGGGAAAAGGCGCCGGACCCAAAATCGCAGCGCGTCGCCTGCTTCAGCGAGATTCCGTTGTATCGCTTAAGGCGGCTGGCCGAAGCCCGGTCCGAATACGGCATCGTATTCAGGAAGGATTCCGTCATTCATAGAGGCGCCAATCCGATCATGTACGCGTACAAGGACCACGACATGACGGCCGCGCTGAAGCAAATAGCGAAGAGCGCGAAAAAGGACGCGGATCATCCGATTTGGAGAATTACCCCGTTCGTCGATGCCCCGGGTAAGTACGGCAACAAGACCTATTTCTTCGAGTGGGAACGGGAGTGGCGCAAGACCGGCCACTTCAAGTTCTCCGAGGACGACGTGGCGTTCCTCATCATTCCCGAGAAACTGCACAAGGCGGCACGCGGATTCTTCGACGATGCGAAGGTCGAGAACTTAGGCCCCAGTTACGAATGCCCCTTCATAGACCCGTTCTGGAATCGTAAAAAAATTAAACCCCTCCTGCCCAAATACGCCGAGGAGAACGACGCTTAGCCTGCGGTCGGCGAGATCGGCTGGCTCAGGCCGCGGAGCACCTGCGCCGCCCATTTCAGCAGGCCCTTCAGCACCGACATGCAATTGCTCCGCCTCAAGGACGCCGAAGAGCATGGCGTCGATGCCGTCGGGCAGTTCACCATACACCCTGCGATAGTCAATCGCGCTCTTCGTCATGAAGACATAGGCATCGGAAGCGTCGCACGACGAAGTGAGCAACGAGGTTTCGCATGCGCCGATAGTTCTCTATCTCCTCCAAGGCGAACTTATTCGAGCCGGTCCAGATGGCGGGTGACTGTATCGCTTCGGAGACCTGAGCCATCGTCGGCTTCTGCGTCTTCCCGGCCCAAGGCTCATGGACATGCCTTGCTTATCCATCGTCTCCGCCGTGTAGCGCAGGATGAAATCAAAGGTGCTGTAGATATGGGTGATTTCCCCGAAGAGCGCGTAGTCTTAGTCCCTCGGCTTGGCCCAGCCCAGCATTTGCTCGGGGCCCGCTTCCTCGACGATCTTGCGGAGAGCCAGCGTGCGTGGTGTTTCGGTTGAAGCAGGTAGGACCATCGGACCCCGCGGGAAAGCGGAATGGTACACTGAGGGGCGCGGCTGGTATCGGTCAATTCCAGTCTAGGGGATGTGGAGGCAAGCGCCTTGGCGCCGAGCGATTAGAAAGCTCAAGCTTCGGAAAGGGCTAGGGCAGAAACGTGAGCGCAAAAGAACGGTCGCGCCGTGCAGCCGGATCAACTCTCCCCGTACTTCTCCCGACTGCAAAGCGGTGGATGCGCCCCCGCTCCGTCTGACAATCTTGAGGGTTGCGCGCAAGACGCGACCGGAGCTTCCAGCCTAAGCCGCTTCGTCCGCCCGCGCGCCTCCACACGCGGCACATTCCGTTCGCAACCAAGATCGACAATCCTAACGCCGGTGTTCTCCTCACCGTAAGTCGACTTCCACAACTCGCTAAGCCTGCCGCCGAGATTTGCGATACGATTTTCCGATGTGACGAATACCCGGCTGAAAGAATGCTCCGGTGGCTGCAGCAGGCAGTCGAGGGCAAGCTCGCTAAGCATCGCGGTCACGTAACTGAGTTCGATCGGACCATACGGCTGATAGTGAGCGCCACACGCCGGCTCCTCCTGATTGGCGTCTGCGCCCTCCGGCCAATCCACCACCTTGAACGACGGCGCTCCCGTCCGGCCGATCTGGCATTGTAGGCACCCGCCAGCCTCAGTGATCGCCACCCCGTGTCCGGCGCAGGCATGCGCCGCCGTTGATCCACTCGTGCGGACAGAAGACTAGGGGCGCCGCATCAATTTCGAGGCCGTCATGCCTAATCGCGTCGCGCGTGCCCATTCGGCCAGCCGATTCCCTCTCGCCGTTTTTGGGATGGATGCTCACGGGTGGGATAATAGTCTTGGGAAATTTCCCATCTGTTGTGTGCGAACGGGTTCGGACCGTTGCGCCTCGCCTGAGGAGGAGCCCTGCTGGCGGGCCTAGTGCCTTGGCATCAAGACGTCGCGCACCGCGGTCATGGTGGCGGGCGAGGCAAAAAGATCAAAATGGCCTGCGAAAGGGTAACCCCAATGATGCCGCCCACCACCCTTTGAGAGACGTCAAAAAACTCCGGCTCGTGGTCAGGTGTCAACGCTTGCAGGAGCTCAAGCAGGATAGGCACGCTTGTTGCCAGAGCACTAGAGAGCGTGAACCGACCGGATAGCAAAAAGGAAAGCAGAAATCCTAGCAGGTCATATGCGCTGAAACGCTCGATGACGACGACCCAATACGTTTCAGCGTGGCCCAGTAACGCTGGTCGAGCCGCTAGTCTAGCCAACGTGGCGTAGACAATCAGAGCGAGGCAAATTCCCATCGCAGCGATTAGGCGATTTGGGTTCATGCCCCGACAGGTTAGACCATTGGTCGGCAGCAGCGCAGTAAAGCTGGGAGCATCGTTAAAAGGGACTGTGCCTGGCGCCCGAGCCGGCAGCTTGCCGGTTCACGCTGGCGGCCCGAACGTCGAAGGCCGCAGCGAGTTGATCGCTGCGGCCCGCGCCGTGTCAAAAAAGCCGGGTTAAAAGATCTAAGTGAAATATGCAGCCAGCCCCGGTGAGCAGCAACCTACAGCAGCTCCGCCGCAGCGCAATGTCATCCAGGTCACACTTGGAAACGTATTTAACGCGCAGAGGGAGGGCACCGCCGGGGCTGGCTAGCTAGCGGGCCTTCCACCCAAGCGCAGGGCAGCCTCGCGCTGCCCTGACTTTCGAACGCGCTGAGTTCTCATCTAGCGCATGATTCGGCCCAAAACGAAAGTCCGCCGGCATCGCCGCCCGGCGAGACTTTTTGCGGCACAGCGTTCACTGAGCCGATGATTGAGACTCGTCGGCGGCGAGCCAGCCGAGAAGTTGCGCGATCAGTTCGGGTGAAACCCTCGATGAACGAGAAGCCCGCCGGTTCACGCTGGTGGGCCCCTTTTTCTGACGCCTTCCAAGGTTCCGTTGGCCTTGAGCAATCTCAAAGCGGCTTCGTCGAATCCTCTTACGTTAGCTCTCGTAACCGAACGGCCGGCCGCGCCGGAAGCTGAGGTTATGGCCCCTGGGCTCCTAGGCACTCCGGGGGTCGCCTTGCACTATCGAACCTCTTCGCTAGAATTGCATCACGGCTTAAATATACTCTTAGGTTTAGAGGTCCTTGGTTTGGTGCTATGTTCGACGACGCGATTAGATTTCGCCGTGAGTATGAGGAATGCCGCAGGCAGGCGGAAAAGACGACCGCTCCCTCGTCTAAAGCTCAGTGGCTCTTGTTTGCCGCCGAATGGCTAAAGCAGGCAGAAACCGCCGAGGCTCTGGCGAAACGCGAGACAGCTGAGATTGTCTCCGCGAAGTGAGGCCGCCTGCCCTGGAACAAGTGTACACATTGGGACTTAGCGAATCGCTCAGCGGCGAGGCCGTGTCAATGGACCGCGATTTTAAGAACCAAGTATTTTCCAGCTACGACCCCAACCCCATGCGATCCTGCAACGAGTGCGGCAAGAAGCCTGCGCTGGTTCGGTCAATGCTCGACTCGCTCACCGGACGAACTGTGCACATGTTCAAATGCGAGTGCGGTAGCCAGATCTGGACCGAGGATAAAGGGTAAGGCGCTGGCCTGTTTTTCGACCTCAGTGTCCTAGTTTGAAAAATGCAAGCGCCTAATTTCGATAGTGACGTGAATTTTGATCGGATCTAAAATCGTTCTCGCCTCGGAACGAGGCGGTGTTTTGGATCTGGATCATGCGGGGATTTCGCGCTTACGTAATCGGAGAGGACGGGCACACAGCTCTTAGAATTGACATTGAGGCGGCGGACGAAACGGCTGCAAGGGAGCGAGCCAAACAGCTAGTAGACGGGCACGTCGTCGAGCTCTGGGAGGGCACGACTAGGCTTGCCCGATTCGAGCCGATCCGTAGGCACTAAGGCCGCCTCAGTTGGCGGTTTGCCCAGCATATATCCGGTATCGTCCCGGCGTGGTCATTCGCAGCCTGCCCTCAAGATGGACCATGTAGCCCAGTGCTATCAGCCGGGCACTATGTTCGGCGGGGATCGTGGGCACAGGAGCTTGTACACGCGTACTGCCAACCGTAAGCAACGACGCGAACTCTTCATCGGTAAGTACTTCGGTTTCTGAGGCCATGACGCAAGCATGGACCGTTTTGGCAATCCTTCATGATCAATTTTGATCATGCCTTTACTTGCCCTTCGCCTGCAGTCACTATAAGCGCAATCGCTGATGACGCGGAGCGAGCCTCGAAAGCCACGCGCTCTTAAGCGGCGCCAAAGTTCGGCTCCATTGCGGTAGCCGGACGCCGATTGATCGTCGAGCCATGGCAAGTGCGGATCCAGCGAACTTTGCCTGGTTCGGAAGACGTCGTGACGTTCGCCGCGGACCACCTGTCGCACCAGCTTCCTGCTATGGCCAGTCTCACGTACGATCTCCTTGATAGGTATGCCACGAGTATGTCGGCAACCTCGCTTCAATGCCTGGCGTCTTCCCTGACTACAAAGCTCCGATCGTCCGGAACGGCACCGGCCGCGAGCTCACCACTGGCGCAGGCGTGAGACCAAGGATTAGGATCGACACTTGAGTGCGCGCAAAAGCTGCGCAGTCAGCCAATCAGGCGCATAAATTCAAACTCTAGCCGGACTAAATTTGAGAAACTTTGACTTAAAGGTAGGGTACGTTGACCGCGCCAGGACCTGTCCGACGGCGAGTAGGGCGAAGACGATCTATCGAGTGGAGACCGAGGAATGTTGTACGCAACGCACAAAGGCGTGTGCTTGCCGCGGGGACCGGCAATGCAGCCAACGAGTTCGTTATAGTCTCGGTATCCGCGTCGAAAAACTGTTGAGCCACCGTCGACAAAGCCGGATTGCTACTGTAGGTTAAGTCATAAATTTCGGCGCTCTTCTCGCGAGCGCGTCCATAATTATTTTGTTGCAGGTCCCCTGTATGTCCACGGGCTCGATCCTGTTCAGTACTAGCAGCACGAATGTCCGGAATCCGCGTCTGCTTGACTAACTCGGTGAGTATCTCCGCAAACCTCTGAGGGAAATGTTGCGATGACTGTGCGCGAACAGCTCTTTGCTCTGTTACGCAACCTCCGGTGGATGATTGTCCTGTCGATAGCCGTCGCAATATTGCTATATCTGCCAGATCAGATCCAGGAGCTCTATCGGATAGCCGCTGACGACATTGGTTGGGTGACCGTCAGGGAGTTCGCGGCCCTGGGCGTGATTGCCGTAACGATCTGGGCAGGCGCGTTTCAGCTCACAACTGCGTCCCTCCCAGAAATCGCGCACGCTACGGGCCGTTTGGCCTTTTACATAAGACTTGCGCCCGTTTTGCTTGGGGCGCTGCCGATAATCGCCGCGACGGCAGGTCAATTCGCGTCGCGCCCAGCGAGAAAGGTCGGTGAGGTCGAGGAAGTCGGAAGTATCTTCCGCATTCAGGACCAGGCGCTCGCGTTCGAGCGTAACATACTGCTCATCCTCGCAATCGCCATGCTGATCATGCTCGTCTGCTTCGTTATATTTACGTGGCGGATGGGATCAAGAGATCGATCGATTGATCTCGCGAGCCGCGCCAACAATACCTACTTCATCCGCTACAGGTTTCTCGCGCTCACGATCGGCGGCATCGTCCTGTTGACAACAGCATTCATTCTGCTGCCGGATAGGCTCGCACAATTTTTCGGATCGTTCGGCGTGATCGCTCTCTTTGCGGTTTGCGTCGTTGGTCTCACCGTCCACTTTGCCCTACTGACGATCAAGTTTACCTTTCCATTTATACCGGTTGTCTTTGGCGGCTTGTTTCTGCTTGCCTCCTTGTTGGGAGGCGACGACCACGAACTGCGCACCGTCGCTGAAGCAAACAGCCTGCCAAAAGACACGCGCATGTCTGCGGTCGCGGCGTTCCGCGAGTGGCTCTTACAGAAGCCGCGGCTGGAGGAAGCCAGGAGGCTCGGCGAATATCCCGTCTTCATTGTCGCGGCTCAAGGAGGAGGTATCTATGCTGCGAATAATGCGGCGCGGTTTCTTGCGAGAATGCAGGATCTCTGTCCGGCATTTCGACAGCATCTGTTTGCGATAAGCGCTGTCTCCGGAGGCAGCGTCGGTTCCGCCATCTTCGCCGCTGCGCTCCACGCCGAGAATGCGTCCCTCGATTCGAATGCCGCCGACGGAAAGACATGCCCGAAAATCGCGGACTTTCTGGCCGGTGTCGGACGAGTCCAAGATATTGATGCCCCTGGGCCGGTGGAGCAGCGCGTTGCAAGCGTCTTAGCGACCGATTTTCTGTCGCCTTTGGTTGCCGGCTTCCTGTTTACCGATTTCACTCAGATGTTTTCTCCGGTCGCGATCCCCGCCTTCGATCGTGCGCGTTTTCTGGAATATACTTTGGAGAACGCCGGCGACAGAATGCTCGACAGCCACAAGGGCACCGGCGATCAATCCAATCTGCTAAGGGCCGACTTTCAGTCCCATTGGACAGCCGGCAACAACATGCCGGCGCTGTTGTTCAACACGACAGATGCCGGCAGCGGCAAACGGGCTGTCATCTCTCCTTTCGATTTCGATCCTCTACACCCGATTGACACGGACCTGTGTATTCTCGCGGGACTCGAACGCGTGGCAACGGGGGCCGACCAAACGGTCAAGAGCCACTCACTCCGGATTCCGCTCAGCACAGCCGCGTTCACGAGCGCGCGATTTCCATGGGTGACACCGGCAGCGACCGTCTCATTGAAAAATGACTGCATAACCACTAACCCGCAGGCGCGCCTGGTGGATGGCGGATATGTGGAGAATTCGGGAATCGAGACCGCGCTCGACCTGATTGAGAAGCTTAACAGCATCAAGGGCACTTCTGACGCACCAAAATTCCGGATCTACCTGCTGTCCCTGGTGAGCGGGCAATTCGGTGATCATGGTTCATTCATGTTCGGTGAGCTTATGGAGCCGGTACGCGCACTCTTGAGCACGCGAAGCTCCCGAACCTATGTCGCGCTCAATCATGCAACCAGCATCGATCGTCGGCCGGACGCGGAAGTCATCCCCAGTGTGCAGCGTTTTCCAACCTTCGGCCGAACCGACATAACAGGTTTGTTCTATAGCCTTCCGCTCGGATGGACGTTGTCCCAGAAGACCGAAGATATCATCTCACTGAGCAGTGGCCGGTTTTGGGACTGCGTGCCGAAGGACGACTTCGATCAGTCCCGCCAGAGGCAAAGCAACGCTGACTGCCTGCAAGTGAAGTTGTTTCATCTTCTGAACGGGTCGGTCGCCTCCGCATTTGAAACGCTCAAAGACGCCAAACTCGCACAGGCTGCCTACGCCGACGAGCTAGCCGAGGAATATCGACCAACTCCAAAGATCAAGCCGCAGCCATTGCTTGCCTGTTATGAAAGCAATTGGTTGCAAGAGCGCGGTTATGAGAAATATCAGGATAAAGTCGCCGCCTACGCGCACCAGCTGACTGAATCGAGCAAGGACCATTCGCCGGCCCCTTCACCTGTTCCGCCATATCGCAAGAGCTATATGGCATATTTTCAGGCCGAGCAGGTCAAAGCCTTGTTGCAGGAATGGGATCGCGTCGAGGAGACGGATCCCCGCATCCTGGCCTATATTCTAGGATCAGTCTCCTACGACAGCTCCGACTTTACGCGCAGCAGCGAGAACTTCTCTTACAGCGCGGTTTCTCAACTCCCGCAGAAATGGCACGATCGCATCGACAAGAACAACGCAAAGCTTGTGGCTGCAAACAGGCCGCCCGTCGACGTGAACTCATTGCTTAACCATCCCAAGGAGTTGGCTAACTTCGTTCTTGGCTACGACGGCAACCCGTTCGGAAACCAGCCCGGAACGGATGACGGATGGCTGTTTCGTCCGCGAGGAATGTATCAATTGGTCGGGCGCGAACAATATCTGGAAGCGCAGAGGCAAACGCAACAGCTTGACGAGCTGGAAGGACTTGATCTGCTAACGCTTCCCGACGCGCTAAGGGATGCAAAGATTGCAGCCAAAGTGACGTTCGCTCACTTTCGAATCAGTCCTTACGAAAACCATCAGACACTGTTCGAGTTGCTGAAAGATCGTGCGAAGGATTGGACGGCCGTGCGTGCATTGCAGACGGACATGGAACATGCCCCGGCTGACGGCGCCCGCGTCAATGCAAGGAGTGAGATGTTCCTCGGCTGTATCGAGGAGGCGTTGCATCCGACGAAAATCAAGACCCTGCAAAGCCAGTTCTACGGTGAGGAATGAGAAGCCTGACCCGCCGGTCCGTTTTGCTTGTTGAGTGAGCGTTGCGTCGAGATTTCGACGACTGATGTTTGAACTTTTTGGTCTCAAAGGGGATTGCCAATGACGGCAAGGGGTGAAATGTGCGATTCAAGGTTTCGTCGACGGCTTGCAAGACTGTTTGCGGCGGGGGTGGTGTTCGTCACGGCTTTGGGGACGGAAGCAGCTCCGGCGCAAACGGCCGCAAAGCCGCTTTCGCGCAACGATGTGTCCATCCTCTTCCCTCCACCGCAGTCGTCGGCTGACCTGGCCAATCTGATCGCGGCATCCGATCTCGCCGGCCCCACTGGATCTCCGCAGCGACTTTTTTCCGACGCAGACTTCGCACGCTTTATTGCCAACGCCGAGAATCCCGAGCGTCCGGGAGTGCCAGACTCAGGTGTACGCCACATCCAGCTGCCCGATGCCGTGAAAAAGATCGACGCCTGGTTTGTTGCCGGTATCAGAATCGACCCGGGCGCGCCGGGATTGTCGCCGGATTTCATTGCCCAGTTTGGCCGACAACCGCAAATCCGCCTCATCATTCAGCCGGTAACCAATGGACCAGACGGATTCAAAGTTCATGACACCGCCGGCCACCTCATCTTTAGCTTTAACCTCGACCCGGATACGCCTCTCGACGGTTGTGCGCCGTTTCCGCGGTTCAAGCCGGACGATGAAGCCTTCAAGGCAATCATTCGTGACGTCGCGACCTTGCGCGATCAACTTGCAGCCGGACATTTTGGCAATGTCAAAGTTTCGACTGCTGGTGATCTGAATGTGCATCCGGGCCTTGTTGGGGCGTCGGCAAAGGCGTTTCGTGATGCCCTCAAGGCCCTACTTGAGAAGCATCTTTCACCGCAGCGCCTCAACACCATGGCTGTCATGGGCATCTCGCCGCCCGAGCCCTGGATTTTCGTCTCGATGTTAAGGGTCCCGCAGGCTGGCTTGATACCCGTGCCTGGCCCAACGCTTGATGGCGTACACGCAGCGCAGATGTTCAGCATCATCGGCGGAAAACACGTCATCCCGCAGCCGGTTACCAACAATCAGAGCCCGATCACCTGTCGTCACGCGGCGTTGCAGAATCCGCCTTTAGCAGCCGCCGATCGCAAGGGTGTTTCGACATCCGAGTTCATTGATGGCAACGTGCCCAACAGTCGCATACTCGAAATCGTCAATATCATTGCCGACCCGAAGAAAAGCCACTTCTTCAATACCGATTGCGTCAGCTGTCACACCGAGACGGCGCAGCCACTCGCCAGGAAAGTTCCAAACTTCGCAGTGCCAGGGGTGGACCGAGCGGTCTTGCCAAAGGAAAACTGGAATGTTCGTAATTTCGGTTGGTTCCCATCGTTCTTGCAGGGCGGGCCGGCGGCGGCGACGATAACGCGACGCGCGGCAGCCGAGACGGCCGACGTGGTCGCCTTCATCAATAGCCAATTGCTGAACAAGTAACAGACGCTGTCGCCGTTTGCGGCTGCCCGCCGGCCCGGCTGAACGCGCGAAAGAGATAGATGGAGTACTTGCTATGGGGAGACGTTCTTTCGGCTCTCGCCTTTATTCCTGGGTGAGGCGCTGGCCTCATGTCGCCGGGCTGTTGTTCGCAATCGTCGTCGTCGCGATTGTGTCGGCCGGCTTGGTGTATTTCGCGCCTGAGAAGGTTCGCGATGCAGCTCTTAAAATCAAGAACGACGCAAATCTCCTCGCTCAGCTGCTGCCTGCTACCTTGCCGGAGCCCTCGAAAATCGAAAGCGCCTATTGGCTGCCGCAGAATTGGAGCTCGCGCCAGCGTTACTGGTTTCACCACACCTCGCAGGGGACGGCGACCATACCTGTCCCTTATCAATGGTTCCTGGCGTTGGAGCGCCCGGAGCTGTCCTTCTCTTACACGAGCTTGACGGACGACGACTACTTGCGCCGCCTTGGCTTTATCCCGAGTCCTAGCTCAAAGGATTTCGCCCGTAACGCGCCCTCATACGGTTATCACGAAGATGGGTCGAATGCGGGCGGTGGGAGCCCCGGTTGGACTCCAAACCTACCCGACAATCCAAATGGCTTGCCTGTCGGGTTTGCCATCCTTAAGGGCGGCGTCGACCCGGCGACGGGAGGCTCGTACGAAGATCAGATCGGATTGACCTGCGCCGCCTGTCATACGGGGCATCTGGAGTACAAAAATGTCAGCCTTCGGTTCGACGGTGGGCCGGCGATGGTCAATCTCGGGGAGGTTGAACGAGTCGTCGGGCTGTCTATCGGCTACACGCTGATTTTGCCGTGGCGGTTCGAGCGTTTCGCCAGCAGACTGGAGCAGATCAAAGGTCAAGGCGTTGATCGAAAGCAGCTTCGAAGCGATCTGGACCTTGCACTTCGAAAGATCAAAAAACAAAAGGCGCAGAGCGATAGCCTTTTGACGGAACAGGGAGTTGCGGACCTCGATGAGGGTTTCGGTCGACTTGACGCGCTGAACCGGATCGGGAACCAGGTTTTCTATAGCAACCTACTCGATCCCCTGACCGGCGAACTCACGGATCCACTCCTCAAGGGCAACTTAGCCCGCCACGATGCGCCCGTGAGCTTTCCGCCGATCTGGGACACACCGTATTTCCTCTGGGCGCAGTATGACGCCTCCGTCCTCAACGAACTTGTTCGCAATTCAGGCGAGGCGCTCGGTGTCAGCGCGAAAATCAATATGACCGCGCCCGCGCCCGGACGGCCACTGTTTGCCTCATCGATACATCTATCCGACATCGCGCAGTTCGAAGAGCTTCTGCGCGGCGCCGATCCCTTTTCGGCGGCCGATGCAAGCGGAAAAAAATTTACCGGGCTTATAGCGCCCAGGTGGAAGGACGCACAGAAAAAATTTCGGAGCGACCCGGCATGGGGCATTGACGAAAAGCTCGTTGAAAATGGCCGCGATGTCTATCGCGCGCACTGCTTTGAATGCCACCGAGGACCGGTCAACGATCCTGCCTTCGACAGAAGATGGCCGGAGGATTCGTTCTGGAAGCCTGAGAACCCCGATCGCTCCGCCAAGAACGAGAAGAATTGGGTGGACATAGGGGGCCGGCATTATTTCAATGTGGTTCAGATGCCGGTCACGGCGATCGGTACCGATCGTCAACAATCCGATGTCCTCACGACGCGCCGCGTTCACCTGCCCGAGTCACTTGGATTAAGTCCAGTCGACGACCTCAACAGAGCCTGGGCTTGCGGCCTTCCAGTAAGCAAAGGGGCAGATCCTCTTTTCGTACTCGCACTCATGGACGTGGTCGGAAAGACAATTGACCAATGGATCATTGCGAACGGCACCTCGCAAGAAGCCAAGCAGCAGATCTGGGGACCCAGGAAGAATTGCCAAAACCAACGAGTCTACGTCGGGGCTCGGGCGAGCCATAACGGAAAGGACGAAGATGTTCTTGCCCTCGAACCTCAATATCGGGCGCGCCCGCTGGATGGTGTTTGGGCGACAGCTCCGTATCTGCACAACGGGTCCGTTCCGACGCTAAGAGACATGTTGTTGCCGCAGAAGGAGCGGCCGACGTCCTTCTGCGTTGGCAGTCGCGAATTCGATCCAATCAATGTCGGGCTTGTTACGAAAACACAAGCGAGCGACGCCTGTGCGGCTGGTCTGACGGAATTCAATGTGTCGCTGCTTGGAAACGCCAATCGTGGACATTCGTTTGAAGGCAAGGAAACCGACTTAACGAAGCTGCCGCCTGGTGTCATCGGGCCAGAATTGAGCGACGCCGAGCGGCGCGCACTTGTCGAGTATCTCAAGACGCTGTGAGAGGTCCGTTGCGAGCACGTGGAAAGTCAAAGCGAGACCCTTCGAATTGTCGAAGCCGTTGGCTCATGTCGTCCATACGAGCAGCTCTTCCCTCGGTCGCTTCTCGTGTATTCCCCTGAGGTGGGTCAAACGCCGTCGCATATCACAGATTGTCGCTGTGGAACCGGCTTTCGAAGCATCATTCTTTTTGCCGCAGGGGGTCGGCAGCGCCTATGCGGGGACGACTACCGAACTACCACGCGACTGCACGCGATGCGATGTTTCATAGTTACAAGGTGGCATTTCTGTCCGACCTGACCGGCCTGGATATGGGCTACGGAGCGCTCTAGCCGGAGAGGTCCATTCTTGCGACGCTCGCGATTTTGGCTTCTTTACTGCGCACATGATGACTGCCGATGACCTGATAACTCGCCTGGAGCTCCGTTAGCGATCGGGCCGAAAAGCCCACTGGATAATGGCCGACCGTGTTGATCATCATCGGGCCGATGATCGTCACGACGACAAGTTAGGAAGAATCGGATCTTCACTGAACGGACGGTTGATAACCGATAGCGCATCAGGAGCAGTGAATACGCGGTTGCGGGCATAGCCGGTCCGTCCACGAGAATCTTGCGCTCGACAAGCTGCTCCGCTGCTTGGGAAGCTGCCTGCACGGTGATGTCGAGAAGCTTAGCCAGGCGCTTCACGGTTAGAACTGGATGATGGGGTAATACATTGAGCGCGAAGACTGCCGGAGCCCTGCCGGAATTTTCGACCTTCGCGCCACATAGCGCCGAGTGTGGCCGAGGCCTCGCGAGTCCTGAGCAGCTCGTCGGTTGTGCCGACCATTGCATCTGCCATGAATCCAACCGCTTCATGCCCTCAAGGCGTTGCTGCGCCGCCTTGAGGGAATCATAATAGGCAGTTTTATGGTATCCATTCGGCGTAGGCCGCAGGGTTACCGCCTGAGCAGTCCAGGTTCTCTTTGTAGAACCTGATCATCTCGATGGGACGTTCGATGCCGAAGTCGGTGAACGCCTGGATGCCGCCTTCGCCGACGCCATAGACCCAGATGGCTCCGTCCTCGATCTCCATTTCATTGGCGACGTCTCGAAGCCAATCGTCTTCGCCGAGGTCCCTCGCGACCTGGGTGATGGTGGTGACGTGATGGACCTTGTTGAGGTGGGTGGTCATGGCGCTCGAGCGGAAAAATACGCAGTAGGGGAATGCACTTTTAAAATGACTGGAAGCTCCAAGAGGCGGCGCGTATAGCTCTGCTAGGTTTGATCGAGTCACGAAAATCAAAATTCAGGGAAAGCGCGTATGACGCCGGAACAGTTCCAAGCACTATACCCTCACTTAATGGGTTGGATTCATCAAACACTACAAGCATATTCGAACCAGGTAAGGATCGTAAGTTCGCTTGGATTCCCGAGACTGTCGCAATACTTCAGCGGAAATCTCTTATCGTCGACCAAGGTTGCCGTCGTCGAACGGGTTCCGATGCCGCCACTATCATCTTTAGGATTCAGCCAGTTCGCCGAATTCGAAGACGGCGATTACAACGGTATCACGTACCTGGACACATTTTTCGTAAAGCGTCGCGCTGCGTCCAGTGAGCGGCTCCACTTTCATGAACTAGTCCATGTTGTACAGTGGCGATTGCTTGGTCCTGAAAGGTTTCTCGCGACGTACGCCGATGGATTGGAGAAACATGGGTATCGCCAAAGTCCGCTAGAGGCCATGGCTTACACCGCCGAGGACGCATTTTGTCAGTCCAACGAGAACTTTAATGCCGAGAAGCTGGTTGCGGACGAACTGGATCGAATGTCAGGGGGCGTTTAGCGAAACGCGTGCACGATCGGGGACACCGTCGCGGATTCATCGCAGTGAGAAAAAATGGCTCAATCTCAATGCCGTCGTTGAATCCGACAATTGCGACGACGTTGGGCAACGGATTTGTGCCTTTGAGCCGCCGCCAGGTCGTTAATGTGGTCATCACCAGCTTGAACACCATCGGCCTGGCGGTGGTTGGCGACAAGGAGCCCTTCGTCCGAAAGGTCCTGTATCGCCCGGTGGCGAACACATGCTCGATGGGATAGGTGGTGCGCAAGTGATCCCCAATGTTCGGCAAGAAAATCCTAGAAGGCCAGCAGTGTGTCGCGATCCTCGACCAGGCGTTCGACCGCCCGGCCATACTTGGCGAATGCTTCTCGGCGAAGACGTCGGTCGCGGGTTCGGCGGACGCTGGGCTCGCGCCCGATAGACCTCGCGAAATCCTTCTTCATGGTGGCCTGCACCGAGACTGGGACCTTGTTCAGGACGTTCACGGTCTGTGTACCCAGCATTATGGTGGCGTGTGCGGGGAAAGACCCCATGCTGCGCAGCGGCACGGGACTCAATCTCCTCCAAGCCCTTACGTCCGACCCCACAATGCAAGGTGCCGGCACGTTCCACTTCACATTCGATGTCGTGCTTTTCGACAAGTTCGAACACTTCTGCGTCCGCGGCCGAGGTGTTCAAGCAACCGTTCTCCAAACGGCGCGCGGAGTGCGTCCGGAAGCGCGACAGGCATGAGCCACATGCCCGCATTCACGAGCCCGACATTCTGCCCGGAGCCGCCGAATCCTATTTCAGACGCCTCGAAAAGCGCAACACGCGCTCGGCCTTCAGCAAGATGAAGGGCCGCCGACAGCCCGGTATATCCGCCGCGAATCACGACGATATCCGCTGCAGGTTCACCGGTAAGGGAAGCAGTTTCCGGCGCTGGTGGCGCAGTCAGCGCCCACAGTCCGTGTGATCGTCGATTGTTTCGCATCCGCCAATCCCGTTCAGCTAGCTTCTTGATCGACCCGAGGTCCAGCAGCTATCGTGAATAGCCGTGCATCCGATGACAGCGATGTGTCTGCGGGAGTTTTGGAGGTTGGTGCGCTGCCTCGACCTTAAATAAAGGCCGGCGGATAATTCGCCCACTCGGCTAGATGGATGTGACGGGTACTCTGTCGGTGGTCAGGACGGCTGCAGTCCCAGTCGCAGTTGAACCACCCGAGGTCGTATCCCGCGTTGGAGAACACGGTGCTGTCCCGGGCCGGTGGATGATAGACTTGACCCAGCGGCCGACGGCCAACCGCATCCACGAGTCGTCGCCGACGATGCCTGCCGACGTGGCGGCCGTGCGTCTCGACGATCTGGACGTCCGGTGATGATCGCGTCGAGATCAATGTCGGACGGCGAGCCATCGCTCGGTCCGAACGGCCGCCACTACCGGGCACGACGTGCTGATGGAGGGCAAGAACATGAGTGGCATAGTCGACGTGAAGTGCACTCGCGCCGAGACCGGAGGCGAGACCCTTGCGGATCGAGGTGATCGTGACCAGCCGCGGCGAGGACCGTGCATCCCGAGCGCGTTCGCTACTCGCTGCTGAAATCCCCGGCCTCAGTCAGCATGTCGCGCATCGTCAGCATGGTGCGCGGGTCGTTGCCGAACGTCGGGAGCTTCGCGCATCCGCGCCTGATGTTGCCCTTGGCCGTGATCATGGAGTACATGGCCCGCCAGCGTCCTCCAGTACAAGAGGAACTTCGGTCCGGGCTTGGTCCTAGACTTCCTCGGACTCACTAGAACCTCCTGGTTGACTTGCCGCGCTTCGTGTCGTGAATTCGCATCAGGGTCTCGTACTGCGGCTCGTTCAGGTAGCCCTTCGCTTCGTAGTACTCGGACAGCGACGCGAGAAACATGACGGTGCTCAAGTCGTGTCTGCGCTTGGTCAGTTCCTTGAGATAGGTTCCGATGTTGTCGTCGTATATCTTCTTGGGCTCGGTCTTCGGCCTCCGCGGATCGGCCCTGCCGGACTGCCTCGTCCCCCGCTTGCTCGGCGGAGTTCGGTAGTCGGTCGAGGCGGGGGAGCCGTAGGACTTGGGCGCCGGAGTCGCGAAGCCGGACACGACATCCTCCCACGTCTTGCCTGCGGAGCGTATCAGCTTGTTGGCCATGCGCATGGCGGTGATGGCCTCGCCGTCGTGGTCGGACGCCGTGAGCCTCAGAAACTTGAGCAGGCGCTCGCGGTCTATTATCATCCCCTCGTCTCCTCTTCGATCGCAATCGCGAGCCACTTCCTGATCTGCGCTAGGTTCTTGTGACCGACACCCGGAAGAAGCAGCATGTCCCGGTCGGACATCGCCGCCACCGTCTCAGAATCGATTAGCTCGATCGTGAGATGGCGCATGATGGCGTGACCACCGCGCATCTGCCACAGCCTTATGAACGCCGGGCTGAAGAAGTACAGAAGCACGGCAGTCGGCGCGCCGATAATCGGAATCGACAACTGCAGAGGCCCGGAGCGGTCAGTGACCAGACGACAGGTGCCGCGAAATGCGCGCGGTGACCGGGGAGGCGCTGGCGTCAACGCACAGAAGATAGCGAGTATCTTCATCTGGTGCCGGATGTTTGTGGGTTTGCACCTGAGTCTCCATTTCGAATGAGCCAGGCAGCACGCGTCGGCCCGCCGCGTCTGGTCGACCTCGTTGCGGGCCGTCCATCGTTGAAGAGGGAAATTGTCGAAGTTCCCCTCCTCGAGTCGGTCCGACAGGGCTCTGCCTGCGGATTCAAGTTTGAGTTCGCGTCCGCGAGTCATCGCCAGCGCGGCCTTGGATTTCGGCTGAGGCAAATCCAGTCGACGCCGGCCTGGACCGGCAGCCTGCCGTTCGTCTCGATCAAGGTGAGGAACCCGAACTTCTCAAGCGCTCTCACGAGATGGTCGCCGGCCCGCAACAATGGTTCTCCTCCCCTAGGACGCAAAGACGATAGCCCTTGCCGCGCGTCCATTCGGATGCGGTCGCGTCGGCGAGGCTCCCTTGTGCCGGCGTCTTTCGCTCCGTCGACGCCGATCAGTCCCTGCCACAGACGCGACGCCGATCCTGCTGGCGTCCGGACCAGAGATTGTAGCCGTGGCGCGTACAAATCCGAGAAATCACGAGCAAGAACGAGCCTCTGGGCTAGTTCATTGCGTGTGCCATGCAGACGATGCAGCGTCCACTACAAGATCCGGTAGATGCCAAAGCCAACTTAGGCCCTGGGGTCCCGCCCTATTCCCCCGCCGATCATCACGGAGGAAACAGAAGTGAACGCAAACGGCGAGAAGCCAACAAGGGGCAGAGCGGCACAATATGACCGGCATAACCGAGGTGGCCACGTCACGTACAGCTCAATCGGGGTCCTCACTATTCTGCTAAGGCACCTAGTCGGTTACGATAAACGGGGACGTATTCCTACGGAAAATCGACCTGGCAAAATCAGCTTGTGGAACGTCAACCGAGCAATCACGGCGATCGACCGGCGCAGACGAACTTAGCCGCGGCCGTGCAAGATCGGATGCGGAGAGCGCTGCGCTGAGTACGCGGTTCAGCGAATTTGGAAACGCTCGCGACACGTTCATCCATGAATGAGCGGATACGGAATTCGCCATCGACAACGAGCGCAATGTGATGCCCAAGAAAAAACAGCACGTCGAGTTATCGGACCCGAATCTCCCGGCCTTATCCTGCGGCTCGCTATTCCATCTGCTGTTGGATGCGCTACAGCAGCTCGTCAGCGCGACCGTTGTTGGCGCAACTTGGCGCGCAGGCGATCGCAGCTGTCAGCATGACCTTGCCGATCGTGGTCCTGCTCGCGGCAGCCGCACAGGGGATCGGGGTTGGAATAGCGTCGCTCATATCTCGTCATCTGGGCGCTCGTGAATACTTAGAGGCGAGTCGAGGCGGAAGTACAGCGCTCGCGCTCACTGCCCCGATCCATAGCTACCGGCGCTCTGCTTCCAAATCTGCCAGGGATATTCGCAGCGCTCGGAGCAACTCCAACCATCATGCCCGTGGCGCTCGACTACGCGGGAACGCTTTTGTTTGGGTACACTCTCATGACGATGGACCAAAAACGGCGGCGCTTCCTCGCATGCCTCCATCGGCGACGTCTTCGTCTTGGCGCCGAACGGCGGAACGATCGCCCGCATCAAGTCCTGCGCAGGGGCGACCTTCACGAACCTCGTATTGGACGCGGCGCACGACGCATTGCTAATCACGGAATCCTCTAGCTGATCACTGTTGAGGGTTGCTCGATGACAAAAATGCAGCCCCCTTCGGGATCCTGAATAAGGCGCAGACCCGCCTGCTTCGCGCGTTCAAGGCTGAACTCTCGTCCGGGGCCACCTAATTCAGAAAGTAGCTTTTCAACCGCTTCTGCGATCGCGTCCTCATCTCCTGGCGCGCCTCTGCGCGAAAGCCGTGCCCCGTGGGCGGGCCTTGCGCTTCAGCGCCAACACGAACATCCGTCACGTCAATCCCTTTTGAGGAAATCCGTCGTCAAAAGGATACAGAGAACTCAACTGAGAGCAACTATCAAGCTCGGTAGTGAATAGGGCCTCCGCACCGCTATAAGCAACAGAGGTGAGGTAAGTGCAAGATGCTGCCGTTCTCTGAATGGACCGCGGCTTGACCGGCTGCGAACTCATGATGGACTTTCTTCGATTGGAAAATAAATGAACCAGACGGCACATTCGCGCGTGCGCAAGCCGGCCATGCCGATCAAACAGTCGTAAGAGTGGTTGCTGATCGTCACTCACGAGCTATCATTCCGTAAACCGTGCACCATGATCATCGCCGCGCCATAGGGCGCATCAGCCCGAAGGTGAGATTCCCGACAGTCGCGTGCGTCACTCAACAAAATTACGCGAAGAGGTATCATGCGCGCGCCCGACAAAATCGTCAGAACAACATCGCGAAGGATTCTGCCTGCTCATGCACTATCTTAAGCTTACCTCGAAGAAACGATAGATAACGACATGCGCAGCTTGTTTGGACCTTCGCTCCTCGTTTAAAGGGTCGTCACGGAACGGGAGTGGTTGCGATGGAGTATGGGCAGGCCGAATTTGTCGGAGGTAAACCTGTAACCTTCGGACGGCGTAAGGTGCGGCCGCGAGCGTGCGTGGCCGTCGGCAAGCGGCATCTGCGCGCATTTCTACGGGATGTGCTGGAGGATATGGGGTTTATTATCAGCGAATGCGGGACTGCTGACGAGCTGCCGCACGTACTCTGCACGGAGCTCCCTGATCTGATCCTGCTCGGCATTGGCTCGGATAGCAGCGAGCCTGGACGATTGCTCGAGATACTCGTACGCGAAAAATTTGCAGGCAGAGTGCTGGCATTCGGTGCCCGCGAATCGATCATCATGACGGCAGTGGAGCAGGTCGGGGGCGAATATGGACTTGCTATGCTGCCGCCGCTGAGGACGCCGTTTGCAGCCGAAACGCTGCGCGATCGGGTCGCCATGCTCTTGCCCAGAGAGCCGGCGCTCCGTCCCGCGGTCCATGTCGGAGAAGCCTTACACGCTGGATGGCTTGAGCTCTGGTATGAGCCGAAGTTTGACGCGTGTACCCTCAGCCGCCGCGGCGCCGAGGCGCTTGTGCGAATGCGGCACCCGACCTGGGGCGTTGTTCCACCGGCCTATTTCATCGCAGAGCCGCACGATCCGCATTTTAGAGAGTTGTCGGAGTTCGTGATCGACCGCGCAATCAAGGATTGGCGGTATCTTCTGGAGCAGAAAACTTCAATCGATCTCTCCATCAATCTCCCGGCAGCATTCCTGATGGACCCGCAGGCGGTACGCGATCTGTGTCAGCGCATGCCGTCGCACCCCGCTTTCGGCGGCTTGACGATTGAAATCGAGAGCGAGGAAGCCATCCGCAATCTAGATCTCCTGATCGAGGTCGCGCGTGAGGTTCGCTTTTACAACATAGGCCTTGCAATCGACAATGTCGGTGCCAATTGGCCGCAGCTGATGGGGGTGGAGAGATTCCCGTTCATGAAATTGAAAGTGGACCGGCAGTACGTCTCGGGTTGCGGAAATGGGCCCCTGAAGCGAACGGTGTGCCGCCAGATCGTCGATCTAGCCAAAGAATACAGTGCGCGCACCGTCGCCGAAGGTGTGGAGAGCCATGCCGACCTGATCGCAGTGACCGAACTCGGCTTCGACCTTGCGCAGGGCCATCTGTTCGGAAAGGCCATGCCGTTGAAGCAATTTGCGCAGTCATCTTTCAGTACTCCTCCACTTCTTCCAAACTAGATGCGTGAGGAGTGGCTGAGCACAGTCAAGCAAAGCGTAGCAGCGCGCGCCCACACCGCATGCTTACTTGGCGCCAGGCATGAGGCTGACTGCAATTATCGGTCAGTTTGCAAGGCCAGCGTCGCTCCTCCCGGCGCGACTTCATTTCCCACCGAAGCTTATTGTAGCACAAATCCGTTTTTGCAAGCCTCCAGCGAGTCAAGCCGCGGAAGTAAAGTTGCAGCCATGAGCGAGGCTTGCACAAACCTCCAGTCAGGGCGTGTGACCGGAGGTTTGCCGAGATCCGGCCTAGACGTGCGTCGGCTCGCGGCTTTTAGTCGCGCCGCCGGTTTCGGAATCATCCAGCGTCGCGTGGCCCCGCGCTGCCGTGCCGTACAATCCGACGGAAGCTCGCGGCGGTCGAGTCGCGACTTGCCCTCGGAGTACTGCCGAGGGCTCTCATAGCTTGAATTGGAGCGGCCTGTTGCTGTAGCAGATGCAACATGGTCTCAGCCTCCGGACAGCAAAATTGCGCAAATTGCCCGCCATTGAGCCTGTCTGTGTCTGGCACGGCATTTGAAGGATCGCCAATAGCATCGCTCGCCTAAGGAGTCGCAAGGCATGGCTTACAAGATCGTCTCTTCGCAATGCACCGTTTGTGGTGCATGTGAGTTCGAGTGTCCCAACGCGGCAATCAGCGTCAAGCGCGACATTTACGTTATCGATGCCAAAAAGTGTACGGAGTGCGAGGGCCATTCCGACACGCCGCAATGCGCGGCCGTCTGTCCGGTGCCTGACACCTGTGTCCCGTCTAAGACAGCATAAGCAGCCCGCGTAAGGCTTCATCGATGTCGTGAACGAACTAGTCGAAGTCGAGCTCGAAGGGGCTCTGTCGGAGGACACCTCAAATTTATCTCGAATAATGACAAGGCCGCTTCGGTGCTCCAGTGGCCGCGTTAGGGCTTGTCGTCGCTGGCGGACGAGGCGAGGCGAGGTGGATGGGCGTTAATATCTCAAGATCGCTTGCTGAATGTCTAGAACTGCGTCACTTCGGAGCCGAAGAGCCGGTCTCCTCGCGCGACGAGATCGTTCCGGAGATCCTGAAGAGGTACGAGAAGCTCGACCTCCGCTTGCCCGTCGTCACCGTGCACGAGTGCATGGAGTGTAGGGTCATAGCCCGATCCCGCCGCCCGCGCTCTGGTTGCCTGCTCCAGTTTCGTAACTCAGAATGCATCCTGAGGTCAGGAGCTGTTCCTGCATATCGCCCGCGTCCAGGCTCCACTTGCCAAGCGGCGGCGGACGCATCGAAGGCGCGCGTCAAAGTCGCTCAGCACGTGAATACCTGCCGCAACGAGGAGATCATCTTGACCAACGGCACGGAGGCGATCGAGCTCATGGCTCGTCGCGGGGCCAGCCGAATACCAAGCTGTCCGACCTGATCATCCCTGCGATTCTAGAGTAATCCGGCATTGGCAATTCCTAAGGAGCCTCATGGCGGTGTGATCAAACGGACGCCGGCCGAGGATGATCGCAACTTCCTGACGGCGGGTTCGAGAAGCTGCTGACGGAAAACCAGGGCCGTCGCGGTCACACAGATATCGAAAGCGGGCCGAGCTCGTTCCGGCCGCGGAGCTCATCCGGTTGCCCGAACGGCGTATCGAAGGCGAACGCATTCACAGGCGGAGCCTCCAAGCAGCTTATTGTGTTGGCGCCGCAGCGAGTGTCTGATCGGCAGCTCTGGATCAATCCCGACTGCGGGCTGAAAACTCGAAAGTGGCAGGAGGTGTGTCCCGCGTTCGTCAATATGGTGGCCGCACGCGAGCTGCGGGCTGCGCCACGATGGTCCCGACCGTTTTGCCACGCTTTTGTGAATGAGATATACCCGCTTTGGGGGCTTGCGATGTCCTTGCGGCTTCCCAAAGGTCCAGAGACGGGAATGCCGGCCGGCGCTGGCCGAGGCGGTCGCATAACAGCCGGCGACAAGCTCGATCCTCGATCCGACGGCCGATAGCCTGCCGGCGATGCCGATCGAAGTCATTAACGGTCGATGCTAACCACAGCTCTTCTTTTCATTTATCCATCGCGTGGATGCGTCCGATCACAACAATCGATTTTACCTCCCTTACGCAATGTCATAGGAGATTGGCGCCTTGGCACGATATTCGGGAAGATAATCGAGCGTTGCTGGTGTTTTGGGGATGCCAAATGCTGCTGCGCGACGACCAGCGGCCGCTTGAGTGTCAGGGCGCGGTGCCCAAGCCGCTTGCGCGAAGGATCCCAGTTCGATCAAGGCACTGCCTTGCCAACCGGACGCGGGCGAGTGGTGGGCAAGTCCTGAAGTGTCCCACAGGAGCGGAAGGCAAGCGGCTCCAGATTTTGCGCGGAGGCGATATCCGCTTCTCGTTGTTTAACGGCGAATGCCCTTGCCGTAAATCGGTCGCCGGTAGTCCTCCCTACCGACGAAAGCTGGTGCGATGCGTAAAGCAGCGTCGCTCCTGCGTGACTTTCGCCCGGCCTCCCGAGTAGGCCGGGCGCTTTTTTATAGGCGTGGCTATGAGTGACGGCACGGGATCATTCATTTTGACGTCATTGCGTGACCCCGGGTACGTGCGTGGCATCTGCTACACCAAGCATGAGGCCGGTGCTGTTAATCCTATCTATCTATGGCAGGCTTTGGCCCCGTGTTCGTAGGCGTGGGTAGATACTCGATCCAGGTACCCGCCCGGTCAGCGAATGCAGAAACGCAACGATCTCTTGCTTATCGCTAAGCCTGGCGCCGAGCTGGATTTCACTCATCAGGGCAAACGCAACGTTCCGCAAGGGCGCCGCGCGGAAGACATATTCGTCACCGACTGCCTTGGCGGTGGCGCAGTATGCACCGGATCCTCTGAAAGCGAGGCTACATCAAACGTACGATTTCGAGATGCCCGCTGCCGTCGTTCGCGCACGAGGGTTTGGGCCTTATTTGATTCGCGAGTGCGCTTTGAGCCAGGTCACGACGTTCGTGTTGGTAGATCAGACTAGCGCCGCAACCTTCGGCGTGATGGTCGATCTGACAACAACGGGTGTGCCGCAAAAGGGTAAGCTGTCCGGTGGCCGCATCGGTGCTCCATCAAGCGATTGGGTGGCCAATACGCTCCCGCGAAGTTGAGCGTATGCTTATTACGCCGCTGGTCGCGCTCAGCGCTCACCCTGTGGCTGGACAATAGCACCCGCCATGCCAGTCGGTATCTGAGGTGCAAGCTGTATTTAGTTGCAGAACGAGTCCGGGCGAACAAACAACGTCGGATGTTTTGGCTTGATGAATACATGCGGTGTTACAGACGCGACAAGCGCCGGTCCCGGCTAGGCATCATCGCACAGAGAGTTTGTGATGAGATCGAATTGCCAGCTTGTGGGCCGAACGCGAGAACGGCGGTACTAAGGTCTACGCAGGTTTGGCGAGACACTGGGCCGAGGCGCCAGGCGCTGCGCATCGCTCGCGATTTCGCCGAGCCCTACCGACTGAAGCCTCTCAGACTCATATCCGGGCCGCTCCGGGGCGCCGCCGCCGCAAAATCCCCCTCCTTTGTAACGGACCAGCCCCAAGCCTGAACATGGCTTGCCTTCCACCTGAGGTTCGCTGGCATGACAATTGCCGTTCTCAAATCCGAAAGGCGCGGTTACCCAGAGCTTGACGGTGCGACGGTCCGATTAGTCGGATACCCCCATTCGACACCAGCTTAAATCGCCGGCCTGACACCAGATCAGGCCGGGTGTTGGTTGGAATAAAGATAAACCACTTCGGCCCACTGACGGGCGAGCGGCAGCTTTTGAAATCCTGCGCGCTGATGGCAAAAGCCGCTGAACTTCTGCAGAAGCAACCGTCACTTCGTGCCCTTGCGTTGAACGACTGCGATACAAGAGGACATGCTGGGAGGAGATCGTGACAGATGGCCAGGTCGTGACATGTCATCGGCGTCTTCCCCGGAACGACGTGATTGACCAGCTGTCCATGGCTGGTTCAGGTTAAATACGGTAAGCGTGATGGCTTCGATTGACGATCGCTTGAATGAGATCAGATACGTGCGGAATGACATTTGGCGTTGTCGCAGAAGGCTTCAATGTGAGCTGAGTGATCTCGAGCGTAAGATCCTCGAAGAGCGTCTGCTTGAGCGGCAGTCTGCCTTCGACCGGCTCCTGGCGACCACGTTTCCTTTTACATTGACACCGTGAAGAAAATTTCGGGAACCTGTGCCGCGGGGTATTGGCGCGGAAATGGCATCCGCCCGCAGAACGCCTTCGCCCGCGTCAGGAACGTAGCGCTCCGGCGCCGCGGGCCGTCGCGCCCCTCATGGCCGCTGCCGAGCTGAAAGGCGTCGGTCCATAGCCTTGGTTCACCGACGTGCTGGCCCGCTGCGCGCCGTGAACGCGGATAATGGAATCGTTCGGGCACCCATCCAGGGGCTGTCGCCGGGGATTCCGATCGCCTCGTTTCTGCGACACCGCCGTCACCGTGAGTAGCTTTCATCCGACAGAGCGATCGAAGAAGCTTGAATCGGCCGTAGCGTCAGATTGTACAGAGCAGGCGAACGATATTCCAGACCAGGTGCAGCCGAATGATAAGACCCATTCTCGCTTTTGTATTATGTTCCGCTCTCGAGTTGTTCGGGCCAAGCACGGGCGCGCTTGCGGACACAAGGCGGTACGCGTGCACGATCACTGCCGCCGATCGAGAGCCGGTCGGAGTTCGGAATGAGCGGGTCATTCTCAGCGTTCAATATGGCTGCCGGATCGCGGGTGGTCTCTTGAGCGACGCGGGGATCACAGCAGTGTCGGTCAGCGAGTGGGCTGCTGACAAAGGATCATACGTGGCTTCCCTGGAATTTCACCGCGCGCTGGAGGGAGTTGCAATTGGACAACTCTCCGAGGCGACCGGCTTCTCTATCATGGAAGGCGAGCAAGGCATTGCGGTCGCAACTTCCGGCACGACAGTATTCAAGTTCGCATCTGGCTCATTGGCAGCCCTTTCAGGGAAGACCCTTAAATTCACGACCAAACCCACTGGCCCACGTAGCTTCGAATTGGAGTTCACAGATTGGCCAGAATCTCTCCTATAGAAGTGAACTCGTGTCTTACGCTGATTTCCGCAGGTGCTCGGACGCACGAATTACCGTCCATACTCTTAGCCGCACACAATACGTGCTCCCCGGCCTGTGTGCTGTCCTCCAAGGCGAGCACACCCGCAACAAGTTAAGCTAAACGAGGGTGTTTTGGCCAAAGTGGGCGAGATGGTACTGCCGGCGATGGAGCGCCATGGGCCGATCGAAGCGTGGATCATCGATGACACCGGTTTTCCCAAGAAGGGAGCGCATTCCGTCAATATTGCGGGCAGCTCGGCAAGCAAGATAACTGCCAAGTCGCGGTGTCCCAGTCGCTTGCCAATCACCACGCCAGTCTGCCCGCGATGTATCGTCTCTATCTGCCGCAGGATTGGGCAGCAGATAAGAAACGTCGGCGCAAAGCGGCGTGCCCAAGGAGATCAGCTTTAAGACCAAGAGATCGCACTTGAGCAGATCGAAGCGGCCTGCAGAGCCGGGCTTGCTCGCGGCGTGTTGCTGATGGATGCCGGGTTTGGCTGAAACACGGACCTGCGGACCAGCATCAGCGCGTTGGGGTTGACCTATGTGGCCGGTATCTTGCCAAACACCACGGTGTGGACATCCGACACGGCGCCGCTGCCGCCAAAAAAATGGTCGGGCAAAGGGCGACCACCAAAGCTGCTGCGCCGCGACCACAAGCATCAACCGATTTCGGTCAAGGAGCTTGCTCTTTGCCTTCCTAAGGGGGTCTGGCGCACGATCAAGTGGCGAGAGGGTGCGGCCGAGCGGCTATCGTCGCGCTTCGCTCGCGCGCGCGTTTGCGTCGCGCATCGAGATTACCAGCTCACCGGAAGCCGACCGGAAGAGTGGCTTTTGATCGAATGGCCAGAAGGTGAGGACGAGCCGACCAAATACTGGCTTTCAACGTTGCCGGAAAAGATCACTTTCGGAAAGCTAGTCGATCTAACCAAGCTGCGATGGCGCATCGAGCGCGATTATCAGGATCTCAAACAAGAGGTCGGGCTCGGACATTTCGAAGGGCGAGGTTGGCGTGGCTTCCACCACCACGCTACGCTGTGCATCGCGGCCTACGGATTCCTGGTCTCCGAGAGGGAGACGATTCCCCCGCGGGATCTCGTTCCGCTAGGCCGTTCAAGAAACTTGCGGTTTCCAACGGTTACCGACCCAGAGGCTCCGCCACGGCGACCCGAACGTCACATCCCGAACTCGATTGCGACGATGCGGCGAAGAATGATCGTTGCCATCGCCCGGAACCTCTCACGCTGTCCCATTGTTTCGTCGCGCTGATTGCGATATCAGGAAGCCTGCGCTGTTGTTGTGCTCCCGGATGTCACATGCCCGTCGCCTTGGTCGTTCTGCTGCTCGATATCACGCTGATTTACCATGCCTCGCGCACCGGGCGATTGCGGCCCTGGGCTTTCATCATCCTGCTGGTGCCGATGATGGGCGCGCTCGCCTATATCGCGGTCGAGCTCATTCCCGAATGGTTCTCGAGCCCTGGTGCACGGCAGGCGCGCCAGCGCGTCGCCAACCGGCTCGATCCGGAAAAACGCTACCGCGAACTGTCCGACCGGCTGGCTGTCACCGATACCATCGCCAATCGCGCGGCGCTTGCCGAAGAGTGCACGAAGATCGGCCGGTTCGCTGAGGCCGAGCAGCACTATGATCACATTCTGACACTGCCGATGGGCCACGATCCCATCTACGCGCTCGGCAAGGCGCAGGCCGAGTTTTCCGCCAAGCGTCCGGCCGATGCGCTGGCGACGCTGGACGATCTCCAGAAGCAATGGCCGGATTTCGATTCCGCCGACGCGCACCTGCTCTACGCCCGGGCGCTCGCCGAGGTCGGCCGGCTCGACGAGGCGCTGGAGGAATATCACGCGGTCGCCGGCTATTTCCCCGGCGCCGAGGCGCGGGTGCGCTACGGCATGCTGCTGCAAATGGTCGGCCGCAGCGCCGAGGCGCGCGTGGTCTTCAACGAGCTCCTGATCCAGATGCGGCGCGCGCCGAAATATCTGCGCGAGGCGCAGGCCGAGTGGCTCTCGATCGCCGAGAAGCAGATTTCGACCTGAGCGGTCTTATTGTTTGAGCATGATCTTATCGGAAAACTGCTGCGCACTTTTCCGGATCATGCTTTGCGCAGATTCAGCCGTTCCGCCGGCACCGTCATCGCGGCAACGCCGGCCATGACCAGCAGCAGTCCCAGCGCGAGGTTCGACGGCACGCTCTCGCCGAGCAGCAGCACGGACAATCCGACGCCGATCGGAATGGTTGCATCGGCAATCGAAGCGTCTTCTTTTGTGACGCAGTAAGACTAGGTCCAGCGGGCTTTCATAGCGATCCTTCAAGAACTTGGCGGCGTGCTCATGGATTCCTAGTTTTGAGCCAACAACGCCGCATGGATTGTAGCTATCGACGCCTCAAGACAAGCTGAATACGCCGGAGAAGACTGGCAGCTCATATCGGGCGACAATATTGTTGAAGCGAACATGGGTATCTATCAGCTCTTCGAGATCGAACGAGAATGGAATGCCCATTTGCTTTACGACGAACGGTGTCAACACCGTCGGAGCAGGTGCTACGGCGATCTTCGCCAATTCTTCCAATCCATTAATCGTGTTCTCTGCAGCCTCAATTCCGGCCAGAAGGCAGCTTCCGGCTCCGAACCGACCAAACACATCGACTGCGTCGGTAAAGATCGCCATGTACTCTTCAAAAGTGTATTCGCCCTTCAGGCCACGGATATACTTTCTTCGCATTCCGGCGTCGACGATATCGACCCCCGTGTTGAATCGCGAAACGCCAGCATCTCTTAGAACTGAAAGGTAATTTCTTCGCTTATCCCTGTCGTTTCGGATACTCGGCGGAACCACCTGGGATACGTAAATATTCTTTGTATACCCCGCCTCTCTGAGCCGACGAGAGATTGTCGAATGTCGGTCCAATTCGGTCTTCTCATCCTTGATGCTTCCAGTGCATAGCCAAACGATATCGTATTTGTCATCAAACGTGTGGCCATTCCTGTCCGCATAATTCAAACACTCATGAAAATTGGCCCTGTAATTAGTATCACCTCCCTGAATGGCCAGCGCCTCCCATTCATTTTCTTTAAAACAGAAATCGCACGAATAACAGCAGTAAACATGATAATCGAACACGAAACTCCGGGCGCCATTCGTGCGCATCATACCGAAATTGTACATACCCGTAGGCGAGCGTTCGGGGTCAATATGTTGTCGACAACGGACTTGTTTAATCTCGTCGTTTATTGATGCAAGGAGGACCTCTCCGTCAAACATAAATGGCGAGTTCGAATTGATCCGTACGGTGATCTTTTTGACGAACTGCGGGCCAAATATTTCGATTTCGAGTCTCGGTATGATTTGCCCAAGAATTGGAAATGATATATCGGTGGTGAGAAGTTGAATTCCGTCTCTCAGTGCGCCAAGTCTGAAGACTTCCTCGATACGAACACCGTGGCTATTTTTGAGTGCAAGATCGAATTTTGCGATCCTCTTTTTCTGAATGCTCATGGCCGCACTCCACCTGCTGTAACGGATTCCTTAGATCGACCGAGCACCATGCCTGCGACCTAAAAATCCGTCACACGCCACGGCGGCCCCGACGAGATTGCTTGCTTTTGATGTCTGGGGCTTGGAGTGCGGCAGCTGTTTTCATGCTCAGATCTCGAAAGCAACGCTGAGACCGCGACGCCGGCCATCGCGTGAGTGTGCAGGACGCAGATCGCGTCTTCGCGCGGAGAATGGATCGCACTGTTAATGGTGAATCCGAGGGGGTTGATGCCGAGCCCGAGAGGATCCTCGACGATGTTGCCATCGATATCAACCGTAACCAGGTTCGATGCGGTCACCTCTTCAAAGCGCATTCCACTGGGATTGATCAGAAAGCGATCATGCGCGCCAGGCAGGCGGATCGAGAGTTGGTTGTGGATGCCGCCATCAAGGCCGAGCAGGTGGATCAGCCGAGGTGCTGCGGCGAGATCAATCCGAGTATCCTGCAGTCCATCCTTGCTGGCCGATGCGCGCGCACGAGTTGTCATCACTTTTCAGTCTCTCAGTTGTGACGTTAAACGTGTGCCACGGTGGTCGCAACCTACTCCATGCGATTTCACGACGGCCGTGATCGCAACAGATTGTTCGCCACTTATAGGCAATCGTCGTGCCACAAGAGATGCGTGCGAGCCGTTGACGAAAAGATGCGCTTTGCACTGCGCCAACGTAGAACCGAGTCTCGGTGTCGGGTCTCTGCCGTAAACGTATCAAACCGAACAGTGCTGAACGCGACAACACGGAGCGTTCATCGATATCGAAGCCTGGAGCATCGTTTCTTTTTAAGAACTTCAACAACTCGATGGCTCGATGACGCTTGAGGCGTTTGCCGATGACGGAAGCCCGAGGCGACATCGAGCGCTGCAGACAGCAGGCATCCACGGCGCACGTATCTGGGTCGCCCCGGTACCCCTGGCATCACCGCCAAGGCCGGTAGCTCGCGTTCGAGTGCCTGGATCTGGCTTTTCTCATCGATGCCGAAGGACAAGGACCCCGATCGGCGCTGGATAGGTAGCTAGAGTCTGACCGGCGAAGCCGGATGCGCCATGCACAACGGAAATGCATCGTTCTCTCCACTTGCAAACAAGATTTGAAACAATCATGCCGCGTGTCATGATGAGGAATGACTTTACGATACGATATTCGATCCGAGATGAATGGCTGGACGGTTAACGACATCCGCACTGGTTTTGCTGCGCTAATCAATGACGTCGCCCAAAATGGCCTTCCCCTGGAAGACGCCGACGACCTGGCCGATCTGTTGAATCACCTACAATCAGAGCAAGCCTACGTCAGCAGTCACTAAGGGTTTTGCGGGCGCCGCGATTTTCGTTCTGGTCGCCGCCCTTTGGTGTGGCGGAGGATAAACGTGTATCGACGGGAGCTTCCACGGGTCTTCGAACTTCGCGACTTGGTCCAGTATTCATCATCGCGAGACGCGTATTTCCAGAACTTTGAGAAATCGCTGTCGGAGATCCCTCAAAAACTGAAGCAGTTCCCGCGACATCGAGCAGGACTTCCGATGTCGACGAAGGCCTTGGCCATGCCGTGAAGGCCGAGCGCGTTGAGCTGATCAGCGGTCAAGCCGCCAATCGGGGGCGATTGGCGATGGTGGGGGCATATAATCTGCACCCGCCGACGGTGACAACTACTGACTCTAGTAGGTTTGTTGTTTCCACGCATGAGCTAGTGACTAGGTTGTTTTGACAGACACGCCTTGCGCACCAACAGTGCTGCACAGGAGAACCTCTATGCCGTCGACCGCACTGCGCAGCACCTCTCTTGCGTTGATCCTTTTTGCCTGCGGGATCATGGGGAGCGTGCGGGCAGACAATCCGCCGCCGCCGCCCGCCAATGCCACAACGCCAGCCGGCCAGAACGCCGGCCCCGGCGAACGCGCCGGCCAAGCGCCGAGTACGCCGTCGGCGGCCGAGCAGCATCGCCTGCCGCCGGACTCCAGCACCAGGCAAACGCTTGATCTCCCTGGGCGGACGCTCTCTTTCACCGCGATGGCCGGCTCCATCCGCCTGTTCGACAAGAAGGGCGAGCCGGACGCCGACATCGTCTATACTTCCTATCAGCTTGACGGCACCGATCGCGGCACGCGCCCGGTAACGTTCTTCTTCAACGGAGGACCGGGCTCATCATCGGCTTGGCTGCAGTTCGGCAATGCCGGACCGTGGCGGCTGCCGATCAATGCAGACGAGGTCACGCCATCCACTTTTCCGGAGGTGAGGCCAAACGCGGAGACTTGGCTCGATTTCACCGATTTGGTGTTTATCGACCCCGTGGGCACAGGCTATAGCCGTTTCGTGGGGACCGGCAATGATGTGCGCAAGCGGCTCTTTTCCGTTAACGGCGACGTCAACGCCCTCGCGCTGGTGGTCCGTCGCTGGCTCGAAAAGCATGGCCGGCTGTTGTCGCCGAAATACATCGTGGGTGAAAGCTATGGGGGCATTCGTGGGCCAAAGGTCGTGCACCAGTTGCAGATGCAGCAGGGCATAGGCGTCAAGGGCCTGATAATGGTCTCGCCAATCTTCGACTACGCCCGCACTGGCCTGCTGCAATACATCGCAACACTGCCGAGCTATGTCGCGACCCTGCGTGAAGCCGAGGGCCCGGTAAAGCGAGCCGATCTCGCCGACGTGGAAGCTTATGCACGCGGAGAGTTTCTGACCGACCTCATCAAAGGTCAGGCGGACAAGGAAGCGACCACGCGTCTGGCCGACAAGGTCGCGGCGCTGACCGGCATCGATCAGGCGGTGAGTCGCAGGCTCGCGGGCCGCTTCGACCCCGCCGCGTTTGGCCGTGAGTTCGATCGTAAGAACGGCAAGTTAATCGGCAATTATGACGCCTCAGTGCGTGGCCTCGATCCGTATCCGGACTCGGATTTCCATCATTCCGACGATCCGTCGAGCGACACGCTGCTCGCACCTCTGACCAGCGCCACTGTCGATCTCCTTACGCGCAAGCTAAACTGGCGGCCGGACGGCTCCTATGAGCTAGTCAACGACGCGGTCGGGCAGGCTTGGGATTACGGCCGCGGGCCTCCGGAGTCGCTGTCGGAGCTGCGCCAGATTCTCGCAGCGGACCCGAAGATGAAATTGCTAGTCGGGCACGGCCTGTTTGACCTCGTCACCCCTTATTTCGGATCACAGATCGTGCTCGACCAATTGCCGCCATTTGCCTCAGCACCGCGCGTCAAACTCGTAGTCTATCCAGGCGGCCACATGTTCTATTCACGAGATGGCTCGCGCCACGCGTTTCGTGCAGAGGCCGAAGCGATTATGAAGTAACCCGCACCGCGAGCTAGGTCACAAGCATGCTCGTGTCCGCACGAGCATAGTTATAGATGAAGCTGCTCATGGCGCCGGCTTCGACGTGTAAGTTCATGGTTCCCCGGGTTTTGGTTATGGATCAGGGGAGCCTACTCCTTGTCGCGTGTGCCGCATCATTGTTGCCGACTCGGGTGAGGTTTGCCTTTCCCGACTCTGCGGGCGCTTGAAAACGGCTTCTTGAGTGTTCCTATCTGCCCTTGCATTGCGTCAATCTTGTTGGCGTACAACCATCAAATTTCTACTGTCGTGGTAAATCTCCTCAGAGAGCAGTTCTGCACAACTGGCATCTTAGGAGCGTCAATGGGAAGCACCTCTGAGTGTCGTTCACAGCTAGTCGTAACTGTACACGGAATACCGAGAGGTTCGCGTTGCGCGAGGCAGCCTTACCCTTACGCGGTATTCCGCCGATAGTTCTGGCTACGCCAGCGCCGATCACGCACCGTACCGCCGAGGAAAATTTGGGGCTCGGTTACCTGGCGAGTATTCTCAGAAGCAAGGGGGCGAATGTCCAAATCATCGACGGTTGGCTGGGCGGACCACCTGCGCTTCCAGGAACAACTGGGCGAGCAAGGACGGAGCTCGCCCGAGAGACCGAAGTGCTCCAGCAGGAGCGCGAGAAGCTCCAAAGGGGTCGTGAGCAGGTCGTGAACCCACTGGCGGCTAAGTGCAGCCAACTCGTCGTTACAGAAGCGAGGAACGCGCGCGAGGCAGCTCGATGGATTCGGCTGGTTCCACCGGACTCCCTCTTTCTCTCGAAGGAGAAGATCTCGGCTTGCAAGACGGGCATCTTCCATCCGGAGCGCAGATCGTAATCGGATATCTTTAGAGCGGGCTCCCGGCTGGAATCTTCGCCAGGCCGAGTGCCGAATGCTGTGACATGGCGCCCAATGCGGATTTCCCAAGACCAATCAGCGCCCACACGAACAACCCAAGCCAGCCGAGCACGGTGAAGCCACAGACGACGTTCAGGATGGCCAACCGAGGGGTAGTCATGCCGATCCTCGAAGGCGGTGATGGTTGACAGAAGGTACGCCGCTGCCAGCAGGCTCATTCCAACCAGTCCGACGGACATGCTCATCAGATTGGAAAGCGCGACGATGGCAGCGATGAGTCGGATCCCGAAATGCCGGTGCTCGGTGATGTTCAGGGCGAGCGATGTCTTCTTGCTGGTATCTTTCTTCGTCCCCAACTCGACCTTCAATGCGGCGAATAACCGATCTTTGGCGGCGTCGATTTCCCGGAGAGCCCAACTGATTGTTTTGTTTCAGACAGGCCGTTAGCGGCTACGCCTGTCGGTGCCAGACAGGGTCAGGTTTCTAACAATCCGCATCCTGCCAACTATCTAGCTCTACAGACGTGTGTTTTTGCATCCAACCAGCGCTGGCACACTCATTGCAAACCCCTGCGCAAGAGGCGGCTGTTATCCCTTTGCAACAACATGCAGAGGGACACGCCCCTGATGGCAGGCAGTGAGTAAAGAAGCCGATATGACCACCCGCTGGAGAGTAGGCATGACTTCACCGAGACGCGTCTTGGTCAGCGATCCCGTCGACAAATCAACAGCGTCACACACACCGCGCTCGCAAGCGCTCAGCGGAGATGAACTACAAGATCGTGAACGACCGCTGCTGCATGATCCAGAAGGCCGCGAAGTTGCGATCGGTCGGAC
This sequence comes from Bradyrhizobium sp. RT6a, assembly GCF_040547675.1. Taxonomy (NCBI): domain Bacteria; kingdom Pseudomonadati; phylum Pseudomonadota; class Alphaproteobacteria; order Hyphomicrobiales; family Nitrobacteraceae; genus Bradyrhizobium; species Bradyrhizobium sp. RT6a. The sequence goes on from NZ_JBEPQC010000005.1 coordinate 62,540, forward strand.
CGGTCACGGAGATTGCACGCTTTACACCTGAATGCCGGATCGAAATCCGTCAGTCTACCGGAAAAGCGTCGCTTCATGATCTGAGGCGACAATCAAAGGAAATTTGTATGAGCCGAGAAACTACCCAGAGTGTCGCTGAGATCAAGGCGCGCAACAAGCAGCTAATCGATGAGGTGTTGAAGGTCTACCCAGAGAAGACCGCCAAAAGGCGCGCCAAGCATCTCAGTGTTCACGAGGCGGGGAGGTCGGATTGCGGCGTCAAGTCGAATATCAAGTCCATTCCGGGCGTGATGACCATCCGTGGCTGCGCCTACGCAGGCTCCAAGGGCGTGGTCTGGGGGCCGATCAAGGACATGATCCACATTAGCCACGGTCCGGTCGGCTGTGGTCAGTACTCATGGGGCTCGCGGCGCAACTACTACGTCGGCACGACCGGCATCGACACCTTCGTGACACTGCAGTTCACCTCCGATTTCCAGGAAAAGGATATCGTGTTCGGCGGCGATAAAAAGGTCACGAAGCTCATCGATGAGCTCCAGGAGCTTTTTCCTCTCAACAGGGGCATTACCATCCAGTCCGAATGTCCGATCGGATTGATCGGCGACGATATCGAGGCGGTCTCCAGAGAAAAATCAAAGGAATATGGCGGCAAGACCATCGTGCCTGTGCGGTGCGAGGGCTTTCGTGGCGTGTCACAATCGCTCGGCCATCACATCGCGAACGACGCAGTTCGAGATTGGATCTTCGACAAGAGCGCCCCAGAGGCCAGCTCCAAATTTGAGCCGACGCCATATGACGTTGCGATTATCGGCGACTACAACATCGGCGGCGATGCCTGGTCGTCACGGATCCTGCTCGAAGAAATGGGCCTGCGCGTCATCGCTCAGTGGTCCGGGGATGGTTCTCTTGCTGAATTGGAGGCGACGCCGAAGGTGAAGCTCAACATATTGCATTGCTATCGCTCGATGAACTACATCTCACGGCACATGGAGGAAAAATTCGGGATTCCATGGTGCGAGTACAACTTCTTCGGCCCGTCCAAAATCGCGGAGTCGCTGCGCAAGATTGCAAGCTTCTTCGATGATAAGATCAAGGAAGGCGCCGAGCGCGTCATCGCGAAATATCAGCCGCTTGTCGACGCGGTGACCGCGAAATACCTGCCGCGGCTCGAAGGCAAGACCGTAATGCTGTTCGTCGGTGGCTTACGTCCTCGCCATGTCATCGGCGCCTACGAGGACCTCGGCATGGATGTTGTCGGCACAGGCTATGAGTTCGGGCATAACGATGACTACCAACGCACCGCCCAGCACTACGTCAAAGATGGCACGCTGATCTACGACGATGTCACCGGCTACGAATTCGAGCGCTTTGTCGAAAAGATCCGGCCAGACCTCGTAGGCTCCGGTATTAAGGAAAAATACGTCTTCCAGAAAATGGGCGTGCCGTTCCGTCAAATGCATTCCTGGGACTACTCGGGTCCTTACCACGGCTACGACGGCTTCGCGATCTTCGCCCGCGACATGGACATGGCGATCAATTCCCCGATCTGGGGGAAGACCACGGCACCTTGGAAGGACGCCCCGCGGCCGAGCCTTATGGCGGCGGAATAGGAACGCCGACGTCCGGCCCCTTCTTCCGCAGAGGAGGGGAGGGGCAGGAGAACGAACACAAGAAACTAAAGGGTGCCATGATGACACAGAACGCCGAACACATACTCGACCACTCTGAGCTTTTCCGGGGAGACGAATACCAGCAGATGCTGGCCAATAAGAAGGCGCTATTTGAGAATCCGCATGATCCCGCCGAAGTCGACCGTATCAGAGAATGGTCCAAGACGCCCGAATACCGCGAGAAGAACTTTGCCCGCGAGGCGCTAACGGTTAATCCGGCGAAGGCTTGCCAACCGCTAGGTGCGGTGTTCGCCGCGCTCGGGTTCGAGCGCACACTGCCGTTCGTCCACGGCTCACAGGGCTGCGTCGCGTATTATCGCAGCCATCTGTCACGGCACTTCAAGGAGCCGACCTCGTGCGTCTCCTCGTCCATGACGGAAGACGCGGCCGTGTTCGGGGGGCTCAACAATCTTACCGACGGGCTTGCCAACAGCTACAACATGTACAAGCCGAAGATGATCGCGGTCGCGACGACCTGCATGGCGGAAGTCATCGGCGACGACCTCAACGCCTTCATCAAAACATCTAAGGAAAAAGGTTCAGTCCCCGCGGACTACGATGTACCATTCGCTCACACTCCTGCATTCGTCGGCAGCCACGTTACCGGCTACGACAACACGCTCAAGGGCATCCTCGAGCATTTCTGGGACGGCAAAGCCGGCACGGCACCAAAACTCCAGCGCAAGGCGAACGACACGATCAACTTCATCGGCGGCTTCGACGGCTACACTGTAGGCAACATGCGTGAGATAAAGCGCATATTCGAGCTGATGGGGATCGGCTACACCATCCTCGCGGACAACAGTGACGTGTTCGACACCCCCACCGACGGCGAGTTCCGCATGTATGATGGCGGCACCACGCTGAAGGATGCCGCGAACGCAGTCCACGCGAAGGCAACCATTTCCATGCAGCAATATTGTACGGAGAAGACGTTGGCCTTCATCAAGGGGCACGACCAAGAGGTCGTCGCCTTCAATCACCCCCTCGGCGTCAGCGCGACGGACGATTTCCTGATGACGCTGTCGCGTATCACCCACAAGGCAATTCCAAATGCGCTGGAGCGGGAGCGCGGGCGTCTGGTAGACGCAATGGCTGACTCTAGCGCGCATGTTCACGGCAAGAAGTTCGCGATCTACGGCGATCCTGACCTCTGCTATGGCGTGGCCGCATTCTTGTTAGAGCTCGGCGCTGAGCCCACCCACGTGCTCTCGACGAACGGGGGTAAGGCCTGGCAGCAGAAAATGCAGGCGCTGTTTGCGAGCTCGCAGTTCGGTAAAAACTGCCGCGCCTTCCACGGCAAGGATCTCTGGCACATGCGTTCGCTCCTGTTCACAGAACCGGTCGATTTCCTAATCGGTAACACCTACGGAAAATATCTCGAGCGTGACACTGGAACACCGCTAATCCGCATCGGGTTTCCCATCTTCGATCGCCATCATCACCATCGTTACCCAGTGTGGGGCTATCAGGGTAGCATGAATGTGCTGGTCAAGATTCTCGACAAGATCTTTGATGAGATCGATAGAAAAACCAGCTCGGTTGGCAAGACAGACTACAGCTTCGACATCATACGCTAAGGCGAGCGCCCCGCCTCATCGTCCGCAGGAACAGCGGCGTTGTGGCGGGGATCACAGGTTGTCCGGCGGCCATCCTCTTGGTCTGTGCGGCGTCTTGACATCCCCGAAAGAGACACCATGACTTCGCTTCCCACGACCATACTGGACGTCTTTAACGAACCGGGCTGCGCCACGAACGCGAGCAAGTCGAACATCGAGCGCAAGAAGGGATGCACCAAGCAGCTGAAGCCGGGCGGCGCCGCCGGCGGGTGTGCCTTCGATGGCGCCAAAATCGCACTGCAGCCCTTCACCGATGTCGCCCATCTTGTGCATGGTCCAATCGCCTGTGAGGGTAATTCCTGGGACAATCGCGGTTCCGCCTCCTCCGGCTCCGATCTGTGGCGCAGAAGCTTCACCACTGACATGAGCGAGACCGACGTCGTGTTCGGCGGCGAGAAACGGCTGTACAGGGCAGTCAAGGAGATCACAGAGAAATATGACCCAGAGGCCATATTCGTCTACCAGACGTGCGTGCCCGCGATGATCGGCGACGACATCGATATGGTCTGCAAGGCGGCCTCCGAGAAATTCGGCAAACCGGTCATTCCCATCAATGCACCGGGATTTGTGGGGTCGAAGAACCTTGGCAACAAGCTCGCAGGCGAAGCACTGCTGGAGCACGTCATCGGTACCGGAGAGCCCGATTACACCACTCCGTATGACATCAACATCATCGGCGAATACAACCTGTCCGGCGAGCTCTGGCAGGTCAAGCCGCTGCTCGATGAGCTCGGAATTCGGATCCTGTCGTGCATCTCGGGGGACGGCAAGTACCGCGAGGTCGCTTATTCACACCGAGCCAAAGCCGCGATGATGGTCTGCTCAAAGGCAATGATCAACGTCGCTGGCAAGATGAGGCAGCGCTACGGCATCCCGTTTTTTGAAGGCTCGTTCTACGGTATTGGGGATTCCAGCGATTCACTGCGCCAGATCGCGCGCATGCTAATCGAACGTGGCGCGCCGGCTGAGCTGATGGAACGAACGCAAACCCTGATCGCACGCGAAGAGACCAAAGCCTGGACTGCGATCGAACGTTTCAAGCCGCGCTTTGCCGGCAAGAGGGTCGTTCTCATCACCGGTGGCGTGAAATCCTGGTCGATGGTGGCCGCTTTGCAGGAGGCCGGGCTCGAAATCGTCGGCACGTCCGTGAAGAAATCGACCGAGAAGGACAAGGAACGTATCAAGGAATTAATGGGACAGCACGCCCACATGATCGAGGACATGTCACCTCACGAGATCTACAAGATGCTCAAGGACGCAAAAGCCGACATCATGCTTTCGGGCGGCAAGTCGCAATTCGTCGCACTAAAGGCGGCGACGCCATGGCTCGATATCAACCAGGAGCGCTGCCACGCCTACATGGGCTATGTCGGGATTGTCAAGCTCATGGAGGAGATCGAGAAAGCGCTCTACAATCCGATATGGGATCAGCTCCGCCAAGGCGCGCCCTGGGATGAGTTCGATTGGAAGCGTCAGGCAAAGACGGGTGCGCGGATGGATGCGCAAGGCGTTGATCCATTTCGGGGCGCGAACACGGACGGCGTCAAGACGATAAGTATCTCCAACAAAAGTGAGATCGGCGATGGTCAGAGCGCGATTGCGGCGCATGGCCCGAACCTCGTCGAGCCCGCCAAGCCGTGCACCAATTCCACCGCAAGGGGCCTTGCTTGTAAGGACACTCTTTCCGACCTCCAGCCCCCGGCGCTGCAGGCGGCGGAGTAGGAGAACGACATGGCGATCGTCACTGCCTCGAAGAAAGCCTGTTCGGTCAATCCGCTCAAGATGAGCCAGCCGATCGGCGGCTCATTTGCGTTCATGGGCCTACGCGGCGCGATGCCGCTTTTGCACGGTCCGCAAGGTTGCGCCTCCTTCGGGCTGACGCTGTTCGTGCGCCATTTCAACGAAGCCGTGCCGATGCAGACGACCGCCATGAACGAGGTTGCCACCGTGCTCGGCGGGCTCGAGAATCTCGAACAGGCGATCCTCAACATCTACAATCGCGTCGAGCCCGAGATCATTGGTATCAATTCGACTGGCGTCACCGAGACCAACGGCGATGACGTCGAGGCCTTCATCCGGTTGATCCGGCAGAAGCATCCGCAGCTCGAAAAGCTTCCCCTTGTCTACGTCTCGACGCCGGATTTCAAGGATGCCTTTCAGGATGGCTGGGGCAAAACAGTGGCGCGGATGATCGAGGTGCTCGTGGCTCCCGTCGACGCAGCGAGACCGCGCGATGGCTCCCGCGTCAACGTGCTGCCTGGCTGCCACCTCACGCCCGGCGATCTCGACGAGCTTCGCACGATCTTTGAGGATTTTGGGCTCAAGCCCTCCTTCCTGCCGGACGTTGCCGGTTCGCTGGATGGCCACATCCCCGACAAATTCACGCCGACCACGATCGGCGGCATTGGAATGGACGAGATCGCGACGATGGGGCAGGCGGCCTGGACGATCGCGATCGGCGCGCAAATGCGCCGTGCGGCCGAGATCATGCAGGCGCGGACAGGCACCCCGTTCCGTCTGTTCGAGCGGCTCTGCGGCCTTATGCCAAGTGACGAATTCATCGCGTTTCTGAGCGAGATCAGCGGCCGGTCGGTGCCCTCGAAATATCGCCGGCAGCGTGGACAGCTGGCAGACGCCATGCTGGATGCCCATTTCCATATCGGCGGCCGCAAGCTCGCGATCGGCGCCGAGCCGGACTTGTTATTCGATCTCTCCAGCTTCCTTCACGAGATGGGGGCGCAGGTAACGGCTGCGGTGACAACGACGAACTCACCGGTGCTCCAGCGGGTCAGGACCGAGGACGTCCTGATCGGCGATCTGGAGGATCTTGAAGAGCGTGCCAGGTCACGCGACTGCGACCTCTTGATGTCGCATTCACACGGTCGCCAGGCCGCTTCGCGACTCAATGTTCCGTTCCTCCGAGTGGGCTTTCCGATGTTCGATCGCCTGGGCGCTGCGCACCTCACGACCGTTGGCTATCGCGGCACGCGTGATCTGATCTTTGATATCGCCAATCTGATCATCACCGACCGCGAAACCAACCATGGGCCGACGCCCGACACCTGGCCATCACCTGCGGTGACCTGCAGGTCCAGCCGCCCCAGTTGCATTGAGCAGGAAGAGAAAAACACGGATGAAAGTTGCATTCGCCACTCAGGACTTGAAGCACGTCGATGCGCACTTCGGATGGGCCAAGAACATCGCGATCTACGAGGTCGGCCCGGACGGGCATCGGTTTGTTGAGGCGGTTCAATTCGGCGGTGACCTCACGGAAGACGGCAATGAGGATAAGCTGGCGCCGAAGATCCAGGCGATCAGGGACTGCGCAATCCTCTATGTTGCGGCGATCGGCGGCTCGGGCGCTGCGCGAGTCGTCGCGAGCAAGATCCATCCGATGAAGGTGCTGCAACCAGAGCCCATCGACGACCTTTGCGTCAAACTCGAGACCGTGCTGAAGGGGTCGCCGCCGCCCTGGCTGCGGAAGCTGCTCACCAAAAGCTCGGAACGTACGGTGGATTTCGAAGCCTGAAGGAAAGAGGATGCCCGATCGGTCTGAAATCACTCCAGCCGCCCCCGCGGCAGAGCGGCCATTTCTCAAAGAGCTCATCAAGGTCTGGCGCGCCCAGGACACCCACGGCGCCTGGGAGGGCAAGAAGGACCTCGACCTGCTAGACCCCTACATTCTGGACAAGCGCAAGCGCCGTGCGCTGCCGATCGTCGGCAATGCCGACCCCGACACGATATGGCGACTGCAGTTGTTCTTTGACGCCATTGCCCTCTCGATCGAGAAGGCGACGGGTGTGATGATCTCGCCAATGCTGAAGATGCATCATGAAGGGTTCGGTCGGATCGTGCTGATCGGGGGCCGGCTCGTTGTCGTGAGCAAGCAGCTACGGGACGTGCATCGCTTTGGTTTCAACAATCTGTGTCATCTTGCCGACCAAGGCGACGAAATCGTCAGGAGTGGTGTTGAGATGATCCGCGAGTTTCCGGAAGTGGCGAATTATTGAGGCAAGTATGAGCGATGTTGAAAGCCTGAAGGCGGAAATAAAGAAGCTGTCGGCCAAAGCGACCCAGGCCAAGATGGACCTCCACGACCTCTCCGAGGAACTGCCCGTCAACTGGACCGCGATCTTGAGCGTAGCGCAGAAGGCCCACGACGCCTTCAGCGAGCTCGAAAGCAAGCGCCAAGATCTCCAGGCGCTAAACAAAGCATAACGGACCTCAAGCCATGTCATTCAGGACCCGCGACGGCCGCGATTGGAGGCCGGACTACCTAGTTTGGATCGATCCAAACAAGTGCATCGGCTGCGGCCGCTGCTACAAGGTCTGCGGCCGCGAGGTCATGACGCTGAAGGGCCTGAGCGAGGACGGCGAGATGATCGATCTCGATGAGGACGACGATGAGGTCGAAAAGAAGGTCATGGTGATGAAGGACGAGGGGGCCTGCATCGGCTGCAGCGCCTGCGCCCGGGTCTGCCCGACAAACTGTCAGAGCCACGCGCCAGCTGCTTGAACCGACTCGTCTCTCGCTATGAACAGGGGTGGTTTGTCAGAGACAAAGGTAGCTCGGGAGATCCGGCATCGTGCCGATGTACGGCGCGAAGCCTTGAACCCTGTTTCGAAAGTGCGCGTCAATTCTAAGCTTGGAATGAAGTATGGTCAAAAAAGGTGTGCGGTTGAAGTCGCGGATTGAAAGGCCAACGGCCTCGACTCCAGATGATGATCCCTATCTATGGTTGGAAAAGATCGAAAGCGGACGGGCGTTGAACTTCGTCGAGCGGCAGAATAGCAGAACGCTGCGGGTATTCGGCGGACCGGCCGCGGGACGAGATCGCGATGCGCTGACCGCGATTTACGATCGGCCTGACAGGATCCCCTATGTCAGGCGCCGCGGCAGCCATCTTCACAATCTCTGGAAGGATGCCACCAACCCGCGCGGGCTGTGGAGGCGGACAACAATGGCGGAGTTTCGAAGACCCAATCCGGCGTGGGACATCGTGCTGGATATCGACCAGCTTGCGGCAAGCGAGCGCGAAGACTGGCTACTCAGCTCGACAAGCTCACTGCCGGGAAGCCCGCGAAATATCTTAAGCCTGTCGCGCGGCGGCAGCGATGCCGTCACCTTGCGGGAATTCGACGCCGAGACGAGGAGCTTCGTCGCGGACGGCTTTGCGATGCCGGAAGCCAAGGGCGGCGTCGACTGGCTCGACACGGACACGCTGCTGCTGTCCAGCGCCCATGGCGAGGGCATGGTCACGAGCTCCGGATATTCGAGGACCGTTCGCCTGTGGTGTCGTGGCGAACCTGTGGATCGGGCAGAAGTGATCTTCGAGACCGCAGCTGATCACATGCGTGTCCAGGGCCTCGCGGACCATACCGGCGCGGTCCCGCGTACCTGGATCATTGATTGGATAGACTTCTTCAACCACCGCATCTGGCTGCGCGATCACGCCGGCACCACCACGAAGCTCGAGCTTCCGACCGGCGTCTGGATGCAGGCCCATGGCGACTGGTTTGCGATGAAGCTGCGCCAGCCCTGGTCGACCGGAGGTCGAACCTATGCCACCGATGCCGTCCTCGGAATCTCGCTTTCGGCTTTCCTTGCAGGCAGCCGCGACTTTTCGCTCCTGTTCGAGCCCGGACCGCGGCGCGCATTGCAGGACTTGTTCTGGACTGCCGGCAGACTGGTGCTCTCGATCCTCGACGAACTTAAGCCGCAATTCCAGATCTGCACGCCATTCGCCACGGGCTGGAGCTGCGCGATACTCGGCGGGCTTCCCGAAATCGGCGTGGTCGACGTCTGGCCGCTCGATTGTCATCCGTGGGAGAGCAACGGCGACCTGCTCGCCGGAGTGCAGGATCCGCTCACGCCGCCCTCGCTGCTGTTGATCGAGCGCGGCGTCGAAAGCCCTGTCGTGTTGAAGCAGGCATCGAAGGCCTTCACCGCCGATGGCCTGGTGGTGACGCAGCATCAAGCGATCTCGATCGATGGCGAGCGCATCCCCTATGTGCAGACCGGCCCCGCAGGCGAAACCGGCGATGCGCCGGTCTATATGACCGCCTATGGCGGCCTCGGTCGCTCGGTAAAACCATATTACAATTCATCGCTCGGCAAGCTGTGGCTGGAGCGCGGCGGCACCGTTGTGCAGGCGAATTTGCGCGGCGGCGGCGAGTTCGGCACGCGATGGCACGAGGCTGGCCGGCTCGCCGGCAAGAAGCTGTCGCATGACGACTTCGCGGCCGTTGCCGCCGATCTCGTCCGCCGCGGTGTCACGAAAGCGAAACGGATCGCAGCCAAGGGCGGATCGAACGGCGGCATCCTCATTACCAACATGCTGACGCGATACCCAGAGCGTTTCGGCGCGCTGTTCTGCACCGTGCCGCTGACCGACATGCGCCGCTACACCAAGCTGCTTGCCGGCGCGAGCTGGATCGCGGAGTATGGCGACCCCGACAAGCCTGAGGACTGGAAATGGTTGAAAACCTATTCCGCCTATCACAACGCCAAACCCGGCCAGCCCTATCCGCCAATCCTGATCGCCACGAGGCGGCGGGACGACCGCGTCCATCCCGGACATGCGCGCAAAATGGCCGCAAAGCTCCAGGCGATGGGCTATGAGGCTTATTTCTACGAGGCGGCGGGCGGGCACGGCCACGGCAAGGACAACAAGGACAGCGCCAGCCTCGAAGCGCTGGGCTTTGAGTTTCTGAAGAGCAAGATTGGCTGGCAGGAGGGAGAGGCGTCAGCCAGCTAACGCAATTGCCAGATGACATTCGTACGATATCGACCAGAGCGAGGGCGATCTGACCGACGTCCAGAACTCCCGCACGAACGCTTCGAGATCCTGCGTGCTTGAACCATGGTGGAGTTAGTGTCTCGCCGGGACTTTGATAACGACCGTTTCTCTTCACCAACTCTATGACCTCACTTACGTGCTGTATCTCAGCCCGGTGCCGCGCGTGATCTTCCAGGACCGTGACTGGACTGCGTCTTGTCTTGCCCTTTAGAATGTATCCACACAAAGGCTTCCGATTTAAAGTTTGAACTGCCTTTTTGTGCGTTCCGCAGGCGCTCAATTCGGCGACAGGATTATCTTCCAGCAGCCGCGGCCGCGCTTTCTTTAAGAAGCAGGTCAGACGGGCAGAGCGAGCGAGGCTCATACTAACAGCTATTTCCCGCTACCGCGCGCCGGCGGTTACGGCAGCGATCATCAAAACGCCAGGAGCGATCGTCATGATGGGCGAGGTACAAACCCCGCGGCCCGAAGCGCACGACCCGCGTCTGATGTCTGACATCGAACGAGACCGTTAGCTACAAACGCATGTCGTGTTGAGCCGCCGAGGCAATCTTAGACCGAATCAGGTGCGTGATGTTCGTTGCTGGCGTTGGCACGGCCATTGCTGCTGAGATTGAGCACGGTGTCAGGCGGAGTGCATGCAGACGCGCTCTCTCGTTCATTGAACTCGGGCCGCGTTTTTTAGAGACAGACGAGCTTGCGCAAACATTCGCGTGAAGGTTTGGGAATAGCTTTGGAGAACAACATGATTCTTCATATGGAGTCGCCGGCTCCTCCGATCAGGGTGGAAAGCTGGGTACGTGGCGAGCCCCTCACCAACTTTAAGCTGGGTACGCTGTATATTGTCGAGTTTTGGGCGACTTGGTGCGGCGGATGTGTGGCGGAGATTTCCCGTCTCGCGCAGATGCAAGAGAAATACGACGATAGCGCAGTTGAGGTCATTGCAGTTGCAGCTTCCGAGCGAGGCTCAACGGCCGAGGAGGCGCGAACAAACTTGGACGCATGGTTGACCAAGAAAGGCTCGGAGCTGAACTTTCGGATCGCGTTCGATTACGCCGGAAAAATGAAGAAGTCTTGGATGGCGCCCCGCCTTTCTAGCACTATCCCCACCTCATTCGTCATCGACCGTGACGGTCACGTCGCTTTTATCGGTCACCCGATGCAACTGTATGACGTGTTTCCGAAAATCGCAAATGGCACCTGGCGCACGAGCGATGAAGCCAAAGCAGCGGATGCTGGGCGAATCGCTGAAGCAGAATCTGAAATGCGCGAGAAAGCCCCGATGCAAGCATTCTGGGACAAACTTGGAGTGGCGCTGAAGGCGCAGGATTCGTCGACGGCGCTTTCTGGCGGTAAAGAGGGTGTCGCAGTGATGCCGGACGACATCAACGTTCACCTGGTTCATGAGGATCTAGCCCTGCACAAAATCCATGACAAGCAGACGGGATTACCCGTTATGCGTCAATTGGCTCGCGATGCGATCGAAAAGCAATCCGAGTTGTGGAAGGTGCAAGCGATCCGCCAACTCTCTAATCCAGCGGAGAAGAACTCTGATGTCCCGCATTCTGATCGTTTTGCGATTGGCAAGGACTTGGCCGAACACATCCTCGTGCTGAACACTCCAGAAAGCCCGCCGGGCCGCAAGTTTCTGTCCTATGTGGCGGTCGCTCAGTATTGTTTCGAAAGCGGCGACAACGATCGTGCGGTCGATTTAGTTGAGTCGGCGGTGAAGTCGCTGGATGGCCCGTGGCCAATGGGGGCTGAACAGAAGGCGCACTACCTGCGGCTGTTGCTTGAGGCCTTGGCCAAGTACGAGGATGAGGAGCCAAAGCCGTTCTCAGGGACGAAGAACGCCTTGGTCTGAATTCTTCCTGAATTTAAGAAAATGCGGCTCGCGGCGGACGAGCGGTGACCCAGAAGCGGGTGCCGCGGAACGCCCAAGGTGCGCCGAAGATGGCGGTGAGGCAGCTTGCCGCACGGAGAGGACGAGGACATGAACGGGTCGCAAGTCGAGCGCGCAAACATCGTGGCAGAAGAGCTGTCGGCGACGGTCGCCTCGAAAACGACCGATCCGATTCAGGAACACAATTCACGCCCGCCGGCCGTAGGTCTCTACGATCCGAGCCTGGAGAAAGACTCCTGCGGCGTCGGCTTCATCGCCAACATCAAGGGCAACAAGTCGCACGAGATCGTCTCGGACGCGCTCAGCATCCTCTGCAATCTCGAGCATCGCGGCGCCGTCGGCGCCGACCCGCGCGCCGGTGACGGCGCCGGCATTCTGGTGCAGATCCCGCACACCTTCTTCAGCCGCAAGGCCAAGGAGCTCGGCTTCGCGCTGCCCGCCCCCGGTGAGTATGCCATCGGCGCGCTGTTCATGCCGCGCGACACCGCCTGGCGCAACGTCATCAAGAGCATCATCGCCGACCAGATCAAGGAAGAGGGCCTGACCCTGCTCGGCTGGCGCGACGTGCCGACCGACAATTCCTCGCTCGGCGTCACCGTGAAGCCGACCGAGCCCGCCTGCATGCAGGTGTTCATCGGCCGCAACGGCACCGCCAAGACCGAAGACGATTTCGAGCGCCGGCTGTACATCCTGCGCAAGTCGATCTCGCAGGCGATCTACCAGCGCCGCGACCGCGGCCTTGCGGGCTATTATCCGTGCTCGATGTCCTGCCGCACCGTGATCTACAAGGGCATGTTCCTCGCCGACCAGCTCGGCAAGTACTATCCCGATTTGCACGAGAAGGATTTCGAGAGCGCGCTCGCCCTCGTTCACCAGCGCTTCTCGACCAACACCTTCCCTGCCTGGTCGCTGGCGCATCCCTATCGCATGATCGCGCATAACGGCGAGATCAATACGCTGCGCGGCAACACCAACTGGATGGCAGCGCGCCAGGCTTCGGTGAGCTCCGAGCTGTACGGCAAGGACATCAACCGGCTCTGGCCGATTTCCTACGAGGGCCAGTCAGACACCGCCTGCTTCGACAACGCGCTCGAATTCCTGGTGCAGGGCGGCTACTCGCTGCCGCACGCCGTCATGATGATGATTCCGGAGGCGTGGGCCGGCAATCCGCTGATGGATGAGACGCGCCGCGCCTTCTACGAATATCACGCCGCGCTGATGGAGCCGTGGGACGGCCCCGCCGCGATCGCGTTCACCGACGGCCGCAAGATCGGCGCCACGCTCGATCGCAACGGCCTGCGGCCCGCGCGCTATCTTGTCACCAAGGACGACCGCATCGTGATGGCGTCCGAGATGGGCGTGCTGACGATCCCCGAGGACCAGATCATCACCAAGTGGCGCTTGCAGCCCGGCAAGATGCTGCTGGTCGACCTCGAGCAGGGCCGCCTGATCCCGGACGACGAGATCAAGGCCGATCTCGCCAGGAGCCACCCCTACAAGGAATGGCTGGAGCGGACCCAGATCGTGCTGGAAGAGCTGCCGAAGGTGCCGACCACCGGCGTGCGCTCCAACCTGTCGCTGCTCGATCGCCAGCAGGCGTTCGGCTACAGCCAAGAAGACATCACCATCCTGATGACGCCGATGGCCTCCACCGGCGAAGAAGCCGCGGGCTCGATGGGCAACGACACGCCGATCTCGGCGCTGTCGGCCAAGGCCAAGCCGCTCTTCACCTACTTCAAGCAGAACTTTGCGCAGGTCACCAACCCGCCGATCGATCCGATCCGCGAGGAGCTGGTGATGAGCCTCGTCTCCATCATCGGACCGCGGCCGAACCTGTTCGATCTGCAGGGCCTTGCCACCACCAAGCGTCTGGAAGCGCGTCAGCCGATCCTGACCGATGCTGATCTCGAAAAGATCCGCTCGATCTCGGATGTGGCCGAGTCGCACTTCAAGTCGCGCACGCTGGACACGACCTTCCACGCCGGTCTGGGTGCTGCCGGCATGGACCAGGTGCTCGACGAGCTCTGCGCGCGCGCCGAAGCTGCGGTGCGCGAGGGCGTCAACATCATCATCCTGTCCGACCGCATGGTCGGCTCGGACCGCGTGCCGATTCCGTCGCTGCTGGCCTGCGCCTCCGTGCATCACCATCTGATCCGCACCGGCCTGCGTACCTCGGTCGGCCTCGTCGTCGAATCCGGCGAGCCGCGCGAAGTTCATCACTTCGCCTGCCTCGCTGGTTACGGCGCGGAAGCGATCAATCCCTATCTCGCGTTCGAAACCATCGTCGCGATGAAGGACCGCCTGCCCGGCTCACTCGACGACTATGAGATCGTCAAGCGCTACATCAAGTCGATCGGCAAGGGTCTGCTCAAGGTGATGTCCAAGATGGGCATCTCGACCTACCAGTCCTATTGCGGCGCGCAGATCTTCGACGCGGTTGGCCTCAAGGCGGACTTCGTCGGAAAGTTCTTCGCCGGCACGCACACCCGCGTCGAGGGCGTCGGCCTTGCCGAGATCGCCGAAGAAGCCGTGCGCCGTCATGCCGACGCATTCGGCGAGGGGCTGATCTACAAGACTGCGCTCGATGTCGGCGGTGAATACGCCTATCGCAGCCGCGGCGAGGATCATGCCTGGACCGCCGAGTCGGTCGGGCTGCTCCAGCACGCCGCCCGCGGCAATTCGCTGGAGCGCTATCGCGCCTTCGCAAAAATCCTGAACGAGCAGTCGGAGCGTCTGCTGACGCTGCGCGGCCTGTTCCGGATCAAGAACGCGGACGAAGAGAAGCGCAAGCCCATCCCGCTCGACCAGGTCGAGCCGGCCAAGGACCTCGTCAAGCGTTTCGCCACGGGTGCGATGAGTTTTGGCTCGATCTCGCGCGAGGCGCACACGACATTGGCGATCGCCATGAACCGGATCGGCGGCAAGTCGAACACCGGCGAAGGCGGCGAGGAAGCCGACCGCTTCAAGCCGCTGCCGAACGGCGACAGCATGCGCTCGGCGATCAAGCAGGTCGCCTCGGGCCGTTTCGGCGTCACCACGGAGTATCTCGTCAACTCCGACATGATGCAGATCAAGATGGCGCAGGGCGCCAAGCCCGGCGAAGGCGGCCAGCTGCCCGGCCACAAGGTCGACGCGACCATCGCCAAGGTTCGTCACTCGACGCCGGGCGTCGGCCTGATCTCGCCGCCGCCGCACCACGACATCTACTCGATCGAGGATCTGGCGCAGCTCATCTACGACCTCAAGAACGTCAACCCGACCGGCGACGTCTCGGTCAAGCTCGTCTCGGAGATCGGCGTCGGCACGGTGGCCGCCGGCGTCGCCAAGGCGCGCGCCGACCATGTCACCATCGCGGGCTTCGAGGGCGGCACCGGCGCTTCGCCGCTGACCTCGATCAAGCACGCCGGCTCACCGTGGGAGATCGGCCTCGCCGAGACTCACCAGGCGCTGGTGCGCGAGCGCCTGCGCAGCCGCATCGTGGTCCAGGTCGACGGCGGTTTCCGCACCGGCCGTGACGTCGTGATCGGCGCGCTGCTCGGCGCCGACGAGTTCGGCTTCGCCACTGCACCCTTGATCGCGGCCGGCTGCATCATGATGCGCAAGTGCCATCTCAACACCTGCCCGGTCGGCGTCGCGACCCAGGACCCCGTCCTGCGCAAGCGCTTCACCGGCCAGCCCGAGCACGTGATCAACTACTTCTTCTTCGTCGCCGAGGAAGTTCGCGAGATCATGGCCTCGCTCGGCTTCCGCAGCTTCAACGAGATGATCGGCCAGGTGCAGCTGCTCGACCAGACCAGGCTGGTCGCGCACTGGAAGGCCAAGGGCCTCGACTTCTCAAAACTGTTCGTCAAGCAGAAGGAAGAGAAGGGCCAGAAGATCTATCACTCCGAGCGCCAGAACCATCATCTGGAAGCCGTGCTCGATCGCACGCTGATCGAGAAGGCCACGCCTGCGCTCGACCGCGGCGCGCCGGTGAAGATCGAAGCTGCGATCAACAGCACCAACCGTTCTGCGGGCGCGATGCTGTCGGGCGCGATCGCCAAGATCTACGGCAATGCCGGCCTGCCGAATGACACCATCCAGGTCAGCCTCAAGGGCACCGCCGGCCAGGCGTTCGGCGCATGGCTCGCGCATGGCGTCACTTTCGAGCTCGAGGGCGAAGCTAACGACTATGTCGGCAAGGGCCTCTCGGGCGGCAAGATCATCGTCAAGCCGCCGGCCAACAGCAGCATCGTGCCGGAAGAAAGCATCATCGTCGGCAACACCGTGATGTACGGCGCGACCGACGGCGAGTGCTACTTCCGCGGCGTCGCCGGCGAACGCTTTGCCGTGCGCAACTCCGGCGCGGTCGCCGTCGTCGAAGGCGCGGGCGATCATTGCTGCGAATACATGACCGGCGGCATCGTGGTCGTGCTCGGCAAGACCGGGCGCAACTTCGCGGCCGGCATGTCCGGGGGCATCGCCTATGTGCTCGATGAGACCGGCGGCTTCGACAAGCTGTGCAACATGGCGATGGTCGAGCTCGAGCCGGTGCTGTCGGAAGAGCTGATCAACGCCGGCACCTATCACCACTCGGGTGACCTCGAGGCGCACGGCCGGGTCGACGTGTTCAAGAACTTGCTCGATTCCGACGTCGAGCGCTTGCACGTCCTGATCTCGCGCCACGCCAAAGCGACCGGCTCCAAGCGCGCCGCCGACATCCTTGCCAATTGGAAGGACTGGCTGCCCAAATTCCGCAAGGTGATGCCGGTCGAGTACCGGCGCGCGCTGCGCGAAATGGCCGCCAACGCGGACGCCGAGCCGAATCGCGATTGAGCCCCGGGAGCTGAGACGGTACCACCGACATACCGAACATTGCACGCGCCCGAGGTGCGCGTATATGGCGCTAGACTAATAGCGCTCCCACACCCGTCCGCGAGCGCAACCCGAAGTAGATCCTCACCAGGTGGGGCCGGCTGAGACGTCCCTGCCGGGTGGTCACGCGAGATCGTTTTGACGTCCCCACGCGTCGTTCTGAAAAAGGTACGGGATCGGGGCCGCCGCGTCCCTGGAGCGCAATGACAGTGAGGGTTGCACCACAACAGGTGAGGGCTGCTATAGCTCGCCGTCGCCTGGTCAGTTGAATTCCATCGAAGATAGGCCAAAAGACGATGATTTGATCGTCACTGCCCTGCTTATTGCATCAATCAAGATCAATTGTCGCTTAAAGTGGGCAATCCGACGAAGACGCTTGGAATATCGCGCGCCGCCTTGCCAGGGAAGCGCACCCAGAGTCACACTCTGGCGCCGGTGGTCCGTACATGCCGCAAGAATCGCAATGCTCCTTCGGCCGCGTTCTGGAGCGCGAAGGCAAGGGCAAGGTCGGCGCACTCTCCGCGATCCGCGCGCCGAAGGTGGCCAAGACCTTGCCAAAGCCGCTGCCGATGGCATCGGCAAAACGCCTGGCCGACGCCGATGAGCGCGCCGGCGAGGATCGGGAGACCTGGATTCTGGTGCGCGACGCCGCCGTGATGGCGCTGCTCTATGGCTCGGGCCTGCGTATTTCCGAAGCGCTCGGTCTCAAGCGCCGCGAGGTACCGAAGGCCGGCGAAGGCGACGTGCTGGTCGTGACAGGCAAAGGCAACAAGACGCGCATGGTGCCGGTGCTGCAAAACGTGCTGGCGCTGATCGACGAATATGTCGGGATGTGCCCGCAGAATATGTCGGGATGTGCCCGCATACGCTGCCGCCGGAAGGACCGATCTTCGTCGGCGCGCGCGGCGGTCCGCTGAGCCCGCGCATCATCCAGCTTGCAATGGAGCGTTTGCGCGGCGCGCTCGGCCTGCCCGACAGCGCCACGCCGCACGCGCTGCGGCATTCCTTCGCACGCATCTGCTCTCGCGCGGCGGCGATCTTCGCGCGATCCAGGAATTGCTCGGCCACTCCTCGCTCTCGACCACGCAGATCTACACCGGCATCGATTCCGAGCGGCTGCTGGAAGTCTATGCGAGCGCGCATCGACGCCGCTGACACACTGACGTCACAACTTGATTGCCTCTTGCGCAGGCCGCGCGGTTCGGTCAATCGTTGCGGTACCGAGGCAGGAAGGACTTATGAGCGCACACGAAAGCATGAAGCACGCTGAGCATGCCGAGCACGCATCCGGCGAGAACAGGAAGATCGCCCTTCTGATCGCCGTGTTGGCACTATTCCTGGCGATCTCGGAAACGCTCGGCAAGGGCGCCCAGACCGAATCGATCAGCAAGAACGTCGAGGCCTCGAATCTCTGGGCCTTCTTCCAGGCCAAGAACATCCGCCGCACCGTGGTGCAGACCGCGGCCGAGGGAGCCAAGCTGATCACCACGCCAGACGATGCCACCAAGGCCGCGGTACAGAAGCAGATCGACGATTGGCAGAAGACCGCGGAGCGCTATCGCTCCGAGCCCAAGGAAGGCACCGAACAGCTCGCCGAGAAGGCCAAGGACGCCGTGCATGAGCGCGACGAGGCCACCGCGAAATATCATCACTTCGAGCTTGCGTCGGCGGCCTTCCAGATCGGCATCGTGCTGGCGTCCGCGACCATCATCACCGGCATAGTCGCGCTCGCTCATATCAGCGGCCTGCTGACGCTTGCCGGCCTCGTGATGACCATACTCGGCGCGTGGTGGCCGCATCTGCTGCATCTACACGGGTAGGGGCTTCGTACGAGGCGACAAGCTCGTCCCACAAACTCAGCTGTCATGCCCCGGCTTTGACCGGGGCATCCAGTACGCCGCGGCTTGTCCGTAACCAATCGACGTCTCTGGAATACTGGGCGGATTCAACCGGCCGTCGCAACACTTGTATGACTTACTAGCCCATCTTATTCACCAGAGGGCGCCCGAGAGGCTGGCGAGCGTGGTTTAAAGAGCTGATGCGGCGTAGGATTCGGTTGCTGAAGCCAACCCATCACCTTCAACCGCGAACGCCACGCCTGCCATGACTGATGATACGATTCTGCCGTTCTCGTTTCCAGCCGCTCAGGCCAAGAAAGTCACAGCAGCCTTCAATGGCGGGCGCCTGACCTCGAATGGGGGCGTGATGCTATGGCCGAGCGGCGTCTCGGTTTGGCGGTCAAATTGGCGCAGGTGTTCCCGGATCGGCGCGATCCGACACGGGTCGTGCACAGCCTTGTCCATATGTTCCGCGCCAGGATGTTCGCGATCTGCTGCGGCTACGAGGACGCCGATGACCTCGATCATCTGCGGTCGGATCCGGCGTTCAACCGCGCCTGCGGTCGGCTGCCGGACACGGGCCGGGATTTGTGTTCCCAACCGACTCTGACGCGGCTGGAGAATGCGCCGCGCCTGCGCGACGTGATCCGCCTGGCCTACACCTTGGTCGATGCATGGATGGATAGCTACCCGTGCGAGCCGGCATCCGTCACGCTCGACATCGACGACACCTGCGATGTCGTCCACGGCCATCAGCAGCTCTCGCTGTTCAACGCTCATTATGACGAACGCTGCTTCCTGCCGATCCACGTCTATGACACGGAGAGGAGCCGGCCCTTGGCGGTCGTGCTGCGGCCCGGCAAGACGCCGGGCGGCATCGAGGTGCGTGCCCATCTCCGCCGCCTGGTACGGCACATCCGCACGCGATGGCACAAGACGCGAATTACGTTCCGTGGCGACGGGCACTATGCTCAGCCGGAGACGATGAATTGGTGCGAGAACAATGGCATCGACTACATCTTCGGTCTGTCCGGTACCAAGCCGCTCGCCAGAAAAGTCGACGGGGTCGCCGACGACATCCGCACCCGACGCGCCATCGAGAACCTGCCTGTTTTGCGCGGCTATACCGAGACGCGCCACAAGGCAAAGTCCTGGGATCGCGAACGGCGCGCCGTCGCCCGTATTGAGGCGACGATGCTCGGTCTCGACATCCGCTTCGTCGTCACCAGCCTCGATGCCGGCTCGGCCGAGTGGATCTACGACAGCCTGTATTGCGCGCGCGGCCAAGCTGAGAATCTGATCAAGCTGCATAAGACGCAGCTTGCCTCCGATCGCACCAGTTGCCGTTCGGCGCTCGCCAACCAGGTCCGTCTCGTCCTCCATACCGCCGCTTATTGGCTGATGCTGACCGTGCGCGACGCCATTCCCAAAGTCCGGGAATTGGCCACAGCCGAGTTCGCGACGCTGCGTCTTCGTCTCCTGAAAATCGCCGCCCGGGTCGTCGAGACCACGAGCCGCATTCGCCTTGCGTTCGCCGCGGCATGCCGGGGAGCCGACCTGATCTTGCCCAGCGCGCTGCTGCCGCTCGGTCCTTGACCGGCGGGGCCTCCGCCCCCCGTTACCCAACCCATCCCTCAAGCGCGTTGCAAAGTACGGGTCGTCAGGCGGTGAAAAGCCGAAGGCAATCCTGTGCGCCTCGTCAAAGGAGGTGTTCCAGCCGCATCAATCGGACAAAAAACCGCATTCTCACGAATAGGACGGATTAGCACCTCCACCAGTTAAGCGACAGCTTCGTCCTCCGACACTCCTTGCGGCGGATCTTGCCGAGCCATTTCGCTGGCGCGCTGGCGCGCATGCGGTCGGCGCGATCCTTGTCCAGCGTGCTCCTCGCACTCGCGGATGGCGCCGGCTTTCCGCAGCACGGTGATCGCCCAGCGGCTGAGCGTGCCGATCGCCTGCGGTCTTCCTTGAACAGCAGCACAGAATCTCTCCTCGCGCGACATCTCAGCGCCGCTCAGGCCGGCAAAGGCCTGGAGCACAACGCCAAAGCTGATCCATACACCGTCGATCAGCCTTCTGAAATATGACCGCGAATAGGAGCCGATCATCATTGGAATGTTCGGACCCCGATGGACGCAGTCAGCCGGACCCGCGCGGGCAGCCGCCCCTCGGTGCAATTGACGACAGTATTCATGGCCAACATACGACTAGCAGAGCGGCCGTGTGATCTCCCAAACGTAGGCCGACGAGTCCATCACGAGGGTTTGTCAGATCCAGCCCCAGGGGTAGCGGTACAGTGACTCTCTCTCCGGGTACAGAGACTCTCTCTGTGGCAGACTCGTCAAGCTGGCGAGGCGGAGGGTCTGAGGCGATACTTCAGACGGGGCGGTTTTCGCCTCTGTTCTTCACCGGCTCCATTTTCGCCAAGCCGTCCTCGTATGAGATATCGGTGAATGATCCACCGATGTCCTTGGCCGCGTCGAGCAAGTAGTCGAGCCTACCGGCCGGACCGAGCTTCCTGATGTCATTCTTGTCGACGCCGGCGAGGTCCATCATCTCCTTCCATACAGTTGATTCGTCGCAAGGCAGAATGCGGAAGGTGATGTCGCCTACCTTGGTGCGGTACTTCGCGAGTAGATCAATGTTGTTGCAGAAGATGAAATAGCTGCCTTTGGGGCTCAGCCTGCCATCCAGCACCTTTGCGGCCTCGGGTAGATACGCGAAGGAATGCAGATATCCGGCAAGGACTGGGATGGTCGGTTCGCCTTCCTCCGCGATCGCAAGAACTTGTTCGATGGAATAGACCGGCGGTCGTTTTTCGTCGGCGAACTGGGCTTGGAACTTCAGCGCGATGTCACCCCGGAATCCAAATCGCCCCGACTTCGTTGTTTCACTCTTAAGCACCGCATTCAATAGCCGCCCCTCCTTGTCCAACGGGCCAAGAGCAGTGTTGTCAATCGACGTCATGGAAAGGCTCCTCATCAATGCGTGTTGTCCACGCGTCGCGCAAAGCGACGTGTCCGCTACGCTTATGCAAGTTGTTTGCCGTCACGCGATCTCCGCGGCGTAAGCAGCAGCTTGCCGCTATGTGCATGGATACGTGCTGGCACCGTCACGAGGTCTTGGCCGGATGACGCCACGGCCGGCAAGCCTCGTGTCGAAAACCCCACACGCAGGTCGCGAATCGAACAGTGGCCGCCTGCAAATCCTTCATTTCAGCTGCATCTCGACTGGCATGGGATTTGCGAATCGTGCCTTGCACAACAAGACCTGAGAGCTAGTCAGAAATGATCAACCTAACGGATAATGCCGTCAACGCATTGAAGGCCGCAATCTCCTCGACAGCGCAGCCAGCGAGCGGTCTGCGGATCATGGTCGAAGGCGGCGGTTGCGAAGGGTTCACATACAAGATGGATCTCGCGGATGGGCCGAGCTCCGATGATGCCGTGATCGAGCAAGGCGGCGTCAAAGTCTTCGTCGACAGCGCGAGCCAGGCGCATCTCAACGGCACCACGATCGATTTCGTGGTGTCGCCCGAAGGATCGGGGTTCCGATTCGACAATCCAAATGCCAAGTCGAGCTGCGCCTGCGACAAATCGTGCAGGTGAGACTGTCCTCGGACTATCCGCAATAGAAGGGCTTCGAAACATGGGCATCAAGACTGCACCAACGAAGCAGCCTCCGATGTCTGAGCCTTCCGATTGCGAGCAAATTGTCGGAGCCGTGCTCGATGAGAATCGAGCGAGCCTCAGGCGTGATCGTGGAGATGGTGAGCTCATCGTCAGGCTGACCGGCGCCTGCATGGCATGCAAGCTTGCGGGCACGACGCTCGCGGCCATTCAGGCGCGTCTGATCGGGCGGCTCGGCGAGTTCGTCCGCCTGATCCCGCTCCCCGGAGCTGCCGAAGGGCGACATTAAATGCAGAGTGGACAGTCCGTGCGGCCGATCTACCTGGATAACAACGCGACGACCCGCGCACATCCGTTGGTCGTTGCGGCGATGCTGCCGTTCTTCTCGACACAATTCGGCAATGCGTCGTCCGCGCATGCATTCGGCAGCGAGGTTGCGCCCGCATTGAAGCAGGCGCGCCGGAACCTGCAGTCCCTCGTTGGCGCGGCATTCGAGCATGAGATCGTCTTCACCTCGGGCGGGACTGAAGCCGACAACACAGCAATCCTGTCTGCGCTCGCCGTGCAGGAGGGGCGCGATGAGATCGTCACAACGGCCGTTGAGCATCCGGCCGTGCTGTCCCTTGCCGAGGAGTTGGGTCGACGAGGAATTAAGACCCATGTCATTCCGGTAGATGCCAGCGGCCGATTGGACATCGCGACTTATCGCAACGCATTGTCGAGGCGCACGTCAGTCGCCTCGGTCATGTGGGCCAATAATGAGACCGGTACGATCTTTCCGGTGAAGTCCCTCGCCAAGATGGCGCGCTCAGTCGGCGCGCTCTTTCACACCGACGCGGTCCAGGCGGTCGGGCGAATTCCGATTGACCTGAAGGCTACGGACATCGACATGCTGTCGCTCTCCGGCCATAAGCTCCATGGTCCGAAGGGGATCGGCGCGCTGTATGTGCGCAAGGACGTCAAGTTCCGGCCGCTGATTTTCGGCGGCGTACAAGAGCGCCGTCGCCGCGCTGGTACCCAAAACGTTCCGGGTATTATTGGGCTCGGCAAGGCGGCGGAACTCGCTGCGGCAAACCTCATACAAGATCAGATGCAGATTGGCGCCCTTCGCGACCGGCTGGAGCAGGGCATTCTCGCTCACGGCTGTTGCATCGTGCTTGGCCATGTCAAGAACCGCTTGCCAAATACCTCTAACATTGCCTTCGAGCATATCGAAGCGGAGGCCATCGTCCACCACCTGAACCGCTGCGGAATTGCCGTCTCACTCGGTTCAGCCTGCGCGTCCGGCTCGATGGAGCCATCCCATGTCCTGCGCGCGATGAGAGTACCACCGGCCTTTTTGCGCGGTGCGGTTCGCTTCTCGCTATCGCGCGAGACGGCGCCCGATGAGATCGACCGTGTCCTGCAAGTCATGCCGGACATCACTGCCAAACAGAGAGCCTTGTGGCGTGCGTATCAGGAGCGCGCGGGTGAGAGCTCACAACGTGCGGAGCTCCCATGAAGGTTATGATTCGCCGTTCGCCCGAGACGGGCCTTTCGATTTATGTGCCCAATAAGGATCTTGAGGAGCCGATCGTCGAATGGGAGCACGAGACCCTGTGGGGCGGTTGGATCAGAATCGCGAACGGCTGGGTGCTCGACCTACCCGCGATGGCGAGTGACACCACCCTACCAATCACTATCAACGCCAAGAAGCGCGGCGGCGAAGCAACCGAATGATGAATGCTGCGGTTCCACAAAACCTCGCCAACCGGCCGACGCGGGAGCTATTCTTGGCGGGGCGGTCCGACACCTGGGAGGAACGCGACACCATTCCCCTGGCCTGGGCCTGGCGTGACCGAGCGTGCCGATCACTCCGGAAGCCCTCGTAGCGTTCTTCGCAACCAAGATCGCGGCGCGGTGCCAAAGGCAATCTGGGCCTGGCGCAGCACTGAGGCGTCGGGCCAGCGATGGCGTTGATGGAGGAGGCCTTCGACGATCCCTGGGCCCACATGGCCAGCCCGCTCGTTGTATTCCGCGCGTCCTCACAGCCGTCAGGAAAACGGGTGTAACTCTGCAACATTCAGTTTCGAGAGGGGGAATCACGCGCCGGGCCAGGTCGTAAGCCTGAAAATCGTGATGTAATGTTCGCCATGCAAATACTTGAATCATCTCGAGGCTACGCGTCAAGGCTAAGGTTGTAATGAAGCATGGTCGAACAAAGCGTCGACGAAGTCGCGAACGAGAAGGCCAACGCGCTCCGCTCCTGATGATGATCCCTAGCTATGGTTGAAACAGATCGAAGGCGCGCGGGGGCGCTGAACTTCGTGAAGCGGCAGAATGGCAGAGGGCTGGAGGTGTTTGGCGGACCGGCAGCCGCACGAGACAGGGATGCGCTGACCGCGATTTACGACCGGCTCCACGCGGCCTCTGGCGGCGAACCACGTTGGAAGCGTATCGCAGGCCGAGCCCATCATGGGAGATCCTGCTCAACCTCGATCAACTCGCCGTCAGCGAAGACGAGGACTGGCTTCTGAACGCCACGGGCGCACCGCCAGGAACTCATTCGCGGTGGATCTTGAGTCTATCGCACGGCGGAAGCGACGCCCTGACTTTGCGGAATTCGACACTGACACGAAGCTCTTCACGATGGCTTTATCTTGCCCGAAGCCAAGCGTAGCTGCGTAGGCAGTGATCTTTGAGACCAAGGTCGCTCATGTGTCAGTGGGTTGCAGTATTAACGACACTGTCGTGCCGCCGGACCTGGTTCATCGAGGCGCAGACGTCTTCAATTGCGTGCTCTGGGTCGGCGATGAAACGGGCGCCAAGACGAGGCGCGATCTGCCAAGTAACATCTGGATGCAGTCGTATCGCAACTGGCTTGCCTGAAGCCGCGCGAACCCTCGTCTGTGGCAGGGCGGACCCATGCCGCGGATATGGTAATCGTCATCTCGCTGCCGGTGTTTCTGGGGGGGCAGTTGCCGGTTCGAAGTTCTCTTCGAACCGGGCGCGCGCCAGCCGCTGCAGAGCTTCTTTTGGAGTGCGGGCAAGCTCGTGCTTTGTATTATCGACGAACTCCGGCCAGATCTTCGAGATCTGCACGCCATCCAATAATGGCACCGCGAGCGATTAGGCGGGCTTCCTGATCTTGGAATCGTCGACATGTGGTCTCTCGATCGCGATCCGTCCAAGAGCAATGGCGACTTGCTGGCCCACGTCGAGGATCCGCTCACCCCGCCGTCCTTCATCCTGATGGAGCGAGGCGTTGCCAGTCCCGCCGTGCTGAAGCAAGCGCCGAAGACATTTGCCGCCCGCGGAGCACTGCGCGGTCACCCGGCACGAGGCCATCTCGATCGACGGTGAACGAGTTCCTATTCACAGACCGGCCCGGTCAGACAGGCCGGCATCGCGCCGGTCCATATGAGCGGATATGGCGGGTTTGGGATCTCGGGGAAACCGTACTACAATTCCGCGCTCGGTAAGCTTTGGCAGGATTGCGACGGCACCGCGGTTCAGGCAATTTTGCGCGGCGGCGGCGAGTTCGGCACGCGCTGGCACGACGCCGGCCGGCTCGCCGGCGAGAGATTGTCGCATGATGATGCGCAGCCGTCGCCGCCGATCTTGTAAAACGCGGCGTGACACAGGCCAAGCGGATCGCGGCCGAGAGTGGATCGAACGGCGGCATCCTCATCACCAACATATGAATGCGATATCCCGAGCGCTCCGGCGCATTGGTCGACATGCGCCGCTGCATCAGCCTGCTCGCGGGGGCGAGCTGGCTCGCCGAATATGGCGATCCCGACGAGGCTGAGGATTGGAAGTGGCTGAAGACCTATTCTGCCTATCATGGCGCAAGACCCGGGTAGTCCTATCCACCGATCCTGATGGCCACCAGGCGGCGTGACGATCGCGTCCATCCCGGACATGCGCGCAAAATGGCAGCGAAGCTGCGCGCGTGGGCTATGAGGCTTATCTCTATGAGCATGCGCTGGCGGCCACGGCTGTTGCAAGGACAACAGCGAGCACGCCGGCTTATTGGTGCTTGGCCTGCGTTTGCTGAAGAGCAGGATCGGCTGGCTGGCTGCCGAGACGTCGGCGATGTAGCGTAGTTCTTGGGCGCCAGTTCGCGCGATGTCGACCGGGGCGGCTGCCGCTTGTAGATCTCAAGGCATCCACACTTGCACGACCTATTCGAGATGCCAACCCACGTTTGGACGAACGTCCAATTCGCGGCCGCCGGAACCCTGACCACCAGCCGTTTCTTTTCACCTGCCTGACAATGCCGTCCCGAATGTCACGTGGGAGCCCGCGCGATCTTCCACGGCATAGGTCGGTAACGGGGCTGCTTCTCGCCCGCATCTACGAAGGCTCGCCCCATCAAGTTGCCCTTCAAAGCGTCCCGAAAGTCTTTTGCGGATTGTGCTTTGCACAGGCGTCACATTTTGACGACAAGATCGACTTTCAGTGACGCCACCCGCCCTGCTTTTTTGCCAAGAGCATAGGTGAAGCAGCCAACCCGTCGTCAAAACAACGCTGCCAGCGCTCCTGTGATCGCAATCTCTGTCAGCTTTCCAACATGAGTTGATAAACTGACATTCGAGCGGGCGTTACCTAACTACTTGAAGCAAACCGCAAAAGTCATTTGCGGCACGCATGGCACGCCAGTTGCTCTTAGCTTTTCAGAAACGACTCTGTGGATGCTTGTCGGAAGGGTTCGGCTTGCGAATAGAATTGGAAAAATGAGTACTTCAGCGCAACACCAGGTATCCTGCGGCGGCAGCGAGATCAGCGAGACCATGCAAGCGGTCACTAAGCACAAGGGCTGCGGTACCATCGGCGGCAGCGGGAAGGCGAGCTGCGGATCTCAGACCGGCATCAGCAATCTGCCAAATGAGATCTGGGAAAAGGTGAAGACCCATCCCTGCTACAGCGAGGAGGCGCACCACCATTATGCCCGCATGCATGTCGCGGTCGCACCCGCCTGCAATATCCAGTGCAATTACTGCAATCGCAAATACGATTGCGCCAACGAATCGCGCCCAGGCATTGTCAGCGAAAAGTTGACGCCCGAGCAGGCCGCCAAGAAGGTGCTGGCGGTTGCTTCCGCGATCCCTCAGATGAGCGTGGTCGGCGTTGCCGGCCCTGGCGATCCGCTAGCGAATCCGGACAAGACATTCAAGACGTTCGAGCTTGTGAACAAGCTCGCGCCAGGTATCAAGCTGTGCCTCTCGACGAACGGTCTTGCGCTAGCCGATCATGTCGACACGATCGCAAGACTCAAGATCGATCACGTGACGATCACGATCAACATGATCGATCCCGAAATTGGTGCAAAGATCTATCCCTGGATCTTTTACTGCCACAAGCGCTACACCGGCGTTGAAGCTGCAAGCATCCTTAGCAATCTGCAGCTCCAGGGCGTGGAGATGCTCACCGCGCGCGGCATCCTGTGCAAAGTCAACTCGGTGATGATTCCCGGGATTAACGATCAGCATCTGGTTGAGGTGAACAAGGCTGTGAGGTCGCGCGGGGCCTTCCTGCATAACGTGATGCCGCTGATATCGTCGCCCGAGCACGGCACCGTGTTCGGTCTCAGGGGACAACGCGGCCCGACCGCACAGGAAGTGACCGCGTTGCAGGATAGCTGCGAAAGCAAGATGAACATGATGCGTCATTGTCGCCAGTGCCGGGCCGACGCCGTCGGACTGCTCGGAGAGGACCGCGGCTCGGAGTTCACCATGGAAAAGATCATGGCGATGGACATCAAATACGACGAGCAGCCCCGAAAGGCGTATCAGGCCGAAGTCGAGAAAGCGCGCATCACAAAGCTTGCGGCCAAGCAGGAGGAGCTCGCGGGGCTCGCCAGCGTTTCGAGCGAAATCAAGGTGCTGGTGGCGGTTGCAACCAAGGGCTCGGGCTTGATCAACCAGCACTTCGGTCACGCCAAGGAGTTCCAGATCTACGAGCTCTCGACTTCAGGCGCAAAATTCGTTGGTCATCGTCCTATCCATCCCTATTGCCAGGGCGGCCATGGCGAGGACAGCAAGCTCGAAATCGCCATTGGCGCCATCAAGGATTGCCACGCCGTATTCGTGTCAAAGATCGGCGGCTGCCCGAAGGCCGAATTGATCAAGGCCGGCATCGAGCCGGTCGATCAGTACGCCTGCGAGTTCATCGATGCCTCGACGATCGCCTGGTTCAAACTCTATCTCGATAAAGTCAATGAGCGGAAGATTAAGCACCTTGAGCGGGTCGATCCGGCCCGCCACAATGCGCTGATTTCCGCCGCGTGAAGGATGGGTTCAGACAATGCCGTTCAAAATCATCGCCTCGCAATGCACGGGTTGTTCAGCGTGCGAAACGCAATGCCCAAATCTTGCTATTTCCGAGGTAGCCGGCGTTTTCCTGATCGATTCGGAGCAATGCACCGAGTGCGACGGCTACTTTGACGAACCGCAATGCGTGGCGGTTTGTCCGGTTGACAACACATGCGTGCTCGACACAGCACTGCCACGCCATCGGGCGCCCCCTTGAGGACCACAACATGGATGTCACCACGACACGAACGGTTCAGAAATTCGGGCGGATGATGCGTCGCCTTGACGAGGCGCCGACCGCGGCTGTCGCCCTCCCAAACCGGATGGACGGCTCGCCCTGGTCGCCGACTTTTTCGCCAGTTGGCGAGCCATATTCTGACGACGCGAACGTCGAGGGCAACGCGTTAAGCTATTCCCGCCGGCCCGAAGGCTGCGGTCTTGAGCGTCGAGGATCGATTTCGCCGATGCATCCACCAAGAGCGGACCGGTCTTCCGCGATATCAATCCAGTCACCTGCGGCCATCAATGAACAGGCGACATTCATGACAGAGGCCTTCTTCAGTCGGTCATCCGAGCGAAACGAGGGCGTCCTCCCCGAGCTCTGTGTTGGTCGCACGGTATCGAGCCGGCCGAGCATCATTACAGGGCGGCAGGGTTATCCGATCACCTCGATGAAGAGGCAGAAAATCAAACTGCGTCCAGTCAAGGCGTTCGTGATGCGAATATGATTTTGCTGCCGACCGGCGCGGTCGTCCCACCAGCCCGAATTCGGCTGCTATGAGAGTACCTCGCGTGGGTCTTGCTATTCTCGCTCAAGGCTTATTTCCCACTTGGAGATGCGTCTCGGGCGACTCAAGGGAAGGGCGGCGGTTGTCGTGAGACTGCTGGGGCGCAGTCCCGCGCACAAGATTGGCGCCAAGGTTTGTGAGGCACGCTCGATCGGATGGGCGGGACCATGATTGATGTCATCCACGATGCCCTCAGTTGCCGGGGCAATCAGGTCGATTGTGCCGGCTGCGCGTGTCGCGCTGAACCGCACTTCTTGCTCCCGGCTCAAGCTCGTTGTGTGTCAACGACGGACTCGCGTGCAGCATCGGCGGCTTCCTCAACATCCATCGTGGGCTCTCGGATCGCCATCTCAAGCATCCGTTTTGGCGGGCCGGGCGTTGATGTTGACGCACCGTCATCCCCGTTGGCTCATCCAATACGTGGTCGCAAGCCGCGCCGCGGTGCGGGAATCGACGGAGTTGATCGAGGATCGTGATAGCGCGGTCCGTAACGCCGGGCGCTCGCGAAGCGCGGCACAGTTGAAGCATGGAACGGGGACGGCAGCATGAGTAACATCGCCCGTGATAGTGACATCGTCGAGTTGACGGACGTGCCCTTCTTTGATTATGGCGACAAGGTGCGGGCCAACCGCACCATCCGCAACGACGGCACCTATGTGGGCAAGGAGATCGGTGAGGTTCTGGTCAAGAAAGGCGAGCTTGGCTATGTCGTCTCGATCGGTACGTTCCTGCAACAATTTTATATTTATGGGGTCGAATTCCTCGCTTCAGGCCATCGCGTCGGCATGAAACGCAAAGAGCTTGATCTCGTCACGCGAAGCCACCGAGGCGAGGAGCCTTGCTTGTCAGGAGGGGCACCCTGATGATCGAACCAAGGTTGCCAAAATACCGCGCAGGCCAACGTGTCGAGGCGGCAATCGATCTGCTCAACGACGGTTCCTTTCCCGACGCGTCGGCGGAAGAGTGTCTGGTCAGCGTCGGACACATTGGTGAGATCGTCCAGGTCGGTCTCCATACAGAAGCGAACCTACCCATCTATATGGTCGACTTCGGCAAGCAGTTGGTGGTTGGGTGCCTCGAGGCCGAGATCTCCGCAGTCCAGGACATCGCGCAATGAACGCCGCCATCATCAGACAACATCATTCGGGATTGCCTGCGCATCCCAACGAGCTCGACCGGTGGCGGATCGTGCGCGCGCTGACGAGGCGCGAGCGCTACCGATATGTCTCGCCAAAGGTGACACCGGTTGCTGGCGGCTACCTTGTCGAGAGCCGGTGCTGCTCAGGCAATATCGACGCGGAGGGAGGCCTCGTCGATGTCGCGCTGTTGCACCACGATAAGACTGGGGCGGCATGGCAGCTGTTCCGCAAAGATCACGGCAAGGGCGTCTGGCAGTGGCATTCTACCCATCCACGGCTTGGCTTGGCGACAGCGGTTCTGAACGCCGATCCTGAACGTTTGTTCTGGCAATAAGGATTGTGGAGATGGTGCTCGCCGCAGGCGAATTGACGGAGATCGAGCAGACGCTCGCCGCTATTGATACAGCGTCTAAGCCCTGCCTCACGCTCCGGCAGAAATTTCCGCATCTCGCCTGGATTTGTTGCGAGGCCTCTGACATGACGCAGAGTCCGTTCCGCCGCGTCGGAGAGTTCGACCTGCATCTGCTCGACAGTGGCGGTCAGTGTGCACAGATTACGAATGATCCGCAGCGTGCCACCGGCATTGTGCTGGCCAAACGCTCTGGCAACTCATGATCAAGTAATCGCCTGCCGGTGCCAAGCTTACCCAGGTTAGGCCCGCGGGTTGTTTACCATGCGGTAATGACCAGCCCGGGGAGTACACGACGCTGTTCGTCGGGCCTTAGAGACCGGGGCAGGCGATCGTTCCTCGCAGCGGATTTGCCTTGGTTATCTCAACGTTGCTAATTAGGTCAAGAATACTGGGGCAGATCAATTAGGACGGGCAAGCCGTGCGCTCGATCCACCGACGAGGATCTGGTATCGCAAGATTTGCCTTTGTGAGAACTTTCACTTAAAGCCGTTTTCCTTCGGAAAAGAGGACAAGACGTTTGTTCTTCGCGCGGTAACGCCGTGCACTCGCCGTGGAGGCCTGTTGATGATGCGCGCGCAAGTGAGGCAGTGCGAGTGTCCCGGCCGATCCAGCGCTACTCCATCAATACGGGCGCCTGGTATCATTCTACGAAATGTCTTAGTGAGCTGAGGTCGGAGCATTCAAGCAAGAAGCGCTTTTGAGTTGTCTTTCGAAGACGCATCGAGCGTCCCGTCTCCGTGGCTTGCTTCCAGGTTGAAGCTGGATGACGTGCATGTCGGAAATCGCGTTTGTCGCGCAGATAAAAATGGAGGGAGGACAAATTCGCGTGTAGTTCCAGTTCTTATCTCGAAGAGAACCCGCTTAATAGTTGTCGATCGCCATTGATATGGTAATGGGATGCAGTTGCGTCTACGCCAAAAACAAGGCGCTACAGGCAAATGTGCAAAGCGAAATCGGAGAACATCACGTGGCAAAAACCACCAAGCGCAAAGAGTATAGTAAGGATGACGTCAGGCTGCTCAAAGGGCACTCAAAGGCCCGCACCCCTGTAGCTAGGGTTTCAAAGCTGATGAAGCGATCCGAGGGGTCTCTACGACAGAAAGCACGTACCTTGGGGATTGGCTTGGGTCACCAGCGCTGAGATATGATTCAATTTTCGGAAATTGACCGGCGTGATCGTGCCGGCCAGGCGGCTTACGACCGCCGGGCCAGCTGATCGTTCCAGGTCCGTGCGTCCGAGGGTCAGCTCGCGCGATGAACGAGCTGACCGGTCTGCCGATAGACCGGTCCACTTGGCCTAGACCTCATCGATTGTCATGGATTCAATCAGCGACTGATCAAGGCGCATCTGTGAATATAGATCTACCACCCGGAAATGCGGTCCGCGAGCGTGCCGGCGGATCATCAGCTCGGCCGGCAGACGTCATTCGGCGCTGAGCTGTCTCTCGCTACTAGGGTCAGGACCTAAATAGCGCCACGTGATTCTCTTGCCTCTGTGTTCTTGTTTCGGGGGCGAGAGAATGCGCGCGGGTTTGTTTTGGTTGAATGACAGGCAATGGGTTCGTATCGAATCCAATCTGCCGACGGGACTGACGGGGCCGGATCGGGACGACGATTGGCGCATCATCAGCGGTATTGTTCGCATGCTGAGAGGCGCGATGGCCTGATTGTCCGCGCGAATACGGTCCTTACACGATGATCTACAATCGCTTCAATCGCTGGGCCAAACGCGAACGATGGTGCGCAATCTTTCAAGCACTGCTCAAACCTGGCAAAGATGCCGTCGCGCTGTCGCTCGACTCGACTTCGATCGAAGCTCATCGGTGTGCCTCCGGCGGAAAAGGGGGAGCACAAGCAGGCAATCGGCCACTCGCGGGGAGGGGCGTGCGACAAAAATCCATGCGCTGAGCGATCCGCTCTGCCGACGGGTCGTCCTGCATCTGACCCCAGGTCAGGATGCCGACATCGCTGCCGCGCCCGATGTTCTGGCGCTCGCACCGCCCATGAGCGCGCTTCTCGCTGGAAAAGGGTACGACGGGGAAAACCTTCGGCCAAAATCGCTGGTCGCGGCGCCAAGCCCGTCATTCCCAATAAATCCAACCGTGTCGTCATTCATCGTTTCAACAGACGCGCCTACGGAGGCCGAAATGTCATCGAACGCTGCTTTTGACGGCTCAAGGGCTTCCACCGCATCGCCACATGATACGACAAGCTCGCCCGGAATTTCTTGGCGGCTGTTCAGCTCGCCGCTCTTTGAGTCTGTACCCTAGTTTGCTGTAAGCGCGGCGTGGACCGTGAAATCCTCTTGCAGCAGTTGGCGGTAGCCCACCGCAAGTCTCCCAGGACGCCGCGCGCATTGCCAAAAAGGAATTGCCTTCCACCCGGATCAAGTCCGTGGGGGCAAGGTCCGGATGCGTCAGCCCCTCGATCCTTGTCCGCTTTCTGACAGCGGTGCACAAACTGTGAGATTCAAAACACCGTGCGCCGTTTGCGTATCGCGAGCTGTTTCAAAGCACAATCAGTCGCTTAGTGCGCGCGAGGAGCGCTGGCACGGCCCTTGCTGTATCTCGCCGTAGGGCAATAGGCGCCAATCGGTGCGATGCTCAAATCCAAATGGAGAAAAGTGAATGCGTAAACTAACAATCGGCGTCCTCGCGCTGTTCATTTCAAACACTACCGCGTTCGCCGGCTCCGGGGCCATCGCATACTCCAAACCAGATGACGTGGTCGGTGTCTCGCATGGGTGTAGATCACAAAGGTGCGCTAAACGGTGGGCCCTGCTCGACTGTCGCCGCAAGGGCGGCTCGGATTGCCAAATCGAAGCTTCCGAAATCAACGCTTGCGCCGCCATTGCCATAGGCAATGGACGCGGGCTGGGACGTGGGTGGTGGTCCCACCCACGTGCTGAATTTGAAGAGGAGCTCTCGCAACAAGCCGCGGTGGTCGAATGCAATGAGACCGGCGACGGGGACTGCAAAGTGCGGGCCTCGGTTTGCCACTAAGGCCCCTCAGTAAGCCAAGGCCGTAAGGAAGGAGGTCAGGCGAACCCAAATTCGTAGCAGACATATCCAGCCGAACCCCGCGACTGAAGAGAGTTCTGTGCGTCAAGTTCAGTGAAATCGATCATGGGATTCGGCCGAGCCATCCCCTCGGAGCCGCCGTCGCTCGCCTCACCCAGAAGCGCAGCGGGCGAGCGACGGCGGCGGAGAGGGGGTGGCGTCCATCCCTTTGCTGGGCCTGCCCGAGCATCGTCGGGCCGCTGGCGTAACGACTCCTTGTGGTCCTTCAACAGATCCATGTTCAGCTAGCGACGGTCCTCGAGCCAAGGCTCATAGCGTTCGACGGTCAACGCACGGACGAGCCGTAGACAGCTCTCGCCATTGGGGAAGATACGCACCACACAGGTGCGTCGCCTGATCTCCTCGTTGAGCCGCTCCAGCATGTTGGTCGACTTCATGTGCTCGCGGTGTTCCAGCGGCAGGCGGAAGTGGGTGTCCGCCATCCATCGCCGTCCCGCGCGACAACCCAGATCCGACGCTCCTGCTGTTTCCACGCCCGACGATCTCTCGGCCTAGCTGCACCGCTGCCGCGCGCTTGGCCCCGGATGCCGAAGATCCGCATTGCCAGGCGGTCTGGGAGCAGAACCGCGCGCGCTTCTTCGGCAAGCCGGCGCGGCCCGTGCCGCAACAGGCCGCGCGGGCCACACCGTCGACGACGAACGCTGCGGAGGGAGATAACGATGAACAACGTCGGCGTCATCGACACCTTCCTCAACACCTTCACCACCTATATCGATTCAGGCTTCGGCCTGATCCAAGGCGAGATCACTTCTCTCGCCCCGACGCTGATCGTCATCGACATCACCTTGGCCGGCCTGTTCTGGGCGTGGGGCGCCGACGAAGGCATCCTTCAGCGGCTGTGAAGAAGGCGCTCTACATCGGATTCTTCGCCTTCATCATCACCAACTTCAACACTCTCTCGGGCGTCATCTTCAATAGCTTCGCCGGCCTTGGCCTGAAGGCCGGTGGCTCCTCCATCTCGACACCCGATTTCCTGCGGCCCGGCCGGCTCGCGCAGGTCGGTCTCGACGCGGGGCACCCACTGCTGGACGCCGCAGCCAGATGATGGGCTTCACCAGCTTCTTTGCAGTTGCGGTGCTGATGGTGTCCTGGCTCCTGGTCCTGATCGCCTTCTTCATTCTTGCGGTGCAGCTATTCGTCACGCTGATCGAGTTCAAGCTGACAACGCTCGCCGGCTTCATCCTCATTCCCTTCGCTCTCTTCAACAAGACTGCCTTTCTCGCCGAGAAGGTGCTGGGCAATGTCGTCGCCTCCGGCGTGAAGGTGATGGTGCTCGCTGTCATCGGCGGCATCGGCGCCGGACTGTCTCGCAGTTCACCACCACCTATGGCGGCGGCCAGCCGACGATCGAGCGGGCGCTTTCTGTCGTGCTCGCCGCACTCGCCATGCTCGGCGCCGGCGCCCGGCATCGCTAACGGTCTGTTCTCCGGCGCGCCGCAGCTTGGCGCGGGTGCTGCTGTCGGAACTAGCCTCGCCGTCGCCGGCACGGCGATGGCGGGCGGTGCTTCGCTCGCTCTCGCCGGAAGGGGAGCGATGGCGGCGGCCTCGGGTGCGGCGGCCGCCGAGCGTGGTGGTGCGGCGATGGCGGGAGGCGTGTCCTCCCCCTACAGCCTCGCCTCGGCCGGTCGGTCCAGCGCGGGCCGCGTTGCGTCCGGCTTTAGCGGCGCGGGCCGTGCGGCGGCCAGCGCTGTCGCCGCACCCGTCAGGCGCGCCGCCGAGCAAGCAACCGGGGCAATGCAGGAGAGCTTCGCCTCAGGCGCCCGCGCCAGTTTCGCCAACACGGGTGGCTCCTCGACTATGGGAGTCGTTGAGGGTGGCGAGGCCGCAAGAGGGAGCCGCTTCCCAAGGAGCGAGCGAGGTTTGCCCGCCTGGGTCTAGCGCATGAAACGCAATGAGGCGGTTGTTCACGGGCGCGCAGTCCGCCGCGCAAGCCCTCCAATCCGGCGATAGCCATAGCGGCGGCCACTCCGCGCC
This sequence comes from Bradyrhizobium sp. RT6a, assembly GCF_040547675.1. Taxonomy (NCBI): domain Bacteria; kingdom Pseudomonadati; phylum Pseudomonadota; class Alphaproteobacteria; order Hyphomicrobiales; family Nitrobacteraceae; genus Bradyrhizobium; species Bradyrhizobium sp. RT6a. The sequence goes on from NZ_JBEPQC010000005.1 coordinate 98,542, forward strand.
CGAACCCGCAACTCCGTACCAGCGCGCGGCGCAGGTTTGGAATGAGCGCATCGGCTCGGCCCGCGTGCAAGCCAAGAACTGGCGGCCGATGGCCTTGGGTTCGCTGATCGTGGCTTGCGGCCTCGTCGGCGGGCTCGTCTGGCAGTCCCCGCACGGCACCGTCGTTCCCTGGGTGTACAGGTCGACAAGCTCGGCGAGGCGCAAGCCATGGCGCCGGCTGCGGCCGACTACAGGCCGAGCGGCCCGCAGATTGCCTGTACCTCGCCCACTTCATCACGATGGTGCGCTCGCTTCCAGCGGATCCGATCATCGTGCGGCAGAAGTGGCCACAGGCCTACGATTTCACGACCAGCGCGCGCGCCTTGGCGTGAACGACTACGCCCGCGCCAATGCCCCCTCGCCAGTCTCGGCAAGCAGCAGGTCGCGATCGACGTCTCCAGCGTCATTCGCGCTTCGCCCGACAGCTTCCGCGTCGCCTGGGTCGAGCAGGGCTAACAGGATGGGGCGCTCGCCGGCACCACACTTTGGGCTGCGATCCTTGCCATCGCGATTCAGCCTCCAACCGACGCCGATCGGCTGCGCAAGAATCCGCTCGGCATCTACGTCAACGCCATCAACTGGTCGAAGGAGCCGGGACAATGACCCCCCCGATTTCCGTAAGCGCCGGCGGTCCGGCTTCGCCTCTCTCAATCGTTCAGCAAAGCCGGAAAGACAGGGATACGTGCTTCCGTAAATCCGCACTTACGGCTTTGCTGCTGCCCGTCGCGACGCATGGCGGCTGCGCGCACAATCTCATCCCCCGACATCAACTACGATACCGCGGAGCCGGCAACGCTCACCGCCGATCCGCCGTCGCCCGTCAAGATCGTGGAATTGCCAAACCCCTGCCGCTACCAGGGCAGTTGAAACCGCTCGCCGCCGGCAAACGAATCCCGGAAGCTGCTGATCCGAAGGTTCTCGTCAAACAGGCCAACGCCGCAGCACCGGTGCAGCCGGTCCGCACCGGTTTCATCAACGCGGTCCAGGTGTATCCGTTCTCCGGCGGCGCTCTCTACCAGGTTTATACGGCACCGGGCCAGATCACCGCCCACGGAGGCGGTCTATGACAGTCCGTCCGGCAAATATCTTCTGGTTCCGCAGGGTGCGAAGCTAATCGGCCAATATGACAGCTCCGTGGCTTTCGGCCAGAGTCGGATCCTCTTGGTCTGAACCCGCATCATCATGCCCGACGGCAACTCGATCGTCTTGGAGCGCCAGCCCGGCGCCGACACCGGTGGTCATGCTGGGCTCGAGGACGAGGGCGACAACCATTGGGGCATGCTGTTCAGGACCGCCGCTCTCTCGACCATGCTCGGCGTCGGAGCCGAGGCGGGCACGAGCCAGGACGAGAACAATCTCGTTCAAGCGATCCGCAGCGGTGCGTCTAACAGCATCCGCCGGACCGGACAGCAGATCGTGCAGCGCCAGCTCAACATCCAGCCAACGCTGACCGTCCGGCCAAGTTTTCCGGTCCGCGTGATCGTCACGCGCCATCTGGTGCTGGCGCCCTACCGCAAGGGAGGAACGCCGTGACGAAACTAAAGCTTGGGCCCCTTGAAGACGACAAGCCGGTCAAGCTCACCATCGAGCTGCCAACAGCGGTCTTCAGGGACCTGAAAAGCTATGCCGAGATTCTGACGCGTAGCGGAAACGCGACAATCCCGATCGAGCTGGCCAATTTTGATCGCGCCGATGATCGAGCGTTTCATGGCAACCGACCGCGCCTTTGCGAAGGCGCGGCGAAATGCTGCTCAGCCCGCACCTGCGTCACCGGAAAGATCCGGATAGCGCTCGCGAAGTAGGTCGAGGAACGGACCCAGCGATGGATTGCAGTTGGCCTGCCGCCAATAGGCGCGGAAGCTCAACCGCGTCGGACCCTCGGCATCATGCACCTCGCGGAAGGTGACACCCGGATAGACTGCGCCAGTCGCACTTTCCAATATCAGTAGAATGCCCCAGCCCACGCCGACCAAGGAGAGGAGGCGGTCGAGCACGACATCATGGCGAAGCAGCAGGCAAGGGTCGGAGGATCCCAATTTGCTGATGAGGAGCTTCAGGAATTCCGGTCCCGGGCCTCGCTGTGACATTAAAAGCGATTCGCGCCTCAGTTCGCCCCAGTGAACTACGTCACGGCCCGCCAACGGATGGTTCGCGGGGAGGGCGGCAACGACACGCTCGCTCCAGAGCAACAATGACCTGTCACTCCATTTCGGATTGGGCTCGACCACGAAGGCGACGTCAACGGCGGAGCTGGCGAGATCCGCGATCAAATGGTCTCTCGAGCCGTCGACCAGTTGCCTATCGACACCGGGGAAGCGGTGCCGGTGCTCGAGGAGAGTGGCCCGGAGATTGCCGGCTGAGAGGGAGGTGTGGATGCCGATGGTCAACCGACCGCTCTCGCCACGCGAGCGGGTCTTGAGACGAGCGGTCATTGCATCAGCTTCGCCCACGACGCGCCGGGCGGCATCGAGGAATTCCTGACCTTCAATGGTCGGTCGCGTACCGCCACTTGTGCGCTCGAACAGAGTGCTGCCCAACTTGCATTCGAGATTGCGCAAGCGGCGACTAAGAGTCGACTGCTTGATGTTGAGCGTCTCCGCCGCTTGCCGCAGGCTTCGGTGCTGGGACGCAGCGATCGCCCAGCGTAGATCTCGAAACTCCACAGGCGCGGTCGAAGCCCTATGGCGAGTTGCCGGTGACAAAACTGTTTCTTGAATGGGTCACTCCATTTGCATGCGCTTCTTCAGCACCCCTGCCAGCGAATTCGTTGACTACTGTGAGGTGCGGTCAATTCGGAATAGCTAGGATTCCGGTTCCGGCGGCGTCCCAGACGAGGACACCACCGTAATTTTGGAAGCTTTGATCTTGCGCTTGAGCGCCCGCCTTTTCATGGTGGCCGTCAATCGAGCTTTCTCAGTGATGTGTTCAAAGGTGGGTTGCGAACCGATAGTCTCAAACTGGACATGCTGCTCTCCTTCATTTTCCTCATATGTGTCGATTGAAGCCGCAGCCCACCTATTGCCTCCTATCGCGAGTTGAGTGGACTTCCACGGTGGCTTGCCTCTCTTGGCCGTTTAAATCAGTCAACCCTCTGGAGGGCAGGCGCAATCGATGTGCCTCTCCAGAGCAGGGATCTCGTTATCTGGCCTCCATTGCGCGGATTTCGAGCGGCTCGGCCCGCGGATGTGTTCCTGATCGCTCAGCCGTAGTCAGGTCGATTTGGGATTCGTTGCCTGAATTCAAGCATGGCGCATGCAGATTTCTGGCGCTGAGAGACCTCCATGCTTTCGAGTATGAACCGCGCGATACGAAAAACGTACGACTTGCGGCTGTCGACGAATTCCAGCGTTCGACCGCTCAAAACTCGCAATACCCACGAGATACTCGAGCTGTCGTATCGAGCGGCCAAGCGTCGTTTGTTTGACAAGAGGTACGTCAGCCGCCTGTCGGAGACTTCCGAAGTCCGCGGCTATAACAGCATAGCGAAGTTGCCGAGGATCAAGGTTCGGAATTCGAGGTGCTTCGATAGACAGTCGCGAGCCTGGATCATCCATCGCACTTACCAAATTAAACGGTAACGAAGCTGTGCGCATGGACTGTGACGATTTTTAGTCGTGTGGGACGGCCCGCCAACGGCCGAGCACAGCCAGATGACCCACCGCGGGTCCCCCGGCTTTGCATGCTCAGCACATGCTCACATTCGGGATTGCGAAAGATGGGTCCGGTCGAGATCAATGCGCTGCTCGTGATCGACCGACTACGCACAAATGCCTGAGATTTGATGCATTTGCGAAGCTCTAAGCGCTCCCCTGTTACTGTGAGACGGTCGCCGCTCAAGGCGTCTTGCGGACCTGCATCGGGCTTACGTCATCGGCCGCTGCCATGCTGCAAGACGCGCTCAGATTGTAGCCCGAGCCGGGCGGATGTCATCCATCGCAAAACCAGGGCGTTTCATCAAACGATTCGATGTCTGTTGCGCGATGGAAGATCGTGACTCTAACTATCGATCAGGGCGGATGCTTTGAGACACGCCGTCCGACGTTACGCGCTGATCCGGGTATAGCCGGAGCTGTCGCGCTCACGTCGAGCTAGGCACCAACAACCGACGCACCTATTTGGTTTGGCTTGCGCCAACAAGGGAGTTTCCACCCTGCTCGAAAATCCGCATCTGAGCGCGCAAGATCGGTCCGACAAGGATGAGAGCATGTGCGCCTCCTGCGTTTTGGCCTTCGCGATTACACGAGGCGTTGCGCGTTGCGCCAGTCCGGGGATGTTGCGTCATCGTGACTGAAGCGCTAGCGCGCTCGCGCGCTACGCACGCGCCGAAGCGTTTCCTGCGCGTTGCGCGGCGATCCGGATTCGTCCCATTCGCGTGTCGGAGCGGCGCGCTCCGTCACGCTTTTGCGAAATCTGATTAGACTAGCTAGATCAGAGTCCAGCGGTCGATGGGCCTTTGGCGCGACTAGCTAGTGAGTGGTGGCGCAATCAGCTCTTCAGCCAACCGATAAGTCGGATTAGAGATGACCATCTGGAGAACGATAGCCTCATGCGATATCAAGCGGCTTCCGGAAGGGTGGCCTTTTTACAAAGGCGGACTAGCCAACGGCAAAACGCACGAGCGAGTTCGGGATTGTCACAGCGGTCGACGGCATAGGCCCGATAGTGCATGCCGCTGGGAGCACGTGATCCTGGTATCACATGTAGAGCGCCCCCGCGCACCAGATCGCTGACAATGATTTCGGGCGCTACCAGAAGGCATTTTCCCGTCATGACCGCCGGCAGAGCCAGGTAATTGTGATCATAACGCGCCCCCGAGCTTATGTCTTTAGTGGTCAGGTTCATCGCCCGAAGCCATGTGGGCAGTATGTCGGGCCTGGATGTGATATTCAGAATCGGCATTGCGCGAACAATCGAGAGGCCCTTACCATCGACGTGATTTGGAGAGCCCACACAGACCAATTGCTCGTTGTAGATTTCCCAATCGTCGGCCGGTTCGACGATGGAAAGATCGCGTGTAATCAGGATGTCGAAATCGTCGGAGGATATCGGCAGCGACAGTGAGCTGATCACATCCACGATGACGCCGCTCATTTCAGCGGAAAATGCTTGGAGATTCGGAATCAGAAGAGAGTACGCGAAGGTCGAAAGCGACGTGCGGACCACAAGCCGATTGACGTCTGGACGATCCCGCCGGCGCATTCTCTTAGCGGTGAAGCACACGGTGTCTAGCGGCTCGGCGACTGTGTTCGCAAAGAGCCGTCCGAATTCCGTCAATTCGCTCCGCTTGCCGCGTCGTTGCATGAGGTCTGTGCCCAGATGGTCCTGCAGCACGGCCAGGTAGCGGCTCACGGAACTCTGGGTCATTCCCAATGCGTGAGCCGCGCGCGTGACGCTTCCTTCTCGCGCGATCGTTACGAACACGCGGATCGCGTTGAGGGGCACTTCATTGTCTCCGGTGGCCATCTTCTATTCCAGAAAATTGTCGCCAGTTCTTGCTGGCAGCAGGCCACGACAAAATGAAAGTTCCCAGCACATTATTCGATGGTTATCGCCGGATTACTGCTTATAAACGATATATCGCGCGCAAAAACGGCCTAAGCCAAAATGAGCGGCGTAATGGCCTATCGCTGAAAACCTCGCCATTCGCGGCGCGGGCTAGAACGGATCAGCAAAGGAAGCGAGATTCGGCTGATTTAATCTCGTCCATCCTCTGAAGTCTAAAAATGTCCTCCACCGGCAGAATGTCCTTGTGAACGTTCTGGACGCCGCCATCGGCGATGATCCGGCGGAAGGTCTCCTGCATGCCAGTTGCAGCAGCGCGGATCCCGTAGTTGCCGTAGATCGTCATGCGAATATTGCCGAGTGCCTTGACGCGCTCGGTATTAAGTTCCGGGTAGGCGTTCGGCACGATCGCCAGCGGCACCGATCCGGTCCAGGCGCGTGAAAAGCTTTCGATCTCCGAAGGATCCTTCTTTTTCGAATGGATCAAGATCATGTCGGCGCCAGCGTCCACATAGGCTTGCGCACGCTCCAGGGCTTCGGTTTCGCCGAGGCCTGCGATCAGCGCTTCGGTGCGGGCAATCACGAGAAAATCCGGATCCTGTCTTGTCGTGACGGCGGCCGCGATTTTGCCCTTGAACTCCTCAATGCGCAGCAGTTCCTGGCGCCCACCGGCAACGAGGCTCGTCACTTTCGGAAAGGTCTTGTCTTCGATGACGACGGCACTCGCACCGGCCCGCTCGTATTCGCTGATCGCATGGATGACATTGATTGCGTTGCCGTAGCCGGTATCGATATCGGCGACGATCGGCAGCGTCGTGCGTCCGGCGATCGCCCGCAGCATGTCGAGATGCTGGGTCATCGAGATCAGGCTCATGTCCGGCAGGCCGTAAAGCGCCGACAACTCGAAGCCGGAGGCCCACAGGCCATCGAATCCGGCTTCTTCGGCGAGGATCGCCGAAAGCGGGCTGTGGGCGGCCATGATGTGGACAAGGCTGGTCTCGGCCATGCGAGCGCGAAGGCGTTTGGCAGGGGACATCTGCAGATCTTTCAGGACAGGGCTGCGCAGGCGGCGATGATGCGGTCGCAGGCGCGGGTGAGGTCCTCGAGCGATGAGGCGTAGGAAATGCGGATATATGGCGAGGCCATAAATCCGCTTCCGGGCACGACGGCTACGGCGAATGCGTCGAGCAGGTACATGGCAAAATCGGTGTCGGTTTCGATCACCTTGCCGCCCGGTGTGCGCTTGCCGATAACACCGGCGCAAGAGGGAAAAACGTAGAAGGCGCCGTCCGGCACGCGACATGAAAGCCCCGCGGCCTGGTTCAGCTTGGCAACGACGAGGTCGCGGCGCTGCAGAAAGGCGCTCGCGAATTCCTGGATATGCTTCCGCCCGCCGGACAGCGCCTCGATGGCGGCATATTGAGAAATCGAGCTGGTGTGCGAGGAGGTCTGGCCCTGAATGAGGTTCATGGCCTTGATCAGCGCCAGAGGCCCTGCGCCATAACCGACGCGCCAGCCAGTCATCGCGTCGGCCTTGGACACGCCGTTGACCGTCAGCGTGCGCTCGTGGAGGTCCGGCGCGACCGCCGCCATGGTAGCAAAGTCGGCGTTGTAGGTGAGCTTTTCATAAATATCGTCGGAGAGCACATGGACATGGCCATGGCGGCGCAACACCGCAGCGAGCGCGAGCAATTCGCCTCGGCTGTACACCACACCAGTCGGGTTGGACGGCGAGTTCAGCATGAGCCACTTGGTGCGCGGCGTGATGGCAGCTTCGAGCGCCTCGGGGCGTAGCTTGAACCCATGGAATTCATCGCAGGCGACGAGAACCGGCTTGCCGCCAGCCAGCACCACCATATCGGGATAGGAGACCCAGCAGGGTGTCGGGATCACCACCTCGTCGCCCGGGTCGAGGGTGGCGAACAGCGCATTGAAGACGACCTGCTTGGCCCCACAGCCGACCGTAATTTGGTCGATGTCGTAGTCGAGCCCGTGATCGCGGCGGAAGCTCTCGCGGATCACTTTGCGCAGCGGCTTGATACCAGCGACCGCGGTGTATTTCGTCCGCCCATCGCGGATCGCCCGGATACCGGCTTCGCAGACAGCAGACGGCGTGTCGAAATCCGGTTCGCCCTGGCTGAGCGTGATCACATCGGCGCCCTGATCTTTCAGTTCGGCGGCGCGGGCCGTCATGGCCTTGGTTTCGGAGGGACGGACGGCATTGAGCCGTTCTGCAACGAGAGACAAGATAGAATACCTGCGAAGTTCGAAGCAAAAATTCCCGACGGCTTCTACTCGTTCCTTGACGGGTTAACCAATCAGATCATCGCGCTTTCAAATGAAGGCATCGAGAACTACGATCCTTTACGCCCGTCGCGTCGACATGCCTTTCTCGCAGGCGCGCCATCCAGCGGTCGAAGCCGCGAGCAAGACAAGATCAGAACACTGATGACGTTGGTCACGGCTCGTCGCACCTCGGACAAGTGAGACTGAAGATTTGAACGAGCGCGCCTAGAAAAACATTGTGAAATAGGTGCGCACGCCGGTGCGGTGCGCTTCCGTTTTGTCGCGCCGATGCATGCGCTCCGCAGTTAACAGGATCGCTCGCTTAGCGAGGGCGTCGGCGGAGGCCGACAATTCGCTGTTCGGCTGCCCAACTCGGCGACCTTTGACCCGAGATAGTTTTCCCGACAGCGAGGATGCTGGCCGAAACTCCGGCTGATACCGAGCCTTTGCCACCCGCGTCGCCCACGAGACCTTTCCACCAAAGTTGCGCACCGCAATCACCGAATGCACTTATTGTCCGTCATTCTCCCCAAGAGCGGAACACGTCATCGCATCTGCGGATGCACATATCGAATTATTCGATGGGCGTCATCCGACTGTAGCAGTACGAGTTTCTAAGGTCCGGCACGCCAGCGTACACGGCCAAACGGGATGATCTCGGTGCCGTGCTTTGCAGGGGTTTTCATGACGATGTGGAGGTAACGGCGATGGCATCCGTATCGATCGACAGCATCCATAAGAATTACGGCGCGACATCCGTCTTGCGTGGTGTTTCGCTGTCGATAGCGGATGGCGAGTTCCTGACGCTGTTGGGACCATCGGGGTGTGGGAAGTCGACGCTGCTGCGTATCCTGGCGGGACTCGAGGTGCAGGATGCAGGTTCGCTCTCGATTGGCGAGCGGGCGGTCGACAACCTCAGGCCGAAGTGCCGGGACGTAGCGATGGTGTTCCAGTCTTACGCGCTCTATCCCCATATGACGGTTGCCTCCAACATGGGCCTGCCGCTTCGAATGCGCCGGCTCTCGACCTTTCAGAGGCTTCCACTTCTGGGCCGCCTGCTGCCGGGAACGGCGCGGATCGCTGCCGAGATCGACGCGGAAGTCACCCGTACGGCCAAGTCCCTCGGCATCGGCCACCTGCTGGCCCGCAAACCGGGGCAGCTCTCCGGCGGCCAGCGCCAGCGCGTGGCGGTCGGCCGGGCAATGGTGCGTCATCCGGCTGTTTTCCTGATGGATGAGCCGCTGTCCAACCTCGACGCCAAGCTCCGTGTGCAGATGCGTGCCGAAATCAAGGAACTGCACCAGCGGCTCGGGGTCACCTTCGTCTATGTCACTCATGACCAAGCCGAGGCCATGACGCTGTCGGACCGCGTGGCTGTGATGCTCGAAGGCGAGTTGTTGCAGGTCGCTCCGCCGCAGGAGATCTATGCCGATCCGGACGACCGGCGCGTCGCCGAATTCATCGGTTCGCCCAAGATCAACATGCTCGACGGTGTGGTGCGCGAACGTGGCCTGATCGATGTGGCCGGATCGACGCTTGCTATCGGGGCTGATGCGCTTGCCGGAGCGCATCTCACGCTCGGCATTCGCCCCGAGGCTTTTCATCTCGCCGAACGCGGCGGGCAGGGCGCACTGACCGGTTTCGTGCGCATGATCGAGCATATGGGCTCCGATCTCTTCGTCCATCTCGATCTGGCGGGCGGCGATCATCCGTTGATCGCAAGGCTGCTCGCCGAACGGGCGCCTGATATCGCCCCCGGCCAGACCCTACACGTCGGCGTCAGGCCAGATAGTGTGCTTCTGTTTGATCGTAACGGGCGGCGTTTGCGCCAAGAAGTCGAATCCGGCCGGGCATCGGTCACGCCGATCCGGGAGGTAGCCCGATGAGCGAGCCTCTTGCTCTTACCGGCGCTCCTAACGAGCCATCTGCGACGGGTAGCGTTCGAGCACTCCCATCCCCCGCCGCCGCTCCGGCCCGCAGGCGGGCCTTTACAGAAGCGCTGGCGGCTTGGGCGCTGGCCGGGCCGGCGGTCTTCTTTCTGCTCGCCCTGTTCTTCCTGCCGGTGATCGGCGTCTTTGTCATCGCGCTCACCGACTGGCAGTTCGGCGCGCTGACGCTCTCCTTTGTCGGCCTCGCCAACTTCCGCGAGGTCTTCGCTGACGATGGTTTTAGGGCCTCGCTCGTCAACACAATCGTCTACGTTCTGATCGTCGTGCCGGGCACCCTCGTCTTTGGCCTTCTGATTGCGCTTCTGATCGAAAGCGGAAAGTCCTGCCACGCCTTTTACCGCGCCATCCACTTCCTGCCCTTCATGGCGACGCTCACGGCCATGGCGGTCGCTTGGGAAGCATTGCTGCATCCCACGATCGGCCTCGTCAACCAGACGCTCGCCGCCATCGGCCTGCCGACCGCCAACTGGCTGCGCGACGAGAATACGGCCCTCCCGGTGCTGGCCGTCATCGGTATCTGGCAGAACCTCGGCTACGCCATGGTGCTGTTTCTGGCCGGCCTGAAGAGCATCCCGCAGGATCTCTACGATGCTGCCGATATCGACGGTGCTGACCTTTGGCTCGACCGACTGCGCACCGTCACCTTGCCGCTGCTCGGGCCGGTCACGATGTTCGTCGTCATCGTCGTGGCGCTGAGGGCATTCGAGTCTTTCGACACCGTGAAAGTGCTTACCCGAGGCGGGCCCGGCCACGCATCTGAAATGCTGCTCTACACGCTATATCGGGAGAGCTTTGAGTATCTGCGCACCGGATATGGCGCCGCCGTTGCGGTCGTCTTTCTCGCCATCGTCGTGACCCTCACCCTCGCTCAAGCCCGGCTCATGGATAGGAAGGTGCATTACCAATGAGCATCAACATGCACCCCAACCGCTTGTTGCAGCCGTCCGCCATCGTCCGCCATGCGGTTCTGCTCACCACCGGCACGCTCATCCTCGTCCCTTTCGTCTGGATGGTGTCGCTGTCGATCAAGCCACCCGGCGAGATCTTCCGCGCCTCCTTCTCCTTCTGGCCAGCGCAATTCTATGGCGTCGAGAACTACACCAAGGCGCTCACCGAAGCGCCGCTGCCGCGCTATATGGGCAATGGCCTGATCGTTTGTGCTCTGATCCTCGGCCTTCAGATCCTCGTATGCGCCCCTTGCGCCTACGCGCTCGCCAAGCTTCGCTTTCCCGGCCGCGACCTGCTCTTCGCCATGGTGTTGATCGGCCTGCTGCTGCCGCACCAGGTGCTCTCGCTGCCGCTCTTCGTCCTCGGTTACCAGCTTGGCATTCTCAACACGTATGCTGCGCTTATCTTCCCTTATGTGGTCTCGCCCTTCGGCATCTTCCTGTTCCGCCAGTTCTTCAAGACCATTCCCGATGACGTGGTCCATGCCGCGCGGCTCGACGGTCTCTCAGAAATCGCGATCGTGTGGAAGATCATGGTGCCGATGGCGCTGCCGGCACTTGCCGCATTCTCGATCTTCTCAATTGTCGGCCATTGGAATGATCTGTTCTGGCCATTGATTGCGGTACGGGACGAATCCCTGATGCCTCCGCCCCTCGGAATCATGGCTTTCAAGAGCGAAGAGTCCGGCAATGACTACGGCCCGCTGATGGCCGCATCGACCCTTATCGTTCTCCCCCTGGTCGTCGCTTTCCTTGCCGCTCAAAAGTGGTTCGTCGAAGGAATGACTGGCGGAGCCGTCAAGTAGGATCGTGGAGCGCCAAATGGATCTCACCCGCAGGAAGGCCCTGATCGGGCTTTGTGTGGCGGCTGTCCCCGCGCCGCGGGCGGCGTCCGCCGCTCAGAGACCCCTGAGGAGTAGTGTGCCGATGGGCCTCCATCAGAAAATGATTGAGGAGCTCGGGGCACGATTTACCAAGGCCAATCCGGCCATTGCCGTCGAGTTCTTGGGCAAGGGCGATAATTGGGATCCCCTACTGCAGGTCACGCTTCGCGAGGGCCTCGTCAACGGTCTGCCCGATGCGACTTGGCAGTCGCTTGCCTATGCGCGCCTCCTTGCCCGTCGCGGCTACATACAACCACTCGATCCTTTGGCCGGTGGCCGGGCTGCCTTCACCGGACTCGGCCTCCCGGAGCCTCTGCTGGAATCAAACTCCGGCGATAGCGGCGTCCACGCGATGCCGTTCGGAACCACGATCCCTGTCGTTTACTACAACATGGATCTCCTGAAGCGGGCCGGGTACGCCGCCGCGCAGCCGCCCTCAACCTGGGACGAGATTATCGAGGTTGCCGGAAAGATCTCTGCACTCGACCGCACGATCACCGGCGGCTTCATTGAAAACGACGCGAGCAACGCCTGGATCTTCCAGAACCTGGTTGCAAGTTTCGGTGGGCGGATGATGACGCCCGATCTATCCGACGTGGCGTTCAATGCCCCCGAAGGCCGCAGCTCCCTGGAGCTTCTCTGGCGGTTTGGCGATGTGAGCGGGACGAACATGAGCCGCGAGCAGGCGCGGCAGGCGTTCAATGCCGGTGCTTGTGGCATTCTGATCAGATCAGCGAGCGGAACTACGTCCGTCTCCAAGGCCACCCAGGGACGCTTCGAGTTGATGGTCGGCCGGTTGCCCATCCCGAGCCCAAAGGGTCGCTTGGTGGGAGCTGGCCACGGATTCATGGTCTTCACCAAGGATACGGAACGACAGAAGGCGCTGTGGACTTTCTTCCGCTTCGCCGCAAGTGCCGAGGGCCAGATGATCCTTGCACGGCAGAGCGGCTACATGCCGGTCAACATGTCGGCGCTCGGGCAAGCCGATTTCCTCAAGGAGTATCTTCAGATCAATCCCTATCACCGTGCCATCGTTGAAGCCCTCGCGATCACCACGGATCAGTTCTCGTTCCCCAAAGACAACACGGTCAAGATCACCGACATGATGGCCGATGTCATGCGGGACGTCGTGGCGCATCGGACGAGGCCTGATGTCGCGCTGAAGGCGATGGCCGATCAGACCCGCAAGCTCCTGAGCTCCTGAGACGCTCTTCATCCAACCGGAAATCCCCATGACACTATCGTTCCGCCCAAGCGACATTCTGAACATGAGCGGCAATCTGCCGCCCAAGGTGCCGCATGTCTTCGATGAAGCCTATCGTGGCGCCGTTCAACGGGTTCTTGGCGAGTGCGAGCCGAATGATTTGATCGGTGCACATCAATTTCGCGGCAGCGATCGCGATCGCGCGCTTGGCGCCCGCTTTATTGGCCGCCGAATGCAGGACGTTCCAGCGGTGGACAGAGTGGTCGTTGCCAATGGCACGCAAAGCATCCTGATGATGCTGCTCGCCAGCCTCGTCGGCCCCAATCGACGCCTCGCTATCGAGACCCTGAGTTACCCGACGATGCGCACCTTCGCCCAGCATCTCGGTTTCCAGCTCTCACCGATCCCGATGGACGGCGAGGGCGCCCGGCCGGATGCCTTCGAGGCGATCTGCCGTGCCGATCGCCCAGCCGCCTATTATGCGATGCCGACGCTCCAGAATCCGACAACGGGAATGATGAGCCTCGAGCGGCGCAAGGCCATCGCTGAGATCTGCCGGCGCTACGAGGTCGCGATCATCGAGGACGACATTTACAGCCTGCTTCCCAAGGATATCCCCCCGCCATTATCGAGTTTTGCGCCGGAGATCTCCTGGTACGTGCTCGGCACCGCCAAGTCGCTGGCCGCTGCGCTGAAGATCGCCTACCTCGTTGCACCAAGTGCCGAGGCTGCGGCGGAGCGGCTCTGGCCGGGCGTGCGCGCCACCTACTGGATGTGCGCCCCCATGAACGGCGCGATCGTATCGTCTCTCATCGAAACCGGGGCTGTCGACGACATCATCGAGGCGGTGCGAGCCGAGACGCGTATTCGCCAATCCATGGTAATCGACAGCATTTCCAGCTCCGACCTTCGCAGCCGGCCTGATTGCCTCCACGTCTATCTCTCGCTACCCACAGATCGCCCGGCGCAGGAGTTCGTCGCCAAAGTGAGGGCGCTTGGCGTCGACGTCAGCCCCGCCGGCACATACGCCATGGACGATAGCCCTGCACCAAATGCAATTCGCTTTGGCACGGGCACGCCGCGCGATAGAGTTGCCTTCGAACGCGGGCTCTTCGCAATCACAGAAGTCTATCGTGGATAAAAGACACGTCATGAACGATAAAGCAAAACAAGCGTCCAAGATCTGGACCGATCTCGATATCGACGCGCCAGGCAAGCAGACCGGCTTTCTCTGGTTGCCACTGGCTGTGCACGATCGCTCCGGCGACGACGCCGGCTACAATTGCGAGCCGATTCCGATTGTGACGCTCCGTAACGGAGAAGGTCCGAGCGTGCTGCTGATGGCCGGCAATCACGGCAACGAATACGAAGGACAGATCATCCTGATGAAGCTGATCCGCACGCTGAAAGTGGAAGACGTGCGCGGCCGGCTGATTATTCTACCGGCTGCGAACGCGCCAGCCGTGCGGGGAGATCGGCGCAATTCCCCGCTCGATGACGGAAACCTGAACCGTCAGTTTCCCGGTGACCCCTCTGGGGGCCCGACCGCGATGATCGCCCATTTCATCGAGAGCGTCATCCTGCCGCGCGTCGAGTATGTCATCGACCTGCATTCGGGCAGTCTCACCGCCGAGTATCTGCCTTGTGCCGTCGTCGCCCGTCCTCCAAACCCGGATCACCTGGAGGAGGCGCTGACACGTCTGCGCGTGTTCGGCATGCCAGTCGGCATGATCATCGAACATTCAACCGGCGGCGATGGCGCGTTGATCGGCGCCTGCCGCCGCCAGGGCGTCAAACATCTGTCGACTGAGCTCGGCGGCGGCGGCGACGTCAACCGTGCTGCCGTGGAGATGGCAGAACATGGATTGGCGCGGCTCCTCCATCACATCGGAGCGACCAGCCGCGCCCTGACCGATCGGCGTGCGCCTGATTGTCGGTTCGTCGCACGCGTTCCCAGCCGCGACTATGTCTATGCCGACAGCAGCGAACGAGGGCTGTTCGAACCTCTGGTAGGCCTCAATGACACGGTCGAGGCCGGCCAGGTGGTCGGTAGAATCCACTTCACGACGACGCCCTGGCGAGACCCCGAGCCCGTAATCACCAGGACTGATGGACTCGTGCTCACAAGGCGAATCCCGGCGCGAACCGGGCGAGGCGATTGCGTCTTTGCTCTTGGCCGTGACTGGTCACCCGCCGGCACAAACTGAAGCATCTTGAGCAGGCCAAGCGGTGCGGCCCGCAGGCGGGCAAGTATCGGGGTTCATCACGTCACCTTCCTCACGACCGAGTTCAGGACATTCCATGTCTACGCAGAGCACCCGAAGCGGGCAGTCGGCCTCCACCGACTTGATCGATCCCGACATGGCGATCGCGATGGCAAAGTTGTCAGAAATGGTAAAAGCTGATGGCGGTCCGCCCTCCACGTTCGAGGGGGACCGAGACCAGCAAGCAAGGTTTGCGCCCTTCTGGAATGAAGGCTCACCAGAGATCGAAAAGGTCATACCTCTTTCGATCGAAGGCGCGCATGGCCCGCTCAAAGCCCGCCTCTACAAGAACGCTGCGGGACACCTGCCCGTGACGCTGTTCATGCATGGCGGCGGCTTCGTTCGGGGCTCGCTCGATCATTGCGATTGCATCTGCCGGAGAATGGCCGCAGAGGGAAAGCTCGCGGTGATCGCGACCGAGTACAGCCTAGCGCCCGAACATCCCTATCCCGCAGCGCTTGAGGACATCGTCAACGTGCTGGACTGGCTGTTTGCCTCAGCCGGCGACCATGATCTGGACGCCAGCCGGGTTTCCGTGACAGGCGGGTCGGCAGGTGCAACTCTTGCTTTGACGTCAACGCTCTGGCGGCGCGACGCAGGCAAGAAGTTGCCCGTCGGCATGGCGCTATTCTACGGCGGCTATGACATCACGAATACCGGGCGCGAGAGCTATCGTCTCTTCGGGAACGGACAGTTCGGAATGTCGAAGGCTCGCGTCGAGCACTATATCCATGCCCTCGTGCCTGAGGGAACATCGCCATCTGATCCCTATCTCGCACCGCTTCACGCGGATCTGAGGAGCTTGCCGCCGATCTGGATGGGGATCGCCGAGCTCGACGTGCTCCGCGATGACCAGCTCGAGATGGCTCACCGGCTCGAGGCGGCAGGCGTTTTGGTCGATGTTCAGCGATATGAGGGGCTGATCCACGGCTTTGCCAATCGCGTTCGTCTTGTCCCCCGCGCTGACGATGCCATCAGAACGGCCTCACGATTTTTGGCAAACCTGAAGGCAAGAGACATCTGAGCGGCGAGCAGCAGCTGGCCCGCTCCAAAATTCAAGCTCGCTCTCGCCTTCTGCTAACTTCAGCCTTGATCAGGACGCACCCAACATGTTCAAGCGACCGCTTCTTCTGCTGCTCTTCCTGATGGGTGCGTGTATCCAGCAGGCTGAAGCAGCCGGTATCGACGTCATCTCACTCGGTTCGCTGGTGCCGCCTCAGCTAATCGAGACGTTCAAGTCCGAGCACCCGGAGATCAAGGTAACGGTGCGGCCGCCGGCGACTGACTATGACGACCTTACCCAGCGCTTGCTCCGCGACACCGTTACCGGGACAGCTCCTGACGTCATTTTTCAGGGCTACAACCGCTCTGAACTGACCATACGCCGGGGCCTGGTCCTCCCACTGTCGCCGTTCCTGACCGAGGATAAACCCTGGGCTGAGAGCAGTTACCACGCGATCTCGGACGATCTGTGCCGGACTGACGGGAAGCTTTATGGGCTGCCGTTTATCATCTCGGTTCCAATCATTTATTACAACGCCGAACTCGTGCGGCAGGCGGGAGGCGATCCTGACCACCTTCCCCAGACCTGGCCTGAGATAACAGCTCTCGCGGCTAAGATCACCGCGCTTGGCGCCAACCGGATCGGCGGCTTTTTCGACTACGCCGCGGCCGGCAACTGGACCTTCATGGCGCTGATCGAATCGCAAGGGGGGCGGATGATGTCCGCCGACGACCGCTCGATCACGTTCAACGGACCGGACGGACTGCGCGCCCTCGAAATCGTCCGCGATTTCGGCAAGGCTGGCCAGGTGGATATGCCTCGCGAACAGGCCTACCAGGCGTTCTCGGCCGGAACGATCGGAATGATCGTGACCTCGAGTGGATTCCTCAAGACTCAGCTTAAACAGGTGAAGTTTGATTTGCGGACAACGCCTATTCCGATCGTGGACAAGGGCAGGCTCCCGGTCGGCGGCAACTGCGTGATGATGGTCACCCGCAAGCCCGAGCACCAGAAAGCGGCCTGGACGTTCATGAAGTTCGTGGCGAGCCCGCCGGCACAAAGCATCGTCTCGGACGTAACGAGCTATTTGCCCGGCAACCAAATAGCCATCGCAGCGCTCGAGGCTTTGACGCCGCCCACCGACCCGCGGATCGCCGCGATCCGGGCGGCCGGCAAAGCGGGCGGATGGTATTCCTTCCCCGGCGACAACTCGCTTCGAATAACGGACCGGATTCGCCTGCTGCTGCAGGATGTGGTGACGCTGCGCCGCTCACCCGAGGACGCCATGAAGGCGATGACCGAGGCGGTCCAGCAGCTGCTTCCAAAATGAATTCGACGCTGAAAGCGGGGGCCTTTGCCCAATCTTACCGCTCACATCAGGCGAGGCGAGGGTGCAAGCAAGCACCGACCCGGGTCGTCTCGCATGCAATCATCGCCAGCTTGCAATCCTGCATCAGATTCAAGCTGTCCCAGGTGCGGATCTTGCTGATCCCAGAAGCCGCAGCGACAAGACTACGCTCTCGTTCCCGGAGGCAATTGCCATGAGTGATTCAGTTTGCAACGTTCGATATCATGGTGTTGCCGCCTATGAAATCGTAGCTGCCGACGGCAGGCGGATTCTGCTTGACCCGTTCTTTGCCGGCAATCCAGCCTCTCTGGTCAAGGCCGAAGATTTTGAGCGTGTCGACCTCATCCTTGTCACGCATGCGGCCCGCGATCACCTCGGGGACACGCCGGCGATTGCGAAACTTACGGGTGCAACGGTCCTGTGCGGCAATGAGGTCCAGGCCTATCTCCGGGCAATGGACGTTCCGGCATCCCAGATTAGGCCGACAGCCTGGGGCATGCGCCTCGAGATTGCAGGATTTGAGATCCAGACGCTGGAATGCCGGCACTGCTCGGGCGCGACAATGCCGGACGGATCTTTCGTTTCCGGCATTCCCCTGGCCTTCATCATCGAGCTCGGAGCGGGCGTGCGCTGGTATCATCCCGGTGACACCTCCTTGTTCTCCGACATGCGCCTGCAGGGCGAGCTCTACCAGCCGACCATCGGATCGCTCGGTATTGCCAATCCGAGCGGCATTGCAGATCCAAGGCCCGGCCGCAAACTCACCACGGATCTTTCGCCGCGGGAAGGCGTCCTGGCAGCGCAGTGGCTTGGCCTGAAGACGGTTCTGCCATGTCACTACACCGATCCCGACGATCCGCTGGTCCATCAATTCCAGCGCTGCCTGGCTGATGCGAAAGCTGCGGGTGAGAGCGTCCCTGAATCGCTGGTCTTGGCCCCCGGAGATTGGATTAGCCTTGATGCGAGCGGGTGCATCAGGCGGCGTGAGAAGGCTTGAGGCGAACAGCGCCAGCATGTTCGAGCCGGCGGCCGGATCGGGATCCTAACCTTGGTCACGTGCGAGAAAGAACGGATTTGAAAGATGCTTGAATCACCTCGGATTCTCGTGGTCAGCTTTGACGGCCTGCGCCCCGATCTGATCAGCCAGGAACTCACCCCCAATTTGTGGCGACTGAAAGCGGCTGGCCTGACGCTTGCCAATCACCGCACGGTGTATCCGAGTGAAACCCGTTCTGCCTTCCCAAGCTTGGTAACAGGCGCAACGCCAGACCGCCACGGAATGGTCGGCAACAAATATGTCGATCGCACCACCCTGCC
Organism: Bradyrhizobium sp. RT6a; assembly: GCF_040547675.1. Taxonomy (NCBI): domain Bacteria; kingdom Pseudomonadati; phylum Pseudomonadota; class Alphaproteobacteria; order Hyphomicrobiales; family Nitrobacteraceae; genus Bradyrhizobium; species Bradyrhizobium sp. RT6a. Next base: position 117,285 of record NZ_JBEPQC010000005.1, read on the forward strand.
GCCTCGCTATATCGACACGTCCGATGCGGTTCTCTTGCGTGAACTCGATGTCGCGAGCGGTGGGCTTTTGTTTTCGGCGCCTTCGCTTGGCGAGCTCCTGGCGAAGAGTGGCCGGAGCCTTGCCGTCTTGTCGACGAATACGCCCGGCACGACGCGGCTGTTTCACCACAAAGCCGAGGACCTTGGTCACGTCCGTCTCTCCGGTCACTTCCGCGAGGCATGCACGCCCTCCGACGTCCTCGCTGACATCGAAGCCCAGCTCGGGCCCTTGCCTCCCGCGCCTCCCAAGATCGAGCCCGACCGCGCCGGCCAGAATTGGATAACATCGGCCTTCCTCGACTATGTCTGGCCCAGATGCCGTCCGGATGTCACGATCCTCTCATTCGGCGAGCCCGACGTCACCTCGCATTTCCACGGCACGGGAGCCGATCAGACCAGGTCCATCATCGCATATTGCGACCGCCAGTTCGGCCGCGTGCTCGACTGGTGGGACGATGAGGGGAGGTCGGCCGGCGTCCAGCTATTCGCCCTGTCCGATCATGGCCATATCACGGGCCATACGCGGATCTCCGTGGCGGGCAGCCTGCGGGCGGCAGGATTTTCTCCGGGTACGGCGCCTGGTCCCGGTGTCGACGTCGTGGTCGTTCCCGGGCAAGTTGGCGCACTCTATCTTGATGAGATGGATGAGGCGACACTCGCGCGGCTGGTCGCAAGCCTTACGGCCGAGCTGTGGTGCGGCCCGATCTTCACGCGGGCCAGGGACGAGGTCAACGGGATTGCGCCGGGCAGCCTCTCGAAGCGGCTCGTCTTTGCCGACCATATTCGCGCGCCGGACGTTGCGTTTTCCTTCCGCACGGACGACAGCGATGATGCCTTCGGCCTTGAGGGAGGCACATTCTACGACAATGATCGCCGCACTGGCCTCGGCCTGCATGGTGGCCTTCATCCGAAAGAGCTTGCAGCAGTCGGGATCCTCGCAGGGACCGCGGTTCCGTGCAGCGGGGCCTCGTCTTCTTTGCCGTCCGGAATCTGCGACATCGCGCCCACCATTCTCCATCTGCTTGGAGTTTCGGCCACGCCGACGATGAGCGGGCGAGTGCTCCACGAGGCCCTCGCATTGGCGCCAAATCTCATCTACCCGCGCGAGGAAGTCTTTGAGGCCCGGCTTGGGGACTATCGCCAGATTCTCCGGCGCGAGCATGTTGGCGGTGCGAGCTATATCGCCGGCGGCTGGATCGAATGTTGAGGCGCTGAGACGCCAAGCCCCGCAATCCAGCGGATTTCTCTGGCTTCTGTCGTGAGGATGACCCTCTGCTTGATAAGGGAACCTGGACAGCCGCTGACGAGCAGTGGAGGGCCGTCCGCTTCCGTCTCACAAACAAGGAGGCTGGGAACGTCAGAATTCCAGGAGAGGAAGAAGCCGGCGTAGCTCGCAGACCGGTCGAATCCACGTCCACTCACTGCGGGTGTGCACCGCCTCCAAACCGACGCGCCGAGAACGGCCCAGGATCGACGCAAGGCGTTTTCTCACTGATGATCTCCGCGACGATGCGGCCCGTCACGGGGGCGGCAGTCATGCCGATATGGCCGTGTCCGAAGGCATAAATCACATCCGCGCATTTGCTTGCTGAGCCTATGACCGGGATGCCGTCGGGCGTAGAGGGGCGGTGCCCCATCCAAAACGTTTGCCGATTGTGAGGCAAAGTCTTCGGCATGCCCGGAAATGCGTTGAGCGCGAAATCGCGAAGGACGTGCGCTCGCGTCCAATTCGGCTTAGCCCGTAGACTCGCCAATTCGACCTGTCCGGTCACGCGCAAGCCGGAAGGTGTGGTGGTGGTGGCGAGCTTTCCGTCGGTGAACAAGATCCGGCTCTTCAGCTTGATTTCCGGGTCTTGAATGACGGCGTGATAGCCGCGCTCGCTCTCCAGAAAGACGCGGTCGCCCAGCCCTCGAACGAGCTCCTTCGACCAGGCCCCGGCCGCGATAACAGCTCGATCGCATGCGAGCTCACCGTCGGCTGTCTGAACCGCCTGGAGCCGACCGCTCTTGATCCGAAAGCCCCTTGCTCGTCCTTTGCGGATCGTTGCACCTCGTCGGCACGCGTGGTCAACAAGGGCCGCGACGTATCGTCCGGGATCAACACATACGCTTCCGTCCACGGCTATGGCAAAGGTGTAGCGGGGGTCGAGGTCAGGCTCTAGCGAGGATAGCTGTCCCTGATCCAACTCGCGCCATGTCGTGCCGTTCTGCCGTCTGAGGCGCCACGCAAGCGCATTGGCGTCAAAATCGCTTCTTTTCCGGAACACATGAAGAAGGCTTGTGTCCTGCAGCAAATCTGGCACGCCAGCCTCTTGCGCCAATTTGCGATGCCGTTCGGCACAATCCGATATCAGACCAGAAATGGCTGCCGCTGTTCTTCCGACCCGCTCGATGGTCGAGCCAGAATGAAGGAAGCGCCACAACCATGGAAGCAGGCCCGGAAGATAGCGCCAGTGGATCGTCAGCGGCCCGAGCGGATCCATGAGGTAGCCAGGAACATGTCGCCAAAGGCCGGGGACAGACGTTGGAACGACGAGGCTGCGGCTGATCCAGCCTCCATTGCCATAGCTCGCCGCATGATCACCGCCGATCTCCCCGGGCTCAAGAATCGTGACCTGATGGCCTTCGCGCAGCAACTCGATTGCGGTCGCAGCGCCGACAATGCCGGCGCCAATCACCACGACATTTCGCTCAGATTGGTGCATCAATCGCACCGCCATCTGCCCTCGCAGCCAGCAGCATGATCTCCACAAGGGTGGCACCGACCAGCTGAGCGCCGACGCAGGTCCGCTGCGGCCAATGGCAGGGATCATCACCTATCCACCTGCACCACGCCTCGTCAAACGAGGCCTTGTGGCTCAAATCCGACAGGTAGATCGTGGCGGAAAGAATCCGCTGCTTGTCGGTGCCGAGCTCCGCCAAAAGGCGATCGAGCTTCATGAAAATGTCGGCAGATTGCTCCGAAATGCTTGCAGTCTTTCGGTCTGGGATCGTGGCGACCCAGACCAACTCACGATAAGCAGTTCCGGCGTTTCGGCCGATAGCTTTGCCGCGCAGCCGATCGATGACATGGGCACGCTCAGACACGGGACATCTCCTTTATTTTGACAGTTGATGGCGCAGGTTCTCCGGATGCGTCGCTGCGCTGCCGCGGCACTTCCGCAATGTTGATGATGAGATTGAGCGAGGCGTCAACTTCGGCCTTGCAGTGAGGTCCGATGATGGTTGTCGACTCGCGTTCTTCGACGACCGCAGGCCCCTCGAACCGCATTCCTGGACCGAGCCGATAGCGATCGAGGACATCGGCCGTTACAAATCCGGTCTCGGGGAAATAGACCATCCTTGAGCCTTTGTGGGGTCCGGCCTCGACGCGGTCGGGAGCCGAGAACTGCAATGACACCTCGGGCGCTGGACCGACGGCGGCAAGCCGCCACGTCAGCGCTTCAATCGCAATCCCGGCGATGCTTCGCCCAAACCGGATCTCATAGGCTTTCCGGAAACTGCCGCCGAGCATATCTGCGGTCCGTGCGTCCAGGATACCATCCGGAACGTCGACTGGGATCTCGAAACCCTGTCCCAGATGGCGCATGTCGACGCAGCGTCGAAAGCCGATGGCTTCAGATGCAATGCCGCTCCGGGTCAGAAAACGACTTGCCTCCTGCTCCATGGCTTCGAGCAAGGCGTTGACGCGCTGCCAATCCAGATCCGCAACACGGCCGGCATAACTGCGCGCCAGGTTGATCGCCGGCGCGGCCACCAGAAAGCCAAGCGCGGACATCACTCCTGCGCCTAGTGGAACGACTACACGCTTCACCCCGAGCAGCTTGGCGAGCGAATGCGCGTGGACGGGACCTGCACCACCAAAGGCGAGAAGCGCATATCGACGCGGATCGCGGCCCTTCTCTGCGATGTACATCCGCGTTGCGGCCGCCATGTTTTCATCGACAATCCTGCGGATGCCAATCGCGGCCTGCAGGACGTCAATATTCAGGGGGGCGGCGACATGCTCGTGCAGCGCACGCTGCACGGCATCTATATCGAGCTCCATCTCCCCGCCGAGGAAGTAGGTCGGCGAGAGGTACCCAAGGACAAGGTCGGCATCCGTGACCGTTGGACGCCTGCCTCCGCGTCCGTAGCACACCGGCCCCGGCTCGGATCCCGCGCTCTGAGGCCCGACCTTGAGCAGGCCCATCTGGTCGATGCGAGCGATCGACCCGCCTCCGGCACCGATTTCGATCAGGTCGATGACAGGGATTTTGAGAGGAAGCCCCGATCCCTTCTGGAACCGGCTGACCCTGGCCGCCTCGAACTGGTTCGATCGTTCGGGCTGACCAGCCTCAATGAGGCACATTTTTGCAGTCGTGCCTCCCATGTCGAAGGAGATCAGATCAGGGATCTGAGTGATCCGGCTGTAGAAGGCGGCAGCGGTCGCTCCGGCGGCGGGGCCCGACTCGATGAGATGAATGGGTTGTGCCTCGGCAGCCTCGATACCTGTGAGACCCCCACCCGACAACATCAGAGACAGCGAGCCAGCAAAGCCGGCCTCGCGTAGTCTGCTATCGAGCCGCGTCAGATAGCGGTTCATCATGGGCTGAACATATGCGTTGGCGCATGCCGTGTTGGCTCGCTCGTATTCGCGAATCTCTGGTGAAATCTCGTGAGAGAGGGTGATCGGCACTCCTGGCAGTTCGGATTGCAAAATCTGCCTCGCACGCTCTTCATGAACCGCATTGGCATAGCTGTGCAAGAAACAGACAGCGATGGCCTCGACATCATTCGCCTTGAACTCCTGGGCGGCAGCCCGGACGCTGGCTTCCTCGAGCTCCAGGAGAATCTCGCCCGCCGCATTGATTCGTTCGCCGGCTTCCTGGCGCAGGCGTCGACAGACCAGTGGCTCCGGCCGGCGCAAAAACAAATCGTGCCGGTCGTGGCGGATTTCCTTGCCGAGTTCAAGACTGTCGCGGAAACCTCGTGTGGTCAGAAGGCCGACCTTGGCGCCCCGTCGCTCGATGATGGTGTTGGTGACCAGCGTCGTACCGTGCACGAGATCGTCGACGCTCTCTATCGAGCGGCCAGATTCCTTCGCAATTCGCTCGAGCCCCCCCAAGATCGCGCGGCTTGGGTCGGCATGTGTGGTCAGACGCTTGCCTAGAAAGATCTTCCCCGTATTCTGGTCGACGAGAACGAGGTCAGTGAAGGTGCCACCGACGTCGACGCCCGTCCGAACCTTGCAAGTTTCACTCCCGACGTTACTCACCTGCGATCTCCTCGAGCCGTACGCCGTAGTGATGCTGCAAACCCTCCACCGTCACATACCCCTCTTCCAGATCCAAAAGCATGTCGGCGCGCGTCCGCTTCTTGGGATCTCCGAAGCCGCCGGCACCGGCGTAACGCAAGATCAAGCGCTGCCCTGGCGCGAGCAGACTGCGAGATTTTGGATGCGGCTGCGATCCATCCCTCAGCCGAATGGCAACTGGTGCGCCGTCCCGTCCACCCATCAGACCCTCGGGTGGGTGTTTCTGTCGGTCAGCCATGAGGGAAAGCTGGATATCTCCAGCGGAAACCACCTCGACCTCAATTTCCTGGCCCAGTCCCCCGCGGTACTGGCCAGCTCCACCGGAGTCCGCGATGAGCTCCTTGCGCCAAACGATCAATGGCGCCGCCGCTTCGAATGCCTCGATGCTTCCAGAGCCCGTGTTGGTCGGAAATGGCGTACAGGAATGACCATCGGAGTGAGCGCTTGCTCCCATTCCGCCGCTGCCAAACAAGACTTGGGAGAAGCGGTTTCCAAAGCGATCGATGCCGCTGTAGACCGAACGCAGGGTTGGGGCAGTCCCTGACTCGGCGACGACCTTGTCGGGGATGACCTGAGCGAGGCATTTATAGATCGCGCCCGCAAGCAGATGGGCTGTGAGCTGCCGCGCATTACACGCTGCAGGGTGAACCGGGTTGAGAATGCTCCCTTCCGGGGCTGTAACCCTAATCGAGCGGTAGGATCCCTCGTTACGAGGAGTCGTAGGATCGAGCGCGCATTTCAATGGATACACTGAAAGCGCATAGGTGAAGTTCATGACGGAGTTCAGACCACGGCCAATCTGCTTCGAGCTACCTGCATAGTCGACGTGAAGCTGCGAGCCCGCAACGGTCACTCCGCATGCGATCCGCGTCTCCTCATTGTCATAGCCATCGGCTGTGAGGACGGCGCGATAAGTTCCATCGGGTACCGCCTCTATCGCGGATCGCATCGCCCTGTCGGCGCGATCCTGCAATGCAGCCGAGATCGCGGTCAGATCTTGAAGGCCGGAGGCCTCGAGAAATTCGCCAAGCTTGCGTGCGCAGACTGCGTGCGCAGCAACCTGCGCGTAGACATCACCCAGAACCTGCTCCGGTACTCTGACGTTGGCGCGAATGAGGCAGGCGAGGTCCCGATTTTCCTGTCCTTGCCGCAGGAATTTGGTTGGCGGAATGCGTACTCCTTCCTCGAACACTTCCCGGCAATCTGCTGAAAACAGCGCGCCGCCGATATCGGGCAGATGAGCAATGGATCCAGAAAATCCGACCAGCCGGCCGTGATGGAAGATGGGCGCGAGCATTGCCAGATCCAGCAGGTGACCCGCGGTCATCCAGGGATCGTTGGTGACGATGCAATCCCCGTCCTGCCAGTCCTCGATCGGTATGTGAGCCAGGCATTGGCGCAGGGTTCTGGGCAGAATTCCGACAAACGACGGGGTCCCGACATTTGTATCGGCGATACTGGCCCCTTCTGCATCCATCAGGACCACTGTGAAATCGTTGGATTCGCGAACGACGGTGGAGAATGCAGTCCGAAGCAACGCAACCGCAGCCTCATCCACCACTGACAGCAATCGATTCCAGAAGATCTCAAGCTCGATTGGATCGAAGTCGACATTCGCCCTCATGTGCTTGTCCGCAAACTTTTGAAACCACCAAATAACGCGCAAGCGCGCTGTACTTCCTCGTGAAGGTCTGCGAGATGAGACATGGTGGCGCTTGCGCCACGTGCTCCGACGAAGAAAAAATGTCCACCCGGCAGGTGCCTGACCAGGCGCCGCGGCAGGTCGATGATACGCTCACGGAGACGAAGCCAATCATGCGTGGAGAGCTGCGCGGGGGCGACCTTCGCCACGACATTGTGCAGAAGGCCCTGGACGGTGATGGATCCCCAGACCGCTTCATCGGCAAGAGCGTGCCGGTAGTCCCGTGAGTCCATGGGAACAACCGCAGCGCATATAGGATAATCGTCGCCCGAGAACGAGCGGGCCTCACGAAGCGCGCAAGACAACTCTTGATATGTCTGTCCTTCAAAAAACCGGTCCAGCTCTGGTCCCCACAAGGCCGTAGGGACATTGGTCCGGTAGAGAGACCTGAACAGGTCCGGATCGACGACACTGCGCCCTTCCAGATTCGCGATTGCGAGTAGCTCTTGCTGCCAGCGCTCGTCCCTGGTCAGGCCATCCCTCGTTCCGGCCGAGAGATCCCAGAGTCCGTTCGGCAACATTCGTTCCGGTGGGATCGGTCCGCCGTCTAGGCGAGGGAAGGGGGGCGTTGCGCAGAAGGAAACGAAGCACGCGAGGGCAAGCCCCTTCAGGCGCAGCGCACGGGTCAGCGCAAAAACGAGCTTGCCACCCATGCTCCAGCCACAGGCAATGATCGGCCGTTTTGGACCACTGCCCAATGTCTCCGCGACGAGTGTTGCAAGCGCCGCCGCCCAGTCGTCCAATGTCAGATCTGGCTTGGATGTCGTGAGCGCCGGATGATCGCCGGGATAGGTGGCAGTCAACAGACCCCATCCTACCCTCTCGAGCCAATGATCGAGGAAATCGCTCGCGTTTGCGCCTGGGTGGCCGTAGGCAATGCGCGCCATAACACCCCCGCCAGTGAGAAACAGCACGAGCGGTTTGCCCACGTCTCCTGGCCTGCAGTAGGCAAGCACCGGCACGAGTCCAATGGCTGACCGATGCTCGCCTTTGAATAGCGCTGCCCGGCAGTGCCTTAATTGCTGTTGATCAGTCATTGCGGGCTTCACCTCAGGTGCCGCAGGTGCATACGAGGCGGCGCACTAGAGCAGCTTCCTGGTTTGCTCGGCCATATCAGCCAAGGCTTGCTTCGGCTCTGAACGTTGCGTGACAACCTTGCGCATTTCCTCGGCCATCATGTCGACGATCTTGACGGTGTTGTCGCTCGGAAATGAAAACTGATCGCCCGTTATCGACATCCGCTCGACGACAGAGCGGTGATATGGATGATCGGCAAAATAGGAGTCGAGAAACTTCGAATCGTTCAGAGCGATCATGTTGATCGGCAGGTAGCCGGTGTGTTTCGCAAGGATGGCCTGGCCATCGCGATCCGCCGCAAAGCGGATGAAGTCCCAGACCCGCCGCTGGCGCTCTGGATCCTTGGTGAACATGAAGAAGCCGTGCCCGGCTCCAATAAGCCTTCCCTGCGGACTGGGGACAGGCAGCTGGCCGACCTGCAACTCGAACTTTCCTGAAGCTGTCTTGGCTACCGAGTTGATGCCGCTTGCAGTTCGGATATGGATCCCGCTGATTCCGGAATTGAACGCCTGGCGCGCCTGGTCCTGCGTCATGTCGACATTGTTGGTCCGGCCGAATTTTGCAAGTATCTCGAGTGCCTGCAGCCCTTCAGGCCCGGCAAACGCGATTTGCGTCTGCTCGGGATTCATCATGCGGCCGCCGAGCGTGCCGAGAATGTTCTGCAACATCCACGCGTTGGTGGACATATACTCGATATATCCGCCATTGACGCCTTCACCGAGCGAGGCAACCTGCTTTCCGATCGCGGCGATTTCGTCCCAAGACGATGGCAGCTCGTTTTTGGAGTAGCCGGCCCGCCTCAACAGCGTCATATTGTAATAAATGACGGGAATGGTCGTCCCGAAGGGCAGAGAATAGGACTTTCCTCTGACCTGAGTTGCATCGATCAAGGGCTGCGAAAGTCCGATGGCGGACAGGGCTTTGACGTCTCCCGTGAATGCGTCCATCGGTTGCGATATGCCGCGCTTTGCGAGAATCCCTGCATAGGTAAGGGACTGCCACGTCGCATCCGGTAAATCACCGACCAAAGCCGAGCGAAGCGTGCTTTGCAAGAGCGGATCCCAGTTTTCGCCGCCGGCGATGAAGTCGATCCGTACGCCAGAATACTTGGCGGAAAATTGCTGCCCAAGCTCGGCAAGCATCTTGAGATAGGCCGGTGCGCCGTGGCTGATCGTCAGCTTGGTGGTCGCGGCACGGACGATCGCAGGAACGGCGAGTGAGCCGATTGCGCTAGCAGCAGCCAGCAGCACTTTTCGACGTGTGGTCCGCATCGCGTCATCCCCAGAGGTTTCGCCTGATCTCGTCTGGCGCGCCAGTTTCAAGCACCGAGTGGTGTGGCGGCCCATCTCTCGTTCAGCCTGGAGTGGCAGGCTCGCCATTTGACGCCCGGATCGCCGAATGTCGGAAACTCATTGGTACTTAGGACCGTACCGCTAGTCTCCTTGCCAGCTTAAGTCTGTTGCTCACGCAGCCTCGCGCTGGCCTCGCTCCACTCCAGCAAGGCTCGTGGTGGCGGAGCCCATTCGGTGTACCGCAGCTTCGTAAAGCCTTTCCGGACAGTGAACCGATCGGCCGCAACCGCGGAAATCGCGTTTCGTCCTCTCGCTGTCTGCCTGCACATCTGTCAGGGGGCACTTAAAGGCGGTATTTGCTACGATCAAATGACATACAGCGAATTAGTCGATGCAATTGCCCCAATATGCGATCCAATACGGGAGGCACTCGCGGCAGATGCGCCTCACGCTCGCAAAGCTCCCGCTGGCCCAGCGTGATCCGCATTTGACCAAGATCGCCATCGCGGAACGATCTCTCGAGAACACCACTTGACGCTCGCGATCGAGATGGTCGCCGCCGAAAGATCCCTCACATAGTTTCGATGACAGCATCAGCGCATTTGACAAGATGGCCCGTTCGAAGTGCTCTGCGGCTTCGCTCGGCTTTGTCGAATAATCACGCGCGGATGGGGCCAGTTGCACCGAACGCCGGTCCGCCCAACTGGTGCTGGCGTGGGAAGCCCATGAGCGTGCGGGATCGCGTATCGTGCGACTTCTCATCGAATTATTCGATGAACGTCATCCCGCTGTTGCGGTCTCAATGCGATTGGAGCCCCCGTCACAAGTCTCACAATCTCTCGGGGGCGTTATGCGAGTAAAGCGAAATCGTACTGGACGGGTGGGCGCGCAGGTTACGCGCTGCGGGCGGGTCAAGGCATTTGGCGATGTGCCTGAGCTTTTTCCAAAACAGGGAAGGCGCATGGTCGCGCTTTCATTGGCAGTAAGTCTGATCAGCAGTATGGCGCTGGCACAGAGTGCCGGCAGCTCGAGCGTCAAGAGCGATACTCCCGATGCGACCGTTAAGCCAAAGCTCCCGAAGAAGAAGGGCCGGCTCCCCGGGTCGGGCAGCGTTCCCGGAAGGTTTGCTTTGGCGCAAGCTCCCGCTTTGCCCCACGCCAGCCGTGCTGACATCGCGGCAGGAAAACCGCAGGACGAAGCCAGCAAGTTTGCAAGGTTCGACAAGCTTCGTGAGCGGGGCCTGGAAATCAACATCCCTGGTCCTGCCGATACGGTTGACCAGGATAAAGGCGGCTTCAGATCAGCTCTGGCTGATCTCGGCATCGGTTACGTTGCCTGGACACAGAACAGCTACGTGCAAAACGTGCTCCCAAATGCGGCCAGAAGCACTATCGCCAATCAGCTCTACAATGGTCAGAATCCGACGTTCAACAGCACAAACTACGTGATGGTCACCTATGACCTCACTCGATATGGGATCCCCGACGGCCAGATCATCGCCGGCATGGAGCAGCAATCGTGGACCTGGCAGCCGGGCGGCCCAGACAGGCTCGGCATCAACACGCTTGCCTATTATCAGACCTTCTTCGACAGGGCGCTCGAACTCAAGGTCGGTTACCTCAGAAACTCGCATGAGTTCGCTGGCACATTGGTCGGCGGAAACGCTGGCGCGAGCGTTTTCGGACCCTCGTCCAACGTCTTGTACCAAGGCGGGATGAGCAGCAACGCGACACCCACACCGGCCATCAATCTTCGATACAATTTCGATAGTCAACTCTACACCAAACTTTCGGTGCAGCGGTCGATCAGCCCGGACGGCGTTGCGACGGAGGTCAATCAGAACCCGGCGGGCCTGAATTGGACCACGCCCAATACCGGCATCCTGACGCTTGATGAAACGGGGTACCAGACCAAGGCGGCTCCCGGTGTGCTCGATACTTGGGTACGCGCCGGTATCGGTTACAACACCAGTCACTACACCAATCTTGCTTTCCCCAAACAACCGAGAGGAGACGAGAATAACTTCTATTATGTTGCAGCCGATCGCCAGCTTTGGCAGGTCGCACCGCAGGGCGCGGCCTCGCGCGGCATTTACGGCGGCTTCTCCGTCATGGGAGCACCGCCCGACCAAAACAAGGTCGTCCAGTATTACGAAGCGCGTCTCTACGCAAAGGGCCTCTTTGACAGCCGTCCCAGCGATCAGATCTCAGTTGTTGCGACAGACACCGTCTGGAGTAACATCGCCGTGCAGAACGCTCTAGCCGCCAAGAACCTCGTTCACAACGACAGTAAGGCAATTTCAGGCACGTACACGGCGCATCTTGCGCCGGGCGTCTATCTCAACCTTGGTCTCACCTATATCAACAATCCCACGACCATCACCTACACACCTCAAATCGGCCACGCCCTGAACTTCTCAGCGTCGACATCGATATTCTTCTAAGGCGCTCCGGAAGCCCGCCGGGCCGGCTCACGCCGGCTCGGTGGCAGCATTTGGCAGCCTCCCACGACGCAGGAGCTTTATTATGAGTCTGATTGGGTGACTTCAAACGCACCCGCTCCCGGGTGAGCTCGTATTCACGTATCCCGTGGCTGGCGCGATCAAGTCATCTGTTTGCCCGCACTGCCTCAAGCCATAGCCAGAGATCGTCAGTGATGCCGAGCTCATGGCATCGGCGGGTGACGTAACGGCACCCTTCTTCAGCGAATAGGTCGGAGCCGTGCTGCGCCTTGAACTTGTCGATCTTCTCAAGATCGAAACTCAGCGCCCACCGTCCCGACTTGAAGCTGATCCCTATTCCGAGGTCTGTCATATCGGCACCAGAAGCAGGCTCAAACAGGACGGCTTCCTTGCGAGAGCGTACGGGTCAAACGGCAGGTTGACTCGCGTGACTTGTTTTCACAAGCGGCGACGTCCCGCATCGCATCACAGCGGCGATCAAATCGCATTATTCGATGATTTGTCGTTCGGCCTGCAATATTGGCTCTGCGTATGACGCAATTTTGGTGCAGCTCCTTTCATTCTGCGCCGATTGATCGGGCTTGAAGCAGATCGATCTTCCCGCGGCCATACATTTGACGCCTGACGAGCTTGAGGCGTGTGATCTGACCTTTGGTCTGGCCGTTAGACCAGGGCAAAGTGATTGCTGCTCGGACCGCCGCTTCGTCCCTGGCGACGCCGCTGGCGAACGGGGCGACGAGACTGGCGCGGGCGCGCTCGATCCACGGGATGAGCCTCGGTCTTACGCCGGATCATCAGGTGGAATTCGGCGGTGATCTCGCGTGCCTCGACCAGGGTTGGCACGCCAGCTTCAATTGCCGCGACCGTGAGGATCTCCGCTTTCGTGAGCAGGTCCCGGCCGACTGTCATCAGGCGCGCAATTGTTCTGGCCGACGGAATCCTCTGAAGGTTTTGTGTGTCGGCACTTTCCGTTCGTCGTCTGCGGGGCGCCCACTCGCTGATGACGCGGAGCGAGCCTCGGAAGCCACGCGCCTTCAAACGGCGCCAAAGTTCAGCCCCGTTGCGACAGCCAGACGCCCACTGATCGTCGAGCCATGGCAAATGTATGTCAATCGGCGTTCGACTGGGGGTCTGACTCATTTCTGATGAAGTTTGCCGGGCGACTGAGGTTCTCAAACGGAGAATCAGCGCCATGCGGACGGGCTTTCAAATCTCATCGCTAGTACCGAGTGGTTTGGTGTTTGTTGGTGTAAGTGACTCAAGGATTCGCTTATTCTGGCTGTTAGGTCGGAAGCTGCGGAGGCTCGGTGCCCTTTGTGCGCGACAGCGTCGAGCCGCATCCATAGCCGCTACGTCCGGCACGTTGCCGATTTGCCATCAGCGGGCAGAAAGGTGCGTCTCCGATTGCTCACGCGACGCTTCACATGCGAGGTGCCGCATTGCCGCCGGCAGATCTTCGCGGAGCGGTTCGAGAAGACGTCGTTCCGCTTCGACGGCGTCGAACGGCACGCTCGAACACATCGTCCATCACCTGGGTTTGGCGCTCGGCGGCCGGCCGGCCGCAAGCTTCGCCAAGCGGCTCATGCTGCCTGTCAGCAACGATACTTTGCTGCGGGTGGTCCGCCGGCGGACGGCGATGCCGACGGATCCATTGCTTGTTGTGGGTATCGATGACTGGGCGTTCCGGAGAAACCGTCGGTACGGGACCATCGTGTGTGATTTGGAGCGTCGGCGGATCGTTGCCTTGCTGCCCGACCGGGAAACGGCGACCGTTCAGGCGTGGCTGTCGAAGCACCCGGGCATCAACATTGTGTCTCGAGATCGCGGTGGTGGATATGGCGAGGCAGCAGCCAAGGCGCTCCCAAACGCCATCCAGGTCGCCGACCGCTGGCATCTGATGGAAAACGCGAGCGCGGCCTTCCTTGATGCGGTGCGCCGCTCCATGAGCAAAATCCGAACCGCAATCGGGGCGACGGCGATCGATCCTAAACTGCTGACGTGCGCGGAAAAGCTTCGCTATCAGGGCTATCTGCGGCGCCAGGACAACCATGCCGCAATTGCGGCTCTTGTCAGCGACGGTGTGCCGCTCAAGGAGATCGTCCGCCGCACAGGACATAGTCGTAATCTGGTTCGCCAAATTAGTCGCGGCGGAGGTACGGATATATTCCGCACCCGTCAAAGCACCCTGGATGGGCACCTGCCGTTCCTGGACGCGCAGTGGTCAGGCGGCTGTCGCAACGGTGCCGAACTCTGGCGCCGTTTGAGAGGGCAAGGCTTTAAGGGATCGCTGCGCGTGGTGGCGGAATGGGCCACGCGACGGCGACGCGCCGAGACTATCAGCCGTCAACAATTGCAGAAGGTCCCCGCCGCCAGGACGATCGCGCAGTTGATGACGACGAAGCGCGACCACCTAACCAAGGCCGAGACCGTCACGGTTGCCGCTATTGAACAGAGCATTCCTATGCTGGCCGATGCCCACGCTCTCATTGGCCGCTTCCACGCGATGATCCGAAAGAGGGCCGAGATCGAGCTCGAACCTTGGATCGATGAATCCAAGCGGAGCCTCATTGGCTCATTCGCGAATGGCATCGCCAACGATAAGGGCGCGGTGCACGCGGCTATCACGCAACCATGGTCCAATGGCCAAGTGGAAGCTCAGATCACCAAGCTCAAGCTGGTCAAACGGCAGATGTACGGGCGCGCTAAGCTCGATCTCCTTCAGGCTAGGCTGATTGGCGCGCCATAAAAACATACACGATCATCGAATATGCGTCAGAGCCCCGATTGGATGCCGATCACCCCGAAAACGGGGTCCTTATTCCATGCCGAAACACACGCAATGTCTTTGACAGCGACGCCTGCCAGTCGAGGCGGCTCTTGGTCAGCAGGCCCGCGGCTTCAACAGGCGCCCAGCCGTTGCTTGCTGCCCAAAAGGTCGCCAAGGCGAAGTTCGAACTTCCGCAAAACCACTCGGACGGCCTCCGCCGCAACCTTGATTGTGCCGTGATCGAGATGTTCCATCGAATTCGACGGGACGCCGGAGAAGCTCCCGTTGACACTGTGCGAGGTATATTCATCGAGGGTGAGCGCATCTATCCGACATCGGGGTTCTTCCAGAAAACTCACGTTCAGATCTGCGTTTGCAATCCGGATATGATCAAGGGCGTGTTTCGCGTTCCTGACAGCCAACTTAGGCGGTCATAGAGAGCGATAAGCATCTGGGCCTTCAACCGGGCCCGAACTTCGACCCCTGGCCCGCCAAACATTCTCAATCATCGTACGAGTTGGGATTTTTCCAGATGTTTTACATAACAGGCGAAAAGCCCACGGGTTTCGTCAAAAACTCCATCTCGACCGATTGGGAAGAATGGATCGGGCATTGCCTTCCAGAAGGCCTGCACCCAGGAGTACGAAAGCGACTGATATCCAATCTCAAGCATGTTATGGTTGCCTTGGAATTGAAGGCTGGGTTGATCGTTCCTCATGGAGAGCGCGGCTCCGGTCCATCAATCTTGTTCGAACCCTATTTCCAGATAATGAACTTCGAATTCTGCGTGGGCGTATTCTCAATTTGCGAGGGATTAGGCTCGGCGCTCTGGTTGAGAGAGAATAAGCGGGATGGGGCTGCGTCCAATCGAATCCGCCATGAGGAATGGGGGCCATCGCTCGTGAGAAAATTTGACCCAACGGGAAAACTTGACCTTACTGATGACGTCAATCGAGTAAGGAATGTAAGAGACAAGTTGCACCAAGATCGGCTGGGTGCGCGAGAGAACATTGACTGGCATGCGTTTTCCTATGCGGACGCATTCACGCCTGCACTACGTGCCATGCGATGTTTGTTTCAAACAAACGCGCAGGTCGTACCTCAACAGACAAATCTGAGAGCTCAATGATCAATCCTTCTAGCGACGCTTCAAACGGCAGCAGTCCGCTGTTCTCTTGTATTTGTGTGCACACCGAGCCGCGAAGGGCCGCACTCGAGCAGGGCTAGCTTACCGGCCACGTTGAGTTGCGTGCCAACCTTATCGGCTTCGGCGTCCGGGCATGTGCTCAGCCCTCGTCGCGATAAACCCTCGAATTCCAGGAGGGCAGAATCTTGGTTTGGAACGTTCTTTTGAACGTTGGCTCGTCTGACCTCGGTCATTAATCCGGTTTGCAGATCCCTGAATCGTATGACTACCGAAGTCGGGGAGACCAAGGTCGGTTTTTGCCCATCCTTCAGGCGGAGCCTCTACCACATGATTTGCGGTGACTACGTTTCTCGTGACGCCGACGACAAACCCTGTCCCGTTCCCCTCGACGTTGGTCCCGTTGGCCGTTTTTCCGCGCACGGCCACCATCACGATTGCGTTCGTGACATCGTTACGGGAGTCTGCTGCGAGAGTCGGTAGCGAAAACGTCGATCCCATCAGAGCGATCAGGGAAACAAGCGCCACACGATCGCCTCCCAGGGAGGGCGATTACCTAAATTTCGGGATGTGATGTTAGCCCGTAAGCCAGATAAGGTGAAAGTGCCTAGTTTACTCGCTCCAAGATTGCGTACATACTTCGGCTTTCGTTCTAAAGCCATTTTCGCGAGATCGTTATGCTGAAGATCGTTCGAAGAAGTGCTTTGGCTATCTTGGCCGTCATAGTGATGACCACGCCATGGGCCACGCAAGCGGCCTCGATCAAGTCGTCCGACGTGGCGGTCGCCGCTCCGCTGACCGACGACGAAGGAACCCCAAGTACGGATATAAGCGGAATTAGCTGCCTGGCGCCGCAAGCCGAAAAGCGGACGTGCGTGGTGATCGACGACCAAGGGCGCCTTGCGCAAGCCGCAACGATGGACGGGTCGATACTCACGGGACAGGCCAAAATTAGGTTGATCGGCAAAAAAAGTGCGCCCGGTGACGTCATTGGAACGGAGCCGGGCCTCAACTCCGAAGTCGTGAAGTGCTCGAAGGGCAAAGACAGCTTCAAGGATCTGGACGGAGAGGCCGTAGCTCTCGATGATAAATACTTCTATGTCGTCGGATCCCACGGTTGCTCGCGAAACAGCAACAAGTTTCGAGCATCGTCTTTTATTTTGACGCGTATCCCGATCGATGTGGTCAGAACCGCCGCTGCCGTTCCCAATAACATCGATGAGGTAGGCCCAAAATCCACGAGTTATCGCCTTTCGGAGGCGCTTCTCGCCGCGCCGACGCTTGGGCCTTTCTATGCGCTGGATCTCATGACCAAGAACGGCCTCAACATCGAGGGACTGGCCATCTTCGGTGGCAAACTCTACGCGGGCCTTCGGGCGCCTGTGATCGGAAAGAAGGCCTATCTGGTTGCCGTTGACCGCGACTGGCTATTTGATGCGGATCAACCCATCGCGAAGGCCGATATCCGCGAAATCGATCTCGATTTGGGAGGTCGGGGTATTCGAGACCTTGCCGTCCTGTCGGACGGTCGGCTTCTCGCCCTCGGTGGCCCAGCACAAGCGGACGATCTTTCCTTTGCCTTTTACATCGTCGAGCCAGCGAGCAAGACGGTCACACCGATCGTCGATCTCGTCGATATTCCAGACGGCGGGAAGGCGGAAGCTTTGCAGATCCTGGCGCAAGGTCCAACTTCGCTCGATCTGCTGGTTCTCTTCGACAGTGCGAAGGGCGGTGCCCCTCGAAGATATCTGATCGACATGCAGTGACGATCGATAGCAGGCATCCCTAAAATCCGGAAAGAGGCGGAGCAAATGAGCAGCCCTAAGCCGATCTACGGTGTCGACATCAGCCATTTCCCGGGGATGGCCGCTATGAAATGGCTGCGGGATAAGGCCAAAGCTCGCTTCGCTTGCTTCTATCTAGGCCCGACCGAGAACCACCCCGGCTCCGATTGGATGGGGCAGCGAACCGATCTCGCTGTCGCCGGCTGGGGCCTCGTGCCGACGTATCTGGGTCAGCAAGCGCACGTCAAGCGATCGGGGGTTAAGGTACCGAATCCGGCGCTGAATGCCGCCAGAGGAGCGTCAGATGGTGATCAGGCGTGTGATCTGATGAAGACGGCCGGCTTTTCCCCTGGGACAGTCGTTTATCTCGACCTGGAAGAGGGAGATGAGCCCGCCAGCGCCTACCAAGCCTACATCCTCGCCTGGATGGATGAGGTGAAGAAGCGGTTCTTCGTGCCCGCAATCTATTGTCCAGGAGGCGCCTTGCGATGGGCGCTCCAGTATGGGCGGATCGTCTGGCTTGCCGCGCCGGACAATCTCGATGCGCAAGGTAATGCGATCACGGTAACCCTCGATCCAGCGGGTCTCCCGCTACCCGCTGCGAGGAAGGGGCCCTTAGCCATTCAGTTCAAATGGGAGATCGAATTCCAAGGGCTCGACCAGCCCGCGGACGGAGGACACGGCCCACGGTTCGATCTTAATGTCGGCCTCGTCGCCGACCCGTCCGATTATGCCTCCGTCGATCGCGCTCTGCTTGATCTGAAGGAAGCGACGGAAGTAGCAGAGCTCGACGAGGCAACGGTCGCGGCACAGGGAGCTTTCGATCGCTTTGTGCAATTCAAGTCTATGGACGCTGCCGTCGCGGCGGACGCGCCTGACGCGGCCAGCCCCACCTCCGACCCGAAATGCGGCTCTCCTTCGGGAGCGGTGGACAAGATAATGCCGGACGAGAAGATTGCCCTGAACCTAGCTGAGGACACGCTGGCGGTCGCATGGATGTCGAACGTGGTCGATCCGGGTCCTAGAGACGAGGATTTGGACCTGTCGCTGGCCGACGCACCGGCGACGCATTCGCCGGATCCCTGGGCCAAAATTAAGTGGCCGGAACAGGACGTGGCGTCTCCCGATTACTCCCATCTAGCTTCCAGTCTAACTTTGCCCGTGCCGACGAGCGGCGTAGCGACACTGGGCGAATTTGAGCTGAAGCCGGAGGATATCGAACTGATGCTATCAGCCAATTCGATGAATCCCGTCGGGTTCGACAATACCGTCGCGCTCGCTATCAGGGGAGCCCGGCTTGGTAAGTTGGCCGGCAAATCGGCCACTCTTGAAGTAGAACAGGTGTCGTCGACGTGGATCACGGAGCTTAGGCCAGATCACAAGAGTTTCCGGTGCCTCATCGGCTTCTACGAACGTGATCCGGGCACCACAAAGCGTAGAATTACCCTATACACGGCCTCGACCGTGCCGAACGCCGAATACGTTCAAAGTTGGTTCAATTATGCGAACGGAAAGACGACGTCGGGGGTCGGCAACATGATGCCGTCTGGTTGCTACGTCTACCGCGTCGGGGTACATAATTCGCCGCATGCTGGCGCGATCAAGCCAGCTCTGCGTCTGACCGACAGTTTCGACCTACATGTCGATGGAACGGCGACGGTACTCCGCACAAAAAACGACCTGTCGTATGGCGTAGACGACGTCTGGTGCAAGACGATACCCGCAGACAACGTGCATTGCTCGTTCCAGACGACCACCGTGCCAAACTGGGGTGCCCCCTTCTCATCGGCTGGATGTATGACGATCCGTGGGCATCAGACGCCGACGGACCAATGGAAAAAGGCCCAAGCCATCATGAATCGGCTGGGTCAAGGTAAGCGATGCGATGTAATCCTAATAACCGGCAGAGATCTTGCGATTGCCGCCGAACTCCGTAGGAAGAACGAAGCCGGCGACGCGGCTTCCGTGCGAAGGGAGCTCGGCCGTCTGAGGCCGGGATCGCGGGGACCCGCGGTCGACCGGCTTCAGGAGAAACTGGGCATCGAACGGACCTCCTACTTCGGTAGCGTCACGAAGAAGGCCCTCGTCGATGAGCAATCCCGAAAGCACGTCCCTATCGATGGGATATTTTCGCCAGCGCTTGACGCCGCCTGGAACTGGGGCATTTTTGATCCCATCGCTTAGAGAGCAGCGATTGCACGGATCATCGCCTTCATCATCGGCACGACCTCGTCCGGATAGTTCCCGCCGTTTATCTTTTTTGCCAAGAAGTAGAGCGAGCCCTTAGTCGCCTTTCCGCCGTTCAGCGTCGCCGCGTCTGTAGCAAGTTGAAGGTAGTTGGACTTGATTCGGCTATCCTCGGCAATTGCTGCCGCGAGAATGATGCCTTCTCCGAAGGCAACGTTCCATTGTGCGTTAGTGGACCGCGACGCGATCGTGTCGCGCTTGCTCGTCCCTACCGCCGCCGGATAAGCGTCCCATGTCGCGCGTAGGTGGCTCAGGTTCGCGTTGCCCGCAATAGCAGGGTTACTCATGATGTAGTCGATCAATACGCCGTAGTCGCCTCTACCCGTCGTTTGGATCACGCCCCGATCTCGAAATTTATAGAAGTCGACTTCCATGACGAACCCGTTGATGGAAGCGTCTTCCTTCGACGAGAAAGAGTGCGGCCAAGTAGCCGTTCCCCATGCCTGATCGATGCCTTTATCGACGACTTGGTGGTAGCCAGCTAGACCGCTGTGCTCCGCCACATATCCGGCATCTTTGAATACCTTCAGCGCGGTCCAATTACCTAGGTCGTCGTTGACGTTGTAGGACGACTTCGATCCGGGGATCTTCTCGTAGGCGTAGACGAGGCCTGGATAGCCGGCCGTGCCGACGGCTTCGGGATCGCAGGACATGTCGCCACTGTTTTCCTGGATGCCGAGGCACATCACGGCGGCGAAATGCAAAGCATCCGTCTTCGGGGCCGAGAAGACCGCCGCTATTTGGTCCCAAAAGGAGTTAAATCTGCTCGCGACGCCAGCGTTCGCCGAAATCCGACCGCGATTTTTGAATGCCGTCGTTGCCGCGAGTGTTGAATTATACCAAGAGATAAAGCCGCCGTGCGCCGCAAACTTGGCTTGGATGTCGGCCGAGCCACCGAGCGGAATGGCGCGGCATTTGTCGATTGTCGTTTGGTCGACGGTATCTCCGGCTAAGAAGTCGTTGATCTCTTCGTTACCGGTATCGAGAAGGAAGTCCGCATCCGATATTTTCATTTGAAATCTCGCGAATGAATGGAATGAGTTGCGCCAATATCGCGAAACGCGATCATGGCTCCGGTGAAATGAGATGCGTCGGGTGGCGGAAAGTACAAACTGACTGCGTTAGATCTAAAGAAGCCGCGAGCTCGCCGAAGACGTAGGAAATTCGCTTGATTAGGCTCAGTTGATCGTCGGGAAGCGAAATGCCGGTCCGGTCGAGAGATGCTGTCGAATAGAGCTTGGCACGATCTGCGACATATCCGAATCCTGATCGAAAAGCCGGTGCTCCGATCTTGGGAATTTGGAGCAGTATTTTTATCGCTTCCTCGTGCTTAGCCATGCGAGCCAAATATTCCATTCGAACGGCCAGGACATCCGGTATCTCGCCGCACGATTCGACCAGGCTGGCCGTCAGAGCATCGAGATCGTCGACCTCATTCGCCCGCAACAAGACGTAGGCCCCCAACGTTGCCCGAAGCGGTTGGACGGCACTTTCCGCCAGCAACTGCTCCGATTGAAGCAGTACGCGGGAAAGAACTCGAGCTTCCACGGTTTGTCCGTTTTGGATGAAGTCGCAGAACGAATTGAGGGACCCGTCGTTGAAATCGTAGGTCAACATCGGGAGGCCCGATGCTTGATCAATCGACCAACGGATTGCGGTCTTCCCACTCTTCTCGACCGGTAGCGCGAAATAATCGCAAACTCGGACCTTTTCGCTTTTCGGACTTGTTGCTCTTTCGAGACTGATCTCGAATATGGCCGGCAGATCCGAAAAGTTGAACTCTAGAGACGTGCGGGAGGTAGCCTCGCGCTTGAAAGCAGCTGTCGGCGCTCCGAACTTGGCCGTCAGCCAGTTGCCGCGCAGAACCGCTGCCTGCTGAGAGGAGAAATATTCTGTTAGCGGTCGAATGTAGTCCTTGACCGCAGCGGAAATCGTATTGATCGGCCGCAAGGTCTCGGGAAAACGAAGTTCTGCGGAAGGCAAGATCACTTCGACGTCCATTCCCGTCGCGACGCTAACAGGCTCCTCGCTCGCGATCTCGCGCCCGTCGGGAAGGGTAGCGGTCACGAAGTAGGTGCCGGGCGTGATGCCGAGAGAATTGCCGCTAAGGCCGCGCGCTCTTAGGACTTGGGTCTTGATATCCCGCACCTCTACTGGGAACGAACCACTCCAACGTTTGTCGG
This sequence comes from Bradyrhizobium sp. RT6a, assembly GCF_040547675.1. NCBI lineage: Bacteria > Pseudomonadati > Pseudomonadota > Alphaproteobacteria > Hyphomicrobiales > Nitrobacteraceae > Bradyrhizobium > Bradyrhizobium sp. RT6a. The sequence continues at coordinate 139,277 of NZ_JBEPQC010000005.1, forward strand.
AGGACTCTGACGTTGGGTTGTCGAATTTCACGGTGAGGGATGAAGACGTATCGGCCATGCGCGTGTCCTCTCGCTTCTATTGCACTAGCAGAGAGTCGAGACTGAGTGGCCAGGATCTGACCTTCTGGGTGATCCACTTGAGCTTTGTCTTGTAAGGATTCGTTCTTAGCAGGTTGGAGTCGACCAGAACCCTGTATAATCCGGCTTTCACGGTAACCTCGAACTCCATTATGGTTTGAGGCCAGTTACCGGCTGCGGGTAGATCGCCGTCGTCGCAGAGCATGATCTTGCAATTGCCGTTCATGCGCTGTGGATCGACCAGAATCCTGCAAGCCACCTGCGGAGGATCGGATAGATATCTTAACACCGGCAATCCCACCAGGCTGCTGAGGGTCACGTTGGTCCCGAGCTTGTTGTTGTCGTAGAACGCGTCGAGCGAATTCTTGATCGTTATCGAAGTCACGGGCCACTGGGTGCCGCCGGCGGGAACGTCTTCCGGATCTTCGGCCCCGCGCTCGAAAGCTTGCATCAGAGCTTCGGCAAAGTAGCTGGTCTTGCCGCGACGCCCGATGGAAAGAGCTCCGTCGAAGGTGCTGAAGATCACGGGCGCTTCACGCTTGTCGACCACATTGAGCAAGACATCGAATATCGGCGGCACCCGAGGATTGACGAATTTGGTCTGTGCCTTGGGACGGTCGAGGCAGGCGTCGATGAAGTAGAACTGCGTGAGGCCGATAGCGGGACAGGCCTCGGACGGGGCCATGCCGTTTCGAATGTTTCCCAGTTCGGCGGCTCTGCTCAATATCGTGTCCATCGGGGTGAGGAAGTCGTCGAGCAAAAGGACGCCTTCTTCCGGTCCACGCTGCATTCCGTGGCCGGCGAAGTAGAAGATCGTCATATCCGAGCGGTTGTTCGATGCATCGGCTCGCCAAGCCCTGGCGGCGTCGCCGAAGTTTTGGCGGTTGGCCCGAGGCGCTAGGCCCGCCAAGGCAGGTATGGTCTGGATTTCGCGCTGAGAAGGCGATAGCAACAGCCGGATCGTCTTGATTGGAAGTCTCAAGGGGTTGTTCTTCAGCCAAACGTAGACGGCGTATGCGCTGGATGAAGCGCACGTCAGCTTGTTAAGCTTCCATTCGGCTTGCGGAAGGTCGTCCTCATCGGGAAGATTCACGTAATCGCTCACCCCGACGATAAACAGATGTACGCCGGGAGCGTCGGCGTTCATCGTGGCTCTACTGTCCAGGATCAGTTCGGACATGCCTGCCGTCACGGATAGAGAGTCTTCACGGCCGCGATATCTCCCGCGCTTAGACCGGTCCTTTGGCCGATCTGAGCTCCTTCTTGCTTGGGGACGATGGTGTCGCCGGCGTTCCGCGAGAACGCATCCTTGGGATAGTGCATGATCGAACCGTAGTCGTAGGCCCCGAGATCGATGCCGTCGACAACGTGCTGATCGAAATTGTGCATCATGTTTGGATCGATATTGGCTTTGTTGATGGTGATGAAAGTGTCCCGATCGATCCGGCTTTGTTCATGCCAGAGACCGATCGTGTGGCCGATCTCGTGGATACAGTTGCCCGACGTGCAATCGGGACCCAGGATGACGTTTTGTGCTCCGCCCTTGCGGCCGACCGTGGAGGCGCAGCCGCCGCCGCCTCGAAAAACGACGTAATCGGCGAGAGCTGGATCGTTCCGGTTGGCGGCCGTCCGTTCGACGAACTTGAATCCGGTTTTGTCGGTCCAATGGGCGATCGCGTCTTTCACTCGCTGTTTGTCGGGAAGCCCATCGTCGATCTCGTATGGGACCGTTTTGTTCTTCCAACGGTACTGCACGCCTTTGATCGCGGCTCCCTGCGGCTCTGCTTCAGGAGCCAACAGTTCGGGGTGCAGCTTGATATACTCGGCGATCTCCTGCATCTCGGCGACCGTCCCGAGCACGATGCATCCTTCGAACACGGCCAGGTCACCCACGATCGCGTAGGTGACCTTCTTCCAATCTTGGCCGATCGGTCGGATGTAGGTAATGCCCGTGGTGTCGCTGCTAAGAAATCCATTGTCCGCCATTGTCGGCTCTCCAAAATCGAGTTCGAGGCCGTTGAGCACGGGAATAGTTGTCAGAAATAGAACCATCGTGTTAAGGTTGAAGCCGGACGTCAAGGGGCATCTTTGGATTTGGGGGAATCCATGAGCACTATTTTGCGCATCCGGCCGCCTGCGGGAGACGCCGTCGAGGGAGATGCACCTGCAGGGGCCGCAGCGCCCGATTCCGCTAAGCAGTATATCGAGCGTGTCGTGAACCTCATCCCGACGGAAGTGATCGGGGTCTATCTCGTCGGGAAGGCTGGCATTCAGGCGAGGTTCGCCGACAAGACAGATCACTCGCAGGATTTGTTCTCGGAGACAACCTACTGGATCGGCTGGACCGTGTTTTGCTTTCTTTCGGTCATCGCGGTTCGGGCTTGGGCGACTTCCGATCAGAACACGCCGGCGGAGAAGCCCGCCGTCGCGATCGCAGCCATTTCATTTCTTATCTGGGTCTATTCTCTCGGCGACGTGTTCAAAGTCGTAGAAATACGCAATCACGCAATTTGGGACTCCTTGCTGGCCATGTTGCTGGTTTTCGCGTGGACCCTCATAGTGCCGCTCTTTTACAGAGCGAAGTAATCAAAGGGTTCTACGACGCCGGGCAGTGTTCGTCGGATATTTTTTAAACATATAGTTCTGCGGCCCCTTGGCTGCGCAACAATCGGAGGAGGATACCTTGGCAAAAAAAGCTGCGGTAAAAAAGGCGCCGAAGAAGCCGAGGCAACCGCGTAAGGACTCGCTTCTGGTTCATGCCGAGGCAATCTCCGAGCTCGCTGCCGCGATCCGACAGCACGCCGAAGCCATTTCCGCCGCCAAAGGTGGACAGGCACAGGCGGACGTTGTGGCTGACGATGCCACTGTTGCCAGTCGTGTGACTCTTCCTCCGTTGAGCGCGGACCAAATAAAGGAGGGCATCGAGGGCGTCTTCAATACGAAGCGCGTCTTGAAGGACGACGACGACCTCAACGCTCTCATACCGGGCGATCCGGCAAGGCTCGTGGCTATGTGGCAGGATATTCGATGACTATCCGGCCTTCCGCCAGCGGGGTTTGGCGCTCGGCCCAAATGACCTTCGGTACGTCAAGACGGTGAAGGATCTGGTCGGCATTATCGCGTGGGGACTGCGAAACGCACTGATTCGATAATTTCATAACGGGGGTAAAAATGTTTGGGTCGCAAGGGCGCATCGCGCTCGCCGCATTGTCGTGTTTGCTTATAGGGGTATCAAATGCGGCGTCTGAGCCGGCCGGTGACGAAAAGCCGTTGACTGAAACCGAGCGCGCCGAGCTGCTGAGATTGCGGGCCGAAGTCCGTAAACTGAAGCAGGAAAAGAGCCGTTCAACGAAGCTGTCTGTTCCGAAGACACGGGGAGCGAATGCCAAGGTAGTCTCGACAGCGGTCCCGTCGGCAGCGGACCCTTATCCCGAAGCCGTCGACCCGAAGACTCTCGAGAAGAATAACAATGATCACCCCCAGCCATTCTTTCTCCGGAAGGAGGCGATCGACGCCGCCTACTACCTTTATCCGTTCGGTTCTCCGATCGATGCCAAAGGAGCGTCCGTAACCTACACGCGGGATGAGTTGGGCAAGTCGACTTCCCTAGCGGTTCAGGGGTTCGCAAGCTACGTGTTGTGGCGACCAGATTTGCCTGGCCCGCAGATCAATGGCGATCCTTCGTTACCGCACGTCCAATCGTCATTGGGCCTGTCTGGGTACGCCGCCGCCCCATTCTTGTATGCCAACGGCACGCTTGGAGATCCGTTCAAAGCATCCGAACGCAGCGCATTGCAAGCCGGCATCGATAACCAGTTCGAACTCGCGGGCGGAGGCCCTTTCACAATTCAGACGTTGCGCTTTACGCCCTATGGCCAGACCGACTTCCGCGGCAAGGCCGGAATAGGTGGCTTCTCGGGCACGTATGAGCCCTATCTGCCTAGGGCCCACTGGGGATTGAATCCCGATTTTGGACCCCAATGGATTGGCCTCTATTTCCGTACCGTCGCCGAAGCCAATGTGTTTCGCGTGGCCAACGCCGGCCTTACGAACTACGCGTCGAATACGACTTACAGCTTCCTAGGCGGAACGGCGGAGTTGAACGCCACTTTATTTCAGAACATGCCGGAGATGGGCGCTCTTTGCGGTCGGATACATCTCAACGCTCAGTATCAATATTACTGGAACGCCTCGAACAATACCGACATCAAGAATTTTCATTCTCAAGCGAGCGTGGACCTTGGTGGGAAGCCGTCGAGGTTCTGCTCGGTGGACGGCGCGCCGCCAGCTCCGGTCGACCCGGAGAAGATTTCTGTTGCGGTCACTTACGACGATGGGACGGATAAGACGACGCTGCTGAAGTCGAAGAAGTACCAAGTTCAGCTTACGCTGCAATATTAACTCATCACGCGGCAGGTCGCGACCGCGCATGTCACATTTCGGGGCGGAACTCGGTGCCCGACGTCGGTGGACGGAATTGTTCGGACATAAATTATTTTCGCCAGCGAGGAGTGCGCTCGGCTTTTCGACGACCGATGCTGTTCGACCGCGCAGCGTTCGGTCTACTTTAAAGTGGCCTGCCGTGCCGTTGCGCGGTCGGTAAGCGATTAGATTTGAGCAGATGGATGCGATGACCCACTTAAAGGCATTCTTGTTGCGCTGGAGCATCGTTTTCGCGGTACTCCTACTTTGCGATGCGCTGTGGTACGTCATCGTATTCGCCAATTGGGGCGCGCCAGCAATGCACGTGGGTTGGCTCGCCCTTGCAAGTGTCCTCCTTGCTCTGATCATTTACGGAATTCATCTGCTCGCCGCTTCGCACCCTGAGACGGTTTGGGTGGCGAGACTGCACGTGCCGCGCTGGACGGCACTCGAGCCATTTTTTGCGGGGTCGAGGATGGCCCTCACCCTAGTGGTGCTTTCCTACGTTCTTTTCTACGTAACGCAAGGCTTGGACAAACATTCGGCCTGGGCCGTATGGGTCAACAACAACGTACTTAACTTCTTCCTGTTCTGCCATCACTTCACGGCCGTCGAAGTGATCCGCATCGAAATCGCCGGCTATGCGCTCTATTTGGCGCTCTATCTGATCTACAACCGCTATTGTCCACAGATACTCGCACATTCGATTCGCAAGGAGGGCGCGTTAACCCGTGAGGATGCGGCTCTCGTATTCGTCCGAACGGTCGAACGTCACGGCCGCGCAATCCCGGGGCGCGATCTCGGCAGATCGATTGCGGCGTTCGGCGAAGAACGGCGAGGCCTATTCGAAGAGGATACGAAGGAGCTCTTGGATAAGCGAGCCGGACGGCTGAAGACGCTGGCAGATTCCGATCGACCGCCGGTCGAGGCGACGGTCGCTGCTGCCGCTGCTATGGCGCGCTTATTTCCGGCCAGGCTTGCTTTGGAAACGTACCATCTCGGCGTCTCGCTGTTCGACATCATTTACACCAGCATTCGTGGCTTCATCTGTGTCGGTTTGGCGGTCGCTATACTGGCCACTAGTCTGCCGATCGCGGCGAAGTTATTATGGGTCGTTTTTCCACGCTTGGGAGCTCCTTGCATGACAACAACGTTGGTTGTTCCACCTGACTTTCGCGATTCGGAGTGGGTTGAGTTCAAAGGAAAGGTCGAGTCCTCTAGTGGCGCCGACTTCATCTTGATACCCGAAAGCGACGCAAATGAGAGGTGGACGCTTGCAAACAGCGACGTCGCGGTCTTTCCAACAGATGGGTCCAATCGAATCTTTCTCAGGATTCACGGCACTGTGCAGGAAAGAAAGAAGATTGGCCTCCCTTCAATCTCTCAGCCGCAAACGGGACTTCGGTCTCGCATGAACGTTCAGTGCGGAGCGGCGGGTAGCCAATGCGCCAACCACATCGAGATTTGCTGCGGCAGCAACCAGGTGAAGGGCCATTGCTACGGAGACTGGTGTTGTCCGGATCCTTAGGGTCGCCACGCGGGGCTAGGTGTCATTCAAATCTGTGCGTTTCCTAGCTGGACGAGGTGAGGGCGGTTGAGATCGTTTACCTTGGGCAGTTCGCCAAATGGCGCTGGTCGTCCGGCCAGCTCCCATTTTCCCCCAAATACGGCCAGTACTGCCGCCTGCATGTTAGGGATTATGGTCAGCCCGGGTTGACTCTTAATCAGCGGCTCGTTCCGAGCGCCAGCGTCCGCCGATCAGTGGGAGCATGAATCGTGCCGTTCGTACGCGAGCGCATCAAGGCGATGCTGCCCGCCGATCAGCGCCCGACTTTCTGGGCGTGCTGTTTAAACGCACTGCCCGACTGGCTGCTCGACGTGCTGGCCGTTGCCGCCGCCCGTGGCATTGACGCTGTTCAGCGCAAAAACGGATGCAAACCAAGTGGGCAGAGCGCAGGGACAGGCTTTGGCGTCCGCGCTCGGCCTTGACATGGCACGCTGCTATCGCCCGACAGCGGCAGGGTATTTCAGCAGGATCGGCAAGGCGGCCATCCTCGCCGACCTTGAGGCCCCGCGGCAGATGCCGTGCGGGCTGTCTGGGCTCAAGATGAAGAAGGGCGAACTCGCCGCACTCGCCGAGCGTGAAACAGCCGAAACCGGCCGGCCTCCGCACCGCTGCAGTAAGCGATTGCGAAAGGGGCCAACCGGCCCCTTTCGTTTTTCGAAGCTTACATTTGCAGCCCCGCTTTTTTTCTGCGCCCCAGGCCGCCGGCCTGCCCCGCAACGCCGCCGCTGATAAGCGGGGCGCTACCGGCCGCAACACCCGCCCGACACCGTGCACCGGTTTTGCGGTAGATCGCGGCCACGTCAGGGTTGCGGCACGTCCGGAAAACTGAAATTATCTGAAACCGGCCTCCAGCCAAACCGAATTTCACGCAATGACCAAACTGCAACTCGCCAAGCGCGTCGCTGCGATCGTCGTCTATGGACACGTTGCGCTGTTCGCCTTCGGTCTGATTGTCATGCTTGTCGGACCGTATAACACAGCCGATACCGCGCAGATGATCCTCATGGGCTCCCCGCTGCTGGCCATGGTTGGCCTGTCGGCCTATCGTTTCATGGGAAATCTGCCGGACAAAGACACGTCTCCACCGGCAGACCCGGCATGGTGCCTGATGAGCACGGTTACAACGTCTGCCTTCATCGTAGCGCTGTTTGCCGTCTATACGCTTGCAGCCCTCAACACCTCGATCTCGTCCACCGTCCTCAAGTTCTTGGTCGGTGCGATCGAAACCGTGTTGGGTGGATATCTCGGTGTCAACAAAGACCTCATGTTTCCTGACAAGGCAGCATAATGCGCGCTTTTGCGTGGCTTCTCACTTTTGCTGCCGTCGTCGCCGCGGACCCGGCCGGTGCGCAGGACGCCTATGTGAAAATAAACTGCAATCCGCAGCCGGATTGTGAAAACCAGTTTTATAACGAAATGTATCTTTCCGGTTATATCCGGTCGTGGGTTCACTGGCTGGATCTCGCGGATCACGGCTACAAAAGTGAGTTCGACTCGTATGTCGGTCTGATGAAATACACGAAGTTCGGAGAGACCGACGGCCTTCGCGCGCTGGTGATCATACCCTCGGAGCTGGTGAGAGACTCGACAGCCGACTGGGATTCATTTGAGCTGGTCGTCGGCCATCCCACGCCGATGTCAAAAGCCGATCGCGGGCCGCTCTGGATATCGACCGAAAACTACAAAAGGCGCTCCAGATCGTTATTCGGCCCCAAAGAGCCATCGCCAGATTGGGAATTCACGGCCGTTTCCGACAACGATGTCGCCAACGCCCGCCTGCAGCAAATCGCCGACTCTCTTAAGAAGGTGGCTGAATCGAGAGGAAACAATCGGATCGTCCCCGCTCCGGCTGTGAAGCCACAGTGAGCGCGCCGGTGTTACGAACCGTAAGCTGGAGAGGCGCGCTGGCGGCTCTGGCGCTTGGTTCGGCTGCGCTGCTAACGCCCATGCAAGGCGGGCACGCTATTGTCGGCGCCGACCAGTCGTTCCGGTGCATCGGATGCAGCAGCTTCAAGGCGGGCGCACGCGACATCTTGAATCGATGGCTGTCGACGCTGAAAGCCAACGCGGGATCGAAGTCGGAGTTTTTTATTGGAAAGGAAAGTCTTGAGACGAATTCGTCTCTCAGCGCCTGGCGGGTGCTGGTTATCGTCCCGTCGGAATACGTCAGAGATTCAAGCTCAGACTGGGATATGTTCGAGGTCGTCATGTACACGGACCCGGACGGTCTGGTGTCTGTGGAAAACTATCAGCGACGGGGCAGGGGTGTTTCTTTTGCGAGCGCCGCGCCATCTCCGGACCGAGAGTATGATCGTCCCGACAACGCCCTCTCCAACGCGCGTCTGCGAAACGCCAGAAACGCGTTGCTGAAAGTGGCCGAGGCGCAAGAACAGACAAAATAAGCACCACGTTTTAGACTCTCGTGTTTGCTGCAGCTCATCCACGTTACCCGCATCTTTCCAATCATATTGTTGCAGTCATACAACAATGGCTGGCAATCCGCGCCAGAGTTGTCTAGACGAACTAATCAATCCAGGGGCAGGGGCGTTGCGCCGAAGGCAAATCGCGACGCATCACCTTCAAGTCGACGGACGTTTACATCGAGCACCGAGTGGCAACTGCGACGGTTCGCAATCATCGAGGCTTGACTAAGGAATTTGGCGCACCTGACACGATTCGAACGTGTGGTCTTCGCCTTCGGAGGGGCAGCGGTCAACTTACGCTGCGCAGAGCCTCACCGCATTCAAAGCTTTAGCATGCTCGGGATAAATCTGCTTTCATCAAGCCTTAGCAGTCCAGCGACCCAATGAAACTAACCCGTTAGGCTTTTGCTGCGATAACGTCAAATCAGCGTTAACTCCCTTCACAATAGTTTGGTAGTAGCCTGTCTGGTTCGGCGGAAGAACATCGATCTTTTTGAAACCCGATTGATCGAGTAGGCCGACGAGTTCATGGGTTCGGAGAGCTCGATAGTGGGCGACGAAATGATGAATCCGCCACTGATTGTCGTCTTGCAAAGTCAGATAGACGTGAAACCTGTAGGATCGATCATCGACCCAATCCCAGACATGGTGAAGTATCCGTCGGTTTACGCCACCGGAAAAGCATGACGGCTTAGTAGATGTCTGTCACTCGTGAAGAGCTATGTTCATAGTCAAGTCACGGATGCTAAGCATGACCAAACCGCCGTCAGTCAGCCTCTTGTTCATGTTCTCAATCGCTTGGCGGACCTCGACCTCACTCTTCCAAATGGGGAATGGAATTTCCCATGCAAAGAACTGCGCCGTAGTGCTTGCACGACGCCGCGGACAGCTGCCGCATGTCATCAATACGAAATTCAATGTCGTATCCGTGCGCCAGCGCTTCGGAGCGAGCGCGGCGGATTGCGAGCGCTGAAAGATCGCTCCCCGAGATGTCGTAATTGAGTGCAGCCAAACCAAATGCTTGCGTTCCGATACCACAAGCGCAATCAAGTATCGGGCCCGCCTGTTTCGGCGAAGGCAATAGCCGGCTAAGGCATTCGGCCTGTTCCTTTATCGTTTGGTCCCAATCCTCAAAGAGCAAGTGGTACACTGAGGCAAGATCATCATAAAATCAGAAAGCATCGATAGCTCCGTTTGTTTCCTTCGATCCGCTACGAGTGCACTCGACGCATCGCCGCGCCATTAGAACCGAAAGGTGCCACCGCACTACAGAGTACAGTTCCTTCATGCCAGTGACTGATCGTATCAAGATGTGAAGTCGACACTTCGTGGTCGGCGAGACGCGAGTGGAGAGCCGTCCCTTAAGTCGCCCTAGAAAGCGAGAGCACAGGAAATCAAGGGTCCGTTCGCGCCCTTCAAAAGCAACAACCCAGACCGTCCGGTCTGGAATGGCGCGCTTGGCGGAAGGACAGGGATTAAGGTCTCCGACAGCGGCTAGTCTTGCTCTTGTGCCCCCATTGCAAAGCTGCCTGATGATCTTCCAATCCGGGTTTTCAATGCCGACAGCTTGCTTGTCGGCCTCTTCCGCAGGCCTCCCCTTGTTTTCGCGATGAAAGAAATCAAACGTATGCGCCGTGACCAGAATCGCGGTGAAGAGATCGTCGATATTTTGGCTCAATGAAAATCGGTCCACAGCTCGCTCGGCAAGCTCGATGTATTCACTTGCAGTCTCCGGGAACGCTCGCATCTGGACCTCCACACTTGATCTCCTGAGGGATGTCGCGTTGTATGGGCGGCGGCCGCCACCCTCTTGCCGCGCTCGACGGTCTTGCAGTCCATCGGGCATTGCCAAACTGCTTGCAAAGCGACGGACTTCGTAGCTCCGGCGTCGCGGCTCCTAACTGAGCAACCCCTTCAATGCGGCCCCCCCGGAGGTGGCCTTCAAAGCAATAGTATATTTCCATTAGGTCGGTATCGTGCTTTGCAAGGAGGTGAAGCTCATTGCCGTTGGCGAGGCCAGTAATCGAACCGTCAAAGACGTCGCCTCGGTAGACACCAGAAATAGCAGCTCCCTCTTGCGTTAGCTCCATGGCATGCTCTTCCACCCGACCGGCGAAAGTCAAAGTACTACTCCAGAGTCCCGCGAAAGATTCGTGTGCTTTCGGACCAGCCGACACAGCGTCGTTCTCGACCTCGGATTGCAAGTTTCGGAGTACGGTATCGAGGGATTTAGCAACCAGGTGGGCCTGCTCATTATCGACGATGTTGAACGGGTCGATCAGAACAACATTCTCGCTCGAGCAAAAGTCCGGAAGTTGAATACGAAAATCATGAAGCATCCGAGCAACGATTTCGACCGCGGCTATCCGTTCGTCGACCCAAAAAGCCTCCAGGCGAGGCGTAAGCGCCGACCAACTTGGCGGCTGTATTGAAACATGGAATAGATCGGGCGAGAGGTTTGACGCGATCGTCCCCAATAGCCGAAGCCACTTTTGCTCATCGTTCGCACGTAAAGACGGAGTAAGCCAAGCCTCGAGGGCAACGACGGCGCCTACGATCTCCTCTTTGCCGACTTTCATCGCGCGGCCAAACGAAAGGTGCGGTGGCCCATTCGCCCACGCCGCCCGTGCCAGTTGTTCTGATCCGATCAACAGGCCGGTTGACTGTGGGCCGCGTAGATATTTCCCGCCTGAGTAGATAGCCAATGTTGCGCCTCGGGATAGCCACGGGTCAGGCTTGCCAGGAGACAGTCCAGCTGCATCGACCACAATCGGCATATGCCCAACGCGTTCACGCATCGCTTCCAAGAACATGTTGCCATCAGCCGCCTCCGCCCTTCCGAGCAAGCAGATCATGCAAGCTGATTCGGCTAAGGTGGCGAGATCTTCGAGGCTATCGAATGGAATAAGTTCGGCTCCGACAGTGCCTATGGCAGAGTCATAGGGAAAACGGTGCGCACGCGGAATCAGGACCCGCTTTTTCAAACCGCGCGATTTGGGTAACCGGGTCATTGCAACCGGTTCGTTGCCAGCGATGCATGCGGCGGTCGCCAGTGCAAGTGCCGCCACACTTCCGGCCGTCACCACGCCCCATTCTGCTCCAGTGAGCTGAGCGATGTATCTGCCGACGCCTTCGGCGAGTTCATCCATGTCGACGAATGCTTCGCCCGCAGCTTTCATAGCCTGCTCCACTATCGGAATCGGATTGCTGCCACCAAAACTCGACCTCGTCCCAGCGCAATTGACAATCGGCTGGACGCCCAACGCGTCGTAGATCCAACCACGGCGTTGCTTCTCGTTTGACCGAAGCTGATCGCTTAAGGACCGAGGTTGAGGGCTTAACGTCATGACAATTCCTATCTCGCAGCTCAATCACACTATTCGGGCGTCCATGCCCTCCCGACATTAAACAGACAATCCCCAAGGGTTGCCCGCGCCAGAAAACGCCGGCACAAAACGACGCCGCCCTTCCCGAAGTTAACTGTGACTGACGTCCGCCAAGGCTCTTCAGTAAAGTGAATGCGCCCCGCCTGCTGACCATCGCTGACCGTATCTCCAAGACTTGCAAGCGGCTCGAATAGACCATTTGCAGGAGAGTAGACAAAGTCGTTCGGTCGAACGCGATAGAGAAGTTGGGTGGAACCAAGACGGGGCGCCCTCGGGGCAGCGGTCAGGACACCGATATGATGCAAAACGCGCGCAAGACCATCCTCTGCAGCGCGTAGCAAATTACGTGAAACGGTTCCCCCTCCACCCAATTCGGTCGAAAGACAAGCGGCGGTCCCCACGCGATCGCAAGCGCCGGTCAGGCTGCGATCTGCGCCTGTCGACGCATCGGTTGCGAACCCAACAGGTAAGCCGAATACACGGAGGAGATCCACACTTTGGCAGAGTTGTGAAGCGGACTTCGGAGCAACAATCACAGTAGAAGGCAGATATTCCAGCGAGCTCCCTCCCGAATGAAAATCACAAACCAAATCGCAGCCTGGCAACAGGACCGTTTCGATGAAATGGGCGATCATCATCGTCGGGGTCCCATTTGGATCCCCCGGAAAGCTACGATTTAGGTTTCCATCATCCAAGGGAGAGACTCTTTGGCCTACCGCAACCGCTGGCGCATTCGCACCGGGGAGGATTATCAAATGCCCCTGAATATCTTGTGCTTGTAGCGACTGGATCAGCTTTATGAGCATGATCTGGCCTTCCCACTCATCGCCGTGGCTACCTGCAATCAATAAAACCCGAGGGCCAGATCGATTCTTGATGCTCGCAACCGGAACTGGGATCCATCCGTATGCTGAGGCATTGGTCGAGATCGGCACGCGAAGATAGCCCGTGGCCTTGCCTTCTTGCTGAAGATCGATTTCCGACCAGATTCTTGACGGCTGCATGGTGTGTCCGCTTACGGAATATAATTACTGCACGGTCCGTACTGCAGTTGTAAGTTCGGTACTGTAGGTCACATCAATGGTGCCAACTGCGTCACAATGGTCCGACAAGATTGACCGTAGCTCCTTGATGATGATGTCGTTACCGTGCACCGTCCGCGCCATTTTGAGTTGGATTGTTGACAAAGCGAATGCCTCAAAGCTCTCGGTAGTAAACGTTCTTGGCCATTCCCATCTCTGGACCATGACGTTTGAAAATCGATCATCTGAGGCAAGTTCAACCTCGAAGTCGGCGACCGAATGTCCGCCCCCAGCATCCGCGTATGTGCCTGTTCGATAGCCGGAAACAAACTTCTCGAGGAATAACTCGAAGGACTGGAAGAAGCCGGTCTCGTGGCGGCGCTTGTTCTGCATTATCGCGAGGAAACCATTATCTGCCAGGACGCGGTGCGCTTCTGCGTAGAACAGCATCCGGTCGAAAAGTTGCGCGGCACCAGCAGCCGTTATAACGCCAACGGTTCGGTCGCTGAACGGAAGTTGCTCGGCCGGAGATTGGACGAACCGAATGGCCCGAACGGTCGTTGTTGCTTCAATAGCCCGGCGGATCATCATCGAACTTGGCTCTAGACCAAGGACTTCAAACGACCCGTCGAGAGCATCGGCCAATATTCGCGTGAAGATACCCGTTCCGCTGCCCACGTCGACTATTCGGCGGGAAGAGCGATGCAATGACAAAGCCCGCGCCGCAATTTCATGAACTGCGCAGATGGGATATCCCGGTCGTTCTTTGTCGTAGTGCTCACCAAGTGTCTGATAATGTTCCCATCCAAGGGATTTCGCTGAAACCTGTGTCGGCATGAGAGTTCTCCAAAGAACGTTTTCGTTCGATTCCACACCGAGCCAATGAGGGCGTTGGACGGACAGCTGGGTACTGAGCTAAACTTGAAAAAGAGCAGAGTCCAAAGCAGCCTGCGAGCCCGTTGTTAGCTTCATGGCTCAAGAATGATGCGACTGTCCTATAGCTCTTTTGAAGCGGTAATGGGGTTGAAAGCCCGGCGCCTGCCTCTCGCCGCCAATCTGTTCGAACCCATGGTGTCGGTAGAACGAGCCGGCCGTTGTTCGCCCGGTGCACCATACCAGGAGCCCACCACGCCTACGGAGTTCACGTAAACCATGGTCGAGTACGGCACTGGCAAACCCAAGGCGACGAAAATCTTTTGCCGTTGCCATTCCACGAATTCTCCAACTGCGCCCGGATGACTGACTTCCTTGTTCCGAATCCATGTCTTCGAGAGTAAACGTACCAACGGACGCCAGGACCGATCCACAGTAGGCACCGACGTGAAATAGGGCTTTGGCGTCAGGATAGGCCGGCACTGGTTTCGGAGGTGCAGGTGCCAATTCCGAAGTCCGGAGGTCAAAGCCTGCTTCTTCGGAAATGAGACAAACGTGCAGATCGGTATCGCTGGTGGGGAACTGACCTGTTACGTGAGCTTGCGTTACCTGGCCCTTCATTGGTTCAACTCCCGATCCGCAGACGCATCCATGAGAGATGCAATTGCCTTCAACCCTCGAACAAGTGCATCCTGATCCGACGGCGCGCCTAGACCGAGCCGAAATTTGCGGTCGCCCTGTTGATTGTTAACGGCGAATGAATCACCGGGGCCAACAATCACTCCAGCATCGAGGGCCGCCTTGACAAAGGCGTCAAGTTGCCATGCCTCAGGCAAGTCGATCCAAAGATGATAGTTGAATGCGCTTGGAGATAGCTGCATCCGCGGAAGGGTCGACGCAGCCAGGGCCCGGCGCCTCAGGGTCTCCGCCCGCACCGATCGCAGTATTTCTGAGCCGATCCCATTTACGAGCCAATACGATGCGACCTCCGCCACAAGCGGGGCCACCATCCAATTCGTGGTCCGCACTCCAGGCCAAAAGACATTTTGCGAGATGTCCGAATTAGGACCTACGACATACGCCACCCGAAGCTGCGCGGCGAGGGATTTGCTAAGTCCCAAAATGTACCAGCTGCGCTCGGGCGCATAGAGAGAAAGTGGGGGAGGCGCCTCTTCCGGCAGCACGCCATATATATCATCTTCAAAGAGCCAAAGATCGTGTCGACGAGCCACCGTCGCAATGTCTGAGCGTCTTGCCTCAGACATCGTTGCAGATGTTGGGTTATGCAGTGTGGGCATGCAATAGAGGGCCCGAGCATTGTCGCCCAGCTCAACGCAGGCCTTCTCAAGGCTCGCCGGATCTATCCCTTCAACATCCATTGACACAGCGCGGAGCTCGATGCCGAATAGAGCCGAAAGTGGCTTGATTGCTGGATAGGTCAGCTCTTCCGTTAGAAGGACACCGCCGGGTTTGACGAACCGAGCCATTAACATCGCCAGGATGCTCTGCGAGCCGTTTGCGAGGACGACACGCTCTAGGCTCGGCTTCTGGCCAAGCCGCCGACTAAGCCACGTTGCTCCCGCGTCTCGGTCGCCCACAGTTCCTATGAAGCGCGGAAAGCGAATGGCATCCGCGATATTTGCACGTCCAAGGTCGGCGAAGGTGTCCGTCAAAGCGCGTTGAACCACGGGGCTGGGAGGTGGAAAATTCCGACCAAAATTGATCGGCATCACTTTGGGTGATAAGGGCTGCGCTTGTCCATGCTTGGTCAGATCGTTCATTTCGCTCTCGCTAGTCATAACCTTATGAATTGGCCGCTGATCCTAGTGCTGAAGGCCAGATCGGGAGATCATCACTAAACTGATAGAGCCCGCGATCGCGAAGGCGGTGGCGATGGGGACTGCGATCCCCCGAATAGCCGGAACCCGAATCTCAGTTGTGACATGAAGCATTGCAAGAATGATGAAAGCGATCGCCACGACGGTCGGAAAAAGGTCGTCAGGAAAGTGCGACCGTGAAAGGAGGAGCATCGCAAGAAGTGGCGTATCGTACGAAACAGGGATGCCCGTGAACCGAGCGTCGGCAGTAAGACCCACGTTCTCGAAATAGCTGAGCCTGATGGCACCCGCTAAAACGAGAAGCACGCTCGCGACGAGCGACAGCATCGAGCCTTGACCAAGAAGGATAATGATCGCGGCCGGGAACGCGACTCCATGAAAGAAGTCGGCAAATCCATCAAAGCTCTTTCCGAACTCCGGCACACCTCGACCGCGAAGATGGCTCGTCTTGCGGGCAACATGCCCGTCCCAATGATCCAAAAACCAGGTCCAGAGCATTGCCGCAACGCCGAGCTCTATCTTGCCGTTTAAGGCCAGGAACAGCCCAATGACGGCAAACAGATAGGCGAGGGCGGTGATGGCATTTGCGTAGTCACGCAGATACCCGATCATCGCCTTGCTCCCGTCAGCGGGATGGAACTCGCCGCGGAAAGTGCGCGGCCCATCGACGGCGCGAAAATCTTCTCCGCTAGGCGCAGATCATCTTCGCTATCGATTTCGAACCAGCGGGTATCGCTGCAATCCGCCGTTGAAAGCTGCAGCTCTCGCTTCTCGACAAGCCGAGCGAGGATCTGCTCGACATAGGCCGTACGATGCCCGCTTTCCACAGCCTGGTGCAGTGCTGGCACCAGCTGTTCGCGCGAGGCGTCTGCGGAAAAGCGCGTCAGGTTGATGGTCTTGAAGAGACCCCTGGCCCGGGCCTCGACGGGCGTCTGGTTCATGACGAACGTGACGACAGAACCATCGTCAGCCAGCTCGACGGCGGAACCACTCATTGCTGCGTTGAACGCCGCCACAGCCGCCACGCTCTGCTTGGTAGATGAGACCGTTCGAAGAGTTCTTTCGAGGACTTCGCGCTCAAAGAACACATCGCCTTCGAGAAAGACGGTGTCGCCGGCAAGCATTGTATTTCGCGCTAGCCATAGGGAATAGGCGCTGCCGGTCCGATCGAAGATGGGATTGTGGATATATTCGATGTCGACATCCTCGAATCGATGGCCACAGGACTGTTCGATGGCTTGCGCGCGATAACCCACGACGATGGTTGCTTCGCGAGCCCCGAGCTCAGACAACTGATGCAGCGCGTTGTGCAGCATCGGGGTTCGGTTCACCTCCACCAAAGGTTTCGGAACAAATTCCGTGTAGGGGCGCAGCCTCGAGCCCATTCCTGCGGCAAGGATCACCGCCCGTGTACCATTGAGCATTTTGAAACGTCCTTCTGGCAAGCTTCAGGCTGGTTGCCTGGTCTTCAGGCTGTTCAGGGTCTCGACGACGCGTTTCAGTCCCGTCTCCAGCAGGTCTGGTGGAGCACCGAAACAGAGACGCAGGCCATTCACGTCGCCAAAGGTACCGCCGGCAACGGATCCCACATCGGCTTCCTCCAGGAGCAATCGTGCAATGTCGTCGGTGGATCGAAGGTGACCGCTGGCCGGCAAAGCTGAGACAAGCCTACTGAGATCGAGATAGAAGAAGAGCGAGCCGTCGGCGCCCGGCGAGCTTACGTCCTGCAGACCAGAGAGGATGCGAAGACCATTGTTGCGAGCGTCGGACAGACGCTCATGCATCTTTCGTTCAAAACTGCCGTCGCCGACTTGAAGGTGATGCAGGATGGCGTGCTGTGCGATTACATTGGCATTCGAGGTCGTATGGCTCTGCAGCTTCTTGGCCGCGGAAACGATCTCTGGAGGAGCTGCGAGGTAACCCAGGCGCCAACCGGTGATCGCCAGCTCTTTTGAGAAGGCGTTGACCAGGATTGTCCTTGAACGGACGCCGGGATGCGCCATGACGATCGACTCATGGCGCGAACCGGTGAATACGAAGCTGGAGTAGCTTTCGTCGGAAACGATCCAGAGCTGATAGTTGATCGCGAGATCGCCGATAGCTTGTAGAGTCGTTCGATCATAGACTGCGCCGGTCGGATTGTTCGGCGAGTTAATGATAACGGCTTTCGTGCGCGGGGTGACAGCGGCCCGAATTGCGACAATATCAGGAGTATATGTCGGGGCGCGAACATCAACGAACACGGGCTTTGCGCCAGCGAGAAGAACCTGGGACGGGAATGTCGGCCAGCAGGGGCGAATGATGATGACCTCATCTCCAGGATTGAACACCGCCAAGGCAGCGTCGAGCAGGCCCTGCTTTGCACCCGCAGTGATAGCGATGTTATCCGTATTCCAGTCAATGCCTGTTTCCGCAGACAGCTTTGCGGCGACGGCGCCGCGAAGCGGCGTCAAGCCGATGGAATCGGTATACCGGTTCGCCCCGGCATTGATGGCGGCAATCGCTCCTTCGCGCACGGATGATGGTGGCTTGATGATGACTTCGCCGGCGGCCAGATCGATAATCTGACGGCCGGTCGCGGCAGCGATCTTAGCCGCCTCACGGGCGGCGGCAGTGCCTGAACCTGACAGCAAAGACATCCGTTGCGCCAACATGTGCGCTCCTCCTGCATCGATTGCCGAGTTTGTTAAGTTGATCGCAACCGCTTCGCCGCCGGTACGCGATGTGCCTCGGTGGATATCACTCTTCCGTTCAACAACCGCGTCGTAGCCAAATGGGGTTTAACCGTTCATTGAGACCGGCGACCCCTTCATCGCGCCAGGGTGCCTTTTTGCACTTACAGGAGGAAGAAGGGGCGCGGTTGGAGCAGACCTGAGCACACAGTATTTTGGAACCGAGGAGCCAACGCATCGATCGCGGCCGTCGGCCAGAACAGATTTTGAGTGAGTATGCATGCTGAACTCCTTGCAGTTGATGTTTGCGTAGCCCGATGCTCATCCGACAAATAGTTTGCTCCCATCAGTAGATCAGATACTAACGTTGGTAGTTGACCCGAGCGCAAACGTAAGTCGTTAGAATTGAGACGAGAGTTGCGGCTCTACGGTGCTCGGAGTCGAGTAGGTCTAAACTTGCCCTTGGCGATGGCTTCTATCATTTGCAAGCATGTCGATGCACGAGGCGGTTGAAACATGCGCCGTCCGATCCTGAGAGTGCCGCCCGCGCCGCCGACGAGGCCTATTGAGGTCACAACGGCGCGGATGAGCGATGCATCGATGTGAACGACCTCAGCGGTGGCGATCTTCGCCTTGAGACGGGCCCCGACCGTCCGCTTGAAGATCATGCGATGGCGCTCTGCACCCCACCGCTCGCGGATGCGTATCAAGCTGGAGTGGTCGGGACGAGCGTCATGCGGTCCTTAGCCGACGAACCATCGGATGGCGACATTGACTTGAGCCTCCGATCGTCGACGATGCCCAGTGACAGCCCAGAGAGCATCAACCGTACGGCGACTTCCGGATAATCGCCCGGCCATCGCACAGGCAACAACAGTGAGACTTCGTAGTGTAGAATCGAGTACGCGGTCGAGACGAACCAGCACGTGATCGTCGGGATTGGCTGGCCAAGCGAGCCCGTGACGAACAGCTCTAGCTGATCCTGTTCCTTCCCAGCATGCGGCGCCCTTCCGACCGCGAATCACAAGGAAAACGGGATCAGTCCGCGCGAACTCTTTCGACGACCTCCACCCGGCAGCGCTGTCTCGTGGCGTTCAGTACCTTGGCGGCGGCGGCCTTGATGCCCTCGTGGGCGTCCGAGATTCACTAGCTTGAGGCCGCGCAGACCCCGCCTGGCGAGCCTGCGCAGGAACGCCATCCGCGGATGGGCCGACATCCACGCCGGGGACTTCGCGCCGGCCATCCTGTACGATGATCGCGACGATCCCCGCGACCGAGACAATGGGCCCCTGCCGTCGCACCTTCACGTAGGTGGCGTCGATCCACAGAGAGAGCCATCGCCCTCGACCGGACGGACGAGGAACGCCCCGTCAACTATCAAGTCTACTAATTGATCTAGATGACAGAAAAGCCGAGTGATTGCCGAATGAAGGTTGCGCTGCTCAGTCGGGCTCCTCAACCGTCGCTCCTGGGGTCTTCGGCATGAAACATCAACCGCAATCTGTACTCGCCAACGATCCTGATCGATGCACCGCATCCTCGTCCGCAGAAATGCTGCGCGCACAGGTGTGTTCCAATCTTGAACTCTCCTTCCTCATGGAAGCGCATGACGGCCTCTCCGCTGCGATCGCCGCGCGCGCAGGGTTCAAAGGTCTCTGGGCGTCCGGTCTTTCAATTGCCTCCTCTCTTGGGTATCGTGATGCCAACGAAGCGTCATGGTGCCAACTTGTCGATGCAGTTGAGCGGATCGTGGACTCGAGCAAGCTGCCTGTTCTGGTTGACGGCGATGGCGGCTTCGGGAATTTCAACAATGCACGCCTCCTTGCCCGCAAGCTCCGTCAACGAGGCGCTGCGGGCGTTGCGTTGGAGGACAGCTGCTTTCCGAAGATGAACTCGCTCATTGGCGATCGTCATCCCCTCGCCGATATCCACGAATTCTCCGGCCGCCTGCGGGCAGTCAAGGATACAGTCGCGGAAGACCTGGTCCTCGTGGCCCGGATCGAGGCGTTGATCGCGGGGCATGGAATGGACGAAGCCATTTTACGCGCTCATGCTTACGCGGACGCGGGTGCGGATGCGATCCTCATTCACTCGCGAAGGAGCACCGCGGACGAGGTTCTTTCCTTCACGCGCACCTGGCCAAACCGATTGCCCGTCGTGATCGTGCCAACGACATACTATCGAACACCAGTCTCTGCGTATCGTAATGCCCGCATCTCAACAGTGATCTGGGCCAACCACTCAGTGCGAGCTGCAATAGCGGCAATGCAGCAGATCTGCCGTCGTATCATTGCCGAAGAAGGCGTTGCCGGTATCGAGCCCAATATTGCGACGCTCGACGAGGTCTTCGAGCTTTTGAGGTATGACGAACTTGCCCGCGCGGACGCGCGCTATCTTCACCCTCTTGACTCAGGGCAATGATCTCCCATTTACACGCAACAAACTCGTTCTCGAAGGACCACCGGCATTCAATCGGCCGCCTTACTCTTACGCTCCACCGCATTGTCCAGCGAAGCACAGGCGTTCCCTCCCAAAATTGGATGCGCCATAGACGGGCGCGACAGCTCTTGCGCGGCTGATCCGAATATGCTGCAGATTTACGGGGCTCATTTCTCTCTTGGAGAGGCGCCAACGCGGACGGTGATCCGTCGTCCTCTTCAAGAAAGCCGGTAGACTCCACACCGCAACAGCAACCACAAGTAACATTTGAGACCGACGGAGAGCGCATAGGTTTAAGGCAACGGACGGTTCTGCTCAACTCTTCGGGCACCGCCGCCAACGTGACAGATCTGCGTGGCGGCGCCGTTCGCAACGTTTCGCTTTCAGTATGTGCCGCTGGCGCAAGCAACTGGCCCGGCTAGGGTTGATTGGGACCATAGTTGTCGCCTCAACTGCGGCTGGCAGTGTCACCGATGCGAACGCGGGAGATGAGCGGAGGCTGGCTTTGCAAACCCAAATCGGCCGGGTGCAGCCGGGCGCTAAAGCCATCTCTCTACCGGTTCCCGCATGTGGCGAGACAATCCAGACATTTGGCTCCAATGATCCGAACGATCCCGTCGATGGCACCGTCAACAAGACGATCACCGACTGGCTGGCGGCCAGCAACAAGGCCGCTCCAGCTTCGGTCTTGATAGGCCCGCTCCTGGCGACGCAAAGTCCGAAATCGACACCCCCGGTTACGGGAACGATCTCTTCCTGACCGGCCCCGAAGCCAAGACCCGTACATCGATCCGCATCGGAAGCAGATACTGCCGCACCGCGGTCTATTCGTTAATTCCAAGGGCATTCTCGAAAACACCATTTCAGCGGCCGACAACGCGCTCCAGCACGGTTTCCACGGTTGTCGAACTCGATCTTCGCGCGGATAAGAGCGGTCATGCCTGGATGATGCATGACACGACACTGGGCGGGTTACCGGCGATCCGAACAATTGCCTGATTTCGGATGTCCCAACCGTGGAAATCAAGAACATGAACCTCTCGATGTGGAATCCCATCAATAATGAACGAATTCCGGCGCTTGACCGCAACGGCAATTCGCAAAAGATGGAAGACCTGCAGTACGTGCAAATCGAGCAAAAGAGCTTTCGGGTCTTCAAGCCCAGCAGGGCAGTGCACGAGCGCCTGAACCGCGACGAGAGCTCGGAGACGATCAGCTCGCCGTCTGAGGTTGTTTAAGAGGGCAGGTGGCGCGCAGCCCGACCGTAGGGTTCTATCATGCCAAGCCGGCGGCGGCCGACGCGGTAACGCGCCACCTGTTGGGCAGGGTGCTAGTCACCATTAGCATCGACAAGTCCCGCGGTCAGAGCGCGCCAATGATCAGTCCATCCACGCCTGACTCAGACCAAGGCCGTTGCGCTGAATTGGGTCGGCTTCAAGTGAATGATGTGAACAAACCGTGGTGAGAACCTCGTCCGCCTCCTCGGAACCGATTATCACTTGGCTCGCGGAAGCGGGAACCACAAACGAGGGTCTTCGATCTGGCGTTCGTTTCGAATCCGCCACTAAATCGATCGAAGAGCCCAGCAATCTCAAGAGATTGCTGGATTCTGTTTTGATTCGCTTTGGTCGAGCGATCAGTAACGAGAGGTGCCACCCGAATGTCCTCTGCGCTGGCGCGTAAAGCCATAGCCCGGGTTGATGCCGCATCCTGCATGCGTGTCCGACGCCATCGCCCTGCACTCGGCCGCTCGGTTTGCTGTCGCCAGCGATTAAAGACCGGACGACTTTAGATACCGACAACGAAATCTTGTCCCGAATCGTGGGCCGGTTGTCGGTTCCAAACCAATGCTGTCGTGTTGACGACGCGAGACAAAGCGAAAAATCAGCAATTTTCACTCTGGCGCGTTGCTTGCTTTGTTCGCGCTGTCGGCGTCGATCGCCTGCGAAGGCATCGTGCATAGTTTGGCAACATTAAGCGAAGACGTGGAGACTGACTGTGTCGCGAACTGAGATAGAGCGATTTGTCAACGATCTAGGGAAAAAGGGCAATCTGCTCGAAAACGCAAAACCGAGTGCTATAGGTCTTGCATCAATTGTAGCGGTCGGAAAAAGTCACGGCTACAATTTTAGTCTTGATGAAGCGAAGAGTTACATCCGGTGTCGAAGTCGACAGGAGTTGATCAGTAAACAGCTCGATGCGACTGCCGGCGCCAACCCTGATTCGAGTGTTGCGATCTCGAGCGGCGTTGTGCAAGCCGCCGGGTTGGCCAGGTCCGCTGCGGAGGTGCCCACGAGCGGCGTACAGGTCGCGGAAGCGCACTCTCACTTCGCCTCGGCAGTCGAGCCCGTCGCTGTTGTTCTGGTTGTTGTTGTTGCGGTCGCGGCCTGACACGCCTTTCGCTCTGACCGCATTGGCTCGTGCTCAAGGAGACGAGAAGTGCGACGAGAACACGAAAGCAGGCCTCGTCCGGGGTGAGATCATCGCCATTAGGCTTATAAGATGCTGCTTCAAGGTTTATCCGTAACGTGATGACGCGCGCTGCCACCGAACACTACCGACAGAGTTTTGACCGTCGCACCCCCGAGCAACTGCGCACCCTGTCGCACGTTAAGCGCTTCACGGAGCGGTTAGCCGGTGACGTGGAGTTCCGCAAGGCGCTTTCGGAGAACGTCGACGCCCCTCATACGGTAACAGAGCGCTACGGCATCGAAGTTGACCCAATGGAAATGTTGCCGCTCTGGCACGGAGACTACCAAAAATACCGATTCAAGCCGGAGTCTGCCCAGTGGCCGCTGGCTACGATGTGGGACGAGCATCTGCGCGAGATGTTGCGCCATCGCGACCTCCTGCGCGACGAAGGCGAAATGTCGACGATTAACCGTCGTTTCCATGCCTGGCGCGAGCGTCAAATCCGGCGCTGCAACGACGAATTGGGCGCATCATCGCTATCGGTCACGTACCCGATCATCGCCTTCGAGTTGAGCGAAGGCTGCACCGTTGGTTGCTGGTTCTGTGGCCTCTCTGCCGGCCGGTTCAAGGGCTATTACGACTACAGCAAAGAGCAGGCAGAGCGTTGGCGTGGCGTAGTTGGCGTCGCCAGCGAGGTGTTTGGTTCGGCAGCCCGTACTGGCTTCTGCTACTGGGCTACAGATCCTATGGACAACCCACACTACGATCGCTTTCTGTTCGACTACTATCGGATCACGGGCGCATTGCCGCAGACAACGACCGCTGCATCGCTTAAGGATCAGGCACTCACCAGGCGCGTGCTCAGACTGTTCAACCTGTATGGCACCACGCCGAATCGTTTCTCCGTGCTGAGCAAAGTCCATCTCAATCAGATTCATATGACGTTTTCGCCAGAGGAGCTGCTAGGGGTCGAACTCATCCCGCAGGGCAGGGAGGCGCCGACCGCAAAGGCTTTCGCCGGACGCGCGCGCGAGCGGAAGGGGAAGCTCAGGTCCGCCATCAAAGATGATGCAATCGCGTTGCTGGAACGCGATCATACCACGATCGCGTGTGTTTCCGGCTTCCTCGTAAATATGCAGCAGGGACGTTTGCAACTGGTGACGCCGGTACCGGCGAGCGAACGCTGGCCTCTCGGTTACCGCATCTTGGGTGAACGTTTCTTCAGGACGCCTGACGAGTTCCGGGAGGGGCTGCAGAGCATGATCGACCAGTATATGCTCGAGAGCCCAGCCCCCCACCTGCCGATCCGCTTCCGCAGAGACCTGCAATACAAAGCAGGGAACGGGTACTTCCAGCTCCGCGCCCGCAACATGGAACACCGGGTGCCCGACGACGTCGCTCCGATTTCTGTTGGCGATCTCATCGCGTTCGGCAACTGCACAGCGTCGGAGCTGGTTATGCGGGTCACAACTGACGGAACGAGCGTACTTGCAGTCGCTGACTTGCTCGATCAGCTATACGCGGCCGGGTTAATCGAAGACGACCTCGACGACCGCTTTGCCTGGCAGACCAGCAATCGGACGACGAGCCGCATCGAAGCTGCCAAATACGCGGGCTCCCGCACGGACGTAGATCATGCCCATTCGCACTGAGGTACTACGTCAGTATGGAGGAGCTGCGGCATCTTACCATCTCGCAGTGTGGACTGGGGTGGCAAGCCGTTTCGCATCCACCGTCCGCGGCTTCATGGCGCGCAGAACCGACGCGACCGCAGAACCTGTTCTTGGCGTGCCGAGCTCTCCTAGGCAGCTCGAACTCATTCGGTCTACCACCTGCCTGAGCTCCGCCGGATGGGCTTTGGTAGCTCCGCGCTGGACGCGACCGAAGGACTTCCGCGCTCGCGGGTTCGAGCGAAGTCCTCTTTTTTTGTACATCGGTGAGTACGACTGGAACGCTGCACGCTCTTCGTCAAGAGCGGCTCGACCCGACCTGATCCTTGGCGTGGCGCCGCTTAATGTCGGGAGCGAAGCGGTGTGTCGGCCCATTCACCGCTCGGCTCTAGCACCCTCCGCTGGACTAGCGCGTTCATGCTTTCCAGTCTCCAGGCAACGAACGTGACACGGAAACGTGGCTCGAAGCGCGCCGCCTATGGCATTCGCTGAATTAGTTGACTTCATGTTCACGGCTCCAATCACGGAGTCGCGCAGAAGTTCGCATTGCCGTCCAGCGCATGAGGCTGTGGCCGGGCGAACGCGCCTAGCCTACATCACCACAAATAATGTGGCATCACATGAGTATCGATGTGCCAATCGTCTTAGTCAACATGCCTATGTCGGCAGTCGAAAGACCGTCGTTGGCGCTTGGTCTGCTGAAGTCAGCGCTGACCCAGGCTGGGCTGCAAGCCACGATAGCATATCCCAACATCTGGTTTTTGGAATACATAGGCATTGCCGACTATGGGCCTCTTGAGAGTTGCCCGCCAGAGGAGGCGCTGGTTGATTGGCTGTTCGCCGGCGTTGCTTTTCCCGACTTCGAGCCTGAAGAAGGCGCCTTCCTGGACCTTTATTTCGAACGCAACCCGATACACGCGGGCAACTCTTTGGCCGAGCGTCGCGCGAATTTCCTCAGGCTGCGCTCGCTCATCGGCGGGTTTATTGATTGGACGGCTGACAAGATATTGGAGCAGCGGCCGGCCATAGTCGGGTGCAGCTCGACCTTCACCCAGCATGTTCCCTCGCTCGCGTTGCTGCGCCGACTGAGCGAGCGCTCACCGGATCTTGTCACTCTCATGGGGGGCGCAAACTGCGAGTCGGTAATGGGGCGGAGCACTCACATGCGTTTCCCATGGGTCGACTATGTCGTGTCGGGCGAGGCCGACTTACTGATCGGCCCGCTGTGTTGGGACATCCTTAATCGCGGCAGAGACATTCCGCCTCCTGACCTGCCATTTGGCGTTTTCGGTCCGGCGCATCGCGAGGCCGGTTATCCCACGGCGTCGACGCGCGACTTAGTGCCCCGCGCAGTGATCGAGAACATGTGTGACCTGCCGCTGCCGGATTTCTCGGACTATTTTGCCGAGCTCAACGCGTCGCTCTACGCCGACCGCATCCATGCCGGGCTGCCGATGGAGTTCTCTCGAGGCTGCTGGTGGGGCGAGCGGAGTCACTGCACGTTTTGTGGGCTGAACGGCGGATCGATGACCTATCGCCAGAAACCTGCGAGACAGGCCGCAGAGGAGATGATTGAGATGTCGGCGCGCTACGGTTCGTCGCGCATCGAAGCGGTGGACAATATTCTGGCCACTGACTACCTTAAAAAGGCGCTGCCTCGCCTCACCGCGCTACCCGAGAAGCTTGCGATCTTCTTTGAGGTCAAAGCCAACCTGAAACGCCACGAAGTGGAGAAGCTGGCTGCTGCCGGCGTCCGCTGGATCCAACCGGGTATTGAGAGCCTGGATTCCCGTGTTTTGAAGCTGATGCGCAAAGGAACGAGCTCAGCGCATAATGTCCAGCTCTTGAAGTGGTGCCGTCAGCACGGTGTGCGGGTCAGTTGGAGTTTGCTGTGGGGATTCCCCGGCGAGAGCGACGCATGGTATGCGGAAATGGCTCCTTTGCTACCGCTGCTGCATCATCTACAGCCGGGACCTGCGGTGCGTTTGCGGTACCAGCGCTACAGCCCCTATCACTACGCAGCCGAGAAACATGGATTGAAGCTGCGCCCGGCCGTCTCCTATCGCTACGTCTATCCGTTGTCGGAGCGCGATCTGGCGGATCAGGTCTACTACTTCGAAGACAGTGAAGACGACGATGTCGGCGGTCATTTCGCGGCGCGCGACGCTAATCGCCGCCCGGGGCTAAGCGCTGTCACCAAGGGTATCGATGCCTGGCTGAAAGCCTGGTACGAGCCGAAGTTGTCTATGCTGTCGATGCGGGACAGCGGCGACGAGATCATAGTCGAGGACACGCGAGCCATTGCGGTCGAGCGCGAACACCGGGTCAGGGGCCTCGAGCGGGAAATTCTTCTGGCTGCGGACGAAGGCTCGCCTGAAACCCGCCTGCGCGAACAGCTGAGCGGGACGAATGTAATGCAGGCCGAGATTGAGGCTGCGATAGCTGACATGATCGCTCGCAAATTGATTGTGCGGCTGGACGCGCGGCTGGTTGGGCTCGCGCTCTGGCATCCATATACGCCAATCCCTCCGATGACTGCGTTCCCTGGAGGCTATTTCGACCGACGTGCCGCGCCATTGGGTACCTCGCGTGAATGAGGAAAACTGCGGGGGGCACCTCGGAGGGAGACGCTTCTTCTGGGGCGCACGACGAGATGCCAAGTATGGCGGAGCGGAGATTTCGAACTTTTGGAAGTTTTGTCTCTTTATGTTCCTCCGGACTGGCAGCACGGCGAACAGTGGGCGCCGGAAGAGCTCAAGGAGGGAATGCGCTCGCACAACGTGTTTGCCAAGCGTGTCCGAGCCAAATTTGAACGCCGATTGACAGTTTTTGGAGTGCCCAGTTTTGTAACGATGTGGCGCACCAAACACGATGCGAACGTGTGACTTCCACCTTTGGGAAGGCAATGGTCTAGGCAGCCAATCGCGGAATGACTGTTTCCACCAATCGCAAAAACCGGGTAATACGAGCCCCCACGACCATCATTTCTTGCGAGACCCCGATTTCGAAAACACCCGTTCCATTTCGCCGGAATCGGGTGTTGCGTGTCCCCGCAACCAACGATTCTTGCGAAAGCAAGGCAACCAAAACCCCGGCCTCCGAAAGGACGTCGGGGTTTTTCTTGTTTGCGGCGAACCGCAGGATCGAGGCCAGGTCGCCCCGCAGGACGATCGCCAGTTCAGCCTTGTCGGGCACAAGTGTCACCTGATCGACCAACGTGCGGAAGATTTCCGCCGCCTCGGTCTTCCCATCCTCGGTCTTCCCATCCTCGTTCTGCAGGCTCTCATAGAACGCCGCGATCCGCTGACGGTAGATCTCCGCCATGTTCGGATGTAGGAGGGGTGGCGGCTCTTCCGCATTCGCAAGCTGGTCCTTCAGTACCGCCTTTCGGGCCTCGAGCCGCTTCATGTCCTCGACGATGGCTTCGATCGGACCGCCAGCCTTAATAGCAGTCAGCAGCTTTCCCAGTTCGCGTTCGATGCGCGGGAGCTCGTCTCGCATGGCAGCGAGGCCCGCTCCACGCTCAATCCGCAACCGATTAACCTCGCGGGTGAACTCGTCGCAGAATTCCTTGAATAGATCGGGCTCCATCAAGTGCGTCCGGAGGCCACTGAGCACCGAGGCTGCGAGAGCGTCTCGCCTGATATTCAGGCGGTTGTCGCATGTGCCTTTGTTCCGCGACGTCGCGCAGCCGAGCAGATCCTTAGAGATCATCGTATAGCCGCCACAGCCACGGATCGGGCTCAGCAAGTCCTCGCGCGTCCATACGCCCGGGCTCGTTCCGCGCATTCGCAGCAGAGCTCGTCGCGCAATCGCGCGCAGCATTCGGTTCGTCGGCTCTGGGGCACCCGCAGTAGGGAGCCGAGGATGTCGTTAATCTCCAAGTCCAAGAGACGCTCGGTGAGAACGCCCCAGATGCCGATCCGCCCCTCCGGTCCATGGGGTAGTGTCCCTGACAGGCTGGCCGGGAAAATCCGCTCTTCCGGCCATTCCTCCAAGCCGCGGACCAGCAGGTCGCGGGCCACGCCGGTGGCGTCGGCATTGGTAATCAGCAGATAGCGCGTGCCGGGATCGTCGAGGTGGTGTTTGGCCGGCCGACGGGTGGTACCGTGTTTGAGCAACGCGTCGAAGTCGGTGATTGACCAGGGACCGCTGTTGCGCAGCTTCACCTGCACGACGAGTTTGTAGCTGTCTGCGACGTTCGCGCTAGGTTGGACACGGCCAGGCGTCGTTGGTTCGAGCTCCGACTCCAGATCTTCCTCGTTGGCGGGTTCGAGCGTGATCCTCGTCGCCGATTTGGTGATCAACATCAACCGCAGAGCCGCCAACACCGAGACGGCGAGTTGGTACTCGTAGCCATCGAGTGCAGCCTTGGCCCCGCCTGCAGCAGATGGTGGAGGGAGCGCTGTCAAGCGTCGGCACTCATCGAAGGTCATCATCCAAGTATTGGAGCTGCTGGAGATGATTCATCATCGTTTCTTTCTTACAGGTGCTTATTGGCATCGGACATGCCAGAGGCATCGAGTGTCTTCAGCAACGCCGAGACGTTCCGTTGTCGTTTTTGAGCCCGCCTAGGCGGGGCTCTATGAGACCTCGTCAGGTTGTCTTCAGTTTTAGGGTGCTTCTCGGATACCGAAGGCGAGAAAAAAGTGTGAAACTCGAATGGTGCCGTGCGTGGGAGCCAGCGACGGATCTCGTTCGTGCTCAGTGTCGAAATCTGCGCCGTGAACATATTGGACGGCCTCGCTATCGGGTCGCCGCCGGAGGTAGGCTTAAGGCGCAATGCGGTTGCGAGGGCGGCGTCCTCCAGTGCTTCCCTGATCGGCGGGACCACATCCGGATCAAGAAGGACGCCCGCCATGGCGGCGACCGCTTGTCGGCGGCTGTAGATGCCTGTGACGAAACGACCGAGGCCTTGTTCGAGCAGATAATTCTTTTGCCGTCCCATGCGCTTGAACTCGAAGACGAGACGCATGCCTTGAGTGGTGTCGTTCCAGCCATAGACAATGTCGGTCCGCCGCTCCTGAATGAGCGCTCCAGTGCTCAGATAGATTTCCCCGATCACGTCGTCGGCTGATCGAGACCGCGCGCTCGCGCTTGCCATGGAGCAGCGGACGCGCGCGCTGCGGCTGTCGGAGCCGTTCTGCGACAAATCGCGCGAGCTCCCCGACGGAAGCTATGTCGGGTTGGTCGAGGCCGCCCGCGGTAGTCTCGGGCACTGGATGGCAGTGCGCGACGGCAAGATAGAGCGCTACCAGATCATCGCGCCGACCATCTGGAATTTCTCGCCGCGCGATTCCTTCGACGTCGGCGGCCCGCTGGAACGGGCGCTGGTCGGCACTGATGTCGGCGACGCCGGCCCGCGTGCGGTTGCGATCCAGCATCGTGCGCTCGTTCGATCCCTGCATGGTGTGCACCGCGCATTGCCCGGAAACTTCTGCAAATCGAATTGTTTCCTCTCCTCGTGTTGGCAGCGTCCTCGCGTACCGTTCATGAAAGTGGTTCAAATTCGCAACGTTATGGAATCTCTCCACTTTTGAAATCTCTCCAGGCTGTTGGCCTGCTTCTTGCTACCCTTTGCGTCATCGAAAAGTCAAAGCCGAAGACGGGAGCACTCATGGGCGCGGCGACGGAAACGTTTTACAGCGTGATCAGGCGGCAAGGCATCACGCGTCGGTGCTTTCATAAATTCTGCAGCCTGACGGCGACGAGCCTCGGCCTCGGACCGCTGGCGGCGAGCCGCATCGCGAACGCGCTCGAGACTAAGCCGCGCGTGCCCGTGATCTGGATGCACGGCCTCGAATGCACCTGCTGTTCGGAGAGCTTCATCCGCTCCGCGCACCCGCTGGTCAAGGATGCGGTGCTGTCGATGATCTCGCTCGACTACGACGACACCATCATGGCGGCTGCGGGTCACCAGGCCGAAGCCATCCTCGAGGAGACCCGCGCCAAGCACAAAGGCCAGTATATCCTCGCGGTGGAAGGCAATCCGCCGCTGAACGAAGGCGGAATGTTCTGCATCGATGGCGGCAAGCCGTTCGTCGAGAAGCTGAAGATGATGGCCGAGGACGCGATGGCAATCATCGCCTGGGGCGCCTGCGCCTCCTGGGGCTGCGTGCAGGCGGCAAAGCCCAATCCGACACAGGCAACTCCGATCGACAAGGTGATCACCAACAAGCCCATCATCAAGGTGCCGGGATGCCCCCCGATCGCCGAGGTGATGACCGGCGTCGTCACCTTCATCACCACCTTCGGCAAGCTGCCCGAGCTCGATCGCCAGGGCCGACCGAAGATGTTCTACTCGCAGCGCATTCATGACAAGTGCTACCGGCGCCCGCATTTCGACGCGGGGCAGTTCGTCGAGGAGTGGGACGACGAGGCCGCGCGCAAGGGCTATTGCCTCTACAAGATGGGCTGCAAGGGGCCGACCACCTACAACGCCTGCTCGACCGTGCGCTGGAACGACGGCGTCTCCTTCCCGATCCAGTCGGGTCATGGCTGCATCGGATGCTCAGAGGACGGCTTCTGGGACAAGGGCTCATTTTACGACCGCCTCACCAACATCAAGCAGTTCGGCATCGAGAAGAATGCCGATCAGATCGGCATGGCGGCAGCCGGCGCCGTCGGCGCGGCGGTCGCGGCGCATGCCGCGGTGACGGCGGCGAAGCGCCTCGCCAACAAGCGCGACGATGCGAACCAAGATCACTAATCGAGTTCAGGGAGATAGCGATGGGCATCCAGACACCCAATGGGTTCAAGCTCGACAATTCCGGCAAGCGCATCGTCGTCGATCCGGTCACCCGCATCGAAGGTCACATGCGGGTCGAGGTCAACGTCGATTCCGACAACATCATCCGTAACGCCGTATCGACCGGCACGATGTGGCGCGGCATCGAGGTGATCCTCAAGAACCGCGATCCGCGCGACGCCTGGGCGTTTACCGAACGGATTTGCGGCGTCTGCACCGGCACGCACGCGCTGACTTCGGTCCGCGCGGTCGAGAATGCACTTGGGATCACAATTCCGGAGAATGCCAACTCGATCCGCAATCTGATGCAGCTCGCGCTGCAGGTGCACGACCATGTCGTTCACTTCTATCACCTGCACGCGCTGGATTGGGTCGACGTGGTCTCCGCGCTCTCGGCCGATCCGCGGGCGACCTCGACGCTGGCGCAGTCGATCTCGAGCTGGCCGCTGTCGTCACCCGGCTATTTCAAGGATCTGCAGACCCGTCTCAAGAAGTTCGTCGAGTCGGGGCAGCTCGGTCCGTTCAAGAACGGGTATTGGGGAAGCAAAGCCTACAGGCTACCGCCCGAGGCCAATCTGATGGCGGTGGCGCATTATCTGGAGGCGCTCGATTTCCAGAAGGAGATCGTCAAGATTCACACCATCTTCGGCGGCAAGAACCCGCATCCTAACTGGCTCGTCGGCGGCGTGCCCTGTCCGATCAATGTCGACGGCACCGGCGCTGTCGGCGCCATCAACATGGAACGGCTGAACCTGATCTCCTCGATCATCGACCGTCTGATCGAGTTCAACGAAATGGTCTATCTCCCCGATGTGGCGGCGATCGGCTCATTCTACAAGGATTGGCTCTATGGCGGCGGCCTTTCGAGCCAGAGCGTGCTCTCGTATGGTGATGTGCCAGAACATGCCAACGACTATTCCGCCAAGAGCCTGAAGCTGCCGCGCGGCGCCATTATCAACGGCAACCTGTCCGAGGTGCTTCCGGTCGACCACGCCAATCCCGACGAGATCCAGGAGTTCGTGGTGCACTCCTGGTACAAATATCCCGACGAGACCAAGGGACTTCATCCCTGGGACGGCGTCACCGAGCCGAATTACGTGCTGGGACCCAACGCGAAGGGCACCAAGACGGCGATCGAGCAGCTCGACGAAGGCGGCAAGTACTCCTGGATCAAGGCGCCGCGCTGGCGCGGTCACGCCATGGAGGTCGGCCCGCTGGCGCGCTGGGTCGTCGGCTACGCGCAGAACAAGGCGGAGTTCAAGGATCCCGTCGACAAGTTCCTTCGGGATCTGAACCTGCCGATGTCGGCGTTGTTCTCGACGCTCGGCCGCACGGCGGCGCGTGCGCTCGAATCCGTCTGGGCCGGACGCCAGATGCGCTACTTCCAGGACAAGCTCGTCGCCAACATCAAGGCCGGCGACAGCTCGACCGCCAATGTCGACAAGTGGAAGCCGGAGAGCTGGCCGAAGGAGGCCAAGGGAGTCGGCTTCACCGAGGCGCCGCGCGGCGCGCTCGCGCACTGGGTCAAGATCAAGGACACCAAGATCGACAACTACCAGTGCGTGGTGCCGACGACTTGGAACGGCTCGCCGCGCGACCCCAAGGGAAATATTGGCGCCTTCGAGGCGTCGCTGATGAACACGCCGATGGTCAATCCCGAGCAGCCGCTGGAGATCCTGCGCACCATCCATTCCTTCGATCCGTGCTTGGCCTGTTCGACGCACGTCATGAGCCCGGACGGCCAGGAGCTCGCCAAGGTCAAGGTCAGGTAGGAGAGGATCATGATGGATGCAGCTGCCTCGGACGCCGGGCCCGACCTCGCGGCGATCGCAGCCGATGCTTCCGGAGAACGTGCGGTGGGTCGTCCCAGCGTCTATGTCTACGAAGCGCCGGTACGGATCTGTCACTGGGTGAACGCGTTCTCGATTATCGTGCTTATGGTGACCGGCTATCTGATCGGAACGCCGTTGCCGACGGTCGCGGGCGAGGCGTCCGACAATTTCGTGATGGGCTACATCCGCTTCGCCCATTTCGCCGCGGGGCAGGTGCTCGCGGTATTCTTCCTCACGCGCATCCTGTGGGCTTTCGTCGGCAACCACCACTCTCGGCAGATCTTCTACATCCCGGTTCACCGCAAGCAGTTCTGGGAGGAAGTGCTGCACGAAATCCGCTGGTACGCGTTCCTGGAGCGCGAGCCCAAGATGTATGTCGGCCATAATCCTCTGGCGCAGATTGCGATGTTCACGGGATTCACGCTGTTCGTGGCCTTCATGATCATCACCGGGTTTGCGCTCTATTCGGAAGGCACCGGCATCGATAGCTGGCAGCATAAGCTGTTCGGCTGGGTGTTTGCGATCTGGCCGAACAGCCAGGACGTGCACACCTGGCATCATCTCGGCATGTGGGCGCTGGTCGTGTTCGTGATGGTGCACATCTACACCGCGAT
Organism: Bradyrhizobium sp. RT6a; assembly: GCF_040547675.1. Taxonomy (NCBI): domain Bacteria; kingdom Pseudomonadati; phylum Pseudomonadota; class Alphaproteobacteria; order Hyphomicrobiales; family Nitrobacteraceae; genus Bradyrhizobium; species Bradyrhizobium sp. RT6a. The sequence continues at coordinate 173,273 of NZ_JBEPQC010000005.1, forward strand.
CCGCGAAGACATCATGTCGCGCCAGAGCATCATCTCCTCGATGATCTCGGGCGAACGGCAATTCCGCGACTGAAACGGGAACGCCAAGTGAAGCCGACATTCTCGCAAGACGATCGCATCCTGGTGCTCGGCATCGGCAATATCCTGTGGGCCGATGAAGGGTTCGGCGTCCGGGCGGTGGAGGAATTCCACCGCCGCTACGCCGTACCCGACAATGTCACCATTCTCGATGGCGGCACGCAGGGGCTCTATCTCGTCAACTATCTGGAAGAGGCGGACCGCCTGATCGTGTTCGACGCGATCGACTATGGCCTCGAGCCCGGCCAGTTGAAGCTTGTGCGTGACGACGAGGTGCCGCGTTTCACCGGCGCCAAGAAGATGAGCCTGCACCAGACCGGCTTCCAGGAAGTCATCAGCGCGGCCGACCTGCTCGGCCGCTGCCCGAAACATCTGGTGCTGATCGGCTGCCAGCCGCTCGATCTCGAAGACTGGGGCGGGCCGCTGACGCCGCCGGTGCGCGACCAGATCGCGCCCGCGATCAATCTCGCTTGCGCCATCCTGGCCGAATGGGGCCTCACGGTGAGCCAACGCGCCGAGCCATTGGCAGATATCGAGCGGCTGCTCGCCAATGACATCGATCATCTCCATTACGAGACGCGGCCGGCCTGATCGGCCACACTGCCGGAGATTCGCCCATGTGCCTCGGCCTGCCCATGACAATTGTCGAGACCGACGGGATCTCGGCGCTGTGCGCGTATCGCGGCGAGCAGCGCCCCGTCTCTGTGCTGCTGCTCTCGAATCCTCCGGTCGGCGCCAAGGTGCTGGTCTATATCGACACCGCGATCCGGCTGCTGGACGAGGACGAGGCACGCCTGATCGCGAATGCGATCGAAGGTCTCAGCGCGGCGCTCGACGGCGAGGATTGCGACCGCTTCTTCGCCGACCTCATCGACCGCGAGCCGCAACTACCCGAGCACCTGCGGTCCGACTAGGATCGCCGCTGCTTCTCCCGTTTGATGCGTTGACGACATCAGTGACCGGCCGGCCTCGGCGGCCGCTGTGGGCCTGGAAGGTCGATTTCTACCTGCAAAGACAGCTCTCACCAGATATGGCAAGCATCTTTCCATTGAAGCTTAGCTTACAATCGGCGCCAAGAAATACATGATCTGGATCAATGGGATAAATCCGGACATGTGATAACCGATCCTGGCACGTGGCTTGCGAACCTCTAGTTCGGCAAAAACACAAGCTTGTCAGGAGAGGTTCGATGGAATTCCAGGTAGGAAAGCATGATCTGGCGCGGAGTGGTCTGCCCGAGGTCGATGCTGCGACGGTCGATCATTTTCTTGGCGGAGCGGACGAGGCCGGTGCGGTCGCGGTGCTGCTGTCGGCGGGCGATCCCAACCGCTTTCCGGAGGCAATCGATGTCGCCGTGGTGCTGCCCGAGCTTATCGCAGCGTTCGGTAATCGGCTGCGCGGTGCGATCATCGCACGCGACGCTGAGCGTGTGCTCGGCGAGCGCTTCGAGGTGCGGGTGCAGCCGACGCTGATCTTCGTCGCCAACGGCAAGACGCTGGGGTTGATCGCCAAGATCCAGGACTGGTCGGTCTATGCCGACCGCATCACCAAGCTGATCGACCGGCCGCGCGGGCAAGGCGCCGCAGTCGCCGTCACCATCGTTCCCCAGCATCGCGCACAAGAGGTCGGGCTATGAAGGCCGGCTTCTGGGATGCGCCCGAAGGCGCCGAGCAACCAGTCAACGTGTTTCCGATCGGCGACGAGAGTCTCAATGCAGCGAAGGGCAGCCTGACGGCGGCCGGCGCGCTCGCAAAGCTTGCAACGCTCGACAGTGCGGAGCTTGCAAAGAGCTGCCCGAACGCAGTCGCGCTGCTCTCGAGGATCGCGGATGCCATCGCGGATCAAAAGGCGAACGCGCCGATAAGACTGTTTCGGCTGGCCAATCTCAACGATCTCGAGAGCAAGCTGGTGGCCGACGTGCTCGGCGAAGGCGAGGTCGCCGGCGTCGTCGCGCTGCCGGACGGATCGCTGGCGCAGATCCAGGAATCGGTGCTGGCGGGAATTTGGCGTGTGCGGCTCGAGACCGACGCCACTTCCGAATATCTCGAGATCGGCGCGGTTCCCGAGATCGTCAAGCGTGCGGCTGCCGACCTGACATCCGCCGATTTCGAGATCGGGCAGGTGCCGGAGGGCGCCATGAACGTGCTGCCGGTGCTCGCCGAAATCCGCGAGCGGGCACAGGCCTGGCGGCCCGGCATTCGCTCGCAGATCATCAATTTCACGCTGCTGCCGATGAGCCCGGTCGACATGAGCTTCCTGCAGGACACGATCCGGAACGGACCGATTCAGCTCGTGTCGCGCGGCTACGGCACCTGCCGGGCGCTCTCCACCGGCATCCGCAATGTCTGGTCGGTGCAGTTCTTCAACGCCATGGACACTATCATTCTCGATACGCTCGAAGTCGGCGGCGTGCCGACGGTTGCGCTGGCAGCGGACGAGGATTTCGAGGATTCCGCCGAGCGGCTGCAGGAAATCATTGAGGCCTACTTCAAATGAGCGCCTTCGAGAATATTGGCGTGCGCCAGGACGTCGCCGACGTCACGCGGCTGGAATGCGGCATCTGCTGGACCGTCTACGATCCGGCGGATGGCGATGAGGTAGCGCAGATCGCGCCGGGCACGCCGTTCGCGGCGCTGCCGGAGGAGTGGCACTGCCCGAATTGCGACGCGCCAAAGTCCAAGTTCATGGCGATCGAAACATGACAGGCAGCGCGCCAGCGAGTGCGTCAGGTCCTGCCGGCGACGCCGACGCCGCGGCGTGGGGCGAGCTTCTGGCCGCAAGCTACCGGGAGATCGGCGAGCGCGCGATGCGCGATCTACCCATCTACAACGATGCGCTCGGCATCGAGGCGGTCGGTTTCCGTCCCTTCAACGGCACGATCGTCGGCATCATGGTCACGCCGTGGTTCATGAACGTGGCGATGCCGGCGGGCGCGGTGACGCCAGCCACCTCGGGCGCGACCGTGCGAATGCGTTTTCCCGCGGGCGATATCGAATTCACCCTCAGCGAGATCGCCCGGATCGGCCGGAACGCGAGCTGCTCGCTGTTCTCGCCGATGTTCCAATTCGCCGACATGGATGCCGCGCGAGCGACGGCCGAAGCCGCGCTTGCCGAATTGATGCTGCCGGCGGACAGCGAGGAGGCGGTTCGCCGCCGCGAGCCCGAGACAAGCCCGATCGATCGGCGTAACTTCCTGCGGGGTGTCTTGATGGAGCGGCATGGATGAGTCTCTCGTTCCGCAGCGAGATCGATATTACGGTGCTGTTGTCCGGCGCCACGATCGCCGACGTCGCGATCAAGCCGCGCAACCGGCCGCCGCTGACGCGGCTGTTTGCGGGAAAGCCCGCGGCTTCGCTGCTTCCGGTGCTGCCGCGTCTGTTCTCGCTGTGCTCGATCGCCCATCACGTGGCGTTCCAGTCGGCGGTGGAAGCCGCGCAAGGGCGGGAGGCGGCTCCCGCAACGGTGCGGCGCCGCGTCACCGCAGTCGTCGTCGAGCGGCTGACCGAACTGCTGCGCGGCCTGTTCGTCGGACGGCTCGCGCTCGACGGCACAAACGCTCCGGCGGTGCGCGCCGTAATGCAGGCAAGCGCGCTGCTTTGGGGCGCGGACGAGGCCGTCCCGCCGGCCTTGCATCGCAACGCCGTGGTGCAGATCAAGGCCGCGCTCGGCGCGATGGGGATCGCCGGCGAAGAAGACGAGACGCTCGCGCCGGGCAGCCCGCTCGCCGCCTCCGTCGCGGGATGCCACACCAAGCTGGTGTCAGAGTCGGAGGCCGATCCATCCTTCCTGACAGTGGCGGACGATTTGGACATCGTCACGCGTCTGCTGGCGGACGGTGCGGCCTATTCCGATGCGCCGGACCTCTGCGGCCGGATTCCGGAAACCGGCGTCTGGGCGCGCAGGGCACGCCGTGAAGCGGTCTCGGCGGCGGAAGCGGGCTCCGCCGCGCGTCTGAAGGCGCGGATTGCCGAGGTCGCGCGGCTCTGCGCCTGGCTCGATCGTGGCGATGCGGATCTTGATGAAGGCGTCGTCGCGAGCTACCGGCTCGGCGCGGGCAAGGGGGCAGCCGCGGTCGAATGCGCACGCGGGCGCCTTCATCACGCCGTCGCACTGGACGACGAGGATCGCGTCGTCAACTTCGAGTTCCTGGCACCGACCGAGTGGAATTTTCACGCCCGCGGACCGCTGGTCAGGAGCCTCAAGGGCGCGACGCTCGCGACCGGCCGGCAGGGACAGGACGCGGTTCGCGCGCTGGTCGGCTCCTTCGATCCCTGCGTCGGCTTCAGCCTGCAATTTCGCGAGGCCGGCCATGCATGAGATGGCGCTGTGCGAAGGCATCGTCGGTATCGTCGAGGAGGAAGCGCGCAAGCGCGCTTTCACCAAGGTGAACGTCGTCTGTCTGGAGATCGGTGCGCTGAGCCATGTCGTGCCGGAGGCGCTGAAATTCTGCTTCGAGGCCGTGGCCGCGCGGACCATCGCGCAAGGCGCGCGGCTCGAGATCGTCGAGACGCCCGGCACGGCTTGGTGCATGGCCTGTTCCAAAACCGTTGAGATCGGGCAGCGTTACGAGCCGTGCCCGTCCTGCGGCGGCTACCAATTGCAGGTGACGGGCGGCGAAGAATTGCGCGTAAGGGAATTGGAGGTCGACTGATGTGTACGGTCTGCGGCTGCAGCGACGGCAAGGCATCGATCGAAGATGCGCATGGTCATCATCATGATCACGGCGATGGCCATGAGCACGGCGGGCACCATCATCATGACCGCGGTCATGGCCACGACCACGGTCACCACCATCACCACGGTGGTGCCCACGACCACGCCCCCGATGAGGCCGGGCTGCTCGACTGCGGCGCCAATCCCGCGGGCCAGAAGATCGCCGGCATGAGCAGCGACCGCATCATCCAGGTCGAGCGCGACATCCTCGACAAGAACGACCGGCTTGCGGCCGACAACCGCGCCCGCTTCGCGGCCGACGGCGTGCTCGCCTTCAACCTGGTCTCCAGCCCCGGCGCCGGCAAGACCTCGCTGCTGGTCCGCGCCCTGTCCGAGCTGAAGGCAAGTTTTGCGATCGGCGTGATCGAAGGCGACCAGCAGACCTCCAACGATGCCGAGCGCATTCGCGCGACCGGCGTGCCGGCGATCCAGGTCAATACCGGCAAGGGCTGTCACCTCGACGCCGCCATGGTCGGCGAGGCCTATGACCGGCTGCCCTGGCTGAACGGCGGCCTGCTCTTCATCGAGAATGTCGGCAACCTGGTTTGCCCGGCGGCGTTCGATCTCGGCGAAGCCCGCAAGATCGTGGTGTTCTCGACCACCGAGGGCGAGGACAAGCCGCTGAAATACCCCGACATGTTCGCAGCCTCGTCGCTGATGCTGATCAACAAGATCGATCTCGCGCCCGTGCTCGATTTCGATCTGGCGAAGACCATCGACTATGCGCGCCGGGTCAACCCGAAGATCGAGGTGCTGACGGTGTCGGCGCGCACCGGCGAAGGCTTTGCGACGTTCTTTGCCTGGATCCGCAAGCGGATGGCGGCGACGACGCCCGCCGCGATGACGGCGGCGGAGTGACGATGGGCGGCGAGGCCACGACGCGGGACGGACGGCGGCTGCGCCTGCACGTGCGCGGCGCGGTACAGGGCGTCGGCTTTCGCCCCTATGTCTACGGCCTCGCCACGCGCTACCGCCTCGGCGGGTTCGTCGCCAACGATTCCCATGGCGTCGTCATCGAGGTCGAGGGCGAGCGCGCGTCGGACTTCGTCAGGGCACTGCCGCTGGAAAAGCCGCCGCTCGCCCGGATCGACGAGATCTCGGTGCAGCCGGTCGGGGCGGTGGCGAGCGAAGGGTTTTATATCCGCGCGAGCGACCAGGGCAGGGTGTCGACACGCATCGTCGCCGATGCCGCGACCTGTCCAAAATGCCTGAGCGAGCTGTTCGATCCAGCCGGCCGGTTCTATCGCTACCCCTTCGTCAACTGCACCCATTGCGGTCCGCGCTATACCATTGCCGAGCGGCTTCCTTATGACCGCGCGACCACGGCCATGAAGCGCTTTGCGATGTGCAACGCCTGTGCGGGCGACTATGCCGATCCCGACAGCCGCCGCTTCCATGCCCAAGCGATCGCCTGCCCGCAATGCGGCCCGCGGCTCAGCCACGGTATCGAGGACATCGCTGCCGCGATCGCCGCAGGCAAGATCGTCGCAGTCAAGGGGCTCGGCGGTTATCAGCTTGTCTGCGATGCCCGGGACGAGGCGGCCGTGCAGCGCCTGCGCCAGCGCAAGCAGCGCGATCAGAAGCCGTTTGCCGTCATGGTCGGCTCGCTGGACGCGGTCGCCGGCATAGCCGACGCCGATGCTGCCGAGCTCGCCTTGATCGAGACGTCGCCGCGGCCGATCGTGCTGATGACATCGCGCCATCGGCTCTCGCCGGCGATCGCGCCGGAGCTGGCGCGGATCGGCATCGCGCTGCCGGTCACTCCGCTCCATCATTTGATCTTCGAGGCGCTGGATGCGGCGTATCCGCTCGCCGGCGAGAGCTGGGCGATCGTCGCCACCAGCGCCAATCCCGGCGGCGAGCCGCTTCTGACCGACAATCGCGAGGCCGAGCTGCGGCTTGCCGGCATCGCCGACCTCATCGTCAGCCATGATCGCGACATCGTCACCCGCGCCGACGATTCCGTGGCGGCCGTCGTCGCCGGCCGGACGCAATTCATCCGCCGTGCCCGCGGCTACGTGCCGGAGCCGGTTCGGCTGGCGCGACCGGTGCCGCCGATCCTTGCGGTCGGCGGCGCGTTGAAGTCGACCGTGACGGTCACGCGCGGCAGCGAGGCCTTCGTTTCCCAGCACGTCGGCGACCTCGGCACCGCCGAAGGCGTCCGTGTCTTCGAAGAAACCATCGGCCACCTGCTGTCGACGCTGGACGTCGAGCCGGCGGTTATCGCCCATGATCTGCACCCGAACATAGCCTCGACCCGCTTCGCCGAAGCGAGCGGGCGGCGACTGATCGCAGTCCAGCACCATCATGCCCATGCCGCCGCCGTGATGGCGGAGCATGGCCTCGCGGGATCTGCGTTGGCGCTGGTGCTCGACGGCTTCGGCCAGGGCAGCGACGGCGGCAATTGGGGGGGCGAGCTCCTGCTGTGCGAGCGCGCGCAGTTCCGGCGGCTCGGCCATCTGGCGCCGATGAAGATGGCGGGCGGCGATCGCGCCGCGCGCGAGCCGTGGCGCATGGCTGCAAGCGCATTGCATGGCCTGGCCCGCGGCAACGCGATCGCGACCCGGTTTGCGGCGCAGCCGCAGGCTGCGCGTCTCCATGCCTTGCTCGACCAGCCGGGCGTACCGGTGACGACCAGCGCCGGCCGGCTGTTCGATGCGGCGGCGGGGCTGCTCGGTCTTTGCCAGGTGCAGAGCTATGAGGGCGAAGCCGCGATGAAACTGGAGGCGCGGGTTCGCGCGCCGCGCTCCATGAAAGACGGCTGGACGATCGAGGATGGGGTGCTGTCCCTGTTTCCGTTGCTTGCGCGCCTTGCGGCCGAGGGCATCGATCCGGTCGAGGGGGCCGGGCTGTTCCATGGCACGCTCGCCGCTGCCTGCGTCGACTGGATCGCCCGTGCGGCGCGCGAGACCGGCGTCACGACCGTCGCCCTGAGCGGCGGCTGCTTTCTCAACGCGATCCTCAGTTGCGAGATCGAGCGCGGCTGTATCGCCGCCGGTCTCTTGCCGCTGCTGCCGCGGCAAGTGCCGCCCAATGACGGCGGTCTCAGCCTCGGCCAGGCCTGGATCGCCGCGCTCCAACTCGAACAGTACGGCCTGGAAGGAACCGCCTGATGTGTCTCGCGATACCTGCTGAGGTCACGAAGCTCCTGCCCGACGAGATGGCGATCGTCTCGATCGACGGCGTGAGCAAGGAGATATCGGTCGCCTTGATCGAGAATCTCGCCGTCGGCGACTACGTGATCATCCATGTCGGCTATGCCCTGACGAAGATCGATCCGGAGGAGGCAATGCGGACGCTCGAGCTGCTGCGCGAGCTTAGCGCCGAGGGGCAGGGAGCCGCGTCATGAAATATGCCGACGAGTTTCGCGACAAGGAGATCGCGCTCGGGCTTGCGAAAGCGATCCGCGCGGAAGCCGATCCGCAAAAGCTCTATCGCTTCATGGAATTCTGCGGCGGCCATACCCACGCGATCTCGCGTTACGGCCTCGAGGACATGCTGCCGAAGAACGTGCGGATGATCCACGGCCCCGGCTGTCCGGTGTGCGTGCTGCCGGCCGGACGCATCGACATGGCGATCCGGCTCGCCGAGCGGCCGGACGTCATCCTGTGCGTCTATGGCGACCTGATGCGCGTTCCCGGCTCGCAGGGCACATCGCTGTTGAAGGCGAAGGCGCGCGGCGCCGACATCCGCATGGTCTATTCCACCATCGACGCGATCCGGATCGCCGAGGACAATCCCGGACGCGAGGTCGTGTTCTTCGCCATCGGCTTCGAGACCACGACGCCGCCGACTGCAGTCATGATCCGGCTGGCGGAGAAGAAGCAGCTCGAAAACTTCACCGTGTTCTGCAACCACGTGCTGACGCCGCCGGCGATGCAGAACATCCTGGAAAGTCCCGACATCCGCAACATCGGCCGGGTCGAGATCGACGGTTTCGTCGGGCCGGCCCATGTCTCGACGATCATCGGCACGGCCCCTTACGAGTTCTTTGCCGAGGAGTTCGGCAAGCCCGTGGTGATCGCGGGCTTCGAGCCGCTCGACATGATGCAGGCGATCCTGATGCTGGTGCGGCAGGTCAACGAGGACAGGCACGAGGTCGAGAACCAGTACAGCCGCGCGGTGAACCGCGACGGCAATCTGCGCGCCAAGGAGGAGGTCTCCGACATCTTCGAGCTGCGCGATCAGTTCGAATGGCGGGGGCTCGGACAGGTTCCCTATAGCGGGCTGAAGCTGAAGCGCGCTTACGCCATATACGACGCCGAGGTGCGCTTCGACATGCACGAGCTGCGCGTCGACGACAATCCCGCCTGCGAATGCGGCGCCATCCTGCGCGGCGTGAAGAAGCCGGTCGACTGCAAGCTGTTCGGCACCGTCTGCACGCCGGAGACGCCCATGGGCTCCTGCATGGTCTCCTCCGAAGGCGCCTGCGCCGCACACTGGACCTATGGCCGCTTCCGCGACCACCAGCAAAGGCGCGTGTCATGAAGGCCTACCAGCGCAAGCTCGACATCAGGAACGGCTGCGTCGACCTATCCCACGGCTCGGGCGGCCGGGCCATGGCGCAGTTGATCTCGGGTCTGTTCCACGAGGCCTTCGGCAATGAATGGCTGGCGCGCGGCAACGACCAGTCGGCATTCGACGTTGGTGCCGGGCGCATGGTGATGACGACCGACGGCTATGTGGTCTCGCCCCTGTTCTTCCCCGGCGGCAATATCGGCTCGCTTGCAGTGCACGGCACCGTCAACGATATCGCCATGGCCGGTGCACGCCCGCTCTACCTCTCTGCAAGCTTTATCATCGAGGAAGGCTTCCGCTTCGCCGACCTCAAGATGATCGCGGAATCGATGGGCGAGGCTGCGCGCACGGCCGACGTTCACATTGTCACCGGCGACACCAAGGTGGTCGAGCGCGGCAAGGCCGACGGCCTGTTCATCTCGACCGCCGGCGTCGGGGTCGTGCCCCACGGGCTCGATCTCTCGGCGGAGAATGCCCGCGTCGGCGATCGCGTCCTGATCTCGGGCACGCTCGGCGATCACGGCGTGGCGATCATGTCGAAGCGGCAGAATCTCGCCTTCGAGACCGAGATCGTCTCGGATTCGGCGGCGCTGAACGATCTCGTCGCGAAGATGGTCGAAGCCGGCGGCCGCGGCATCCGCCTGATGCGCGATCCCACCCGCGGCGGGCTTGCCGCCACGCTGAACGAGATCGCCCAGCAGTCCGACCTCGGCTTCCATCTTCGCGAGGAGGCGATCCCGGTCAAGCCGGGCGTCGCGGCAGCGTGCGAGCTGCTCGGGCTCGATCCGCTCCATGTCGCCAATGAGGGCAAGCTGGTCGCGATCGTGGCGTCCGAAAATGCTGCTGCAGTGCTGGCCGCGATGCGGGCGCATCCGCTTGGCCGCGACGCCGCCGACATCGGCGAGGCCGTGGCCGACGATCATCATTTCGTGCAGATGGCCACGAGCTTCGGCGGCGGGCGGATCGTCGACTGGCTGTCGGGCGAGCAATTGCCGAGAATCTGTTGAGGCAAACCATGCGCATCCTGCTCCTGTCGCATTCCTTCAACAGCCTGACGCAGCGGCTGCATGTCGAGCTCAGGGATCGAGGCCACGATGTCGCGGTCGAGCTCGACATCCATGCCGAGGTCACGCGCGAGAGCGTGGCGCTGCATCGGCCGGACCTTGTGATCGCGCCGTTCCTGAAGCAGGCGATTCCCAACGACGTCTGGTGCAGCCTGCGGTGCCTGGTCGTCCATCCCGGTCCGCCCGGCGATCGCGGTCCGGCGGCGCTCGACTGGGCGATTCTGGACGGTGCAAGCGAGTGGGGCGTCACGGTCTTGCAGGCGGATGGCGAGTTCGACGCCGGTCCGGTCTGGGCGTTCCGCAGCTTCCCGATGCGGCGCGCGCCTAAGTCCAGCATCTACCGCAATGAGGTGACGTCCTGCGCGGTTGCGGCGGTGCTCGAAGCCGTCGCGGCGATCGAATCCGGACGGCCTGCCCCGCAGCCGATGGACACGGACGACCCGCGCATTCGCGTGCGCGGACCTTTCCGCCAGGCGGGCCGGGCGATCGACTGGCAGCACGACACCACCGCGACCGTGCTGCGCAAGATTGACAGCGCCGACGGCATGCCGGGCCTGGTCGACAGTCTGTCCTTCCAGGAGATCAGGCTGTTCGATGCGCATGAGGCGCACGGCATCTCCGGCGTGCCCGGCACCGTCGTCGCGCAATGCGACGGCGCGCTGGCGCGCGCCACGGTCGATGGTGCGGTCTGGATCGGGCATGTCAGGCAGCTCGCGCCGAAGAGCCTGAAGCTGCCGACGGCGAAACTCTTCGCCGCCGAGGCGGCGCATCTGCCGCACCGTCCCGGCTGCGGCTACGCCCCGATCCGGTATCGCGAGCATGGCGAGGTCGGCGAGCTCGCGTTCTCCTTCTACAACGGCGCCATGGCGACCGCCGACTGTGAGGCCCTGCTCGAGGCCTATCGCGCGGCGCTGGCGCGCCCGACCAGGGTGCTGCTCCTGACCGGCGGCCGGGATTATTGGTCGAACGGCATTCATCTTGCAGAAATCGAGGCGGCCGACAGCCCCGCGGATGAGTCCTGGCGCAACATCAATGCGATCGACGATCTTGCCCGCGCGATCATCGAGACCACCGACCGCCTGGTCGTCTCGGTCATTCGCGGCAATGCGGGTGCGGGCGGCGTCTTCCTGAGTCTTGCCGCCGACGAGGTCTGGGCAAGCGACCAGATCGTCCTCAATCCGCATTACAAGGACATGGGCAATCTTTACGGCTCGGAATACTGGACCTATCTGCTGCCGCGCCGTGCGGGCGCCGCGAACGCAACCCGGATCACGCAATGCCGGCTCCCGATGGGCGTGGCGGAGGCGCGGCGCCTCGGCATCGTCGATCGCGTGCTATCGGGCGAGGAGCTTGCCGATATAAGCCTCGTACAGCGCGGCGCCACCATGGCGTCGGATGCCGGCTTTGCCATGCGCCTCGCCGCCAAGCGGCAGCGGCGCGCCGCCGATGAGGCCGAGAAGCCCCTGCAATCCTACCGCGACGAGGAGCTGCGGCGGATGAAGCTGAATTTCTACGGCTTCGATCCGAGCTACCACGTCGCGCGCTACAATTTCATCCACAAGGTGCCGAAGTCGCGCACGCCGCTGACCATCGCTGGTCACCGGTCCCGGCGTGCGCCAGATCGGCCTGTCGGCATGGTGGTGCCATCGTGAACATTCAGGGAACCATTCTCGTCGTCGACGACGAGGTCCGCTCGCAGGAAGCGCTGCGGCGCGTGCTCAGGGAGGATTTCGAGGTGCTCTGCGCGGCAATGCGACCGATGCGGAGAAGCTGCTGGAGGGCAAGATCGTCCACGCGATCCTCTGCGACCAGCGGATGCCGCACGAATCCGGCGTGAGCTTCCTGAAGCGCGTCCGCGAGCTCCGGCCGGATCCGGTGCGGATGATCATTTCCGGCTATTCGGAGTCCGAGGACATCATCGCAGGACTGAACGAAGCCGGCATCTATCAATATATCACCAAGCCCTGGCAGCCGGACCAACTGGTCGAAACCGTCAAGGAGGCGGTTCAGCTCTATCGGCTGCAGAAGGAGACCGAGACCGCCGGCGTCGACGTCAAGGCAACCTCGGGGCACATCAAGAAGGTCGTCTCGGTCAAGCGCGGAGTGGCCAAGCAGCTCTACGATTTCGACCGCATCGTGCATGCATGTCAATCGGCCCTTTAATTGCGGTTTGTTGTCAAGCTACCATTCTTCCTCTCTCCAGTGACACGCCGGTAGCGATTGCTCCGTCGGAGCTGGTCAGGTTGCGGAGACGGAGCGATCGCGGATGGCGAGACGATCGCCTAGCGGGCTTGGCAATCGACGTCGTTGGCGGCTTCGTCGGGTTGGGTTGATGTCGTAGCTGGGGTCATGGTCCTTTCCGAGGTCGCGAGCGCCTCATGATGATGTCCGGATCGGGCGCCTCAACGTTTGCAGCGGAGTGCGGGCGAACCGCCACCAGCCGATTGACCGAGGTCACCACGACCACCGTCCCAGCGGGACATCGCCAGTCCGGCGGACCGGACCAGGAACTTGCGAGCAAATATCAGATTGGCTTCGGCTGGCCCCAGTCGAACGATGTGCCATCGACCCAGATGCAGTGGAGAATCACGGCGATCTTTCGGGCGATGGCGACCTTTGCCTTCTTCATGCCGATCCGCTTGGCGAGCTTCATGCCCCAGGCCTTTAGGGAAGACCACTTTTTGGTTCGATAAAGAAGGACAGTGGCGGCCTCGAACAAGTAAGTTCGGAGAAGCCGGTCGCCCCATCGAGATATCTTTCCGTTGGTGTCGGTTTCGCCGGATTGGCTGCGCCTCGGCGTAAGGCCTAGGTAGGCGCCGACCGTCGAAGCCGATCGGAAGCGCGAGGGGTCATCGATCGTGTGGCGGAACGTTAGGGCCGTCACGACACCGACCCCCGGGACCGTCATCAGGCGACGCGTCGTGTCGTCCAGCTTTGCCAACCGGCGGACCTCGTTGTCGAACTTACCTTGTTGTTGACAAACGTTCTCATGGATCGAGAGCAGCGGCGATATCACGCTGAGAAGCAAATGATCGACGCCCAAGAGTTCGCTGACCTGGTTGCGGAATTGTTGGCCGATCGCGCGAGGGAACAGCAATCCACATTCCTTGATCAAGCTGCGAACTTGGTTCTCGATGTCTCGGCGCATGGACACGAGCCGAGATCTGGCGACAAGGATCGCTCGGATCTTCTGGCTTTCCTCACTTTTGACTTTGACCTCTCGATACCATCCAACCCGCACCAGTTCGGCAAGCCCTCACGCATCATTCTGATCGCTCTTGTTCATTCGGACCGACAAAGCTGCGTGCGCATGCCGAGCGTCGATGCAGACCACCGGAAGCTCAACCCTGCGGAGTTCATGCCATAGCCAACTTGCCATCGCACCGGTCTCGAAGCCGATACGCTCGGCATGAGGCGCATGTTTGTTAAGCAGGTCAGTCAAGGCACCAGGATTAGACCTGGCTTTCCCTTCGAATATTACTTGACCGGTCTCGTTGACAACGCACACAGCGGTTTCTCTCTGTGAGACGTCCAGCCCGACGTACTGCTTCATGGGAGCTCCTTCGAAGCATTTGATTGCGAGGGCTCAACGATAACGGAGGTTGTCTGCCACGAGCGCCGACCGCAATTACGTCATCGTGTTCAAATATTGCAAGCCGAATGACACTGGGTTGAGTTGCGAGGCTTCGGAGTATTTTCGGTCAGCCATCGGCAGCCTCGCACAGGCCGTAACCCAAAAACGGGCCAGTACGTGCAAATCGAGCAAAGCGCTTTCCGGTCTTCAAGGCCGAAGCGCTGCTCTGTCCCGGAAATTCGCCAGCAAAGCCGGGCCAGTTCCTGGAGGATGGAGCTGGCGATAGCCATCCACTCAAACCGACGTAGGGTTCCATCATGCCAAGCCGCCGGCGGCCGACGCGGTAACGACTACCCGTTGGGCAGGGTGCTAGTCACCATTAGCATCGACAAGTCCCGCGGTCAGAGCGCCAAGATCAGTCCATCCACGCCTGACTCAGACCAGGGCCGTTGCGCTGAATTGGTTCGGCCTCAACTGAATGATCGTGAACAAACCGTGGTGAGAACCTTCGTCCGCCCCCTCGGAACCGATTATCACTGGGCTCCCGGAAGCACGGAAACCACAAACGAGGGTCTTTGATCTGGCGTTCGTTTCGGGCCCCGCCACCAAATCGATCGAAAGAGCCCAGCAACTCAAGAGATTGCTGGATTTCGTTTTGAGTCGCTTTGGTCAAGCGATCAGTAACGGGAGGTGCCACCCCGAATGTCCTTTGCGCTGGCGCGTAAAGCCATAGCGCGGGTTGATGCCGCATCCTGCATGCGTGCCCGAACCGTCGCCCTGCACTGGGCCGTTCGGTTTGCTGTCGCCCGCGATTAAAGACCGGACGACTTTAGATACCGACAACGAAACCTTGTCCCGCGTCGTAAACTACACGGCCAGCATTGGGCCGCCAAACCTGGAGCACGAAATTTTCCTCCGCCGAAGCTGATTAGGGGGCTAGCTTCAGCACGTGTTGCGTTCAAACGACGGGGTATCGGCGCAAGCGCTGGGCCGTCTTGGCCGTAGTCGCCTCGCTCAACGAGACTGGCCAGCAGCGGGTATGCCTTGAGCAGCGCATCGACAGTTTCCCCGGCCTCGTCGTTGAGACCGCCGGAGACACGGCGCAGTGCGGATCGCGCGCGCGCCAAGTGGTCGTTCGCAACCGAAAAAAGCCGCGCAAAAATGGAGTGCCAAATCAGGCCAATTTCAACGAATCAAGTCCTCTGTGTCGAGGTACAGGTCAGCTTCTCGAAAGCCAACCTTCTAGCATTCGAACCTGGTCTCTAGATGCCGATGCCGCCTATGACTGAACTGGTGACTGCGCTCCTCGCTAACGACCTCCTTGCCGATTCCAAGGCGGCCGGCAGGCTGCGTTACATACCCGTCGGTATCGAACGCTCCTAATTCCATCCGCTGGAGGTGCCGCAGCTCATTGAGGAAAGCTTCTATCAGATCCTGGCAACCGCTGCCGCGATCAGCGACCCCGTCGAACAAGCGTTTTTCGTGATGGTGCAGCTCCATACCTGCAGCCCTTCGACGACGTGAACAAGCCCGTGTCGCGCCTCGCCGCCAACATCCCGCTCATCAAGCGCAACCTAGCGCCGCTGTCGTTCGCCGATGTGCCCCGGCAGACCTATACGGTGCTTACGAGTTGAAAAAAATCGACCTTCTCAGGGACGCCTTCATCTGGCGCTATGAGCGCTCGGCCGCTCGCTGCGCCGCCGTTCGCCAATCCCTCGGCGAACCCGATCCCTTCCGACTTCGCTACCGCGAACAGTTTCGCGAGCTCATCGCCGAACTTGTCCGCGCGCGCGTGGGTCGGAGGGACGTCGCAGCACGAATAGCAGCTTGGTCGGAGAAAGAGATCGTCCCCGACGGCCGCGAGCATTTCGCCGAAATCGCCGCAGCCGAACTGATAGGCCCGCATGAAGGCAATTTCGCTAGCTATCGAATCCGTCCTCGGAATTCCAGCCTGGCGACAAGTCTGGGAGGCCAGATGACCGATGCCGCACCGTCAGCCAAACCGCCGGCGGCTGCGATCTACGCTCTCACCATAGAGCGCTTTCGCGGCATCACCTCTCACGGTGGGAATGGACCGGCGAAGATGCCGCCGTTCCTGCCCTCGAACACGACGGCAAGGTCGCTGGCGAACCGGTCTACCGTGTTTGTGTTCGTGGCACCGAAGACCTCAGAACTCGCCTATGAGGTCGGCCAGCTTGACGGCTCTGCGGATAGCCTTCCGGTCGCGCTGCGACGCGCGATCGGCCTCGTCCGATTGAGCGGCGAGATCGCAATGATCGCGATCTAAGATTAGTTCAGGGTTCTGCGCTCGATCGCCTACTCTTCGACAAAGACCTACGCCCCGCATGGCGAGCGAGCTGGCGAAAAACGACGTCAAGAGCGAACTGACCACCCAAGCACAGACTGCGCTCGAGAATCTCGATACCGCGTTCCAAGAGAAAGCCTGCCTGGCGGCCTCGATCTCGCGATCACTGGCTGGCAAGGTCCGTCGATCGCGTCAATGATCGGCCTCACCGCAGATCGCGCCGGCATCCAATTGCCCCTTGCTGGGGAGCTGGAACCAAGCCGATTGTCGGCGCTCGCCATCGCCGAGCAAAACCAGGGCGATGCGCATGTCCAAGACCACGGTCGACGAGCTAATTGCGCTTCACTCTGCGCTGCCCGGATGGTTGTCGAAGTCTACAAGTCAAACCCTCGTGCCTCATGGCTAAACGTAATCTCACCCTGTCGCGCGAGGTCGGCCTGAAGCCTTGGGCGTTGCCGCGACCGCCTCGGGGCGGCCTGTTTGCTTGAGAAGGACATCTGGGTTGTGTAGGCGCTGGATGGTCTGTTTGCATCACCGCTCGGCGAGCATGTCGTCTTTAAGGGCGTACGTCGCTCTCGAAAGGCTACAAGGTTATTCGTCGATTCTATGCCCACGGCAACCGCTCTCCGGTTCTCACCCCAGGGCGGAGCGGAGAGCGAGGCTTGAAGCTACGCGGGGCGCTGCCTAAAGTTAATTGGGTTTGGTCGCCCCTCCATCGTGTCAATTGCCCTGTCGATCGAGATGACAGGCACCTGCCTGATTGCAGACCCAGCCCCGCCGGGACGACTCCAACGATGAGTCAAAATCAGGCGCGCGTTGCACGGAGAAGCAGGGGCACTACCTCGCTTTCATCCATACCTATTCGTACATGTTCGGACGGCCGGTCGCCGAATCCTGCGCCATTTCCGCGTCAGCCCGCCGAGTGTCCACCAGATGATCGTCACCCTCGAACGGAACGGCTCCATCCGACGTCAACCCGGCGTCCCCAGAAGCATCGAAATTCTCTTGCTACCGGAAAAATTGCTCATTCTCGAATGGCTCGGTATCAAAACGTCAAAATCACTATGATGAACCACCAGCTTGAACTCCGCACGCAGTCGTTTGAGCGGCGGGCGGAGGCAAGCCCTTCAATGGTCGCCTCCCCCGACGAGGACGGGAAAGCCGGCCAGATGGGGACACGACACTTGAACAGATAGCATTGAAAGCTGCGAACCAACTGCCGAAGAGCGGGGTGCGGGAAATTCGCTCGCCATGTTCTCGAGAGCCGGCGGCGGGCGACCGCCTCCGGTAACCCGGTGGGCGGAGCTGCGATGCTCCCCCTCTCGAACAATCTCCTTCGGGGATCCCGTCAAAAGGCAGGGAGCCGGCAGGGAGTCCGTCCGCCAATGCGCCCCTACTGATCCCAATGACTCCGGAGTCATCTGCAACGCGCTGTGAGGTGAGCACCCCCGTTCATGTCCCCCCCTTGCGGCCCCTCGCAGGGGAGGGGTTAGGGACAGGGATAAACCGAAACGGAGGTGCGCCTAGGAACGTCATTTCGACTTCGGGGTCGCCGCTGCCGGCTGGGCGGCCGCCTGCGGGTCGTGGCCGACAATTACGGTGAGCAGGCCGTCGCCCCAGAGCTTCTTTGCGACCCGCCTGGTGTCATCAAGCGTCACCGCGTCGACGATGGTGTTGCGCTTCTCGATATGGTCGATCGGCAGCTTGTCGAGCTGATAGTGCAACAACGTCTGCGCCAGCTTGGAGGAGGTGTCCAGCGCCAGCATCTGCGAGCCCTTGAGGTAGGACTTCGCCTCGTCGAGTTCCTGCTGTGTCGGGCCCTCCTCGGCGATGCGGCGGATTTCCGTCTCGACCGCATCGACGGTCTCGCAGGCGCGATCGGCGCGGGTGCCGGTGTTGCCGATGAATAGCGCGGAGTGATCCATCCAGAGCAGCGCTTCAGAAATCGAATAGACAAGCCCACGCTTTTCGCGCACTTCGTTGAAGAGACGCGACGACATGCCGCCGCCGAGAATGTGGTTCACCACTTCGGCCGCCATGAAATCCGGGTCGTGCCTGTTGATGCCGGGTCCGCCGAAGGTGACGACGGTCTGTGGCACGTCGAGCGGGATGAAGGCGCGATGTGGCGGCTTGGCCGCCACGACGTCGGGGATCGGCGTCAGTTCAGCCTTGGCCGGCAGGGCGCCGAAGGTCTTGTCGAGCAGCTTGCCGAGCGTATCGGGATCGACGTCGCCGACCACGACGATGCGCAGCGTATCCTTGGCGAGGATCCGGCGCGCATAGTCCTTCAGGTCGGCGATCTCGATTTTCGGTACGCTGTCCAGCGTGCCGGTGTCCGGCCTGCTATAGGGATGATCGCTAAACGCGACTTCGAGGAACTTGCGGTGGGCCAGCGAGGACGGATTGGTCGATTCACGGCGCAGGGTGGAGATCACCTGGGCGCGGATGCGTTCGACATCGGTCGGCTCGAACCGCGCGGAGGTCAGCGCCGTCCGCAACAGGTCGTACGCTTCGTCCTTGTTGTCCTTGAGCATGCGAAGCGAGCCGCGGAAGTGATCGCGCGTCGCGGAGAAGCTCAACTTGATGGCCCGGTCGTCGAGCCGCTCATGGTAGGTCTTGGAATCGAGATTGCCTGAGCCTTCGTCAAGCAGGTCGGCGACCAGATTGCCGACGCCAGGCTTGCCGGCCGGATCCTGGCTTGCGCCGCCGCTGAAGGCATATTCCATGGCGATCAGGGGCAAGGTCGCGTCCTGCACGAACCACGCTTCGATGCCGCCAGGCGACACCAGCCGCTGGATTTTGGCCGCAGCCTGCGCGGGCGCGGATGACAGCGTCATCGCGGCGCAGGCGCCGCCGATCAGCGCCGCGCGGCGGGTGAGGGAATAGGTCACGAGCGCTTCTCCTTATGTTTCGGCGCAGTATCCTTGATCAGATAGCCGGTCACCGATCGCTTCTTGTCGAGCCATTTGGCCGCGGCGTCGCGCACCTGCTCGGCGGTGACGGCACGGATGCGGTCCGGCCAGCTCCTGATATCGTCGATGCTGAGACCGGTGGTCAGGGCATCGCCATACCACCTCGCTAGCATCTCCTGATCGTCCTGGGCGTAGACCGCTTCGGCAATGAGCTGGGTCTTGACCCGTTCGAGATCCTCGGCGCGCGCGGTGTTCTGCGCCAGGTCAGCGATCACCTTGTCGATCGCCTCCTCGATCGGAGCGAACTCGACGCCTTGCTTGGAGGCCACCGAGATCGAGAACTGCGAGGGGTCGAGCGCCGTGCGCTGGTAGTCGGCGCCGGCGCTGATCGCGAGCCCCTTGTCGATCACCAGGGCGCGGTAGAGATAGGAGTTGGCGCCACCGCCCATCAATTGCGCGAGCACATCGAGCGCGGGACTATCCCCTGCTGCCGCCGTCGCGGCCGACGGCACCAGATAATAGCGGCGCAGGCCGGACTGCTCCACGCGCTGATCCGACAGCGTCACGGTGCGCGGCGCCGCCGGCATCGGCTCCTGCGGCCGGATGCGCTTCTCGGGGATCGCGTGCTGCGCCGGGATCAGGCTGAAGTTCTTCTCCACCAGCGGGCGGATGTCCTTGATGTCGACGTCGCCAGCGATCACCAGGATTGCGTTGTTCGGCGCGTAGAAGCGCTTGTAGAACGCGAGCGCATCCTCGCGGTCGAGCTTTTCGATCTCCTGGTGCCAGCCGATCACCGGGCGGCCGTAGGGATGGTTGAGGTAAAGCGCGGCCATGATCTGCTCGGTCAGCCGTGCGTCCGGATCGTTGGCGACGCGCATGTTGTATTCTTCCAGCACGACGTCACGCTCGGGCAGCACGTTCTCGTCCTTCAGGATGAGGCCGATCATGCGGTCGGCCTCGAACTCCATCATGGAGCCGAGCTGCTCGCGGGGCACGCGCTGGTAGTAGCCAGTGTAGTCGACCCAGGTGAAGGCGTTCTCGCTGCCGCCGACCCGCCGCACAGTCTGCGAGAACTCGCCGGCCGGGTGCTTGGCGGTGCCCTTGAACATCAGATGCTCGAGGAAATGCGCGAGCCCGGATTTGCCCGGCGTCTCGTCGGCGGAGCCGACGTTGTACCAGATCGTCTGCGTCACGACAGGCGTGCGGTGATCGGGGATCACCACAACCTGCAGGCCGTTGTCGAGCGTGAAGCTGGCGGGGCGTTCGGAGGTAACCGTAGTCTGGGCGCGGAGGCCGCTGCTTGACAGCGAGGTCGTGCAAACAAGTGCGGCAACGAAAAGGGCGGTCGCTCGGTGTGAGGGCATCATGATCCTTATGGAAGCCTGAACATGCGGTCGGGGCGTATTTGAGCTCGATTTCTATGAGCACGGCCACCACTCTCCAGTTCTCACCCCAGGGGCGGAGCGGAGAGCGAGGCGCGAAGCTCTGCGGGCGTTGCCTAAACTAATTGGGTTTGGCCGGCATTTTTGGCGATGGCGGCCCACTTAGCTGCTCGGCGCCTGGTGAGGAAGTCGCGGCCGATGGCACGGTGGTCGACCGGGCTGCGCCCATTGGAGAGCGGCCGACGACAATGGTGAGCAGACCCTGGCCCCACAGCCGCTGTGCGGCCCTCTTGGCGTCCTCCAACGTCACTGCATCGACGACGGCGTTATGCTTTTTGACATAGTCGATCGGCAGCTTATCAAGCTGATGCTGCAGCAGCGTTCGCGCAAGCTTCGAGGGTATGTCGAGTGCCAGCCTCTGCGAGCCTCTCAGGTAAGACTTTGCATCGTCGAGCTCCTGCTGGGTCGGGCCTTCCTCGGCTATTCGGCGCGCTTGCTTCTCGATCTGTTCGACCGTCTCGTCAGCGCGATCGGCGGGGGTATCGCTATTGCCGACAAATATGGCGGAATGATCCATCCAGACCAAGCGCTCACGGACCGAATAGGCCAGCCCGCGCTTCTCGCCGACTTCGCGGAACAGCCGCGACGTCAGACCGCTGCCGCCGAGGATGTGGTTGACGACACAGGCCGCCATGAAATCGGGCTCGCTGCGGCGGACGCCGGGACCGCCGAAAGTCACAACGGTCTGGGGCACATCGAGCGGAATGAAGACGCGCTGCGGCGGTGTTGCTGCGACCACGTCGGGCACTGGCATCGATTCCGCTATGGCCGGCAGGCCGCCAAAAGTCCTGTCGAGCAATTTGCGCAGGGCCTCTGGATCGACGTTGCCGACCACCGCGATCTTGAGCGTGTCCTTTGCCATCACGCGTCGGACATAGGCCTTGAGATCCGCGACCTCGATCTTTGGCACGCTCTCGATCGTGCCTCTGGCCTCCCGAGCATAAGGATGATCGCTAAAGGCGACTTCGAGGAGTTTGCGATTGCCGACAGACGAAGGATCGGTCGACTCGTGCCGCAGGCTCGCAAGCATGTTGGCACGAATCCGTTCGACATCGGCCGCGTCGAACCGCGGCGAGGTTAGTGCCATCCTTAACAGGTCGAAGGCCTCGTCCCTGTTGCCTTCGAGCGTGCGCAAGGCACCGCGGAGGTGATCGCGGGTCGATCCAAAGCACAGCTCAATGGCGCGACGGTCGAGCCGCTCATGAAAGGTCCGGGAATCTAGATCGCCGGAGCCTTCATCGAGTAGATCAGAAACCATGTAGCCGACGCCGGGTTTATCGGTCGGGTCTTGGGTCGCGCCGCCGCCGAAAGCGTATTCCATCGCAATCGATGGGGCAGTGGCGTCCTGCACGAACCAGGCTACTATACCGCAAGATGATACCAGGCGCTGGATCTTGGTCGCGGCATGCGTTCCGGTCGCGGAAAGCGAACCTGGCAAGGCGAGCATAGCGGTTGAGAGCGAGGCACCGCCGACGAGGACAGCACGACGTGTGAAGGAGTAGGTCATGATCGCTTTTCCTGGTTGCTCCGGGTTGATTCTGTCATGAGATAGCCGGTCACGGAGCGTTTCTTGTCGAGCCATTTCCGAGCGGCCGCACGCACCAGGTGGGCGGTGACGGCGCGGATGCCGTCCTGCCAGCCTCGGGTTTCGTCGATGCTGAGTCCCGTCGTGAGCCCAACACCGAACCAGGTCGCAAGCACTTGTTGGCTGTCGGGGGCGTAGATTGCTCGCGCGATCACTTTTCTTGACCCGCTCGAGATTCTCGGCGCGCACGCAACTGCGCGCATTATCGACTATCACGTTGCCGATGGCGCACTCAATCTTCCCGAAGCTGAACCTGAACCCGGGCTTCGGGATCGCTGAAATCTTGTTATCATACGTTTCAACAGCCAGTGCGGTGCGCGTCGTCGAATCAAAGGCTGCAGCCGCAGTGCTTCCAACCGTGGCGGTCACCGAGTTCAAGCTTTTCATCGCATCGCACTTTCGTTCCACAGAGAGCAACGTTTCCGTGACAGACAATCCCGACAAAGCGGGAAGCCGCACACGGTTTAGCAAGCAGCGGAGCAAAAGCCGGGCCAACTGCCCGGCGGCATGCGTACGCCCACGCTGCGCGCCAATTGGACGCAAAACAAGACGCGCGGCGCACGTTCTGGCCAAAGGTCAACCGCCGGCATGTCGTGAACACGACATTGCGTACGAAAGCGCACGATAACTCGGCGCCGGCTGGCAGAATGGCAACTTGCAGCGAACGACAGACCGAGCGCCGAGCACGACGCCGGCTCAACTTAGGCTCTCTTTTACCGCATCAGGATGCGCATCCATCGAAAAGTCTGACGCACGGCGTCGTACCGACGGTTCAACTCGGGTTGGCAGTGATTGCCTGTTCGCTGGAGCTAAATCTCTGCGCAGCCGGTGCCACCGCAAGGCAGTTGGTGATGGCGTTGGCAAGAGTCTGACTCTTGCCCGGGTCGCGCGGCCCGAACAGTACATGGTCCGCGCCGCGCTGGCGGCGACGGCAGCGATCTGCGAGGAATCGGCTGAGAGCGGCGCGAACATTTCGATCGGGGCGATGATATCGTCGATGGTCCGCGCATCGATGAAGCTCGCCCGGGACCCATCGTAGCTGTGGTTCAGGGTATCGATCAGGTGACGCACGACGGGATTGCTCTTGAGCAAATCTGCGCCGTCGACGAGACCCTTCCATATCAGTTACTTGGTGAAGGACAGCGTCCCGAGCGTGACCGGCTCGGTGACTTCCCAGTCCTGGATGCTCTTGATGTGGCGGCGACACCTTAGAGCTGGGCAGGCGGATCGGCTCATTCTGAAGGAGGAGGTTGAGTTGCGTCGGTGCTCTCCGACTTGTCGGCCGGACTCAATTCGCAGGTGCTGAAATACGAGCTGAAGAAATTCGGCGGAAGTTGGTCTGGATGATCGCGTTTCCAACGATGCTCATGGGTCCTGCTCGCCCTACTGTTCGGTTGCCGCATCGCCAAAACAGTCGCGTCGATGACGGCAGCCATGCGCCAGCTCGGCGACGGCCGGTTCGATGTGGTTCTGCCGGGTAGCGGATCCAGGAAATAGCCTCCACGTTAGACCGTACCGAGTCTGACGTCCTTCGAATGCGGGAGCGTCTCCTTCAACTGCACGATCGACATGTTGCCTCAGGCAGGTTTAAGCGTGTCGCCGCCGATCTCGCGGTTGCAAGGGCAGAGCTCATGAGTCTGTATCGCATCCAGAACGCGTAGCGTGTCCTTTGGGCTCCGGCCGACATTGAGGCTTGTCGCATAGACATGCTGGATGGTGTTCTCAGGATCGACGATGAAGGTATAGCGATGCGCGATGCCATCACGCGAGCGCACTCCAAGGCCATCGACCAGCACGCCCTTGGTGTCGGCAAACTGCCAGATCGATAGACGGTGCAGGTCCTTGTGCTCACGCCGCCAGGCGAGCTTGCAGAACTCGTTATCGGTCGAGC
The DNA here is from genome assembly GCF_040547675.1 of Bradyrhizobium sp. RT6a. Classification (NCBI taxonomy): domain Bacteria; kingdom Pseudomonadati; phylum Pseudomonadota; class Alphaproteobacteria; order Hyphomicrobiales; family Nitrobacteraceae; genus Bradyrhizobium; species Bradyrhizobium sp. RT6a. Next base: position 197,355 of record NZ_JBEPQC010000005.1, read on the forward strand.
CACCAAGTACGACTGCATCGCGATCGGCGAAATCCTTGGATAGCCGGGCAAACTCAGCGATTTCGGTTGGGCAGACGAATGTGAAATCCTTCGGGTAAAAGAAGATGACTTTCCATTTGCCGGGAAAGCTCGTCTCAGTCAGCGTCTCGAAGGCGCTCTGCCCGTTCTCCTCTTGCACGTGAAAGCCGGGCTTCACGCCCGTGATGTCGAACGGCGGCAACTTACTTCCAATGCCAGACATATTGTCCTCACAACAACATCGCGTCACGCGGAAACTCGTTCCGGGACTAGCAAAGCAAGCGATATGCCACCCGATCAACGGCAAGTACCCACCGTGCCGGTCATGAAACATCGCCTTTGATGGCGGTGTCCTCGAACCCGATCTGCACCGTATGATCTCATCAATCGGCTCGGGCTAAGGCCGGCATTCCCCGTTCCGCGCCCTTTCGCGGGCGCTCGTATTGGGACCAACGCGCCAGGGCTTTGTCCGGTTTCTGTCAAAGCCCTTGCCGCTGTCGCGTCCGCCACGGCATCCAATTTCGGACGCCGCGCGATTAGTCCAGCATGCTCAGGCGCTTGACGCACCTGCGAATGAAATGGCACGCCAGTTGCTAAATGGATGCAGCAACAACGAGTGAGGGCTGAGGGCACGCCGACGCCGATGGCGAGCGATGGCCTCCTTCCCGAAACCCGTGTGCCCACGTTTCTGAGAGAGAAACAGCCTCGCGCGTTCGGCGCGAAAAAGTTGGCAATCGCTTGATGGAGAGCAACATGTCGTCGCTGAGACAAATCGCGTTTTATGGCAAGGGTGGCATCGGTAAATCGACAACGTCGCAAAATACGCTGGCGGCCCTGGCTGAGCTGGGCCAAAAGATTCTGATCGTCGGTTGTGATCCCAAAGCAGACTCGACCCGGCTCATCCTGCACGCCAAAGCGCAGGATACCATTCTCAGCCTGGCGGCGAATGCCGGCAGCGTCGAGGACCTCGAAATCGAGGACGTCATCAAGCTCGGCTACAAGGACATTCGATGCGTCGAGTCCGGCGGTCCGGAGCCGGGGGTCGGGTGCGCCGGAAGAGGCGTGATCACTTCCATTAACTTTCTGGAGGAGAATGGCGCCTATGAGGACATCGACTACGTCTCTTACGATGTGCTCGGCGACGTCGTCTGCGGCGGCTTCGCGATGCCTATCCGCGAGAACAAGGCACAGGAAATCTACATCGTGATGTCCGGCGAGATGATGGCGATGTATGCCGCCAACAACATCTCCAAGGGTATTCTGAAGTATGCGAATTCCGGCGGCGTGCGCCTCGGCGGCCTGATCTGTAACGAGCGGCAGACCGACAAGGAGCTGGAGCTTGCAGATGCTCTTGCCAAGAAGCTCGGCAGCCGGCTGATCTACTTCGTGCCGCGCGACAACGTCGTTCAGCACGCGGAGCTGCGCCGCATGACGGTGCTGGAATACGCGCCAGATTCCAAGCAGGCGGATCACTATCGCAATCTCGCGACCAAGATCCACAACAATGCTGGACAAGGCGCGATCCCGACGCCAATCAGCATGGACGAGCTCGAGGATATGCTCATGGAGCACGGCATCATCAAGCCCGTCGACGAGAACCTGGTCGGCAAGACCGCCGCCGAGCTCGCCGCTGTTTCGGCATAGTTCATGATGTCGGCCTTCTCGACCCGGGAAGGCCGACATCGTCCACTCAAATGCCGGGGAACCTTCATGATTGGTACACAAAGAAAATTGGCCGATACTGTGTCATCTCCTGTATCGGCAGCTCACGTCGCCGAGCAGCGCGATGCAAGTAAGCTCTACGGACTTTTGACTGGGCGCCATCCAACAGAAGTCGACATCAGCGATAATTACGATTTCGATCGCCATGTGCTCGCCTGCGTTCTCGCCGCATCCGCTATGGATGGCGGCCAACTTCCCGAACGGGCTGGCTTGACTAACCAGGAGCTCAATGCGCTCCTAGTGCAATACTTCCCGTCCAGCCCGTTCAGAAGGTGTACCTGGCGCGAACAGTCCGCGTTAGCGGCTCCTGACGAGACAATTATGGTGCGCGACCTCCTGCTTGCGCAACGTTCTACCCATAGCGAGGTCGGCGGCTGGTTGGCGAGGATGATCGCGCGGCGCGCCATGGAGCCCAATCACTTGTGGGAAGATCTCGGTCTGCGGAAGCGGGACGAATTGTCCCGCCTCCTGACGCGCCATTTCGCGCCATTGGCGGCTCGCAACACCAAGAAGATGCGCTGGAAGCGCTTCTTCTATCGCATGCTATGCGAAGATGACGGTCTGGTGATGTGTACTACGCCGGTCTGCACGGAATGCAATGATTTTGATCTTTGCTTCGGCGAGGAGAGCGGGGAGAGCCGAATGGCCGGACGACGGCGGGATCATCTGCGTCGTCTCGATGACTCCGTCCAAGCCATCCCCAGTTTGCAAGACTGAGCCCATAACGGATTCCGCTCCTCGGCGCGAGTCCCGGTATAGCGGACGAACTTGCGGCCGGCTGTCACATGAGACTGCGGTTTTGAGAAGAGGCCGGGGCAAACGATTGCGCGCACGGTGGCCTAAGGCCGAGGCGACGGCATCTGATGATCGTGAGGTGATACCTGGCGAAAGGCGACCGTCACACTTACCGGCAAGATGTTCTATGTTGACGCGCGGTCAAGGCCCTAACATCCGCCTCTCGATCGCGCCCGCTGATCTTGTTTACGAGCGCCAACCTGCGGTCGGACGAATCCAACGGCTCACTTCTTCTTCGACACGCCAGAATGCAGCCGCTTCACCGAAGTGCTGCAGCTTGAGGTGCGGCGCGAACCATTGCCCGGCTAGCAAGCCCAAGCTCGGTGCCTGTCTTCAACTCGGTCGCAGCTGACCTAACCCGGCGCTCCGCCGTTTCGACCCTGTCGGATTCGTGACACAGCCGAGTCATCTTTATATGGTCTTGGGAATTCGAACGGGTTGGCACGGCAGTTGCTGAAGAGCTTCCGGAATTAACACACGGAGCCGCTAATGGCGTTCGTTGGCGCAATGACCGGGCTTGGCGAAGATCGGTCGAGGTCCACAGTCCATAATGACACTACGTTGCGTGACAGCGAACAGGCGCCCGGTGTGGCCTTCACGGCAACGGAGAAGGTCTCGATCGCGCGTGCGCTGGCAAGGGCCGGAATCGCGGAGATCGACGGCACACCGGCGATGGGTCAGGAAGAGATTACCGCGATCCGAGCGGTCGCCGAAGCGGGCCTTGCGGCCGCGATCATCGGCTGGGGCCAGATGAAACCCGCGGATGTCGATGCGGTGATCGGGGCCGGCGTCTCGATGGTCAACCTATCGATTCCAACGTCCGACGCGCAGATCGCGGCGAAACTCGGTGGCGGCCGTTTGGCCGCGCTGGAGTGGGTGAAGCGCGTCGTGGGCTATGCTCGCGACAAGCGACTGGATGTCGCAGTGGGTGGCGAAGACTTTTCACGTGCCGAAGTCAACTTCCTGATCGACCTGATAGCAACGACCAAGGAGGCCGGCGCGCGGCGGTTTCGTGTCGCGGATAAGCTGAGCGTACTCTACCCTGCCGCGTCCTTCGCGGTGATGGCGCCACTGCGCGCCAGCACCGATCTCGAGCTCGAATTCCACGGCCATGACGATCTTGGGCTAGTGACGGCTAATACGTTGGCGGCGGTGAAGGCCGGTGCAACCCACGCCTCTGTGACGGTCATTGGCCTGGGCGAGCGAGCGGGAAATGCGCCGCCGGCGGAAGTTGCCGTCGCACTCAGTCAGCTCTACGGCGGTGATACCAGCGTGCTACTATCCGAACTGGTGAAAGTCGCGGCCGCCATTGCAGCCGCAGCGTCCGGCACCAGGGCTTGCCGCGATCACTTCGCTGTTGTCCGAGTTGCAGCTGTCGGTCACCGCCAAGCAAACCGAAACCATCCTCGCGCGCGTCCGTCCGCAAGCATGCCATCGCGCAAAAAGGCCGGTTGCCCCGGAAACGGTGGTGGCGATCTGGCGCGACATTCACGAGTGTTCCCTGGTCAACGGCGCGTGATCGGTTGGTCAGCCATGCGCGCCGCGCGATCAGGTTAGAACATTCGGCCCGGATGACTCTGGGCGCGGATCTAAATGGAGGTTGAGAATGACGACGGACGGCATCCTTTCGCAATTGAACAAGGCCTCGGCGGCAGAGGAGTTTTTCGCACTGCTCGGCGTCGAGTACGACGAGAAAATCATCAACGTGGCGCGGCTTCACATCCTGCGTCGCATGGGTCAATATCTTGCGGGTGAGGAGTTAACAGGTGCATCCGATCCTGACATCGCCTTGCGTTGCAAGGCTACGCTTGAGCGCGCCTATGCCGACTTCGTCACGTCTTCTCCGATCGAACAGCGCGTGTTCAAGGTCCTGGAGGATGCGGCAGCGCCACAACCGAACAAGCATCCGGCATTGGTCCAGCTCGGTTCCTTGGAATGAATCGAGTTTATATGAAGGTTCGGAGCTGACAGCCCCCAGGGCTTCCAATTCAAACGGACGTTGCAGTGGCCTCGCGGATCCGCAGCTTTAAACACTTACTCGGCTCTCCTTAAGGGCCGATCACGACTGAGCACTGGTTTGTCCATCTGTTTAAGCTGGTGCCCATGGCGCACCTATCTCCTGCAATGGTACGCCGGCAACGGGAAGCGCACATTTGGCGAGGAAAGCGGACCAGATTCGGATGACTGTCTTCTGTCGCATTCCGGACACTCATCGACTCGGTTATGGAATGTTCCAATCGTCGTGAGAGGCTGCCAACCCAATTTCCTTCAGTAAGGGTCTGTATTGGCGCCCAATTTTAATCGCCTATGCAAGTGGTACGACAATTGCTGACATATGCTCAGCTAGTCTGGAGAAGCGCATGCACATCTTGGTCCGCATCGATTGTGTTTTTGACGTCGCGCAGGTTCGCGCGCGCTACCTGTCGGCACCATGATGCGTCGCTACGCCAAAGCGATGGCCGTATATTCCGAGCTGGCTGGGCTAAAAGCCGGGCTTGATCCGCGCCAGAGGTTCGTCCACGAAATCACCCCCGTTGGCCGATCTATGGCCGAGGTTTCGCGGGGGCAGTCCTTGCTCTCCAGCGCCGGTCGCGTGGGGCCGTTGACGGGCGGTTTGACCCCGGCGCTCGTGTCCTCGCCAAGAGTTGCGGGCTTGTCGCTGCAATCGGCGAGATCTCGAGGGCATCCGGAGCAACGGATCGCGTTTTCACCGGCAAGCACGTGGCGGATAATGATATCAGCCGAGCATCTGCCACATCCTCGATCCGTTCCAGCTCGGTTGCATCTCGAAGATGAGGGGGACCAATCGATCGGCTCGCGTGACCGGCGCGGAGAACCCGAACCGCGTGATTCCGGGGTCGTCGACACATCAAGCAATGTCTGTCTCGGCCCCGCGCTGCTGCCAAGCCGTGCTGACAGAATAGCGGCGGGCACCCGGCCGAATTTTTGACTGAAGCAATCCTCAAGCGCGAATTCAAAGCTGGGGCGGAGCGCGCTCCGCTGGCGAGCCGCGACTGAACAACGGATGGGAGTACAGATGATGAGCACCGCACCCAAAAGCGCAGCGCCGGCCGCGGGTGGTGGTCGCGCAGCGACCAAGAGGGAGCTGCCCGAACGATTTAAGGCGTATAAGCACGTCTGGGTCTTCATCGAGCAGGAACGCGGGGTTGTGCACCCCGTCTCCTGGGAGTTGATGGGTGCCGGCCGCCGGCTCGCCGACAAGCTCAACGTCGACCTCGCCGCGGTTGTCATCGGCCCGGTCGGGGAGACAACGGAGCAGGCAGTCGCCGAATCCTTCTGCTACGGCGCCGACCTCGCCTATATCGTCGCGGACCATCTCTTGGCCGACTATCGCAATGAGTCCTATACCAAGGCCCTGTCAGAGCTGGTCAATACGTACAAGCCGGAAATCCTACTCCTAGGGGCAACTACACTCGGCCGGGATCTCGCCGGCTCAGTGGCCACCACACTGCTCACCGGCCTAACTGCCGACTGCACCGAGCTCGATGTCGATCCCGACGGCTCGCTTGCAGCGACGCGGCCGACGTTTGGCGGTTCACTGTTGTGCACGATCTACACACTCAACTATCGTCCACAGATGGCAACCGTCCGCCCGCGCGTGATGCCGACGCCCGAGCGCGTGACGGGCGCCGTCGGGCGCGTCATCTCGCATCCGCTCGGGCTTGTAGAAGAAGATGTCGTCACAAAAGTCCTCTCGTTCCTGCCGGACCGCGATTCGAAAAAGTCCAACCTTGCCTATGCGGACGTGGTCGTCGCTGGAGGGCTCGGTCTGGGATCGCCTGAGAACTTCCAACTGGTACAGCAGCTCGCCGACGTGCTTGGCGCCGAATACGGCTGTTCGCGGCCGCTGGTTCAGAAGGGCTGGGTCACCTCGGACCGACAAATCGGCCAGACCGGGAAAACTATTAGGCCAAAGCTTTATATCGCGGCCGGTATTTCCGGGGCGATCCAGCATCGCGTCGGAGTGGAGGGTGGCGACCTCATCGTTGCCATCAATACTGACAAGAACGCTCCGATCTTCGACTTCGCCCATATCGGTATCGTCACCGACGCCATTCGACTGTTGCCGGCATTGACCTCTGCATTCCGCGCGCGGCTGTCGCCGCACTCGCACGACCGCATCGCCGGCTAGGGAGCTTTTTATGATCGAGGAAAAATTCGACGCAATCGTCGTCGGTGCTGGCATGGGCGGGAATGCGGCGGCGCTCACCATGGCCGAGCGTGGCCTGAAAGTGCTGCAGCTGGAGCGCGGCGAGTATTCGGGGTCGAAGAACGTGCAAGGGGCCATCCTCTATGCCGATATGCTGGAGAAGCTGATCCCGGATTTCCGCGAGGATGCACCGCTTGAGCGGCATCTGGTCGAGCAGCGCTTCTGGATCATGGACGAGCGTTCGCACACGGGGCTTCACTATCGCTCCGATGATTTCAATGAGGAGAAGCCGAACCGCTATACCATCATCCGCGCTCAGTTCGATAAATGGTTCTCGCAGAAGGTCCGCGAGGCCGGCGCCACGGTGCTGTGCGAGACCACGGTGACCGAGCTCCTCCAGGATTCACATGGGCGGGTGGTCGGGGTGCGCACAGACCGCGACGGCGGTGAAATCCATGCAGATGTCGTCGTGCTGGCCGAGGGGGTGAACGGAGTGCTCGGGACGGGTGCGGGGTTAAGAGGGAGGCTGAAATCGGATAAGGTGGCACTCGCGGTCAAGGAGATGCATTTCCTGCCGCGCGAGACAATCGATGCTCGCTTCAGTCTCAAAGGCGACGAGGGGCTCGTCATCGAAGCTGCCGGAACCATCTCCCGCGGCATGACCGGCATGGGCTTCATCTATTCCAACAAGGAATGCATCTCGCTCGGTATTGGCTGTCTTGTTGCCGACTTCCAGCGTACCGGCGAGACGCCCTACGGCTTGCTCGAGGGTTTCAAGCGGCACCCCTCCGTCGCGCCGCTGATCGAGGGTTCGGAAGTAAAGGAATATTCCGCGCACTTGATCCCCGAAGGTGGGTACAAGGCGATCCCGCAGCTTTGTGGTGAGGGCTGGGTCGTCGTCGGGGACGCCGCCCAGCTCAACAACGCCATCCATCGCGAGGGGTCCAATCTGGCGATGACGTCGGGCCGTATCGCGGCGGAAGCGATCTGTCTTATCAGATCGCGAAATGATCCGATGACGGCGAAAAATCTTTCGCTTTACAAAAAAATGCTGAATGACTCCTTCGTAATCAAGGACCTGAAGAAGTACAAGGATATGCCGGCACTGTTGCATACCCACTCGCAGAACTTCTTTCTCACATATCCGCAGCTCTTCTCGAAGGCGATGCAGGATTACCTGCGCGTCGACGGTACACCAAAGCTGGAGAAAGAGAAGCTGATGCTGAACTCGTTCATCAAGGCGCGATCGTGGACTGGACTGTTCAGCGATGCCCTCCGCATTGCCCGGGCCTGGCGCTGATCACGAAGCAAAGACAACGACGATTGACGGAGCCAGAATCAATGCCGAGCGAGCCATCCCAACGTGTCGAGGACAAACTATTCTACAACCGTTATCTTGTTGATTCCGGCCGCGCCCATATCAAGGTGCGGCCGCACACCACGCCATCGTCGCAGCTGCTATCGATGCTGAAGGCTTGCCCAGCACGGTGCTACGATCTCAACGATAAAGGTCATGTTGAGGTTACAGTCGACGGGTGTCTCGAGTGCGGCACCTGCCGGGTGATTTGCGAAGAAAGCGGTGATATCAAGTGGAGCTACCCACGGGGCGGTTACGGTGTGCTATTCAAGTTTGGTTGAAGCTTCAGGGGTGGCCTGGCTTTGGCGGGATGCGACGTTGTCGCGATGCAACGAGATGCGCGGGACTCGAGATTTGACCCGGGCACATTCAATTGGGCCCCGGCAGGCCCTTGCATGGTGGACAACCGCAGCTTCCCAGCTTCCCCGTAATATTCCGAAGATAGCCAAAGCGAGCGGATCCGAAACAAGGGTCGCAACGCATTCGCGAGATTAGGTCGTCCATCTCGGATCTGGTCGACGGATACTGGCTTTCTTCGCCCAGACCTGACCGGTTTCGTCCTCCTTCCAAGGCAGGCGGGCGGCGCGCATGCAGCACACAATTTTGCACTTTCATTCGGCTGTATCGTGGGGATATATCGCCGGCCGGAGAGCATTGCGATGATTCGAGTAAAAAAGAGCAGGTCAGCTAACGCGCGGCGAGCAGAGGTAGGCCGTGAGAGTTCGGTTGGCGACATCCAGGCCTGCATAGCCGAACTGAGAAGCTTGCCGCGTGAGAAGCTCGCCGATGCAGTGTTCATGCTCTCAATGAATGCAAGACGGCAGCGCGAGTTAATACGACAGGCGATCGAGAAGCGCGCCGAGGTCGACTTCGACTTTGATCCGCCGGCGAATGCGGATTTGGCGACCTATCTCGCCAATGATGCGGTCTCGACCGTGCGCCACCACGTTGCTGACCTTCCGACCTTGCTGGACCTCTTGTTTCAGCAAGCGCCTGACGTCTGCTTCAGCGTCCATCGGGAGGAGGCCGTTTCGCTGGTAGCCGCAATCATTCGCGAACAGCGGCTCGAAGGAGTCCTTGAAGGCCTCAGGCTCACCGGGCTCCTGAATGAGCCAGCGAAGCATCGTCATGCTGGGATCGGTTCGGAAGCGGATTTGAGGGGAGCAGCCGACGGCGCGTGAATGTTCAGGGCGCTTTGAGGACAGTCCTGCAGAGAGGTCAAAACCGCGTCGAAAGTCGCGGCGCAGTTCCTTTCTCCTCCGTTTAACGTTTATCGCCGACGCGGAGCCGCTATGCACGCCCGGTCGCAGTCCCCGGCCGCGTCAAGCCCGGACCTGAGTGAGCACGAGAATCGCAGTTCTGAGCTTTCGTGTTCAGTTGCAGCACGCGCGGTGCGCTGCGCTGGCGGATCATAGAACCGTTCGCTAACAGCCTAGCAAGGGAAATCGCGGCAGAACATGTCGGCCAAGCAGCGGCGACGTTTTTCCGCAGATGGCAGGCTTGCCGGGCGCAGTTGATCCATGTTCACTTTAGCGTCCGGTTTGGCGCCACGTCCTCCCGATCATGCGCATAGTAAGATGGTCTCAAGCTCTCGTATGCGCGAACGGCGCAAGACACAAAGTCGCGAGCTCCGCAGGAATGACACCATCTCGGCTGTGATTCTTAAGAACCACGGACTCGCGGTCATGCCAAGACGCCGCCTTTTGAGTTCGAGAGAGAACTGCATTCGCCTCAGAAGAATGATGGGGTTCTCCAGGGCCTGACAAGACAAGGGCGTGACACGGAAATAACAACTAGATTCCGCCGGGTAGCCCAGGCGACCTCCAGCAGACCGGCGACCAACAAAATGCTACTCCAGTCATGGCGACCCTCCGTTCATGGGAGCGGCGTCCCGATGTAACGATGAGCTGCAGGGCCGAGCTTCGCCAGGACTCGCGATTCGCTTCGATCAGGCAGCGGCCACTGCTCTCAAAGATCAGCTCTCGGACGTTATTGGTTCAGCGAATTCACACGATCGACAAAGCAGAAAGCCGTCCGATCCGTTCATGCGATCGGCAATATTGCGAAAAGTCGCCCCTTCGAAGAGATCCTCGTACCTGTCGCGGAGGAGGTTGCCCAAGACGTGTCGTCGCTCAAAATCCATGCAGCAGAAAGTAACATCGCCGTTTGGGAGAAGAACATTACGATATTGCCGTTCGTCGGGACATGTTAGAGTTCCAACGATTGGCTGTCGTGCTTCAACCATCTCGAACTCGCCGCTGCCAGCTCTCCTGCGCGGCGGACGCAAGCGGACCAGCGCCTCGTCAGGAATGATGTCGACAAGTTCGGGATGAACCTCGCCCATGACTATGAAGAGCAGTGATGAAATGTCGGCGTCGACAAGTTGGCGCATCAAATGGACATAGTTTCGCTTGACGAGACCACTATCCATGTGCGTGCCGTCATCAACAACCTGCACCAGGAAAACGCGGAACTGTACCGCACGTAAGCGTCTTAGATCCTGCCCATTCATTCCGGCCAGGGTTGTGAAAATCCGGATTCCATGGCCACACGTGTAGGCATGCTCAACCATTTCGGTGCAAGCCGGATTGAGCCAAGGCTGCAAATACCCGGAAAAGCTGATGTCGACGGCTGCTGGTACGCTCGCCAGGCATCGCTTGAAATCTTGCAGAGAAAGATGCTTCACGTCGGATATCGCTCTTTGCCGTTCGGCAAACCTGTCCTGCGAGCAATAAGAACATTCGACGACACAGCCCGTTGTCGTAGTTATCTCCAAGACCCTGCCGCCAATGACTGCAGAGCGCAGCTCCTGAAGAGTCATCGATTTGATATTATCCACTTCCGCGCTTCCCGTTTGGAATAAGTGATCTTGAGGGTGACCGTCGAGTTGTATCCGTCATGCCAGCTCGCTCATGCATCATTTTCGTTCGTCGCCCATCAGCGCGACACGGCACCGTTGCAGGCGCGACCGCGAAAGATGAAGAAAGTGCCATGGCTCTCTCCCGCCTGGGCCAGCAGGATCGGGCGGATGCCGAGTGCGCTTGCATCGATGGGGTTGGTCTAACGTCTCGTTTACTTCAACAAGCATCACTCATGCCAGGCGGCACCGTCCATAAGTCGGCACGCTCGCGATACATGTCGTCGCAATTGTGGCAACCGAGACGCAGCTCTACGCGATCGACAGAGTACAATATGACCTTACGTACGATTCAAGCTCTTTCGAAAATGAATTGAATCGCGGGTTTCTACGAAATGTGACGGCGTTGCCGCTGCCCCGAGCGCCACCTGCGCCATGTTCTCGGGACGCAATTCGATCGTAATGCCGAGAACCTTTGGGCAACTTACCCGCAGTATCTGAGGGATGAGGTTGGGGGCTCTGCTCCGGTATCGCCCTCTCGCGCCCGCAAAGAGGTCGCCAGTTCACTGAGGACGAGCATTTCGACATCGGGAGTGAACAGTTGGAATGCGTCGTTCTTCAGGGGGCTATTGGAGGACGATGGGGCGAGAAAATATCTGGCTCGCGCCGCACGGACCCTCACGGCCACGCCGCTTCCCTTATGAGCGGAGTTCTACCCTATCGAACCCACAACTTGGCTTTACTGGCCGGAAATCCATTGACGCGCGCGCCGTGGGCGAGGCTAGGTCATTGCTGACGCCCCCCGCCCGTCGGCCACCCGCGGATCGTCCCACGCGGTGCCGACAAGGAAGACCGCGCTGCGGCGTGAGCCGTTGAGTGTTCCTACTGGCCGCTGCTAGTACCGACCGCGTCGCATTTTGACTATCAGTACCGTATGGAGTTTCGTTCACGCCGGGGACCTCATGGATGTCCGCATCAGCTCCATCATGCGACTAAACTCGTCTTCCGTCAGGTCTTCGTTCAAGGCTGGCGTTGTCTCCGACCTCGCACGTATCATCGGAACGGCCCGCGATCGTTCACATCGTGTGATGGTTCGGACATAACCAGACGTATTCTTGATCAGGATATTTGAAGCCCCCGTCATATTGCGAGGTGAGAGGAATCACGTGATGAGCTTGCGTGATACTTTTGAATTTTTCGCACACGTAGCAAGGCTGGCGATCTCCGGGCGAAAAGATGCGCTTTGAGACTGCGATCCAGACGTCCCGATCAATAGTCGGCCCCCGCCGTCGCTCTTCAACGAGTTCACGAGTCTCGATGAGGCGTTGCAATTCGTCATCATCATCGCTCATGACGAGATCATCCCAGAGGCCATCGGAGCGGCACACCTATCGCGAGTAACGGGCCGGACCAACCCATTTGAGACCACTGGATTGACGAAGGAATCGGTTGGCTTCGAAACTATCTTTCCGCGGTTCTCGCCGATACCGCCGCTGGCGGGCGGGCGGTTCGGGCGATCTTCGATTAGACGCATGCTTCGACGCAGCACGTTGACCGGACAATTCCGTGCGAGCGCCTCGTGGTCGAGGGATTGCTGTCCCGCGGTGGATTATTCTCGCTCTATTGGCCGTCCGCCCAACGGCCGCTGTTCTCCATACCTGTGGCCGTTCAGCCACAAGTTGAGTAATTGTCGGAAGGTCTTCACACTCCGAGATTGTAAATCGGCCGAGCGGCCGTAGTGTACGAAACCAACTTGCCCTGACACGGTAGATATTTTGATCGATCGCGAACGCTGCCAGCAATTGGCGCGTTTTTCTGTATTTTCGTAGTTTGTCTCAAGATATTATTCGAGAGTAGCCATGCCTTATGGTTGGTCTGAATTCGAATTTTCGAGCGCTTTTCGTCCGAACGTTTCCGGCGACATGTGGCGCGGAAGACGACGAAAATTACTGCTCGCATGCGCGACGACAATTTTGGTGGCGGGTTGTTCAATTCACCCGATCCAGCAGGAAGTTACCGGAGTGCGGACGTCTGATCTCGTGCAATATATCCGTTGCGAGAGCCGGCTCGCGATCCAGGATAAGGCAATCCTCCTGTTCCGCAAGGAAGATCAGGCCAATCCGCTGATCGATGAACTCAGCGTTCTTCGCGGAAGGCAGTGGCCTTCAAACCTGAGGGCCCATCTCGACGGGATCGAGCAAGTTATCTATGATCGATACATCAAGACCGGCATCGCCTATGATTTTTCGTTCGATATAACCGAAGAAAATGGAGCGTCCGGCGCTGCCGATCCGGTCAAGTTGTTTACCAATGGGATCGCCGGTCTTGGGTTATCCGCAAGCAGTGACTTAAAGCGAGAGAACCTTCGGCATTTCGTCGTCAGCGAAACGGCCGAAGATCTTCTGGAGAACCAGCAGCTGGATTGCGGCCCGCAATATGACTACAAGTCATCAAATTATGCTTATCCCATCGCCGGAAAGATTGGCATCGACGAATTGGTGTCAACCTTTTTTGACGTGAACGAGATCAGGAACCTGTCGCCCGACAAGACGAGTGCGACAGTCTTTGCCGACACATTGACGTTCACAACGACTGTTACCGGATCTGTGTCTCCGCACATAATTGTTGCGCCCACTGGAAATCGCTGGGGCCTTGCAAGCGCGGCGGGCCTCGGCGTGTCCGGCTCGAGGGTAGACAAGCACGCGCTGATCATTGGCTTGTCGTTGGACACGACGAAGCGCGCGGCGGTACGACAGACGGCTGCGGCGGCTGTCGTGGTTCCTGGATATGCGGGAAGGTCTGCTCTCCAGCGGTCCAACGTCCGATCGGCGAATGAGCAGAGCGCGCTGGATGCAGTTGGTCAAGCGCGACTCGACGCTTATTTGGATCGGGCGTTCCGCTAAGATAGTCTCTCGTTCTTCATGACTTCTGCGTCGTGTGTTGTCCACGTTGTTACTGTCTAGGATTCATTTCGCGGCCGCCCAGGCCCGGAGGACGTCGCGACAATAGCGGAGGTGTTAGGATGAAGCGATTGAACGTGGATCCTCTAGCTGGCTCGATCTTCCTCATCACGCTAGCCCTCGAGCGCTCGTTAGAAAAAGGCAGTTCGGCTATCTTGCTCACTCATTCCTGAGCTTCTTTCCGGATATCAATAGCGCGAACAAGCGCTGGACACCTAAGGCCGGTCTTGTCGATCACCAGCACGGCCTCGTCATCCGCCAAACGCTCGACATAGTCGGGCACGATATCGCGCATCAGCGTCCCAGTCCCCATGCCCCAGAATTGCATGCTGCCGCCATGGGCCGGGATCGCTAGCCGCCTCCGGCCGCTTCCAACCGATGTTGCGCCATTATCACGAGCTGACCTCCAAGAACAGGGCTGCACGTCGCACACGCGCTTGCGTAGAAAGCTCCAAGAGGCAACTGGTATGCCATAACAGCTGCGCCCATCTACTCCACGGCCGAGATTATGCGACCCAATTCAGTCGTCTGGCACTCGAACAGGCTGCGATAGATGCCGCCGGGCTTGGCGGCGAGCAGGGCATGCGTGCCTTGCTCGGCGATCTCGCCGCGGTCGAACACCAGGATGCGATCGAGGCTGCGCACCGTCGACAGACGATGCGCGATCACGATCGAGGTGCGGCCTTTCATCAGCCGCTCCATCGCCTGCTGGATCAGTGCTTCCGATTCCGAATCGAGGCTCGAGGTCGCCTCGTCCAGGATCAGCACCGGCGCGTCGGCCAGGAAGGCGCGCGCCAGCGCCACGCGCTGCCGTTCGCCGCCTGACAGTTTCACGCCACGCTCGCCGACCAGCGTGCCGTAGCCCTTCGGCAGCCGCAGGATGAAGTCGTGCGCATTCGCCAGCCGCGCCGCCTGCTCGATCGCCTCGAGGCTGGCGCCGGGCCGGCCATAGGCGATGTTCTCGGCGAGCGAGCGGTGAAACAGGATCGGGTCCTGCTGCACGATCGCGATCTGGCTGCGCAGCGATTGCTGCGTGGCCAGCGCGATGTCCTGCCCGTCGATCAGCACACGACCGCCGGTGACGTCGTAGAGCCGCTGCACCAGCTTGACGAACGTCGTCTTGCCGGAGCCGGAGCGACCGACGAGGCCGACACGCTCGCCGGCGCGGATCCTGACCGACAACCCGTCATACAGCGGCGCGCGATGGCCGCCATAGTGGAACGTGACGTCGTCGAACACGATCTCGCCACCCTCGATCGCGATTGGCCGCGCGTCGGCGGCATCGGCGATGCCGATCGGCTCGTCATGGATCGCCACCAGCTCCTCCATGTCGTTGACCGAGCGCTGGAGGTTGTTGATGTGCATGCCGACATCACGCAAATAGGCGTGGATGACGTAGTAGCTCGTCAGCACATAGGTGACCTCGCCGGGCGAGGCGTGCCCGTACATCCACAGCAGCACCGCGCCGCCGATCACCGACCCCCGCAGGCATAGCAGCAGCGAGAGCTGCGCCATGGCGGTGTAGTTGTAGCGGAACCAGGTCCGCCGCACCCGTACGCGCCAGCGCTTGATGACGCGGGCGAGCCGCGCATCCTCACGGTCTTCCGCGCCGAACGATTTCACCACCGCATTGCATGTCAGCGCATCCGCCAGCGTGCCGCCCACCTTGGTGTCCCAAGCATTGGACACACCCGCGGCCGGCGCGATGTAGCGCGTCGAGAACAGCACCGTCATCGTGACATAGGTAGCCGCGCCGAGCGCGATCACCGCGCCGAGCGAGGCCCAGTGCACGCCAAGCAGAATCATCGATCCGATCAGCACGGCCAGCGACGGCAGCAGCGCCAGCAGGATGGTCTCGTTCAACAGATCGAGCGCCCACATGCCGCGCGTGATCTTGCGCACGGTCGAGCCCGCGAAGGAGTTGGCGTGCCAGTCGGTCGAGAGGCGCTGCACGCGCAGAAATGCGTCCTGCGACACGTCAGACATGATCTTCAGCGTGAACGGCACGATCACTTGCAGGCCCGTCAGGCGCAGCACCATCGAGGCCGCGCCCAGCACCACGATGCCACCCAGCGCCACCAGCGCGGCGTAGCGGGCGGCAGGATCGGACGGGCCACGCGTCAGCGCGTCGACCAGATGTCCTGAAAACACCGGCATGAACAGGTCGGCGACGGTCGCCCCTAACAGACCGGCGGCAACGGCGAGCGTGCGCCCCGGCTGATTCAGCCAGTGCAGGAACACGAAGGGCAGAACCACGCGAATAGCCGCGGGCTTTTTTGACAGAGCGGTCATGGCGTCATCTGGCCGCTTCTGACGCACGGAGCCGCTCCCACCTCTGAACCTTCGATTTGCACCCCCGTCCAAAAAGATGGGAGGCCATAATCTTGTAGGTCATTATTAACGGTCCTTGAGCAAGCGCCTCTGAACCACAGCTCCCCTTCAATGCTCGTGCCACTAGCAACAGCTTGATTTGTGGGATATTTTCGAACGGACCTGTCGTGTCCCCGACAGCCTGTCGCGAAACCGACAGTCGGCATCAGATGCGATAAAGGTGTAATCCAAGAAGCCGACGATCGCAGTTCGATTTGGAACCTTTCGGCCGCAAAAGCGCAGCCTCGTATGCGTCGTCCGGCAAAGGCGGTTCAAGTCTGGCAAATCCTTTGCGCCGCATAGTCCTTGGCACTGTCGTGAGCTCATTGGCGGCGCTGTTGTCGCCGGCCGAGTAAAACTCTTCCGGAGGAGCCTTGCGATGTTTTGCCATGCAGCGCCCCAGTAGGCGGCACCGCAGACACCATCAATCTGGACGGGAAGCACTTCCATCCTGATTGCCGCGCCGCAACCGCTACAAGGGCACCGTCAATCTCTTCGTCTGCCTCGATGTGAACAGGCCCTGGCGCAAGGTCCAAAGTCACCCAGTGTCCCGATGCCGCGTGCATCCGCGTCGTGCAGGACAACCTGTCGAACCACTCGGCCGGCGCCCTCTATGAGGCTTTCCCGCCCGCCGAGGCCAGACGCATTCTGCGCCGCCCCGAGTTCCACTACACCCCAAACACGCCAGTTGGCTCAACATGGTGGAAATCGAGATCGGCGTCGTGCGCGGCCGATGCCTGGACCGCCGTATCGATAATTCCAGCCGCCTCATCCGCGAAATTGCCGCTTGGGACCAGCAACGCAATTCCGCCGGTGCATGCATCAAATGGATGTTCACAACCGAAAAAGCCCGCGCCAAAATGAGCCACGCCTATCCGATCACGCCCAAAGAGTCTTAATCACTGTGCCGAGGTACTAGACGACCGATTCCATGAACTTGGCAGTGATGGAACGGGAGGTTTGTTTGTGGATTCCTCGTTTGGTCTGACTGAACGAGGAGTTTTATCATGGCAGGATGGCGGCGAGCGCTCGAGTTGGCGATGACCGACGAAGAGATTGAAACGTTGACGGCTCTTGCGGTCGAGGACCGAACCGGCACGCCGGGTGTCGCGGGCCGCGATGCAGCTTGCCTACCGCGAGACCCCGTCGTTCTTTGCGGTGGGACGAAGACTTGGCGCCCATCATCAGACGGTCCAGCGCTGCGTCGAGCGGGCGGCGGCCGATGGCGCGCTGGCGGCGCTCGACGAGCGCCCGCGGCCGGGCAAGGAGCCGGTGATCACGCCGGAGGCCAAGGCCTGGCTGGTGTCTCTGGCGTGCGACAAGGCCAACGAACATGGCTATCCGCACGAGTTGTGGACGACGCGGCTGCTGGCCCGCCATGCCCGCGAGCACGGACCAGAGGCCGGACATGAATGTCTCGCCCGTCTGGTTCAGGGCACGGTGTGCAAGCTTCTCGGTCAGGAGGACATCAAGCCGCACAAGGTGCGCTACTATCTTGAAAACCGCGACGCCGAGTTCGAGCAGAAGATGGCGGAGGTGCTGTATGTCTATCGCGAGGTCCAGGTCCTGAAAAAAGCCGCTGCCCGGTCGAAGAAATCGGACCAGCCGGTCGCGATCGTCTCCTACGATGAGAAGCCGGGGATCCAGGCGATCGCGACGACAGCGCCGGATCTGCCGCCAGTGCCGGGCGTGCATGCGACCTTCGCGCGCGATCATGAGTACAAACGTCACGGCACGCTCAGCCTGTTGGCGGGGATTGACCTGCTCACCGGGAAGGTCCACGCGCTCGTCAAAGACCGCCACCGCAGCCGAGAGTTCATCGAATTCCTCAAGCTCCTCGATGCTGCCTATCCGGCCAAGACCGCGATCAAGTTGATCCTCGACAACCATTCCGCACACATCTCGAGAGAAACCAGAGCCGGGCTCGACACACGACCGGCAGGCCGCTTCCAGTTTACCTTCACGTCCAAGCACGGCTCCTGGCTTAACCTCACCGAGGGATTCTTCTCCAAGTTCGCCCGCTCCGTCCTGCGTCACATCCGGGTCACATCAAAGCACGAACTCAAAGAGCGCATCATGGCCGGAATCGACGACGTCAATCGCCATCCCGTCGTCCATACCTGGTCCTACAAACTCGCCGACGCCGCCTGATATGATTCGAACCAAGAAAACGCTGACCTAGTTTGAATCGATTGGGGATTGAACGAAGCCGCTGCCGCGGCGTGATGACGGGCAAGGTGGCGTGGATCGCCTCCGGGCTGAGAGGATGTGGGTGTTGGAGCCCATCCCCCTCAGACGGGCGTATCGAGATGCCCGATTTGAGCACTCTTCGCCGCCGCATGATCGAAGACATGATCGTCCGCAATCTGTCGCCGGCGACGCAACGATCCAACGATCCAACATCAGCGCGGTTTCGAAGTTCAGCCGCTATTTGGCCGATCGCCTGACCGGTTAGAGCTGGAAGACGTCCGCGCCTTCCAGGCGCATCTGGTCTCGACCGGCATCTCATGCCCGGCGCCGAACCAGATCGTCTGTGCGCTACCGTTTTTCGGTGGGTAGATGATCGGGGCTTAGACTGATCGTCTACGAGATGATCCAGAAGCCAATGGGCTGCTAGATTACTCTCCGGCATCTTTGGGGGCGCCAGGGTCAGCATCGGGCACGTTGATCCGCCACGCAGTCAGCCGGCCCGGGTGGCCAAGCTCGTCCAGTGTTTTGATCTCCATAAGCGGTCCTGTCCGCTAGTCAAAGACACAAACTGTGCGTGTGGCGCAGCGGCGACCGCCAGATCCACAGCACCGACGTCGCGCCCAGCACGCTGCTGGCCAGCAACGTGGCACGCAGGCCCGATGCGGCACCCGCCGCGCCGCCGACCAGCGCGCCCAGTGGCGCCAGCCCCCACACCACGCTCCGGATGCTCGCGTTCACCCGGCCCTGCATCCGGTGCGGGGCCAGCGCATATCGAATGGGGACCTGCTGCACGTTGTAGATCCCTTGGCCAACCGACAGCAAGAATTGAGACAATGCCACGTACACCAACGCGGCCCACCATGGCCGGGGGGGAAGCGCCGCCAAGCTCATGCCTCCAGCGCTGAGCGCCAGCGCAACCATCAGCACCGGCCCGAGGCCGATCGCGCGTCCCGCCCGCGGTGCGATGACCGCGCCGACGACGCCACCGAGTGCACCGATGCCGAGCACCATGCCGACAGTCCCGCCCTCCAAACCCAGATCTTTCGTCAGGTGCAGAAGGAAGACCGCGGAATATGCGTGGTACCAAAAGATGAAGGTGGCAGTGGCCAACGTGACTGCCCGCAGAATCGGGGTGCCGAGCACGGCGGTTAGCCCTTCGGCCATTTGGCCGAGTAGCTGGGTCGACCCGACCGCTGAGCGCGCGGCCGCGCGCATCGGCACGAGCGACAACAACGCGGCAGCGAGCAGGAACGAGGCCGAGTCGGCCAGGATCGCGGTCGGCGCGGAGAACGCGCTCACCAGCCAGCCGGCCAGGAACGGACCCGCTGCCAACGCGCTCGCCTGGCTGAGCTCCAACAAACTCTGCGCCTGGACCAGCTGAGTCCGGTCCACCACCGTGGGTACGCACGCCAGATAGGCCACCTCGGCGTTCATCGCCGCCACCCCGATCAGCGCCGTCGCCGTACAAAGCTGGACCATTCCGAGATGTCCGAGGCCGGCCAGCAGCGGAATCGTGGCCAGCGTTGCCGCCATCACGAAGTTGGCTATCAACAGGATCCACCGGTGCGGGAGGCGGTCCGCGATGACGCCGGCGAACGGGCCCGCCAACAGGTACGGCGCCCGACCGCAAGCCAGCAGCAGCCCGGTCTGCACGGGTCCCGCGCCCAGCAGAGTGATCGCGGTAAGCGGCAGCGCCAGCATGGTCACCTGGGAGCCCAGCAACGACACGGTCTGACCAACGAGCAGCGCCAGGTAGCCGTGCGGCAGTCGGAGCAGGGCGGCGGAACAGTGGGCGCGCCTCACGCTTCGACGCTCAAAGTCGGGGCCGATAGATAGCCCAGCCGGGCCAGTTCACTGCCGGCAATCCGCTCGAACTCAGCGATCTGAGCGCGCGTCAGATCCTCGGCGTAGCGACCGAGCCGGCCCGAGTGCAGCGGTTTGCCAGCGGATTCGGCCGCCGGGTGGCCGTACGGATGGTCGAAGAGCGCGTGCTGATACTCGGCGTGCCACAGCACCGCCTCGTCCCAAGGCAAGTCGAGGTGCTCCAGGATTTGGGTCAGGGTGGGTCGAGGACGACTTACCAGATCCTCGTAGCGCAGCTCGAGGTAGCGGTCCGGCGGCGCGACCCGATGCGGCCGGGAAACCACTTCAAGCCAGCCCCGCGCGGCTTCGGCGGCGGTCCGGTAACCCCAATCCGGCACGGTTTTCAGGTGCGAGGCGGCCACGTCCCGACCATCGCGCACGATGTGCACGAAATGCGCCCTCGGCCACAGCGGGGCGTAAGAATCGACCTGAGCGATCTTGCGCTGTAGTTTTAGTCCCCACCGCCGGGCTCCGGTGTGAGCCCTGCGGAACTCACCGATCTCGTTGATCAGCCGGCAGCGGTCGGCGAACGATACAATGTCATTGGCCACCTCGACCATTACCTTGGTGACCAGTTCGCGCACGTCGTCGAAGTCCAGGCCAAAACGTCGGCACTGCACCGCGAAGTGCACGCCGTCGTACCAGAATGGATCGATTGTGCTTTTTGTGGTGCCGGTGACCTTGGGGTCGCGGGCATCCAGCAGGTCAATCGCGCGCAGGATATGCGGACCGAGATTAGGCGGCTCGAGGAAGTCGATCTCCGGCCCGATCACCAGATCGGGATGAGAGTCCAGGACGACGCTCAGCAAGGTCGTGCCGGACCTGTTGTCGCCGCCGAGCAGCACCGGCGAAGTGGGAAATGGGTCGGCCTCGGGCATAGCGGTGTCCCCTGTTTGGCAGCTGGTGCTCATGGGTGGCTGGGCGCAGTGAACCAGCGCCGGACAGAATCCGGGGTAGCCAGGAAGTGATCACTGGCGAACCGCACGGCGGCGGCCACCGGATCCGGGTCGCCGCCGGTGCTATCCACTCGCGCCAGTGCCGCCGGCAAAGCTTGTCCTGCGGCTTCGATCGCGGCCCGTACGTCAGCGTCGGACAGTGCGGCGGATGGCATGAACCGGCCGCCGTACTGCATGAGGAAGCCCCGCGACCACATCTCCTGGAAAAAGGCGTGGCCGAGTTCGGCGTCGGCAAACATGACGTCGAACATGGTAGGCCAGGCGAACGCCCACGCCTCGACCTGCTGGCCGACAAAGACCTCGTTGAGTCCTCTAATGAGTTGCTCGCCAACCTGGCGCATCCGCGCCAGTGCGGTCCCGTCGCGCAGTGCGTCTAGGGTGCTCAGCGCGGCCGCGAACGGGGTAACCTCCCGCTGATAGGTGTTGCCCAGGTAGGTCTTTTCGGTGGCATTGAGCACGTCCGCCCGACCGGCCACCGCAGATAGCGCCATGCCGTTCGCCAGTCCTTTGCTCAGTGTGATCAGGTCGGGCGCGAGGCCGACTGCGGTGTGGTATCCGCCGAGGGCGTAGCGAAAACCGGTCATAACCTCGTCCAGGATCAAGAGGGCACCGTGCTGGTGCACCAGCGTCTGCAATCTGTGGTGGTATTCGGCAGGGAAGAAGTTGACCTCGGGGGTGATGATCACTGCGGCGACACGCTGGACGTTGGCCAATGTCTCAAGCAGGTCTAGGTCGTAGCGGAACTCCACGCTGTCCGGGTCCCGCCTGGGCAGTCCCATCTCTGGCCGGTCCTGTAAGTGCCAGTCGTGCCAGCCGTGATATCCGCTAGTAAGCACCAGGTTGACGCCGGTGTGCGCGCGGGCGAGGCGGACTGCGGCAGTGGTGGCGCATGAGCCGGTGCGGAAGAACACCGAGCGTTGCGCGACCGGGAAGATCTCCGCGAGCCGTTCGGCCACCTCGACCCGGTGAACGGACAACGGCCCGGGTAGGATGCCGCCGGTGCGGCGCATTTCCGCGGTGACGTGCGCGAGCACAGGTTCGTATCCGGCTCCCAACGGCGCGGCCCCGCTACATGAGGTGAAATCCACGTATTGTCTTCCACTAACATCCCAGACATGCGCGCCAGACGCGCGGCTCATCACCACTGGAAAACGCCGGTTAAGATCCCATTTCTCCGACGCGGTGATCCGCAACGCGCGGCGGAGCGCGGTTTTTTGGGCGTCGGTCGCGGCGAAGGTTGCACTGGACGTATTCATGGATATGAACGGTCTCCGGTTGATTCTCCGCCCATGCTCGGTCAGGCGAGCTGCGTGGCTATTCTTCGAGCGATCCGCAGCGCGTTCGCCTGAATAGTGAAGGTCGGGTTGACGCCTCCGGAATACGGAAAGAACCCGCCGTCCGCGACATAGAGATTGTCGATGTCGTGCACCCGACCCCAGCGGTCGACTACAGACTCTGTTGGATCGACCCCTGCGCGACAGCCGCCGTGCAGATGCCTGCTACCGAACTGATAGTTGGAATCCTGGTAATCGACTTTTTTCACGCCGGCTTCGGCCAGCAATTCCGACGCGCGTCGGGACAAATAGCCTAATCGGCGTTTGTCCAGCGGATGAGTCCAGTATTCAAGAATGATTTTCTGCAGACCTAGCCGATCTCGACTATTGGCCAGTCGGACCGTGTTTTCGCGCATGGGCTGATCGGCCGCCAGGAAATGAAGCCGTAGCGCTATATTGCCGTCACAAACCGCCTGTTCGGCAGGGCTGGCTTCGTAGATCAGTCCGCCCAGCCCGGAGGGCGCGTCGTCGTCGAGGTAGTGATCCGACATTGCGACCGTGGAGAACGGGCCGCCAGGCGACCGCGCGGGCAGCCGGTCCAGCGTGGTGTTGCCGGACACGTAGCCACTGATTTTGAACGAGATGCCGCTGCCGACCATACCAGTGGCATTGCCAATGCCGTTGGGCGCCATGGACTGCGCCGACCGTAGCAGCAGGGCGGCAGACTGCACCGCGTTGCCGGTGAGCACCACGCAGCGGGCGCGGACCCGAGCGCGTTGACTGGTGACGGTGTCCAGCCATTCCACCGAGTCCGCGCGACTCACGTTGCCCAGATCGATACGCACGGCCTTGCTGCCCAGGGCGACTGTCAGTGCGCCGGGCGGCAGGGGTACGTCAGTGAACGGGGACCGCGCGTCGGCCCTCGCACCGGTCGGACACAGGTGTTCGTTGCACGGGCCGCAGCAGTGACACGCCGGGCGGCCGCCATAGGGCAACGAGTTGATAGCCAGCGGGGTGGGGAACGGTCGCCGGCCTAGGCGTCCGCCCGCCTTGGCGATCAACAGGCCCTGTGGGCTGTACTCGTGCGGCGGCAGCACGGCGGGATCGCTGGGCGGTTCGAGCGGGTCCGCGCCAGGGAGCCGGGCCACCCCCGTCCGCCGTTCGAGCTCCTCGTAATAGGGGCGTAGTTCGGCGTAGTCGATCGGCCAGACTGGGTCGAGCGCGTCCGCGGCCACATGCGCTCGCGCATCAAAATCGACGGTCCTATAACGGAAGGCGATCCCGGCGTACAGCGTCATTCCACCGCCGAGTGCCGACACAGTCCAGGGGCGCCCGAACGGCGTCAACGTCCCGGCAGGAGAGGGCACCAAGGCGTCATCGAAACCACTTTGGACAGTCGCCAATGAGGCGCCGGGGGGAAGCGTCCGGCCTTCCTCGAGGATGAGCACCCGGAATCCGTTTCGAGCGATCTCGTGGGCGACTATCGAGCCACTGGCACCACTCCCGACGACGCATACGTCAACGGCATTAGCTGTCATTGTGTTACCTGACCGCTCTACCCGCAACGCGCCCTGTGATATGCTCCCAAAAACCGCTGTGGGTCGAAGTGCCGCGAACTTCTTTGGCCTTGGTCTGTTCTTTACTCGGCATCAGCGCTTTTTCTCCGTAATCCAAGATCCTGTCGTGCCGTTCATGTTCAGCTCAAATTGGCGCCTATTGCCCTATGGCGAGATAGAGCAACGGCCGTGCCAGTGCTCCTCGCGCGCATTAAGCGACTGATTGTGCTTTGAAACGGTTCGCGATGCGCAAACGGCGCACGGTGTTTGGAATCTCACAGCTTTGTGCAGCACTGTCAGAAAGCGGACAAGGATCGAGGGGCTGACGCATCCGGACCTTGCCCCACGGACTTGATCCGGGTTGAAGGCGATCCTTTTTGGCAATGCGCGCTGCGACCTGCAGACTTGCGGTGGGCTACCGCCAACTGCTGATAGAGGATTTCACGGTCCATGCCGCGCTTACAGCACTGTGTCCGTGCTGCGGAGGTCTATGGTCTCGGGGGCTGAGAGCCACAAAAAATTGACCCTGCGCGACAACGCCCGCGCGTGACCGGCGTGTGCCCATGCTACGCATTTCGATCGGATCGCAAATTCGCACTTAGAGTCAGAACGCCGCGATGCTTGCGCACGATTTCGATGTCAGCAACATAAGCTTCGTCCCCTTATCGCAATCCACTCGCCGGGCATTGACGGAGGCCTCACCGGTGTCGACGACCTGGGCTTTGAGGAGGATGGGACTCTGGATCGCACTCACGGTCGAGACGCACCGAGATGGTCGAGACGAGGAGATCTCCAGCGAGCCAGAGTGGCGGCCTGGATTGCCGTGACGGGTTTATAGCCGCGAGAGAAGCTCGCGGTGCCCGTCGTGGAGAACCGCAATGTCCAGGCACAACCAAGTTTGCAGAGCAGCCCCAGCCGGACCCAATTTTTATGACGAGATCACGAATAGACTCATTGCCGAGCTAGAGGCGGGGTGTGTGCCCTGGGTCCAGCCGTGGGGAACGGCCACGGCGAAGGCACCGCTTGCCATGCCTCACAAAACATCCTGATCCTCTGGGGGCTGTGGTCGAGCGGGGGCTTCTCCGGCCAGAGCTGGCTCACCTTCCGGCAGGCATTGTCGCTGGGTGGCCACGTCCGCAAAGGAGAGCGAGGAACCACGGTCGTCTATGCTGACCGCTTCGTGCCCGAAGAGGAGAGGAAGCGGGCGATTGAGGCGGCCGACGAAGCCCAAGAGATTCCCATTCTGAAACGTAAGGTCGGCTTCTCGCGCGGCGAGCCACTCGAGCTTTTTCGAAAAGATTGGAATTCTGTGACAGCGACCGTGTTGCTCAAGCGAATTGACGCGAGTCAACGATCGGACTACGCTAATCTGCGTATTAGCGTCGCAGACGCGTCCAAGGGAGTATTATGGCGACGAGTGAGAAAACTTTCGGCGGTGCCATCGCCGAAGCGCGAAAGTCAAAAAGCTGGAGCCTAAAGGATCTGGCATCACGTATTTTGCGCGAAGACGAAGACCCTATCTCTCCGCAATATTTGAATGATATTGAACATGATCGCCGGAGCCCCTCTTCTGATCGCATGGTGCAGCAATTTGCTGACGTCCTAGGCATCAATCGTGATTGGCTTTACTATTTAGCCGGGCGGTTTCCTGAAGACGTTCGAGTTCGGAACCTCAGCGAAAAAGAGGTAACTGAAGCAATGGTGGCATTCAGGGGCGGGCCTTCAAAGGGAAGGAATCGTCGATAGTGTGAGATACGTCCCAGACAAAACAGGAAGGTTTTCTCAACGCCCGCATTACAAGCCGGAAGAGCTTGATCGCGAGTGCGAAAACATCGTTGCTGCCTTTTTAAAGGACCGAGGTGGGAAAGTCAGCTATCCCCTCTCTACAGACGATTTAACGGTATTGATCGAGCGCGACACCGAATCCCTAGATCAGTTCGCCGATCTTTCAGCCTTCGGTCTTAAAGTCGAGGGTCTAACCCTTTTCCAGCCCGGCCGGAAACCAAAGGTGAAAATCTCGGCCCGCCTTGCAGAGGACGGGCACCGACAAAATCGCCTTCGTACCACTTTGGCCCATGAGTACGGGCATGTCCGCTTTCATGCCTACCTCTGGGAAATTGAACCCCCGAGCGGCGATCTACTGAAGCGCAAGCCCACTGCGAATATGCAAATCTGCTATCGCGACACTATGCTGGACGCCGTGCAGACCGACTGGATGGAATGGCAAGCAGGATATGCTTGCGGTGCATTTCTGATGCCGGCATCGGCACTTCGGCGGCTTGTGAGACCATACATCGAAAAGCATGGATTGTTTGGGGTCGTTGGCGAACGCGATTCGCACGGCCACGCGCTGATCGAGCTGGTGAAGGATGGTTTCGAGGTTTCCGCAGATGCCGCGCGAATCCGCCTGATTAAACTCGGGATTCTCGGTCCTACGGGCGCCGGCCCCTCTCTTTTCAGCATCTAATTCATAGCTGCCGGGAGGCCGAAAGCGGGACGATTGTATTTCCTGCGACCCGGTGCTACGCTAATTAGCAGATCGGCGGATATGTTGCCGAATGCCAAAAGGAACGCTCGATGTCGAAGCACTGCAAAACTGGACTTGACAACCGTTGCCGCGATCTGGATGGCGAAATTCGCCAGAAGCGCGGCGACACCTTGGTCGGTACGCTGCGCAAGTCTTATGGGCCTGATTTCGCGGCCGGTGTTCGTAGCGACATGCGGCTCGATACGTTACGCGAGCGTGTGGGCACTTCACTCTCGAAAATTCTCAAAGGGGAATAGGGATGACTGACGCTAAACACGAAGTACGCATTCACATCGATCAGAAGCCCTATCATTCACCCAACCCGACGACCGGCGCTGACCTTTATGAGTTGGGACACGTTCCCGAAGGCAAGGTGCTCTACAAGGAAATCGAAGGCGACCACGAAGATAAGCTGGTACGCATAGACAGCGCCAGCCTCCACCTTGCCGAAGATGAGCACTTTCACAGCGGTGAGGCACCAGAAAAGCATTACATCATCATCGTCAATACGGATCCCATAGTTGTCGACCACGATGTTTTGACATTCGATGAACTGGTGAAAATTGCGTATCCAGTTCCGCCGGCCGGGCAAGACCCCGAATTCACCGTCAGCTTCGAACACGCAAAAAGCGTCCCGCATCACGGCGATCTGCCGGCCAACGGCAAGGTCACCGTCAAGAAACATGGCACGATCTTCGATGTCGATCATACCAATAGATCGTAGTCCTGATCTCCAACGGCTGCGCACGGAAGGATACAACGTCCAAATAACCAGCGCGGGAAACTTGGTTGTTCACGACGTTCCTTACGTCAACAGCAAGCGGGAGATCGCGATCGGTGCCGTCGCCTCAAACCTCGACCTCGCCGGCGACGTGACGGCGCGCCCGCAAGATCACACAGCCAAATTTATCGGCGAGTATCCGTGCGACAGTCAGGGAAATACGCTGACTGTCTTGCGGCATACCAGTGGGTCATTCGACCTCGGGAGCGGGCTCATCGCCCAACACTCCTTCTCCCGGAAACCGCTGCGCGGGCATTACGAGGATTACCACGAGAAAATGACGGCTTACATCGCGCTGATTGGCAAACACGTCGCCGCCATCGCCCCGGAAGTCACCGCGAAAACACACAAGGTGATTGAACCGGAGGATGACAATTCCTCGTTCAAATATCTCGACACCGCATCTGCGCGCGCGGAAATTAACACAATTACCGCCAGGCTCGCTGAGGACGCGATTGCTATCGTTGGCGTCGGCGGCACAGGATCGTACGTTCTCGACATGGTCGCTAAGACGCCGGTCAAGAAAATCCATATCTTCGACGCTGACAGGTTCTTGACGCACAATGCGTTTCGAGCGCCGGGGGCGCCCGCGATCGAGGAATTGCGACTTCAGCCGCTCAAAGTCGAATACTTCGCTTCGATTTACGGACGCATGCATCGCGGTATCGTCCCGCATCCCGTCAAAATTGACGCAACCAATATCGCCGAACTTGAAGGCATGTCCTTTGTCTTCCTCTGTATGGAAGGAGGCGCTGCAAAGCGTGCTATCGTCGACAAGCTGGAGGCGATGGGGGTTCCTTTCGCGGACGTTGGTATGGGCCTCTATTCTAAACGCAACTCGCTCGGAGGTATGCTGCGCAGCGTCATCAGCTTACCGGATGCCCGCGATGTTGCGCGTGCGCGCATATCGTTCGCATCTGATGATGCGAACAACGAATATGACAATAACATCCAGGTTGCTGACCTTAACGCGCTTAATGCGTGTTTGGCGGTGATGGCTTGGAAGAAATTACGTGGCTTTTATTTTAACCTGGGCAAGGAGCGCTTCGTTTCCTTTACGATCGCGAATAGCCTTCTCGTCAAGGACGATGTCCTATGAAAGAGATCGAGACCATCCAGCCCGAATTTGTCGATCGGATACCGAAGGTCCTCGATAACGGCGTGATTTACATCTCACAAAAATACGCAACAGCCGCTCACAATTGCTGCTGTGGATGCGGCACAAAGATCATGACCCCTTTGAAGCCCGGCCGCTGGCGGTTGGCAATCGAAGGCAATGCTGTGAGCCTATACCCCTCTATCGGAAATTGGAGTACGGACTGTCAGTCGCATTATTGGATCAGGAATAACCGCATAGATTGGGCGCTCGCCTTCACTCCCGACCAGATCGCAGCAAACCGCGCCCGTGATCAATATGTACGGCAGGAAGCACATGCTGAGCGCTACAGAAGAGAGCGCGGTTTCTGGGGGCGCCTTTGGGACAAGATTGGCTGGAAACACCTTTGGAATAAAATACAAGGCGCCTGGCAGGCTCTCCAAGACCGGTTCTAGCGTCGCCTAACGGCCGTCTGATGACTCGCTTGGCTACTTCGACGGAGAAGAGATATTGGTCTAGTCTGCAAACAGGCTGCCGTTGCAGTCACCTTGCCCAAGCCCATGACGTCGAATGCGAAGGCGGAAGGCCGGTTCGGGGGTTCGGCAAACAGGACTTCGCCTATCTGCCTGATGAGGACGTCTACCGCTGCCCATCCGGCCAGCGGCTGCCTATCACTACACAACGTCGAGCACGGAATGACGCTGCGCCGTTATGGTCGACAGCAGCGTGCCAAGGCTGCGCGATCAAGAGCCAATGCACGCCGTCAAAGGAGCGCCGCATCACGCGCTGGGAGCATGCGCATGTGGTCGAGGAGGTCCAGAGACGGGCTCGATTCCAATCCCGATGCCATGCGGACGCGGCGCGAGACGGTCGAGCATCCCTTCGGCACGATCAAAGCCCGTATGGGTGCGACACACTTCCTGATGAAGCGCCTAGGGAATGTAGCCGCTGAGATGGCGCTGCATGTTCTCGCCTATAACCTCACAAGGGCGATGAACATCGTCGGCAAACCGGGCGTGATTGCAGCCATCCGCGCCACTTGAAGGCGGCGAAGTGCGCCAAAGGCGACGCCGCGCGTCGCTTAACCACCTTGGCCGGCTATTTAGACGCTCCGAAGCGAAAACATTGGCGGCCTGGAACGATTGTCGACCACGGCCGCCTCTGAGCTATCCGTTTCCACACAACCAAGACCCATTGCGGAAGTGGTCGGCTTTAGGGAGGAGCGCCCTAAACCTTCGTATTGTTCCGTCACCTATCTATATGCCGGACGATTACCTACGTTCAATTGAGCTGCTGATCGTGATCGTCTTAGGTTGCATGCGTTGGAAACGCGCATAGGCTCATCAAGTGCGATAGTGAAAAAGGATGATCGACGAACAGCTGCGATAAAGCCAAGAGGAGAGTACAATGCCCAACTGCTCCGAAAGTCTTAGATCTGGCGGTGCCGCGCGATGCGCAGTTTGTGACGGCAAGTTCGGTCTCGTCCGGCACTACTCGTGGCGAACGCCTCTTTGTTCCAAGAAGTGCGTCGATCGCTTCAGAGCTCGCAGGGAAAGTGACCGCAATTGGGTGGGCTGGATCCAGATCACCTTCAACCAGCTGCAAGAGAACCGCGCGAGGGCTTTGTGATGGTCCAGATCTCTCAACGAGGCAAGGCATATTTAGAGACAGCACGGACTTTGCTCCGTGCAGCCCAAACCATGACCGACTCAGCGATTGCGGGTCAGCTAAAGGTCCTTGCCGACGACTACGAGCGGCGTGCTGAGAAAGCTTGGCATGTTAATGCGGCCAAAGCATTCGCCCGATCGGCTGCTAGCGCCGAACGCGAATTGCGTGCATGACCGGGTGGGCAGCTTCAAGCATGTTCCCCGAATTCTGTACCATTGAAGCGCTGAACCTGCGCCCCGGCTCCAAGGAGCTGGAGGCATTCAACGTCGAGCGTGTGCGCGGCTACCTCGAGTGTAATCTCGGCTGCAAGAAGAAGGAAGTGATCCACGCGCTAGGCCTGCATCCGCGCACGGTGGCCAAAGCCATCAAGA
Organism: Bradyrhizobium sp. RT6a; assembly: GCF_040547675.1. Taxonomy (NCBI): domain Bacteria; kingdom Pseudomonadati; phylum Pseudomonadota; class Alphaproteobacteria; order Hyphomicrobiales; family Nitrobacteraceae; genus Bradyrhizobium; species Bradyrhizobium sp. RT6a. The sequence goes on from NZ_JBEPQC010000005.1 coordinate 227,887, forward strand.
TCATCCGGGCAAATGCCCATCGCAGCGATGGTGCTCTCCAGTCGTGATCAAGATCATCGCTGTGCTCTGCGGTCTTTCCTCTCCGGCAAATTGCCACGAGCAGACCGTGACCACCTCGGACTTCGCCGACGTCTCGATGCAGTCCTGTCTGATGGGTGCGACGCAGCTCGCCGAGTGGATGAACCTGCATCCGGCAGAACGCCCGGCGGGCTGGCGCTGCGTGATTAGCTTGACATGCGGTGGCAGAAAAAATTGCAGTTCTGGCGCTGCTGCTCGAGAAGTGCTCCCAGTTTCGTCAGAGAGTTCGCCCCAGGTACAGCAGCCCTCATGTCGAGAACGAAGCGCTCTGGCTTCGGCACAAACTAAAAGTGGGCTGCCAATCCGCCTTCAAATCGTTGGCCGCTTTCGCGATGAGGCCAACGCTGGTCCGTATCGCACGCATCTGAAGGAAGCCAGACCTTGGGCCACCAGCGGCCAAGTGTTAGAGCAAGAGGGGTCTGAAACTGTCGATTGTGGGTACCCAGGGCTTGCGCGCCGTCTGATCGATACCGGTCTCGACACGCGACATGCCGCTCATCCAGGTCTGCGTCATGATCTTCTGCTCGGTCTATCTCTTCCTTGGGTTGCTGGTCTATATCGCCGGGATCCCATCTGACCCGAGGCGCGGTCATCATTGAAACTGATCAGACCATTGCTGCAGTCGAAGCGCTCGCCCCGGTCGCGCCGGGGGCGGTCCGCTCGCAGGCACGAATCGGCGCTAGCATCGTTGCCGCCTGATGGCGATCACACGTCCCGTACATCGCCCCTCCCAACATCGGCGCGCCGGTCGACGATGACTGTTCGCGCGCTTGTGCTCGGCGCTGCCGCTCGGCAGCAATTACCTCGGCCGCGCGTCCTCAGCCGCATCGTTGTCGGCGCGCACTCTCAATCGGGATCCTGCGGCGGCAACTTTCCTTGCCATCCTGATGGGCGGCACACTCGGCATGCTGAACGCTTTTGGTGCCGTCGAACGAACGCGGCGGCGCTCTACTCCAATCGAAGAGATCAACCGCTCGGAGCGGGATTCTGAGCAGGCCGGGAGCCCATGCGTGTGACGCAACTTCAGCTCCTCACCCCCTGGAAGACTATATGAGTCGCAAGAAGTTGAGCAGCAGCACGTCCCCTTGTTGGGTAAGTATCGATTCAGGGTGGAACTGCACACCAATAGTTGGGTGATATCGATGTGCGAGGGCCATGACCTCGCCTTCCTCCGAACGCGCTGTCACCGTGAGATGCGACGCGCATGACTCATCGACCTCGACAACGAGAGAATGGTAGCGCCCCACGCGAAGTGGGGACGGAAGTTCCTTGAATAGCCCTCGGCTATCATGAGTTACGTAGGAGGATCGACCATGCATAGGGCGACGTGCACGCGACACTTGAGCGCCGAAAACGCTCCCAATGCACTGGTGACCGAGGCAGATGCCTAAAATAGGGACTTGACCCGAAAGTTCGCGGACGACGGCGGTGGATATTCCGGCCTCAGCTGGACCGCAGGGACCGGGTGAGATAACTACTGCGCGCGGCTTGAGGCCAACAAGATCGCTAACGCCGACCACGTCGTTCCGGATCACTTCCGTTGCTTCACCAAGCTTGCGGAAATAGCGGGCAATGTTGAAGACGAAGGAGTCGTAGTTGTCGATGATGACAATCAAGATGCACCGGATGTTTCAGCACGAAACGCGTCAAAGATTCGCTGCGCCTTGGCGAGCGTCTCTTCGTATTCGGCCTCTGGATCCGACATCGCCGTCACGCCGCCACCCGCATGAAACACGGCCAGATCGTCGTCGATCGTGACAGTGCGGATCGCGATATTCGTGTCCATGTGCCCGTTGAAGCTGATAAAGCCAATCGCCCCGCAATAGACGTATCGCGCCGCCCGCTCGATTTCCGCAATGATTTCCATCGATCGCACCTTTGGCGCCCCTGTAATGGAGCCTCCGGGAAAGCAAGCTCGAAGCAGGGTAATAGCGTCTTGGTCGTCTGCAAGTTCACCCGTAACGATCGATACGAGGTGGTGCACTGAGGCGTAGGATTCGAGGCCGCCCAGCACTGGGACGTCGATCGAATGTGGAGTGCAAACGCGCGACAGATCGTTGCGCATGAGGTCGACGATCATAGTATTCTCGGCACGGTCCTTTTCGGACGCGACTAGGATCTCAGCGCGACGCTGGTCTTCTCCGGAATTCGCGGAACGCGCGATCGTGCCCTTGATGGGGCGCGTTTCGACCTGTCGTCCGTCGAGCCTCAGGAATCGTTCCGGCGAGCTCGATGCAATGGTGAGCTTGCCGTAGCGCAGGAGGGCTGCAAAGGGTGCCGGGTTCAATGACCGTAGCTGGCAGTAGAAGGCAAGAGGATCAAATGAGGTCGACAGGCGGGCGCTGAAGCGCTGCGCAATGTTGGCCTGGAAGACCTCTCCAGCCAGAATCAAGTCGATGACGCGCTGTAGCGCCGCAATGTAGCCCTCACGGCTGAAGTTCGAATGCCATGCGACAGCTCGGCCGGGGGAGACGTTGCCCGACGTCTTTGGGCCCGCAAGCAATGCTGCTGCAAACTCGTCGGCTCGACGGCGTGCGCGCTCCGCGCGACGTGCGGGATCCTGCTCCGGCCATCCGGTAGAAACGACCCAGCATCTATCGTCATGGTGGTCGTAGCTGATGACCACGTCATAGAAATGGAGGATGGATTGGGGCAAACGCTGACCGGGAATCGTCGGCGCCGACAATCGCTCCAGAGTCCTGTTCAGATCGTAAGCAAGGAAGCCCGCCGCGCCTCCCTGGAACGGCGGGAGATCAGGACGATGCTCTTGCGGATACTTGGCGAGCAGGGTGCGAAGGACTTCCCATGGATCGCCCTCGAGAGCCACTCCGTTGCAACTCGCTTGTCCGTCCGCGACGATGTAGGTGCTGAACGGCTCGCAGGTCAGATATGAGTAGCGCCCAAGCAACTCATGCCTTGCTGCGCTATCGAAAAACGTGAGGTGTGCTCGATGCGCGAGACATCGCATCGCTGTGACCGGCTCAATCCACTGCAGCTCGCGGACGTGCATGGGACTGTCAGTCACCGACGACTGGCGTGTTGTGAGGCGTGCTCCGATTGTGATCCCGACCCCAACGAGAGCGACGCTCGTCTGGGACCCGCAAGCTCTTGAGATCGATTGTCAGGTTAACCCCCGCCAGTGGACACAGTGCGCCAAGTAACCTGGCTCCTCGCTGCCGTTGAGGCCAAACGCGCATCTGTTGATACATTGTAGTCCGCCGCGAACCGTAGCTCCCGGAGCGGTCGTACCCGCCTGATCGATTCCTGGTACAGATCGTGCGCCTTGTAAGCTGCGAGTTCCGTCTCGTTGTCGAACTCACCATAGACCACGACGTCAACATCGTTGCCGAGCTGGTCGGTCTTGCGATTGCGAGCAACCTCGAGCCGGCGTGCATGTGGGATTGTGGTGAGTACCGATAGGCCTTCGAGGATTTGGTCGATATGGGCCTTATCCTTGGCGGTGAACAAGACGATGTGACGAATCATGGATAGCCGTTAGTGAGTTCGGAATACGTCGCATAACTACCTTAGGATTGAGGCCGCCGCAACACTCGCCAAAGCGGTCGTGGCTTGACGCCCTTGCGATGGTCTGCGGGTTTCAACGAGGCTCATCCGATCTTATTTCTGCTCAGGAAGCGGGAAGGGCAAGGCGCTCAATCGTTTGAATGTGGCGCGCGAGCAGGTTACAGGCTTGATCGACGTTGCGCGCTCGAAGTGCCTGCAGAATCAGGCGGTGATCCTGGTTGGACCGGGGTCGCCAGCCGGCATTTCGCGCCATTGCGAACACCAATCGTGAATTTGCGAGTTGTAGTCCGTCGAGGCTCGCGAGAAGGCGCGGCATCGCACAGGGCGCCACCAGCGTGTGGTGAAAGGCGCGGTTGGCCGTCTCAAACTCCTGAATGGTCTGGGCATTGTCTGCTTCAATCAGGGCGAGCTCGATCTGTGCCAAATGGGCAGATGTGAGTATTGCAGCTGCATTGCGCAATGCGACCACTTCGAGCGCGGCGCGCATCTCGGCGATCTCCTTCACTGAATTGGTGTCGAGCGGGGCAACCCGCACACCGCGACGGCGCACAGCGACGACAAGATGTCGGGCCTCCAGTTGCCGAAAAGCCTCGCGCACCGGGACGTGGCTGGAATTGAATTCCCGCGCGACATGATCCTGCCGGAGCGGGACGTCTGGCTGCAGCGCGCCGCTGATGATGCGCTCACCAATTGACTCCGCAATGCGCACCGCAATCGTCGTGTTCTCGTCAGTCATCATAGATTATCTATCATTGCCCCTCCGTCGATGATCGGCATATGGCCCGCTCGCTTTGCAGAATTACTGCAATCCTTGCAGACTTTCGCGGTCTTTTGGCGTCGGCATACGCTTAAGTTTAAAGTTGGAGAGGCAAAGAAGGCGGGAACGGGCGGTCACATTATAGATAATCGCCAAGATTATCTATTGTCAGGAGGGCGAGACTTATGGTTGCTGCCGCGGGAGTGGAACGAAATGACAGGGGCAGCAGCGCGCCGGTCCGACGTGACTGGCAGCGCGCCGAGGCCGAAGCGCTCTATGGCCTGCGGTTTGCCGACCTGATGTTTCAGGCGCAGAGCATTCATCGCAAGAACTTCGATCCAAACCACGTCGAAATAGCAAGCCTGCTTAGCATCAAGACCGGCGGCTGTCCGGAAGACTGCGGCTATTGCTCGCAGAGCGCGCATTATGACACCGGCCTGAAAGCGACCCGCCTGATGGATCGCGCCGAAGTGGTCGCCACCGCCCAGTGCGCCAAGGACGCTGGCGCGACGCGCTTCTGCATGGCCGCGGCCTGGCGCAGTCCGAAAGACCGAGATCTCGATCAGGTCTGCGACATGATCAGCGCTGTTAAAGACCTTGGCATGGAAACCTGCGTCACGCTCGGCATGCTGACGTCGAAGCAGGCCACCCGGCTCTCCGAGGCCGGGCTCGACTTCTACAATCACAACGTCGATACCTCGCCCGAGTTCTACGACAAGATCATCACCACCCGCACCCTGCAGGATCGCATCGACACACTGGCACACGTGCGCGACGCCGGCATCAAGGTCTGTTGTGGCGGTATCGTCGGCATGGGTGAGCGCGCCGAGGACCGGCTCGGCATGCTCGTACTACTCGCCAATCTTCCCAGCCATCCGGAAAGCGTGCCGATTAACCTGTGGAATGAGGTCAAGGGCGTGCCGGTCAATGACACCGCGGAGCGTCCCGATCCGATCGCACTGGTGCGCCTGGTCGCGACGACCCGGATCATGATGCCGAAGAGCGTCGTGCGGTTGTCCGCTGGACGGCAGTTTATGACCGATGAACTGCAGGCGCTGTGCATTTTGGCCGGCGCGAATTCAATCTTCATCGGCGATGTGCTGTTGACCACCAAAAACCCGCGGCGCGACCGCGACGCGAATTTACTGGACCGGCTCGGCGTCACGTCCGGGCTTGCCTGATTGAAGCAGCTCAACGAGCACGCTGTGCGCAAACTCCGGTTTAGGTGAGGAATGCAGATTGCGTTGATGAAAGGCAAAATCCTTCGCGCCTCGGTGACTGAAGCCGATCTGCACAGTGATGGCTCGATTTCGATGATCGTGTGCTGCTGGATGCGGCAGGAGTCCTGGACAACGAACGCGTTGAAATCGGCAACGTCGAAACCGGAGCGCGCTTCGCCGCCTATGTGGCGGAAGCCCCGCGGATCTGGCACCATGCATTTGAACGGAGCGGCTGCGCGACTCGGGATGCGCGGAGACGAAATTATTATCGTTGCATATGCCTCCTTTGATGAAGCGGGAGCGAAACTCTTCAGACGCGCGTTGTGGTGGTTGACAGAGAAAATCGCATCTTGTCAGGTTGAAAGCCAAGAGCCCGTTGCTGAAGCTTTGTTCTTTGCGGCCATCAGAACTTTCGCGAGATCGACCGCTACTTTGCGAGTGAAGAATGAATTCAATCCAGAGGGCCAAAGTTGGCGACTATGTCGCGGCCTTGCATGCCTTGAGGGAAGACAACCGGCTGCGTGGCCTCAAGCCGCGCGCCGGCATCGATTTTGCGTCGAACGACTATCTGGCGCTGGCGAGCGCGCCTCGGATGAAAAAGGCTGTCTCCGCCGCGCTCGAGGTTGGCACACCGATCGGAGCCGGCGGGTCGCGGCTTCTGCGCGGCAATTGCGACGAACACGAAACTCTCGAAAAAGAGGCGGCTCAGTTCTTCGGGGCCGAGACGGCGCTATTCTTTGGTGGCGGTTATGTCGCAAATTTTGCCGTCCTGACAACGCTGCCGCAGCGGGGCGATCTGCTTGTTCTCGATTCTCTGGTGCACGCCAGTATTCATGAAGGCGCGCGCGCTGGCCGTGCCGAGTTTCGGATAAGCGCCCACAATGATCCCCAATCGATCGAAGACACGATTCGTGACTGGCGGGCCGGGGGTGGAGCGGGTCGGGTCTGGATCGTGGCCGAAAGTCTCTACAGCATGGACGGCGATTTCGCGCCGCTCGAAGGCCTGGTCGCGATCGCGGACCGGTACGACGCGTTCCTGATGGTGGATGAGGCTCATGCCACGGGCGTTTACGGCGAGCAGGGACGAGGGCTCACCGCGCCCTATGAGGGACGCGAAAATCTCCTGGTCGTTCATACCTGCGGCAAGGCGCTGGGCGCTGCGGGCGCGCTCGTCACTGCGTCCGGCGTGCTGCGCGAGTTTATGGTCAACCGTTGCCGTCCATTTATCTTTGCCACTGCGCCATCACCATTGATTGCTGTTGCCGTGCGGGAGGCACTCTTCATCCTCCAAGAAGAACCTGAGCGGCAGCAGCGTCTGGCCAAGCTGGTCGCGTTTACGCATCGGGAGATGGGTTTGCGCGGTTGGCGAAGTCCTTCGGTCTCGCAGATCGTGCCGTACATCGTTGGCGACAACGCGCGTGCGATGCGGCTCGCCTCCGCACTGCAGGCTCGCGGCTTCGATATCCGCGGAATTCGGCCGCCAACCGTGCCGGCGGGCACGGCCCGTTTGCGAATTTCACTGACGCTCAACGTTGGGGAGGATGATGTGCGTGCAATGCTCGATGCTCTCTTCGAGGAGACCAGAGGTGAAACTCGATGAGGCAGCAGATCGTGGTGACAGGGACAGATACCGGGGTTGGAAAAACGGTGCTTTCCGCGGGGCTCGCCAATCTTCTTGGCGCGCACTATTGGAAACCGATTCAGGCCGGCCTCGAAGGAGAGACTGATTCCGAGCTCGTCGCACGGCTGGGCAGTCTCTCGCCTGATCGCATCGTGCCGGAGCTTTACCGACTTCGAACCCCCGTTTCGCCCCATCATTCCGCTGAAATTGACGGAGTTCGCATCGAGCCAGATTCGCTCAATGTGCCAGACACCGGGGAGCGACCGTTGGTGATTGAGGGCGCTGGCGGCCTGATGGTGCCGCTGAGGGGCGATACACTTTACATTGATGTCTTCGAACGATGGCGACTTCCGGTCGTGCTTTGCGCGAGCACGGCACTGGGCACCATCAATCATTCGCTGCTGTCGATCGAGGCTCTGCGAAAGCGCCAGATCCCTATTCTTGGCATTGCCTTCATTGGGGAACCAAATGCTGAGACCCAGATCGCAATTCGGGAGATTGGGCGGACGCGTTGGTTAGGGCGATTGCCCTGGCTGTCTCCCCTCGCAGCAGATACGCTGCAGGCCGCCTTTAAAAGCTCGTTCCGTGCCGATCAATTCAAGCAATGAGGACGAAGCCGAAGTCGCCGATCTGGCATCCGTTCACACAACACGCGCTCCAAGAGGAGATGACAAAAGTTATGCGTGGAGATGGCGCCTATCTCCACACCGCTGATGGTCGTCGAATTATCGATGCCATATCATCCTGGTGGGTCGTGACCCACGGCCATTGCCATCCACATATCGTGAGCGCCATCCAGGAACAGGCGGGCAAGCTCAACCAGATCATCTTCGCAGGCTATACCCACGAACCGGCGGAGGAGATCGCTGCGCAACTCTTGAAGCTCGCATCCGATGGCCTCGAGCATGTCTTCTTCTCGGACAGTGGCTCGGCCTGCGTGGAAGTGGCGCTAAAAATGGCAGTCGGCTACTGGCACAACATCGGCAAACAGCGAAGATGCATTGTCGTGATGCAACATTCCTACCACGGGGACACAATTGGTGCGATGTCGATCGGTGCCCGAGGGGTGTTCAACGCGCCGTACGCTCCCCTCCTGTTCGACGTGACCTCAATCCCGTTTCCTGCGAGCGGTCGTGAGCACGCGACGCTGGACGCGCTGGAGTGGGCTTGTCGAAACGAAATGCCCGCCGCTTTTATTGTGGAGCCGATGATTTTGGGGGCAGGTGGGATGCTGATGTACCCGGCGTGGGTGCTAAGAGAGATGAAGCGGATCTGCGAGGCCTCTGATGTCCTGTTCATTGCCGACGAGGTCATGACCGGCTGGGGGCGCACCGGAACATTATTCGCCTGCGAACAGGCCAATGTCACTCCCGATATCGCCTGTTATTCGAAAGGCCTCACGGGAGGGGCGCTTCCGCTCGCTGTAACACTTTGTCGCGCGGATATTTTCGACGCGCACTATTCGAAAGATCGGACACGTACCTTCTTTCATTCGAGTTCTTATACGGCAAATCCAGTGGCCTGCGCCGCGGCAAAGGCCAACCTGGATCTCTGGCAAGATCCGGAATCTCGCCAACGTGTGGCGTCGGTCGCCACAATGCAAGAGCAGGCAATTGAGCCATTCCGCGCCGACCCGCGCTTTGCAAACGTCCGTCGGACCGGCACGATTACGGCACTTGATCTGAAAGCGAAGGATGGAGGCTATCTCGCGGGCGTCGGTCCGAAGCTTCAGGCTTTCTTTCAAGACCGAAATCTGCTGCTGCGCCCGCTCGGCAATACGATCTATGTAATGCCACCGTATTGCGTCACAGGGGCAGATCTTGATGAAATCTACGTCGGCATCAGAGATGCCGCCGATGCGCTAGCTTGAGGCGGGCTTGGCGCGTTTAGCGAGCGGGAACCCAAGGTTCGACCGTCGGGTTTCCGATTGCCGCCCTTTGACCGCGTAAAGCCAAAGATGGTGGCACTGATAACTCCAGACGAGTTGCTGTACGCACCCCATCGGCGCCAGTTGAATTCCGTCGCGGAAAGCCGCCCGCACGGGGCATTTAAGCGTCAACGCGCGACTCATTGCATTAAACAAGATGGAAAGATAGTTACAGTCAATAATTAAGACTTGGCCGGCGAAGCACCCCGATGGAGCATGCCGCTTCGCCAAGGAGGCGCAATTCAGAGCTCAAACTCTTGCGCCCGGTGTCCGCACATGCCGCGAGACTAGGCATCGCCAGCTTCGCACTTCACGTGCGGGCATGGTGCTGCAGCGAAGAAAGGGGGTATCCACCTAATGCCGACAGGAGGCGAGGAATGCGCAACAGCTCTCATAGTTCGCACCGCGGTTCAGTAAGGTGCTGCGCGATATGCGGTGGAAGGTTCGGGCTGATCCGTTATTACTGCTGGCGAACGGCCCTTTGCTCCAAGAAATGCGTCGGTCGCTTCAAGGCGCGGCGGGAGGCCGACCATCAATGGTTTCGCTGGTTGCGAGCGGCTTAATGCATGGCTACCACGCTATGAAATTTATACTCGTGAATCAAAGACCCCGCGCGGCGACAGAACCTGCACCGAATGTTCTCGGTCCTTAGGTCCGGGTTACGTGCGAGAGGTGGTAACGCGGAGAAAATATTGCAACTACGATTGCTACCGACGCTGCCACTTAATGGACATCGCCTTCCCGTACCTTACAGCGCGTGCCGATTCTAATTCCGACACGAAAGATCTCGTTCCTCTTGGGCTCGCAGCCTTGCTGGGTGCGGCTTCGTTCTGGTTTCAGGTTGGGGCGGCCTCGATGTCATGGATCAACACAGGCGCGCATGCCGACGAGCCGTCTGCGGCTGAGCGACCTCCCTCGGCTTAAGCTGGACTGAGTCGTCAAGCGTGACCCAAAGCCGCTCCGCATGAGGAAGAACGGCTGAGAAGTTCTTATTTGATGATCGCGCGATCATTGGAGGTTTTGATGCGTCCGTACGTGACCCTGGAGAGGTAATTTCCTTTTATCATCTCCCCATTGACAGCTTCCTCTCGCCTTCCCAAGGAAGCGCCGACTCCAAGCATGCGGGGGTGGATCGGGACCTAACATGAGCCACATTTCAGAGCCGCCTGTTGAACGCGTCACGATTCCAGTCCTGCAGCGATGGAAGGAGGAGGGGCATCGTATCGCGATGACCACCGCTTACGACGCGGTTACAGCACGCATCGCCGATCCGATCGTGGATGTCGTCCTTGTCGGGGATAGCGTCGGCAACGTCTGTCTTGGATTCGATGATACGTTGCCGGTCAGCATGGCGATGATGAACCATCACCTCGAAGCCGTTGTACGCACAAATCCTCGTGCCTTGCTCGTGGCCGATATGCCCTTTCTTAGCTTCCATCTCAGTCCAGCGGAGACGATACGCAATGCCGGAGGCTTCCTGCAGCGTGGCGCCGACGCTGTCAAACTCGAGGGGGGTGCCAAGCGTATCGAGATGGTGCGCGCCCTGGTCGATTGCGAAATTCCTGTGATGGGCCATCTCGGCCTGACTCCGCAGAGCGTCAATGTCATGGGTGGGTTCAAGGTGCAGGGCCGCAAGGCCGATGACGCCTTGCGCCTGCTCGATGACGCCCACCGTCTCCAGGAGGCCGGATGCTTCGCTCTCGTCCTGGAGGGTATTCCGGATGAGCTCGCGGCGCGAGCGACCGAATCCCTGAGGATACCGACCATTGGAATCGGTGCGGGTCCTGGCTGCTCAGGCCAGGTGCTCGTCTTCCACGATGTGCTAGGATTGACTGAAGGGCATCGCCCCAAATTTGTTCGCGCCTATGCCAATGGTTTCCAGTTGTTACAGGAGGCCCTGTCGCGTTGGGCAGCCGATGTTCGCAACGGTGCATTCCCGACACCGCAAGAGTCCTATCGGCTTCCTGAAGGCCTTCGCGACACGGTCGCGAACTGGACACCCTCCAATCCAACCTGATGTAAAGCACAATATGCAAACGATCACGACGGTCGCAGAGCTTCGTCGCGCGCTCGCAGAGGTTCGCAGCGCTGATAAACGCGTCGGACTTGTGCCGACGATGGGCTATCTACACGACGGCCATCTGGCGCTGGTCGAGGCCAGCCGGACGCAATGCGACGTCACCGTAGTTAGCATCTTCGTCAACCCCACTCAGTTCGGGCCAAATGAGGATCTCAGTACCTATCCGCGCGACTTCCTGCGCGATCAAGAGCTGTGTCGCGATGCCGGCGTTGCGATCGTCTTTGCGCCGGATATACAGGAGATCTATCCGGCTCAATTTGAGACCTTCGTCGAACCGGGCGAGCTCGCAAAACCAATGTGCGGAGCTTTCAGGCCTGGGCATTTTCGTGGGGTGGCGACTGTCGTTGGCAAGCTATTCAGCATGGTGCAGCCGGATGTCGCGTTTTTTGGCCAAAAGGATTTTCAGCAATGCGCGGTGGTGCGCATGGCAATTGACCTCAACCTTCCAATTGAGATCGTCACCGTACAAACCGTCCGGGAACCGGACGGGCTCGCGATGAGCAGTCGCAACCGCTATCTAAGCGAGGAAGAACGTCGGCGCGCTCTTGCAATCAGCCGTGGGCTGTTCGCCGCAGCGGATAAGTTTCGCTCAGGAGAGCGCGACGTGGAACAGCTGATTGCGATCGCAAAGGAGCGGTTGAATACGGTCGATCGACTGCAGTACCTTGAGCTTGTCGACGCTGATACTCTCAAGCCCGCCGAGAGTCCTCTGCGGCGTACCGCTGCACTATGCGCCGCAGCTTATGTCGGCTCGACACGTCTGATCGACAACGTGATACTGTCGTTGCCGACTCCTCAGCGCGACTCACGACTAAACGACTGAATAGTCTCAGAATACTGAAGTTTGCAGTGAATGGGTGTTTTCGTGGACGAACAGTTTTTGAGAGACCGGGCTCGGATTATTCGCGATCTAGCGGACAAGGCGGACCCCTTCATCAGAAAGAGACTGCTGGACCTGGCGGAACGGTATGACAGACGTATTAGCCGCCCATCTCAGGCGATGAAGATGGTGACCGCGGCGATTTCGCCGACCAGCACAAGCGCGTCATCGATGCGGTAAAGTCCATCGAAACGTAAGCGCGATCGAGGCTGGACAGCCGCAATCGAACACCGGCACAAGCCGAGAAAACGTGTGTTAGGAGAAGCAGAAAGAGAAGGTGGAGACCGCTCTGTGGCGGGGCGCGGCAGTCGCAGATTTCTTACCCGATCAAACACACTTGAACCGCGAAACGCGAAATGTGCATTATCCTCCTCACTAGGGATGGGGGAGATCTCCAAATGTTGGATGCCGCTACCACCGGGCTTCTGCGCGCGATCCTCGACGAGGTCTGCGAGAGCCTTTCCCCGTATGATACCGGCGCCCGCACCTACGTCGCCTCGAAGATTCTGGAAGCCGCCATCAGAGGTGAGACGACGCCCGACCGCCTCAAACAGATCGGCCGCGAGGCCCTTTCCGAAAGACCGACCATGTGGAGGTAGGCCTAGACAACATGATGTTGTCACTCAGTTGAATTTCCAGATCACAGTTCTGAATATCCTGGTGAGCTATCTGGACGAGGCCGCACCGATGCTGAGCTTAAGCGTGACATGGCCATTTTGGCGATCTCCTGCCTTGCCCGGGTTGGCCCAAAAGTTGACGCCATGACCGCACGGAAAAACTTTCCATTCTGCTGAGCTGGCGCAGATTTTCGCCGATGCGAGGTCCCTGATTAGAGAATTTCGCTTTTAGGAAGCCGATAAATGTTACTGCAAGAGATGGAGATAAGCCGAACCCTGAGAACCGACTATCTTGTCGGCAGAATCGATGCGGCTCCTAGTTATCTCTCTCCATACGAACGACTGGACCATCTGACGAAGCCTGAGTGGAGGTAAGGATGCGCCCCAAGGGGCGAATCCAATCAAATGGGAGACCTTCGGATGCCGTACTACTCTTTTGATCTTGTGATTGACGAGGAGTACAGGAATCAAGGCAGCCTCATTCTCGAAAACATCGAGGTTGCCTCCGACCGAGCGGACCAGCTCGCGACCGAACTGTCTATTGTGCATCCGGACCTGAAGGCCAAAGGCTGTGCGGTTCGGGTCACCAGCCCCGAAAATGCCGACGTCTATCGCACGCCACTCGATCCGGTCCCGTCATGGATGAGACGCCAGCACTGAGTCCTCGGGAGCGGCGGGCGACACTCGAAACGCTCGGTTTGGCTAATGGGAGGGGCGATCGCGCGTTCACGGCGAGGCGCCTTGACGTTCGCAGACAGTCGATCTGTCGAGGTCATCTACGGGCCATAGCGTCGACAGAATAGGCGCGAGATGGACGAGGAGAGATTCACTGCTTACTTGACTTGGTCGCCTGAACTTAAAAAGGGAGCCTCGATGAGGCGACCGGGGCGTGGCCTTGTGTCCTAACAGCGTTCCACGCGTTGTTTCCGTCTAAGACCCGCTGAATCCTGCATATCGACCGGCACCTTGTTGGATGCAAAAAAAGGCCGCGCGAAGATTACGCGCGGCACCAAGTCAGGGAGGAAAACGCCCCAAGGGGCCATTGAAGGAGCATCGAGATGAGCAGATCGATCACTCATCGAGAGCTCCAAGCTTGTGAGAGAATCACCGTTGCGAGCGCTTCAATCATCTTTGATCCCGCGCATGAGTGACCGGATAACCGAATTGAGCGCTGCTTGGCGGCGTTTTTCGCGCATGTTTCGCATCTTTTATGCGAAAATGATCAACGTGTCGCACGCCGTGAGCTACTACCGACCTGTTCTGGCAGTTCGCATCTCATCGGCCGGTAAATTGATTTCCCTTTGATAGATCTGCAACGTGTCCTCAAGGCTATGTAGCGCGCCTCGGACCGTTTTTGCCCAGCGAGCTTCGCTCCCTATCATCGCGGCGCAACCCTCGTCGGGGAAAGTTCGCTCGCCACGACGCCGAGCAATAGTGCTTCACCTACACTGCGAGTTCAGGATTTCGAAATCAATGTAATTTAATTGGCAGGTTGTCATCGACCGAATGAAGTCCTCTCCCGTTTAGCTCCATATAGGAAATGCGCCCGTCGCACTCGCGATAACCAGCACTGCGCTGGGGCAAAAACTTATTGAAGGGGTAAAATGAGTAAAATTGCTACGAGGATTTTCGGGCAATCAAAGGGCTGCCGTGGCGTACGCATTGGATTGCGCGGCCAAATGGCACTACTCGGGATTTCCGGGGTCCTCGTCACCGGTGCAATCTGCGCCGCCGCCCTGAATTACGCGAGCCTCGTCCAGAGCGCTTCGAACGACAGCAACCAATTCAAAGCCGATGTCGTATCGTTGTCGCAAAGCTTCCTCGAGTCACGACAAATCGCGAGCGACTTCCTGCGCAAGCCCAGTGAAGTATCGATCAAGAAGTATGCAGACAATTATGAGCAGCAGCTCGCAGACTTGAGTCGCGTCGAAGCACTTGTGACGGCGTTGCCGGAGGATGATCCGCTGAAGCAGGCGACCTTCCTGCGGCCGGTGATTGGTCTCTATGCAACGCGCTTTCATAACCTCGTGGCAGCGCAACGCAACCTCGGCTTCAACGAAGAGGACGGATTTCAGGGCAAGCTGCGCAAGGCCGTGCACACCGTCGAGCAACGGCTGGCAGAGCTGAACCAGCCACGCCTCACGATCTTGATGCTGATGATACGCCGGCACGAGAGAGATTTCATGCTGCGCGGCGAAGACAAATATGGCGACCAACTGGCGGACCGGGAGGTGGAATTCGAAACCGCGCTCGCTCAGGGCAGCCTACCCGCAGAGCTGAAATCCCAGATCCTCGAACTGATCCGCGCTTACAAGTCGAGTTTTATGTCGTTCATGGTGACGCAGCAAGCGCTGAGCGACCAGGTCGACGATCTCGCACAGATCTACGACCGTATCCGCCCGGCGCTCGTGAAGATCATGGCTGCCGCTGACGCGCGCTCGCGGGCTGCGGAAATGCGAGCTGAAGAAATTCGGCGGAAGCTGATCTGGGTGATCGGGCTCGCAACGATGGTCGTCGGCCTGCTCGCCTTACTGTTCGGCCAGCGCATTGCCAAAACGGTCGCTTCGATGACGGCAGCCATGCGCCAGCTCGGCGACGGTCGGTTCGATGTGGTTCTCCCGGGCCTTGGCCGAAAGGATGAGCTTGGCGAGATGGCCGAGGCAGTCGAAATGTTCAAGCTGAGAGCTAGCGAGAAGGCGCAGGCCGAGCTCGACGCAAAGGCCGAACAGGATCGTGCCGCTGCCGAGCAGCGTAAAGCCGATATCACTCGGCTCGCCGGCGAATTCGAAGCCGCCGTAGGCAAGGTGATCGACACTGTCTCGTCCGCCTCCACAAAACTTGAAGTCTCCGCACGCAGCCTTACCAGTTCGGCTGATCACAGCCGGCAACTCTCCATAGAGGTCGCCTCCTCATCGGAAGATGCGTCTGAAAACGTTCAACGTGTCGCAGCCGCGACGGGCGAAATGGCGGCAACCATCGCCGGTGTGGGCCGGCCGGTCGAAGAAGTGGCCAACATGGCGCGCGAAGCGGTTCGCAAAGCCGAACTCAGCGACCAGCGCATGGTTAATTTGACGGCCGCGGCGGAGCGAATCGGCAGCGTGGTCCAGCTGATCGCCGCGATCGCGCGGCAAACCAATTTGCTCGCGCTGAATGCGACGATTGAAGCCGCGCGCGCCGGCGATCGCGGCAGAGGTTTCGCGGTTGTCGCCCAGGAAGTGAAATCGCTCGCGACGCAAACCGCGCACGCGACCGTTGAGATCACCGAGCACATTGGCGGCATTCAGGCCGCGACGACTGAGTCGGTCGGCGCGCTTACCGAAATTGGCGTCATCATCGGCCGCATCTCGGACATCGCCATCACCGTGGTCGATTCGATCGGGGAACAGGAGGCAACCAGCAAGAACATTGCGTTCAATTTGCAGGAAGCGGCAGCCAGGACGACCCAAGTGGCAGCGAGCGCCGGTGAAGTCACCAACCGCGCAAAGGAAACCGGAGGGGCTTTGATGCAGGTGCTGATGTCTGCCGAACTGCTATCTGAGGAAAGCTCTCGGCTGAAGCACGAACTAGACAGCTACCTGGGCAGCGTTCAAACGGCTTAAATCGGCGTGTCAACGTCGCAAGCTCTCCACGCCTGAAAGTTGACCTTTCTTCCGAAGCCAAGTTACCCCATCTGCTCTCGATGCTAGGTAGACCGACTCTGTTAGAGCTGCAAACGCGGAAGCGCTGAGCACTCCTGCGGTTCTCATGCGCGGTTTCTTTATCTCCGCCGCAAGACGGCGTAGCGAGCCGTAGCCACGCTGGAAAAATGCTTTCCCTCCTAACAACAGCAGGAATAATGCGCTGGTTTTGAATATTAATTTATGCGCTGACCGGTCAAGCACGTAACGCAGCGATTGCTGCTCTCTCTTCTGCGGTGCAATCGAGGGTGTCTCATGCGCAATCATGACCTTGTTTCCGGTAGCTTCCTGGCACTGACCGCGGCCGGCCTCGCGCTGCTCTGCTCGAGCCTGCTCGTCTTTGCCTTCGCTTAGCGGCTGCATACGACGTCGAGGAACCGATCGACATCGAGCATATGGAATTTTGAGCCGATGGTCTTGCTGCGGTGAAGGACGCTCAGCGTCGGCATCCAGTAGGCGTTCTGCAGCATCGGCGGCTCGGCGGCAAAGCCACCGTTTCTAGGCGGTTTCGATCGATATCATGTCCTCTGGCAGGAAGATCGTCGCCTCATGAAGGTGACGGTATTGCCGGTCAGTCGCTGTAATTGTCGATCGCTGGAGCGCCGTCGGCCCAAGCCGACAGTCGTTGGTGAAATTGACCTGCCCCTGAAGTTTCACCCAGTAGCGGTTAGAGTCTCGGCGGATGTTACGCCGTTTGGCGCGGTGTGAGCAACGTGCGATCGGCGGAGCTGGTCGGGGTTGCGCAGCCGATCGGACGTTGCGGTGAGGTAGGCGGCATAGGCCGCAGGGGTCAGATAGCGGGCGTTGGCCGTTGTAGTCGCCGACCCAATCCGCAATCTTGGCGCGGGCGTGATCGAGGCCGAAGAACAAGGTTTCGTTGAGAAGCTCGTCCCGCATCCGGCCGTTGAAGCTTTCACAGAAGCCGTTCTGCATCGGCTTGCCCGGCGCAATGAAGTGCCAGTCGATCTTGTTCTCCTCCGACCAGGCCAGCATGGCATTGCAGGTGAACTCGGTGCCGTTGTCGGAGACGATCATGCCCGGCTTGCCGCGCTGATTGATCAGCGCCGTCAGTTCGCGTGCCACCCGCCGCCCCGGGATCGAGGTGTCGGGGATGGCCGCCAGACATTCCCGGGTCACGTCATCGACGATATTCAGGACCCGGAAGCGACGGCCGCTGGCGAACTGGTCGTGGACAAAATCCAGCGACCACCGGGCGTTCGGCCGAGCCTCGACCAGTATCGGCGCTCGGGTGCCCACGGCGCGGCGGCGGGCCCGGCGCTTGCGCACGCTGAGGCCTTCCTCTCGATACAGACGGTAGATCCGGTTCCGCCCGGACGGCTCGCCCTGCTGGCGAAGCAGCACGAACAGCCGGCGGTAGCCGAACCGCCGACGGGCATTAGCAAGCTCGCGCAAGTGGCCGCGTAGTTCGGTGTCCGGCGGTCGGCACGATCGGTACCGAACCATCTTGCGGTCAGCGCCGACGATGCCGCAGGCCCGCCGCTCCGACAGACCCATGACGGCCTGCAGGTGCGCGACGGCTTCGCGCTTGGTGACGGGCCCTACCATTTTTTTGACAAAAGCTCGCGTAGCGCTGCAGCATCCAGCATCTGCTCGGCCAGCAGCTTCTTCAGCTTGGCGTTCTCGTCCTCGAGTTGCCGCAACCGCTTGGCATCGGAGACGTCCAGACCGCCGAACTTCGCCTTCCAATTGAACAGCGTCGCTTCAGAGACGCCATGCTTCCGCGCCAAATCGACAGCCTTCGCACCCGCCTCATGCTCACGCAGCACGCCAATAATCTGCTCTTCCGTAAACCTGGCTCGCTTCATCTGTCCGTCCTTCAGAAGGCCGGACTCTAACTTCAACTGGAGGAAATCGGCAGGGGCAGGTCAAAATCCGTCGAGAAACGGCATCGGAACGCGGAATTCCGGCGTCAGTGCCGCGCCATTGCATTAATCAATATCGCCATATGGCTACTGTGTAGGGGCGAACGTGACCATTGGACGAGCCGACGTTTGTGGAGGCCGGCAAAGTACAATGGCGGCGGCTAAGTCAATTCCAATTGGACGACGCAGCAAATGATCTGGCTGCAGACAATCTGATGCGCTCGGCAGCGAAGTCGTCCGATCTGAGCACAGGTCTACTGCGACGGATCAGCTAGTCCGGAATGGAAAACGAGGTGGCTGAAGCCATCGGCATGCTGATGTAACTCCAGCCAGGACGGCAGGACTATCTTGTTTAAGGCCGCAACCAGACACCCGTCCGGACACGACCTTGATGGCAGATGTCTGCACGGATGGACCTTGCTGCTCGTGAGCGCCACGACGGCGGTGCTTGCCGGCGTCACGGCTGCGGGCGCGGCCGACTGTCCGCGTAAGGACGCGCTCGGGACCTCGCGCGTGCTCGTCGTTGACGCTAAGACTTATCCGCGGGTCGGACTGAAGAGCTTTCCCCAGACGCTGCCCTTGGCCGACCATGAAGTTGTGCTGACCTTCGACGACGGGCCCCAGCCGCCGTACACAGAAGAGGTGCTGGCGGCGCTCGCGCAGGAGTGCGTCCGAGTCACGTTCTTCCTGGTCGGCAAGTCGTCGGCCCAATTTCCCGAGCTCGTGCGGCACGCCGCTGCGCAAGGCCACACCATAGCGCACCACACTTGGTCGCATTCGATGGCGTCGAAGATTAGCTTCGAGAAGGCAAAAGAGGACATTGACCGTGGGATTGCGGCCGACGAAATGGCGCTCCATGGCGTATCGACGATAGCGCCCTCGACGCCGTTCTTCCGCTTCCCCTATTTCGACTTGACCCCTAAGACGCTCAAGCTACTCCAGTCTCGGGGCATCGTCGTGTTCGGAGCGGACCTGTGGGCCAGCGACTGGGAGGAAATGACGCCAGACCAGGAGCTGAAGCTCATCACCAGCCGGCTGAATGCCGAGGGGAGGGGGATCATTCTATTTCACGACGCCAAGGCACATACCGCCGCGATGATGCCCGCCTTCCTACGGTACCTGCACGACAACGGCTATCACGTCGTTCACATCGTTCCGACTGCGCCGCTGCAGAGGAATGCCGTCACGCATTGATGGCGGAATGTCACGGCGGCGCAGAGTTGAGTAATCCCGAATCAACTAAGCTTTCGTTCATGCTAGCCGGTGCAATGATGAAGGCGGAATCGCGCCTGAGCCGTTTCGGGCAGGCTCCGTCATAGGAAGGTAGGAACGGCAAAGTGACGTAGGTCACTTCAGACGTCTGCCTCATCGTTGCCGTTTACGCGCCGGCAGGAGTGGTAGGCGCGCATAGCCGCTCGGCAACTTCTTCGGCAGCACTTCCTGATTTTGAAATGGCAGAAGCCCACCGCTTGTGACCTAAGCGATCTTCTGCCGAAATGCCGCGACCGCCTCACGCTGTAACGCGCGTCGCAAGCATTAGAAGAGGTTTTCCAAAAAAACAGATCGTAAAGTGATCCAACTGAACGGAAGAAACGATCTCGCGCGACACGGCCCGACGACGCTCTCAGAAAGCATTTAACGGCAATGCGATGGCAGGCCGTGAACCCGGCTCATCAGGACGGGACATTGTCTATTCGAAGAACACGAGAGAAGCCAGCCTCAATCGCGCGCTCAACGACCAAGTTGCACGCGTTCGTCGGGCGTCCGTAATATCCTTCATCGCGCGGCAACAAATGGCGCGTCCGATAAGAAATTAAAAAAACTGATTATCTAAACACTACCAAAAACAGTGTGCCTTGGACTCGCGCATTCCACGATTCTCTGAGAGCATTGGTCTCAGGCAATGAAGCCGGTCGAGGGAGCTCATGATGCCCAACAACATCTTCGACACGTTGAGTGATTCAATTATTACCGCGGGCCGATGACCGTTCCTTCCGCGATGCGCGCAGCCACTGCGATGGGACCGTCGAATGTGATTGCTCGAGACTGGATCCGGCAAATCGCTGGTCGGCTTGCCGCTCGAGCTTTCTACGAGGGGGAGAGTGGATCCAAATCCGTGAGCCTGTTCGCAAGCTGTCAGCCTCGCTCTTGTAACGTCCGAGCATGCGCACGATGGCCCCGATGTTGGGGGACACGCAAGTCCAAAGAAGAAGAGACGGCTCCGTGCGACCATCACGATGTTCGACAAGTTGTCTTTCGATTTTCTGAGATATTTTTAGCTTAGCTAGGAGCGACACAGAGACGCTATCACCTCGGTGTGAACTAATACGTCATCTGACCTTCAACCGTGCGGCATATCTGTTTTGGATCGGGTGCTGCGGCAGCCTCCTGCCCCGATGCCGCCGCTGGACCAGGTCGTATGTTAGTTAAACTTGGAAGAGGATATGACATGGTGACCACGCGTGAAGTCTCTATCGATGACGCCACAACGGTGACTCACATGGTTGCTGCCCTACTTGTCGAACTTGAGGGCGGACAGAAGCAGGGCGGACCAGATACCCAGCTTGTTGTCGACCTCCTGGCCATGAAAGAACGCGTCTATGGGTTTCTGGCCTTCACGGAGGCACGCCCGGTCGGCCTCATCATGTTGTCGGAAAGCGCCGCCCTTTTTGCTGGCGGAGCCTACGGTATTATCACCGAACTCTACGTGGTGCCGGATCAGCGATCGTCTGGGGTTGCGATGCGTCTCATTGAGGCTGCGGTGGGCTTGGGCACGGCAAAAGGCTGGGGCCAGCTTGAAGTGGGGGCGCCGAGGCAACCCATTTGGAGCCGTAGCCCGAACTCAGCATTGTACCTGAAGGCCGGTTTTGCAGAAATTGGCCCACGCCTCAAGTTGCCGTTACACAGCTTAGCCAGTCAACGTGCGAAATGTAATGCTGCGGGGAGATCGCGGTTAAATCCACGGCGGCAACGCGCACTAGGCCGCGGTATTCCGGATGCGTCTTCTGCAAAATTTGCGTGAGCGTCGATTTGCCGGCGCCCGATTAATTCGCGATGAGGTTTGTAGCGCCGGGTTTGAGTCCAGCCGACAAGTCAGAGAGCACCGGCATCTCAAACCCCTCATTCTGAGTGAGCTGATCCGCGTGCCTAGCTCGAAAGGACATGAATCCCTGCGCCACGCAGGGGCCGGCCTCTGCGCGGCGATGAGCCTTCTGTAAGGGCCGCACGCTGGCCAGTCTTCAAGGGCGTGCGGATCGGACGGCTAACGCAAGGCTCACGAGCTCGCCCCATCTGTTGAGCCGTTCTTGACCGGCTTATTATTCTTCGCGGTCACTTGCGCTGGCGTCGCATTGACGAGTTGTTCGTACAGGAGAGGATCTGTCGCGCCCTCGGCGTTGATCAGGAAGGCCCGTGCATTGGGTCCAAGACCAATCTTACCACGCAAGGTCGGGTCAGAAGCAGCCTTCAGCAAGGCTGCAAGGCCAACACCACCACTTTCGCCTGCAACGACGGCGGGATCGCCATCCTTCGGATTTGCCAGACGTTTCATCACGCTGATTGCGTCCTCGTCGTCGACAGTCATAAAAGCATCCGCTGTGCGCGAAAGGATGCGCCAAGCGACGAGCGAAGGCTCGTAGCATTCGAGCATCGCCATCACGGTCGATTGCCCATGATCTACCTTGACAGGATGCCCGGCCCGCGTGCTTTCGAAGAGGCATGCTGCCCGCGAGGGATCGACAACTGTGAAGAACGGGCGGTCGTCGCCCAACAGAATTGATAGATGTCCAGCAACGGCTGCGGCGATCCCACCGACGCCTGCCTGGATGAAGACGTGTGTCGGCGGCTCCGGCAACTGGCGTAGTGCTTCGCTCACAAGTGCGGTGTATCCCTGCATTACAAAGCGGGGGATCCGCTCGTAGCCAGGCCAAGGACGTGTCAGACACTGTGATCCAACCTTCTTGAGCTGCAACTCGCGATGCTTGGACGACGGAATCGTCATAGTTGCCGTCGACGCGGATCATCTGCGCGCCAAAGCCGGCGATGGCGGTGATGCGCTCGTTGCTCACGCCTGAATGAACGAAGATGGCGCATTTTGCATCAACGAGCTGGGCGCCTTGAGCAACTGATCTGCCATGGTTGCCATCCGTGGCGCAAGAGAGCGTCATACCTCTTGCCACGGTCTTCACTTCAGGTGTGTGCAGCTCGGACACGTCAATATCGCGACCGAGCTGCCGAGTTGCTTCCTCGAGCACCAGACGGATCACAGCATAGGAACCGCCCAAGGCTTTGAAACTCCCAAGGCCGAGACGTTGGCCTTCGTCCTTTAGATGGATCGAACCCACTCCAATCTCGCGGGCAAGGCCTGGCAAAGAAATAAGAGGGGTTTCCTTGTGACCATCGCGATGCTTGAAAAACCGCTCGACCTCGCGAGCTGCTTCGAGACTCAACGTGTCGGCGTCCTAGGCATCGAGGGGCGTGCGGTGGTCGATGTGCTGGTTGAGGAGAAACATGGTTTGGCTTTCTTGCCTCATCGGGAGCGCTTTGCATGGAATACTACATTTACGAAAATTAAGTTCCGCATTCTGGAATCATTTTGTGCAAGATTCGCTCATACCAGAGGAGAGCTCCTTGATCAGCTTGGATCGCTCGAGCCGAAAGTCGCAAACGATACGGCGCGCTCTGCAGCAATAGAAAAAGCGCCCTATTGGCGTCATACCTGGCAGCGGATCGGCTGCTTCCTGAACCCGTCACAACCAGCGGGCCTTCGGTCGTGCAGACCGACCACAACCACCTTCGCCCGCGCTGCTTTAAGAAAATCTTGAACGAGGGAAATTGATCAGACGGAGCGGCTAAAAAGCGATGCGACGAAGCCCGGCTTGCGCGAGAGCGCCGCCGGCCGAAATCACAGCAGCGTTCTGTATAAAATGATTAGACGGCTTCACCGACCATATTGCTTCATCGAAATACGCGTGCGCGCTCCGCCAGGTGGCCTAAGAAGGCTGGACAACCAGTACCATGCTGCGCACCCGCTCGACCAGCCGATCCGTCCGCCGCAAGATCCGGGGCCGCCCTTCGAAGTTGTCTTCGGCAAAGCGCCCGCACTGGCCTTGCAGACCCAAATGCTGCGCAATTATCGGACAATCGATGTGGTGAAATCCGTCGAAAGAAGCGCTCGAACGCGGAATTTAAGCGTCAACGCGGGGCTCGTTGCATTTATCAATGTCGACATGTCGTTACTCTACAGCATCGAACAAGCTGTTTCGCGAGCCGACTGTTGCGTAAGTCCCAATTGCCGGTGCTCGCTGCCTCCTGCCCAGCGTGGTAAACGTCTACGAAAATCAAATAGGTCTCTGTTAAATTGGAGTTCGCCTTGGGACGTTTCTACTTTCACCTACGTGCCGGCGACGAGATTACGCTCGATGAGGAAGGAACAGAGCTGCCAGATTTATCTGCGGCTGAGGGTGAGGCCG
Source organism: Bradyrhizobium sp. RT6a (assembly GCF_040547675.1). Classification (NCBI taxonomy): domain Bacteria; kingdom Pseudomonadati; phylum Pseudomonadota; class Alphaproteobacteria; order Hyphomicrobiales; family Nitrobacteraceae; genus Bradyrhizobium; species Bradyrhizobium sp. RT6a. The sequence continues at coordinate 251,623 of NZ_JBEPQC010000005.1, forward strand.
TATTAGCTGCGCGCGAGCTTCTAGCCGAAGCGATCAAGAGCGGTACGCCAGACGTGTCGGAGGTTTTGGTCATCGCAGATGAGGTGGGGCGACCGCTCAGTACCGTGCCCCTCGCAACCGTTCTGCCGAGGCTCTTAAAGAAGTAGGGTGCCTGTTGGCGTCTGAGCATCATTCCGACAGTATTTGCCGCTTCCGAGATCCTTATTGCAGATTTATCGGCTTGCCATACGGCCCCGCCGCTATCCAAACTGCGGGATGATAGTCCGACCAACAGAAGCATCGCTCGAGCGAGCGCTGGATCGCGCGCAGGCTATTTCTTCAGGCGAACGCCCCTTCAATCTCCGATTCGTGATGCCTCGTTTCGCCTCTAGGTACCCTCCGCACCACACGTGGAAGCAGATTGTTCCTTTTAAGGTCGCACGATCAGCCTTGTATCTTGTCTATCCGCCCGGCATGCCCGCGGACACGGCTGCGCAATCAACGACGCTTAGGCGTCTCGCCCCCTTAACAGGTGCCGGATTAGCCAAGGCTGAAGATCAAATAGAGCGGGATCGCGGCCACAACTTGCGTCGGCATCGGACGGCCTTTCCCAATGAAACTAACGAAGAGACCGCTGGCGCTGGACAGCGATCTCTTGGACCCGCCTCGAAGCGTCTTCAAGATGAAAGCTCTTACCCGGGGTCCGCCATAATCAAACGCCGGACTCGCCACCCTGTGAAGTCAAAAACGAATCGAAGGCCAGTGGAACAATTGTGACGTTGCGAGCGCGACACACCTAACAAGCTAGGCCAGCACCGGCGGAGAGTTCTTCCTCGGGCGGAAGCCAACCGATTTGGCATAGAAATGAGTGACGGTGCCTGGCGCACAAGCCGGCGTGTACCGTCCCGTAAGTTCGTAGCATAATTATTGCAGTTGTTTCGGGTATCCTGATCGAAGGAGCTACTCGATGCGAACCGGACGCCCAAAGGCAACACTAACGATATCGAGCGACAAACGCACGCATCTTTGGCCATAACGCGGTCGCGCTCTTTGCCGGCGGCACTGACATTGCGGGCGAAGATCGTGCTGGCGTGCGAGCGCGAGCCCAGCAACGCCGGCGTGGCAACGCGGTTTGGCGTCGGTCCCATACGATTTGCAAATGGCGCAGTCGCTTCATCACCGATCGGATCGAGGGGCTCTACGACGAGATGCGTAGCGGCAGGCCCGCACGGTTGAGGATGAGGCGGTGGCCGAGTTGATCACCAAGACACTGGCCCGCAAGCCCAAGGCCGCAACACACTGGAGCGTGCGCGCCATCGCCAAAGAGACCGGGATGCCAAGAGCACCGTCCATCGCGTGAACGGGTAGCGAAAGATGCGTGCAGATCTTTGTCGTCGCCCTTGGATTGTTTCAGTTCATCTCAGGATTTTAGTTCAGCCTGTAGGCGAGCTTTTTCCAGCCGATGCCTGACTCCGCTGAGGCAGCTAGCCAATTTGGCGAATTCCTTAATGCCGAGATAATCAAAAACAAACTGATCGATCTCTTCCTGCTGTGCCGCGATGCTCGCAAGACGTTTGCGAGCGTTGTCTGTTAGCGACAGATGTACGACTCGGGCGTCCTTCGTGCAGGGCTCGCGCCGCACAAACCGTTTATTCTCGAGCTCCTTCGAATGCTTCGTGATGAAGGCCGAGCCCACCTCCATTAACTTTGCAACCACGTTGACCGGAACCCCGTCATTCCGTTCCAATTCGGTCAGCGCCATCAGGATCATCATTTGCGGTCCAGTAATACCGAGCGCATTCGCCTGGAAATAGCGAAGTTCGTCCAGACACACATTGATAGATCTGATCTCCCACGTGAATCGCCTAAGTACATGCTGACCCGCGGCAGAGCCCTTTCCGAGCCGTGTTGTTCGATTAGGCAAATTCGGCGCCATCGGATCTTAGGAGCTCCATCGTTAGACTGTTCCGCGCCAGCAGAGTTCAACAGAGAGGATTGATGTTTGACTGACCGACTCGACCGGCCACGCGCTGGATGTCAGCTCGATGAGCTGCAGTCCCCCCGCTCGCTCACGATGCTACTCTCTCGCTGGAGCTCCAACGCATACGTCGCAACTTCACACAATCGCGGTGGTGAAATCCTTCAAAAACTTGCTTGTAAACGCAGAAGTTAAGCATCGCGGCAGGTCAGACGTAATTAACTGCCACCAAATAGCCCAGAAAGCGCGAAGACATCGCTTCCCACAACCCATTCAAGCTCCGCGCAATCGGTGCGTACGAGCTGACTGGCGAGACACTGCCATACGCCTGAAGTGCTGGCGTTCGTCAGAAGAACAACAGGGCAACTAGCACCCCCGCTTTCTCGCGAGCTTCACGCGTCGAGACGAGGCACGTCCAGATCCCGCCTTCGCCGAGTCGTTCTTCCTTGCCGTCGAGACTTGATTACTCCCGCCGGCTAAACCCGGCGCGACAACTCACCATAAGATGCCTGGAAGGCACGGCCGCGGAAGGACCGATCTATTCGCCGAATCCGTGAGAACCTGGTTCACCGGGAGTGAACCTCGCTCAGACCCCGGCTTCCTATGAGGAGCATAGATAAATCTCTCCTCACTTACGCCTTCGCCGTCCAGCGACCCAATGAAAACAACCCGTTAGGCTTCTATTGCGACATCGTCAAATCAGTGTTGTCAGGCGAATTATGCGATCGCTTGAATGGCGTTGGAGAAGATGCTGGCCGGTCGGCTCAGGCCGTAATGATCGCGCAGCGTTGTGCCCGTGTAGTCGTGACGGAACAGGCCGCGCTTGCGTAGAATAGGCACGACCTGCTCGGCGAAGATGTCGAACCCGCCGGGTAGCCAGGGCGGCATGACGTTGAAACCATCGGCTGCCCCGTTCTCGAACCAGGTCTGGATGTTGTCGGCGATCTTTTCCGGCGGTCCGGCAATCACCCAATGGCCGCGGGCGCCGGCGAGGCGCTGCACGAGCTGACGAATCGTCGGCTTCTCGCGATCAACGATGTCGATCACCAGCTTGAAACGGCTGGCGACGCCGCGGGCGCCCTCGGTATCGATCAGATGACGAGGAAAGGGGCCATCGAGGTCAAACCCGGAGAGGTCGAGACCAATCATCTGGCGCAGCTGGGTCAGCGAATACTCGGGCTGGATCAGCTCGTTGAACTCGTCCTGCAGTCGATCGGCCTCAATCTGCGTGCTGGCGATGAAGGGACTGATGCCGGGCAAAATCTTGATCTGATCGGGACTGCGGTCGAAGGCGCGCGCCTGACGCTTGATGTCGGCATAGAATTCCTGGGCGCTCGCCAGTGTCTGATGCGCGGTGAAGATCGCCTCGGCGAAACGCGCCGCAAAGGCACGTCCGTCGTCGGAAGAGCCGGCCTGGACATAGACCGGTCGTCCCTGCGGCGTCCTAGAGATGTTGAGCGGCCCCCGCACGCGGAAATGCTTTCCGATGTGATTGATCGCGTGGATCTTGCCGGTGTCGGCGAAAACACCCGATCTGGGATCGTTGACGAGCGCGTCGTCCTCCCAGCTGTCCCAAAGGCGCGTGATGACGTCGAGATACTCCCGCGCCCGCTCATAGCGTTCGTGATGCGGAGGATGCTTGGGCAAGCCAAAGTTCTGCGCGGCCTGCGGCGTGCTCGTTGTCACGATGTTCCAGCCGGCCCGGCCGCTACTGATGTGATCCAGCGAGGCGAAGAGCCGCGCGAGGTTGTAGGGCTCGGTATAGGTCGTCGATGCGGTCGCGATCAGGCCGATCCGCTGGGTGGCGGATGCGATCGCGGTGAGCAGGGTGATCGGCTCGAGCCGAAACCGCTGCGCATAGCGGACATTGTCCGCCAGCGCCGGGCCGTCGGCGAAGAAGACCGCGTCGAACTTGTGCGCTTCAGCGCGCTGCGCCAGCTCCTGATAATAGGTGACGTCGAGGATGCGATTGGCTGCCGTACTCCTGTGGCGCCAGGCAGCCTCGTGATGACCGTCTGGATAGATGAAGAAGTTGAGGGAAAGCTGCCGTCGTTCGCTCATTTGCGAGATCCGTGTGCATTGGGAGCTGTAACAAGCGAGACTCTACGTCTACAGTCACGCTGATGTCGATGAAATGAATTTGCATTGTTGAGTTGGATGCAAGCACGAAGCTTGCGAGCAGAGCACCAATCAAAGACGAGGGCAGTCGTCACGACGAGAAACGGCGGCGGTTGTAACGATTTTATCGCGTCTTTGGACGAGAAGTGCGTTGCGTCGCGTCAAATTACGTTCCTCTTGCAACTGCGCGAGCAGTCATCATTGCGAATCTTTCAGTGTCAGCATCGACGGCGACGCGTTCGTTGCCTGTCGCCGAAAACAAAGCTGGTTTCGTTTCATTGACTGACGATCGATCGCTCGTACCATTCAAGGCCTCAACGCGAAGTCGCTTCATCATGCTCCAATCCGATCCCAGTGACCGATGTCCCGGCTGGGGCCGTCTGCCGGAGCACGTTGCGGCCGAGTAGGGCCCCTAGCCTGAAATGATTCATCTATCTCCGCCGTCGTTTCCGCGACCGGCGCATGGCGGAGCTTTGTCCAGGAGATCGCAGTAACGAGAGCACGACCATGAGCCACACGACAACCATCGATAACGTCATTCCGCGCGCCGACATCGTCAAGCGTGCGGCAAGGGTCGGCGCCGAGATCAGGAGCATCAAACTGTCGGGCGACCTTTCGGACGAGACCATCCGTGCCATCAATCAGGTACTGCTTGAGCACAAGGTGATCTTCTTTCGGGACCAGGAACATCTCGACGATGCCGAGCAGGAGCGCTTTGCCATCAGGCTCGGCAAGCTGGTGCCCCATCCGACGGTCGGCGCGATCAAGGGCACGTCGTCGATCCTGGAGCTGGACTCGGGCCGGGGCGGCGGCCGCGCCGACCAATGGCATACGGATGTCACGTTCGTCGACGCCTATCCAAAAATCTCGGTGCTGCGCGGCGTGGTGATTCCACCCTACGGCGGCGATACCGTCTGGTCGAACACGGCAGCCGCCTACCTCGACCTGCCGGCGCCGCTGCGCAAGCTCGCCGACGAACTGTAGGCCGTCCACAGCAACGCCTATGACTATGCCGTGAAGACGCGGGCAACCGAGGCGGACAAGAAGCACTTCGACGAGGTATTCACCGGAACGATCTACGAAACCGAGCATCCGGTCGTGCGCGTCCATCCCGAGACCGGCGAGCGCACGCTCGTGCTCGGGAATTTCGTGCAGCGCTTCGTCGGCCTGCCGAAATACGACGGCCAGAAGCTGTTCGACCTGTTCCAGTCGCATATCACGGCGCCGGAAAACAACGTGCGCTGGAGCTGGAAGGCCGGCGACGTTGCGATCTGGGACAATCGCGCCACGCAACATTACGCGGTCAACGACTATGGCGACCAGCACCGCGTTGTGCGCCGCGCCACCATCGATGGCGATGTACCACTCAGCGTCGACAGTCGCCGCAGCGTGACGCGCGTCAAGACATCCAAGCCCCAGACCGCCAAAGCCGCCTGATCCGGATTAGCTCACGAGAGTCGCAATGATGAACGCTATACTTCAATTGCTTCGCGCAAGGTGCGCCCGGTTGGGACGTGCCACCCGCAAGACGTTGCGGGTTTTGTTGGCCGGCGCCGTGGCGCTCGGCCTCATGGCCCCGGCATTCGCCGAGCCGCCGCTCGAGAAGACCGACATCCGCTACCAGGGATCGGCCGGGCAGGTGACGTTTATCGAGCTGGCCGAGGACCTCGGCTATCTCGCGCCGCTCAAGCTCAAATGGGTCGGTAACACCATGAGCGGGCCGCAGGACATCCAGACCGTCGTCACCGGTGATATCGACATTAGCGGCGCGTTCTATGGGGCGATCCTCAAGTTGATCGCGGCGAAGGCGCCGGTCAAGGCGGTGGTCGGCTATTACGGCTCCGATGCCAACACCTATTATGGCTACTTCGTGAAGGACGACAGCCCGATCAAGACTGCGCGTGACCTGATTGGCAAGAAGGTCGCGGTCAACACGCTCGGCGCCCGTCTGGAATTCGTGCTCCGCGAATATCTGGCTAGGTCCGGCCTCAGCGCAAGCGAGGCCAAGCAGGTCACGCTGGTGGCGATCCGCCGGTCAGCGGCGAGCAAGCGTTGCGCCAGGGCCAGGTCGAGGTCAGCGCGCTGGGCGGTGTCCTCCGCGACAAGGCGCTGGAACGGGGCGGCATCCGCTCGCTGTTTGTCGACTCCGATCTGTTCGGCCAGTTCACCGGCGGCGCCTATGTGTTGCGAGAGAAGTTCATAAAGGACAATCCCAACCTCTCGCGCAAGCTGGTGGAGGGGATTTCGCGGGCCATCGAATGGGCCCAGACCACACCGCCGGAAGAGGTGCGGGCCCGGTTCGACAAGATCATCGCGGAGCGCCAGCGCAACTAGGATGCCTCCTCGATCAAATACTGGAAGAGCACGGGCGTTGCGTCCAAGGGCGGCGTGATCTCGGACAGCGAAATCCAGGTGTGGATTGACTGGCTGGTGAAGGACGGCCTGTTCAAGCCGGGGCAGCTCAAGGCTTCCGACACCTACACCAATGCGTTCAACTATTTCCGTCCCGGAAAGACGGCGGAGGCCCGATGACCTCCGTCAAGATCCGTTTCGAGCATGTCCGCAAGGAGTTCGTCGTGCGCGGCGAGGGCGGCGGACCAGGCCGCCACTTCATCGCGCTGGAGGACATCACGCTCGATGTTCGCTCCGGCGAATTCCTGACCCTAGTTGGCCCAAGCGGCTGCGGGAAATCCACCTTGCTCGATCTGCTGGGCGGGCTCACGCTGCCGACCAGCGGCCGGATTCTGCTCGATGGCCGGCCGATTGCCGGACCCGGTCGCGACCGCGGCATCGTGTTCCAGCAGTATGCGCTGTTTCCCTGGCGCACCGCCGCGCAGAATGTCGAGTTCGGGCTTGATATCGCCGGGCTCAAGGCCAAGCAGCGGATCGACATCGCGCAGCATTTCCTCGACCTGGTCGGGCTGGCCGGCTTCGCCGACCGCTATCCGCATGAGCTCCGGCGGCATGAAGCAGCGTGTCGCGATCGCGCGAAGCCTCGCCTATGATCCGGAGGTGCTGCTGATGGACGAGCCGTTCGCCGCGCTCGACGCCCAGACGCGCGAGACGCTGCAGGGTGAGCTGCTGCAGATCTGGCGCGCCACCGGCAAGACGATCGTCTTCATCACCCACGGTATCGACGAGGCCATCGTGCTCGGCCAGCGGGTGGCGGTGATGACGTCGCGTCCGGGCTGGATCAAGCAGGTCATCGACATTCCGGACGTGCTGCGCAGCGCGGACGACGACGTACGTTCGCTGCCTGAGTTCGGCCCCGTGCGCCACGAGGTCTGGAGCCTGTTACGCGAGGAAGTGCTGAAAGCGCAGCAAGGGCAATTGACCGCCGGCGCTTTCGCGCGAGCCGATCGCAAAGTGGAAGGGGTCGCCCATGTCTAGTCTCGAGATGTTGACGTTGCTGGAGCTTGCACACGGTCGTCGAGAGCCGCTCACCAGCGCGGAGAGCCCGGCATCGCCGGTGATGGACCGGATCCGCGCCGCCGCCCGCGGGCACGCTGTCTTCGGGCACCGCTCATTGCTGCTGATTGCCCTGTTGGCAGCGTGGGAGGCGGCTCCGAGGCTCGGGCTGATCGATGCCGTGTTCTTGCCACCCTTCTCGGAGGTCATTGCCGCGGGCTGGCAGCTTGCGCAAACCGGCGAGCTCTATGATGACGTCTCCGCCAGCCTGCTGCGTGCTTTGAGCGGATTTCTGATTTCGGTCGCCTTGATCGTCCCGCTTGGCGTGGCGGTCGGTTGGTATGCGCGACTCGGCAATCTCGTGAACCAGTTCATCGAGATCTGCCGCAACACGGCGCTGCTGGCGCTGCTGCCGGTCTTCATCCTGTTGCTCGGAATCGGCGAGCTGTCGAAGATCACGATGGTAATCTATAGCTGCGCCTCGCCACTCCTGCTCAATACCATTGCCGCGGTGAAACAGGTCGATCCGTTGCTGATCAAGTCAGCGCGGACCATGGGTGCAACCCCGCAGCAGCTGTTTCGCAAGGTGATCGTTCCGGCGGCGCTTCCCACTATCTTCGTCGGTATTCGCCTGGCCAGCGCGTCGGCCATGCTGGTGCTGGTTGCGTCCGAAATGGTCGGCGCCAAGGCCGGCCTCGGCTATCTCATCATCAACAGCCAGTACAGCTTCCTGATTCCGCAGATGTATTTCGGCATTCTCAGCATCACCGTCATCGGGCTGGCGTTCAATGCCATTCTGGAGGCACTGGAGCGGCGCCTCACGCGGTGGAAGGCGCCAGTGACGGCATGAGATATGGGACAGGCGCCGCTCGGAACTTTCCGCGCGGAGGCCAGCGTCACCATGCTGCTCGGCGGCACATCGCGGATCAGCCAGACATTCCCGCCGATGGTCGATCCGCGGCCAATCGTGATTCAGCCGATGGTGATACGGCCAAGGATCGTTTCGCCGACGTAGATCACGACGCCGTCGTCCAGGATCGGGTGGCGGGTGTCGCTCCTGATCACATTGCCTTTGTCATCCGTCGGAAAGTCGCGCCTCGAGCGTGACCGCCTGATAGATGCAGACATTGTCGCCGATAATTGCCGATAGCGACCTCGGTGCCGTAATCGATGAAGAAGCCGGAGCCGAAGCCGGTGCGAGCGCCGGGGTGAATATCGATGCCGATCGGCCTGGCGCAATTGAAAATACGTGAATTACGAGCCTATGTCAGCGATCGATGACTTTTTATAATGTCATCGATCGCTGACATTTACAAATTGTCAACGAACGCTGACTTATGCTAAAGTAAGCGAACGTTGACATTTGGAAATCCCATGCTCGTACGCACACCAGCCGAACTCGGTGCCGTCCTTCGCGACCGGCGCAAGAAGCTCAAACTCGATCAATCGACGTTTGCTAAACGCATTGGCGTCAGCCGCCAATGGGTGATCGAAGTTGAGCACGGTCACGCGCGCGCTGAGCTCGGTCTGATCCTTCGCGCCCTCGACGCCCTGGACATTCGCCTGGATGCGAGCACCGAACAAGCGCCGGCCCGCGGGGCCACCAGGCCAGCCGTCGATATCAACGCCATCGTGGCCAAGGCCAGGAAGAAAAAGGCATGACGAGCGAACTTGTTGCTCTGCTGGATGGTCGGGAAATCGGCCGCGTGCGCAATGACGCCCGCGGCCGGCTCACCTTTGTCTATGACAGGGACTGGCGCGAGGCCGAGGGAGCCTATCCGCTGTCGTTGTCCATGCCGATCGCGGCCGAAGAGCACGGTCCTTCCGCCGTGCAGGCTTTCCTCTGGGGCCTCCTGCCCGACAACGAACGCGTGCTCGAACGGTGGGCCCGAAGATTTCAGGTGTCCGCGCGCAACGTGTTTGCCCTTATTTCCCATGTCGGCGAGGACTGCGCGGGTGCCGTTCAGTTCGTCACGCCCGATCGACTGGAGGCCCTGCGAAGCGGGGCCGAAGACAAGGTCGAATGGCTTGATGAAACGGCGATCGCCAAACGCCTGCAGACCTTACGCGAGGATCACGCTGCATGGCGGTTGCCGCGCGATACCGGACAATTCAGCCTTGCGGGTGCCCAACCCAAAACCGCCTTGCTTCTGCAAAAGGGCAAGTGGGGAATTCCCTCCGGACGCATCCCGACGACGCATATCCTCAAACCGCCGACCGGCCATTTCGATGGACACGCGGAAAATGAACACATCTGCCTCATACTTGCGCGCAATCTCGGTCTGCCCGTCGCCGACACCCAGGTGATGCATTTCGGCAAGGAAATTGCCATCGTCATCGAGCGCTACGACCGGCAGTTCAGTGGCAACGAGATCGTCCGTGTCCACCAGGAAGATATCTGCCAGGCGCTCGGCATCCTGCCGACCATGAAGTATCAAAACGATGGCGGACCAAGCCCTCCCGACGTGATCGAGCTTTTGCGCACCTACTCCACGGATCGCGTCGCCGACGTTGACACGTTTGTCGACGCTCTAGGCTTCAATTGGCTGATTGCGGGTACGGATGCTCATGCCAAGAATTATTCGCTGCTGCTGGCCGGAGGCCCTCACGTACGACTCGCCCCGCTCTACGACATCGCCAGCATTCTTCCCTACGATGACTTCGATCTGCAGAAGATCAAGCTCGCGATGAAAATCGGCGGTGATTACAAGCTCAGCCAGATTAGTTTGCGCGATTGGCAGAAGTTCGCGCGCGAAACGCGCCTCGATCCTGACAAGGTGATCGCCCGACTGATTTCCATGGCCGAGCAGCTTCCGGACATTGTAGCCGCCGTACGGAAGCAAGCGCAGAAAGACGGATTGGACAATGCTGTCATCGGGCATCTCGCCGACCAATTGATTGCCAGAGCCAAGCAATGCCGTCGACTGCTCGGAGGGATATAGCTCAGAGCAGCCGCCAGCAGGATGATGATGGTCAGCAGCAAGGCTGCCGACCATCCTCGACATGTCGCTGTCGACGTCAACGCAGCACCAGCATCAACGCGATCGGCATGCCGATATCGATGTCGATGTCGACCATGATCGGTGGTTGCTCGCGATCCGTTGCACCCGCGTAGTCACTGCGGCTGCCATCACCTCACGTTAGACGTGTCCCTTCAAGGCTCCGGCAGATAAGCGCCGGATTAGCCGGGGGCGAAGATCAAATAGAGCAGGATCACGGCGACGGCGACTGTCCAGCCGACTGACGTGGCGAGAGCCCATATTTGGGTCGGCATCGGACGAACTCTCCCGATGAAGCTAACGAAGAGACCGCTGGCGCTGGACAGCGGCCTCTTGAACCCGCCTCAAAGCCTCTTCGAGATAAAAGCTCTTACCCCGGGGTCCGCCATAATCAAACGCCGCACTCGCCACCCTGTGAAGTCAAAAACGATTCGAAGGCCAATGGAACAATTGTGACGTTGCGAGAGCGACACACCTGACAAGCTAGGCCAGCACTGGTGGAGCGCTCTTCCTCGGGCGGAAGCCAACCATTTGGCACAGAAATGATCGACAGTGCCCGCATTCGCCAGCGCGGAGGGTGACGTAAGGCCGGCTGCTAGTCGGCGGTCCCAACCTGATCGGAGAGGTCTTCGACTATACTCACGAACATGTGCGATTCCTCCCCGAGGGCGCCAATCTGCAAACGCCTCCACGAGATCACCCGGCGGCCACGAACTGGATTGTAGATCGTATCGACGATAGGCTCGAGCTGCCGGCTTTGCGCAAGTAGCTGCTGATCGCGCTTTTCGATCAGTTCGGCCGTTTCCGGTGAAAACAATTCACGCGCGGTCTTGCCGACGAGGTCGCTGCGCGACATGCCGATCTGCTGTTCGGCCGCTTTGTTGATGAACAGATAGCGCAGACTGCGCGCGTCCTTGGCGATGATACCTTCGCGCACGTTCTCGACGACCGTGGCGAGCAGCCGTTCGGTACGCTCGAGAATTCGCTCTTTCTGCCGCTGTTCCGTGACGTCCTCCTGGACGGAGACCCAGCCGCCCCCATCCATAGGCCGTTCATAAATCTTGACGATCCGGCCGTCGTTGAGCCTTACCTCGTAAGTTGCCGGCTCCTTCTTTCCGATGCGAACGAGAATGGCCGAAACGTACTTTTTGATGTCGCCGCTGAACAGCCCGTGCTCCAGGATCTCCTCGAGCGAGGACCCTGACTCGATGGTCTCGGGCAGATTACACATCCGGCGGTAGTTGCTGTTCATTGCAATCACACGTGCCTTGCCGTCGAGCATGATGAGGCCTTGCGGCATGCTGTTGATAGCGGCGGAGAGCTGCCACTTTTTGGCCTGGTACTTCTTGTTGAACGCGTCGCGCTCGGCCATCGCGGCGTCGCGCTGCTTGCTGAGGTCCAATTCAAGCTGTTCGAGTTCAAAAACTTGAGCGACAGCAGCGCGGAAGTTCTGCACGCCGCGCGCCAGGTGGCCGATTTCGTCGTGCCCTCGCAGATGTGGCACCTCGCTTCCGATGTCCCCGGTTCTGATACGATCGGTCGCCTGGGAAATGTCTGAGAGCCGCGCCAGCACTGAATCCCGGATCACGAGAACATTGAGCGCGGCAAGCACCAGCGCCGCCAAACCCAGCATGAACAGGTACCCTGCCGCACAGCGATTCTGTTCGGCGAGCCCATCTGCTTCGCGAGTGCGTTCGTTGTAGCCGCGCTGCAACGCTTCCAGATCCGCATTCAACCTGCTGCGAACCGTGCTGCTGGCTTCGGTGTCCCCAAACTCGCGGGCAGCTGCGGGGCTAATCTCCACCGCCCGGCGCACCAACTCCTGGCGGAAATCGATGAATTGGGCAATCCGCCGTTTGAGGGATGCGAACTGTTCGAAGTCTTCCGAACGGACCGTAGGCTCCCAGCCGTTCATCACCTCCGCAAGCTCGTGGTTGCGCTTGAGGATTCCGTCCGCGAACTCTTTCACCTTGGCTCGTTCGGTGGACATGTAGATGCCGCGCGAGTCCATCACGATCGCATAGATGGATGCGTTGACCAGTCCGGAATTGATCGCCGCTGCAGCGGAGGAGGCTTGCGTATTACGATAGGAACTCTGCAGTCGCACCGTCTGGACAGGCATGACCAGAAGAAAGGCCGTAACAATTCCCAAAAACCCGGCGATCGCATAGACTTTCTCGGCTACTGTCAGGTCGTCGACCCCGCGCGCAAAGCGGATATACTTTTTTCAAAAGCCGCACGACGGGCCCGGCTCCAAGCCTGCGATCGCAGCATTCATGACACATCCCAGCCTAAACCTGCGCAATTGTGCGCGTTTTGGGGGCAATGTGCGTTGAGGAACGGCCGGCGTCGGAGAGCACGTCTTCGGGGGAGACTGGGGCGTACGCATCCCAGCGTAGGCCGCGGGCTCATTGGATTATTCTGGCGGCGAGCGCTTAGGCGGCTCCGGGCTTTCCATCCAGCCGATGAACTGGATGAGCAGACGGGGGCCACGCGAGCGACGGCTCATCTCATGTGAAGACGAAGACAAGCAGGCTCGAGCAGAGTAGCGCAACTCCTAATGCGGTGAGCCCTAGGAAACTGCTGGAGACAAGATCATGACTGCCCATGAACGACCTCTGCGGCGAGGAAAAGAGATCGGCAGTCGCCGCTTCGTTCCCTTTCCAGCCAATCTCAAGATTATTATTAAATGACGCGCACAATTCCTGCTGGACCCGCGATGGGGCGCACTTTTACAGCAAGATCAATGGACAGTTCGCCGCGTTCCGGCGGGCATCCTCGTTTAGTGCTATGGCGCCTGCAAGCAGATCGCGCCCCTTCTGACGCTGAGTAGACCAGAGCATTTGCCCGGGAATTCAGAGCTGTGCAATCAAACGCGCCGATGCGAGCCGCTCGACACCGCTCAGCCTTGGCCAGCCCCTCGGGGTCGTGGATTTACCGCTGCTACTCGGACGCCGGCCGGCGATCTCAAGGCCGTACGGCACAGCAAAGGTTTTTGTTCAGACGCAACGGCGTCGGCAGTAGTGCGCGTTTGCGCGCCCTGCGTTCGCTGTATTGGAGCTTCATCGAGCAAAATGGGCCGGAAGCGCGTGCGCGGCGTCTTTTGCGCGATTGGCTATCTCCGGATCAGCGTGCGCAGTTTGATGCCGAGGTTATTTCGAAGTCACGGGCTCTCACACCGGCCCGCGATATCGAATTCATCAGGGCACCATGAGCAATGTTTTGGAGTTTGATGAAACAATGCAGCCTAAGATCGGGTGGTGTTTCGTTCCCGAACGGGCTCTGGCAGCTGGCGACGTGATGCTCGCCCAGAAGATCGCGCTCGAAACCGACGAAGCCGCAGTGCTCGCGCTTGCCCACCGGTTTTCTCCGAGGCTGCCCTCCCTGCGCCGAGTAGTGCGGCGTGCTTACTAGGCCGCTCACGGGCGGGGCCGCCGCTTGTGACGGCGGCGGCCCCTTGCCGCGAAGGAGGCGGTTACGCGAGACATAGCCACCTCCGCGACGATAGGTAGCATCAACGCAGTGCTCGCCTTACGCAACCGGATCTACTTGTTAGCCTTACTCGATGGCGCCTGGTCGCATTTGGTGATGATCTTCTCGACATCTGCCATCGTTTCAGTGAATGCGTCCCATAGCCGCATCGCCTGAGCGGCGCTCTCTGCTTCGGTGAGATATGCAGTCTTGATCAGCAACCGGTTCAACAGATACGTGACGCGGGAGTTGTCAGAGTGCCGGGTTCGCAGAGCGATAATCTGTCGACGCATCTCGACGAGGTCGAGCGTTTTATGTTTTGACGGCCTCTTCAAAATCACACTCGCGCGCGTGGCCGGGCAAACGAAGCCGCCACGCCGAATAAGATGGCGCGACGGCTTCGCCTGGGCGGACCCGGACGGGGGCAATGTCCGGTGCACAAAGCTAACCCTCCGATGCGCCGCTGCAATCAATTCTTCAAGTTAAGCTTGATCTCCTCGCAGGGAAGTTAATTCGGGAACCGAGAAGCCCCACCGGAATGTACTTGCAGGTGAATGCCCAAGAAGGAACGTCAGGGCCTGCGTCGGAATTCCTGACTGAGCAACAGCTGCGAAACTTCGAGATGCATCGTGAGCTGTGACTGCGCGAGCCTCGCCAAATGCTTCGGGTTCTTGACCGCTACCGGTTCCGTTCACGACCCCGCGAGATAGCGCCGATCGCGATCCTCTTGGAGATAACGCCCGTCGAGGCTGCGCCGCAGGCGACGACGGCGGACCGTCCTACTGTTCAGGATCGCCGATGTCGAACGCGCCTAGACGGTAATCTTCGCCTACCGATTGCTCAGTCGTCGGCCGTGTGATCAAGGTGAAAGTGGCGTCGGGGTAACGCGTCCACACTTCGATGTCCTCTGAAGTGACGGTCAGATATCCGAAGAAGCACTTGTATCGACCCGGCTCCGTTACCCGGCCGATTTTGTCCCAATTGATCTTGTTGACGCGCATCGCTAGCTCCACTCGTTCTCAGGCAGCGAACCGGGCGGAGCTTTAAGTTCTTCGAGGCCGGCTTCGATCAGCGCCAGTTCATCTTGGATCGCTGTTACTGCGTTTTCGGGGTTGATGCCCGACACGGCTTCCAGCTGGGCGAGCACCTTGCGCCGATGCGCCAGCAAGTCGACTAGAGCGCGTCGGTCCCGCACCTTCACGTAGCCAGCGACGATCAATTCCATGGCCTTTGACACGTTCGTCGTTTCCCACCGGTTTGCGGGTTATCGGGGGCGGCTAACTTCTGTCAGACCGGCTGCGGTCATACGATATTCGACACTTTCGCCGGTTGAGCGTCGCTCCATCCATCCGTTTCGTAAGAGAGCGAGCGTTGTTCCGGGGTGATCGGGAAGCTTCGAAGAAGACGCCCAATCGCGGTCACGAAGAGGGTCGAGCATTTGCCGGTGATACTGATTAAAAAGCGGCCTGCGCGGGCGTTCGGTTTCCATGGCCGTTTGTTGCCATCGCATTGTTTACGATCAATTACGGATCGGGAACAGCCGGGCAATCTTTTCTAAATGGTTCATGGATATTTTTCTGCGGCATGGATCACGAGGACGCATCTGCTTGGTTCGTTCCGGCTCTCAGGCGAAGCTACGCTCGTCTAGCAGCGTGGATGACGCGCGGTAATCGCGCGCCTGAGCCGAGCCGCTTGCCGGCGCAGCCGCGCTCAGAGCGGCCAGCTCGCTTTCCCGCCCCCCCCCCCCGCGGCGGCCAGTGCCGCCGCGCATTTAGGCATTGCAGGCATCGCGAATGACGAACGAGCGCACATCGACGCGTCCGTGGTTGCCGGACGAAGAGGCGGAATTGCTCTCGCTCTTTGGCGCAGGTGCCACGGCTGAGGAGGTCGGCGAACGGTTAGGCCGCACCCGCCAAGCGGTCTACGCTCGCTTGCAGCGCTTTCAAAAACAGCGGGGGCGAGCGAGTAGGACGAGTGGGAAACTCTTTGCTCAGTTACTAGAGTGATCGAGCGACGGCGATCGATCTCTAGAGTCGCAAGATCACATCCGCAGCGGAATCAAGGTAGCAATCCGATCGCATCGGCCGGTCGCCCGGCCGAAGTAACCCTCAACCGATACATCGAAGGTTCAATTGCATCCGCTTCAAAAGGCACCAAGCTGTGAGTGATAGCATTGAGGTCGACCGATGACCAGCCCGACTGATGACGAATTGCGCGCCGCTGTCACCGCCGCCATTGAGCAGTGGAAGACTTCGCGCCAGCTTCCCCATCTGTCGCCGTACGATTGTGAGACGCTGAACAAGTTGATCATCACTGGACTTCAAACCGTGCTGTTCCAGCGTGCGAAGGCCTTCGACAAGCGCTAAACCGGACAGCTTGATCAAACCCGGCGGAATTCCAAGACGCGATCTTTAATCGAAGCATGCGCCCGAAAGCCCGCGTTCATCCAAGCCCTTGCTTGGGTATGCCAACCTTCATGGAGCTTTCGTTGCTCCACCACGCCGTGAATTTGTGAGCCGATGCCGGAAGCTCTCTCCTAAGTATCTCTTCCATCTCGGAGAAGGTTAGCCGAACGATTTGTCCACGCTCGCTCAACAACCGTTGATGCAATGGTTCGTAGATCGAGTTTCGGAAGCTCATGGTCTCACCGCAGGCAAGGCAAACATGGACGTTGTCCTAGTGCAAGTGTGTGCCGAGCTTGCGCACGGTGGCGATCACAAGAGCCGGAAGTACATCGCGGAGCAATCGATCCAAGCGGCTGAGGCAGGGCAAGGGACCTCAACAGACATCACGGCAGTCGCCCGACGCGCTTTGGTCCATCTCAACAATCGACCGCGGTCCGCCGAGAGGGCGCCGATCGGGCTGAGCGAGGGCGCCGCCGGGCTGGCTGCTGGCGGGCCCGCTCGACCAAAGGCGCTCGCGTCCTTGGAGGATCGCTTCATCGCTCGCCTACCACCACCTTGTCTCTTGCTCTTTTATATTCGAGCAACTGCGACACCGCATCGTAGGAATGATACCTCGCGTACACGCTCTTTGCATTCCTCTCGCGAAGATCGGCCAGAGCATCAGCCCAATAAGCGACCATGGCGCGCCGAACTCCGTCGAGGGCGAAGATGCGTTCGGCCTTTGCAAAATCCTCGTCGAAACTCACACTTACTGCACGTTCAGCAGCTTTGTAGTCGGCCGGTTGAACATCCCCAGCGCGTTGGCCAAGCCACATAATCGTTTTGGGATACTCCAAAATCAGACGGTCGAGCACAAGGTAGTGCGAAAACTTTCCGTCCACAGGCGTTCGAGTGCTGAAAGCGACTTCGTGAGACCCGATGTTTAATGTGAACCAACGCCCTCCGTTGGTCTGCGGGAGAACGCTTAAGGTCCACGCGCCTTGAATGTCGAGGTTGCCGTACAATCCCGAAAGCTGGAACAAGCGAAAGAGAAACAGGCTGACATCGGGATTGTGGAAGAGCCGATCCGTCCTTTCGGGATCGACGCGAAGTGGCTCGCTAATCGAACGCAATTGTTCTCTAGCCTCGTGCGGAGCCACGCTGAATAGCTCCCGCGTTCCGTCGATCTCTACGTTTCGGTTGCGAAAGTGACGATGGAGAGCGTTCTCTATTGCGACGCAGTCCGTCACGTGGACAAAATCGGACAATTCCCATGGACCGTGAGGAGCATATGCCTCGCCCCCATTTATTCCGCGAAGCCGTTCGCTAATGGGCCGCTCGGTGCGGCCGATCTTTATGTAGTCGCTGTTCGGCGAAACGAGAATGTAGACAAACCCCTGCGGCATATGCGTGTTCCCCAAAAACACGCCGAACAAAGTAAAGGACCACCCGGACGTGAAACAGGCGGAACGTCTGGATTGCATGACTGGGTGCGGCAATCCTCGCGCATCGGCGGCAGATTGCTAACCAAAAGGTCTGACGAAACGATTAGTGGAATGACTGCGGGCTCCCACTAAGCCTAGACGACGCAGACAGAATGAAATGGCCGGCGGGCATCACTGCCGCCGGCCATCGCTTGCGCTACCTTGGGCTAGCGGTGATCGGCAGCGCTGACCGCGAGGCTGCCGAACGCCGACTAACAACCCACTAACCAATTCGGGCGGGCTCTGGATATTTCGCGGGCAACAACGCGGCGAGCCTGTGCTGCGGCCCGCGTTGAACCAGCCAGCGTTTCGGACCACGCGCGCCGGATAGTGCTAAAACAGGCCGGGCATCCGCTTGCTGGCGTGGCGTTGTTGACGCGGAAGAGAACGGCAAAGGAGCCCGCCGTGATGAAGTATGCCGGCGTTTCTATCACTGCCCCGTTCCCGGGTGCCCTCTTAAGTTGGAAGAGCGAGCCCCACGGCGGTCGGCAAGCGCGGCCGGACCCAAGCCGATCGAGCAGAAAGACGGCGCATCACAAGGGTCAAACGCTGCCAATCGCCGTGGTTGCAATGCTAAAAGGTCCTCGCCGACTGACTGGGGGCAGCATGGTTAAGGCATTTCGCAATGTGATCATGGCACTTACTTTTGTAGGAGTTGCCGGCTGCAACATGTTTTGGAATTTCATGAATGCCTATATAGCCTGCGGTCTTGCGCTGGCGGCTTCAGTTGCAGCCGGCTTTTGCGTTGAGCGCGTCTTCATCGAGCGGTCTCGTCGGGAGATGATCCGCCTCCACGGCGCGGACTGGCATTCGGCGGAGAACCGACAGCTCGACTCATGAGCCTCACCCGTCGCACGCTCGTCGTTTTCATCATCCGATTGTTCGCATTCGAGCGGAGGGCCTAGCCCAATGATCAAACTGGTCCATCCATTCCGGTTCGCTCGCATGGAGCGCCTGCGAGAGCTGCTTGAACGAGACTACGAAATGGCAGTTGATCCGAATGCGGGCGTGAGCACCACGAAGCTGGTGAGAGCCGATCCGCCAATGCTCGATGCAGGTTTGGTACTCGGTCGTGATCCAGGAGGGTGCTAGCTGGGTCCTTTTGCGAGCGATGCGAGCGCTAGGGCACCGCAACCGGTCAATACGCCCGGGTAGCATCACGATCTGGAAGGGCGACGACCATAAGCCGAGCCCGAGGTAGGGGGATGCCGAAAGCGAACTCCCCGGCTCCATTAGTCCTTACCGCTTTACAATGTTGCCACAGGGGTCTCGTCGTAGTCGACACCATCGCCGCCAGCGAGGTAGGCGCGAGGCTCAACGGCAACAGCTGGCGGAGAAGTAGTGCACGAGCTGGCAACCTGATGATTGAAGGCGGCCCTATGGGGTTGTCCCTCACCGGACGGCAGGTCGTCACTGGAAACCAGCACTATCTGCTCTGGCGACTTGGTCTCGAGGACCATTTCGAGCTCGCCATTGCCGAGCTTACGCGGCGGCAACTCATGGCTATGGGCGTCGATCACGAATTTTGGGTTGTTAACTGGTATTAGCGCGTGCCCGGGCTGTGCCCCAACCTATTCGGGGCACACCTGAAGAGAATGAAAGCGCTAAGTGTTTGTAGTTAGTGTGAAAATGGTTGGCGCACAAAGGATCGAACCTTGGACCTCTCCCTTCTGAACGAGATGGTGCTCGCGGCCAAGCCTTTTGTCGTCCCATCGATTTGTATTTGGCCTCTACCCACGGGCGGTGGCGTTCGTAAAAATCAACGAATATGAGAGTAATGGTCTCCAGTACACGCTATTGAACCCAGTCGTGAAAGGCAGAGTACTGGGGGCTAAGGGGGCTTGCCTCTTACTGTGGATTGTCACGCTACAGGCCTTCGCCGCTTCCTGCGCAAATGCAGCCTCGGCTACCCCGCCGAGTGGAGCTTCTAGCGACAAGTCGAATGCAGTCGAATCAATCACTGCGGTATGATCGCTATCAATGCCGTGGCTACGCCCGAGATACCCCTAGCCGAAGTGGGATTCGGCAGCCGAAATAAACTGTTTGCAGTGTTCGATGAACTCTTCGACATACAAGAGCGCAGGTTTCTCGCCCCAACCAACTTCTGCGAAGAAGAATTGGTGAGAGACCATACTTGATCCGGATGCCGGTAGCTTCTCGGGTTTGGATTCGGCGGCGGCGCCTTCATCCTTTTCGATCGATCCATCCGCGCGGATAACTGTCACCGAGACGGACATGGTCATTGTGATTTGCTCGCTTACTTCCACGTTCACCTGCGCGTGGGTTAGCTCCGGGTGCTGGTGCAGGATATAGTTTCGGCGCTCATAAAAGTAGTGAAAGAGCTGATCGGATTTTTTCCACTTTTGATCGTGCCATCGCCTGTATCCTTGTCCATTGAACCTTGAAGAATAGTCCGCTTTGAGATGTTCGATTGAGGTTCTCGCATAGACAATGGCAGCTTCGAGATTCGCTGCAAATGGGAGCCGGTCGCTCAGCGCGTTAACGTCGCTCTCCGCCTTCTGTGCTTGGGAAAGAAAGTATCGCGCCTTCAATAGTGCGGTTTGTGCTGTGCTTGCCGTCATCGATTACGTCCATTCCAATGTCTTTTTTGGAGCCAGTTGTGGGGCGTGAGAGGCAAGAGTAGGGAGCGGCACAGTTGGGATTGAGGTTGCCCGCCGTCGTCAGGATGACGTGAATGAGCTTGGATTTCATGGCGTCGACCAGGAGCTTGATCAGTTGATTGTCGTGCAGCTCGTACAGCGCCAGATAGACTTGGCCGCCTTCCTTCTTGGCGCGGTCGACCAGTTCGGTCACAAACTTATAGACATCTCCCATCAGGAATTCCCGGATCTTTGAATCCGGACGCCGGATTTCTTCCTTCAGGGTTTGGAGGAGGTGGGTCTCCTTCTGGCCGGCTGCCTTGGCGCGCTCGGCCGGTTTGTCCGAGTTTGCATCCTTGATCGAGTTCTTGGCCGGCATCCAAGGAGATCACTAAGCGGATGACAAGTTTCTGGTTAGCAAAAAAACGCGAATACCATCAGGTATACCAAGCCAGCGTTTCACAATTTCGGTTCGAATCCGCCTCGGTATTAGCTTGCTAGATCGGGAGCTATTCTCGTCAATTCCCGGTGAGTCCGCATTATGAGCTCACAGCATAGCGATGAACCCAAGGCCGATCAGCCCTTTGTCCGCGTGTGCGCCTGCTCTTTAGGGTCATTAACCTTCAGGTCGCTGGTTCAAATCCAGCCCCTGCGACCAAATGATCCTTCCAAGTCGCCGACCTGAAGGGTTTTTTGGAGCCGCTGTGCCTCGTCGCAGCGGCCGCCCGCAGGTCACAATGTCTTCAGGTATTCGAGCAACGCCTTTTTGTCCTCGTCGCTCAGGCTCGTCCCGTACTCGTGACCGCATCGGCTGTTTCCCGAATGGATATCACTACAATCCGTAACGGATCGTGTTTCACTCGACTGCCCCTGGACGGCAGCAAGGCCAACGTCCTCGATGTCGTATTTTCGTCCGACGCTGAACTGCGACTTGCGTTGAGCTGACGGTTTAAGCAATTCCGCCAAGGTTGGCACCGAACCGTTGTGGAGATAGGGCGCAGCAGCCCAAATACCCTGCAGAACTCGCGCTTCGTAGGCGTTTTTTGGCGGCGCCTCGACCACGGCCGCTCGTGGCAAGCCCAGTTCCTTGGCCTGCCTTGCCGCTTCCATGGTGTTGGTCGTATTGAAGGCCGTAGGCAAGTCCTGCAAAGCTGGCGGCAGTCGAGTCAGTTGCAGAGACTGCGGCGTTTCGAGCGCCCCCGGGAGCGGCGCTGCCGCGATCCGCGCGTTGCTTGACGTAACACCACCAGTCAAAACGTTCTCTGCGATCGAACCGATGACCGACGTCGCAAGAATGTTGATGACAAGGTCGTTGTCCTTGAGCGGCACTGTTGCCAGCGGAATGTACGCACCCTGCAGCACACCGGTATTCGCCGTCCAAGCAAGAACATCGTATTGCCGTGTATCAGTCCCGACGTTTTGTATTGGAGTCTTCCAGGTCTTGATAAATGGAAAGCGTTCATCGCCGTCTGCTATTCCGTGACATCCGTTGCAACCACCGCCTTGGGGCGCGGCTTGTTCAAAGATCACCTTGCCTCGGGCTGCCAGCGTTGCGTCAATCGTCCAGGGCCATTTGGGTGCCCCAATCGTTTTCACCAAATCTTCCAGCTTGCTCAAGCCATCGAAGTTCGCGGAATTATTGCTCAGGAAGTTGATGATCGGGCCTTGACGTTTCGGTTCGAACGTCGCGAATACCCCCAGAACCTCGCCGACATTTCGGCCCAATCCCAGAACGTCGCTTCCGTTGTTGGCAAATCCCGGCCATTGCGTCTTGTCCTGCTTCGGCGCGTTCCATAGGAACGGATACCTTACCGGCGCATCGGCTGGCCTAATGTTCTCGGGGATCATGAAGTCAGGGGGCGGGCCTATATCGAGACCGGATACGCGGTTGAAAATCATTCCAACAGCATCCAGACGCCCAAGCCCCCAACCATTGCTGGGCAGTGCGCGAGACATGATCGTGTGAAACCGTACATACCACGCGTCGACCTGTCGCCGCAGGTCCGCGACGTCGGCCGCGGCCGGTGTCGCGGTCTGCAGAACAGCCGCCGCAAATGGAGCAAACGTTGCGTCACTGGCCGTCACGTCGCCGATGGCCTTGTCCAAATCGCCAAGGAACGCGTAGAAGTCCGCGAGCGCCGGACCACCATCGACGCGATATGACAAACCGGCGACTTCGATCTGGCGAGTGTGGCATGCGGAACAGGTCATTCCGACGATCTGGAGACCTTCCGGTCCGGAGGCGTGAAAGCCGACGGGCAGACCGGCTTTGTTTCCGGGGTTCGGCAGATAGCCGTATCGCGACAGACCATCAGCCAGGAACGGGTGTCCGTTTCTCTGCTTCAGAGCCAGCATCCAAGATAACGTGATCAAGCGCGAACCCTGATCTCGCACGTAGAAATCGGCTCTCGCCGTTGTTGTCCAATCCGTCCCCTGGTCAACATAGATTTCGTCGGTCCCGGCACCCCGGGCGCTCGACATCATCGCGGTGAGGAGGGTCAAGCCGATCAAAAAGTGAGTACGAAGCATCGTTCGCCTCCGTCAATTCACTGGTGAACTCGCCATCAGGCCGTTGCAACCTCGGCTCTGTTTGTGGCCAGATTTTCAATCTAGTCGGCCGGTGACGTGATTAACTCTCAGATCTCCGGTTACGGCAGAATATTTGTATCCCGACCATGTTCACATGCCATTACTTGTCCGACGCCGCAATGCGTCTTGTAAGGCAACAAACGCAATTAGCTTTATTCGCTCTCTGATTGAGACTACTCATTGCCTGTAAGATTGCAATCGCACATCCATTGGGTGAGTGGTGCTGATTTCTAGACCCCGCGGACAGGCACAAGTCCGGCGCGCTCGATGCAACCGTTCGTGATCGAGCGTTTCGACACGGCCGAATATCTCGATGTCGATCCCATCGCGCGCGACAGAACACATCCCGTTTCCTATCCATCAGCCTCCGATTGGGATCGCCGGCTCGGCGTCGCGAGACATGCGACGGCCAAAGGCACTTTATGGTTGTATAATTTTCGAAGATTCCCTATTATGAGCCGATTACCCCAAGCCGGCGCTGCCATTGCTGTTCGCGGAGCGAATATCGAAAAATATTGCAAGTGCACGGGGCATCATATGAGACGTGTCGTTCTGGAATTCATTGCTAGAATTGCCTTTCCGGGACTTGTTGTGCTCGCTGCAAGCACGGCGCGTGCCGCAACAATCGGCGCCGATAAACTCCGTGCCCGTCGATTCTCTGCCGCTGAACGATCCAATTCGGCAAGCCGCGCGACCGGTCGGACTCTTGCGTTCCGTGTTGCCGGACGGAACCGCGCAGATCTGCACGGCCATCATCATTTCCGATCGCCACATCCTGACTGCGGCGCATTGCGCCTTCGGTGCCGAAAGTCTGACTGTTGTTTTCGGCCTGACAGAACAGGAGCGGAAGTCGTTCCGCGTGCAGAGCTCTCCGTCAGAAATCGACAAGGAGCGGGGTTATGCCGTCGTCGGCGTGGAAGGGACTCCGTCACAAACATTCGGCACCGCGAGGCTGTTGCTTCGCATCCCACTCAAGGGCGGTGGCATCGGGGTTGAAGCATGAGGAGGTCGAGGTGCCGCGATTCGTTCAATCAGCGATTAGTGCTGCGGGCAAACGCCACTCCGGCAAGCGCAAGCGGCGGCATCTCTGTCCAATGCAATATTGGCTCTTAGCCGCGCTGGCCAGCTTTATCCTGGGCGCATCGATGTTCGCGTGGTCAGAGGTCGCCGCTGCCGACGAGTCCAGCCCGGTCTCATCGTTGCCTTTCTCGGACAAGGTGCGTATGGCCGGCCGGCCAATCGGTAGTTTAAGCGTGATATCGAGCAGCGGCTCGATATTCAAGTGCACGGCGGCGTTGATCTCGAAAGTCCATATCATCACGCCATTGTATTGCATCAACGACGCCGTCTCGGCGGAACTGACTCTCGGTCTCGTGACGACAGAGCCGCCGACCGGCAAGAAGTTCGAGGTCACGCTTCCACCTGTGAGCAGCGATGCCAAACTCGGTTATGCCGTGTTGGAAGTCGGCGGCGAACCCGACAAGGAATTCGGCGTCGCAAACCTCCTCGTTCGCATTCCAATCGAGGGCGAAAAGGTCTTCATCATCTTTCATGGGCAGGCAGCGGTCCAGCTTTTTGCGGCAGACTGCAGGGTAGTTTCGGCGAATGATACGCCGCTCGATACTGGCCCCATCCCGGGAGCAACCGTCGTGCATGATTGCGAAACCCAGGCCGGCTCCGGTGGCGCGTTTCTTTTCTCGGAAACCGATAATGCTGTGCTCGGCATACACATGCTTAGGAATCCCGTCGGAAACCAGATCCGCCTCGCGCGTGCGGTGCCAATGTATTCGATCGCTCTTTCCGATCCCGTCGTGCGTTCGATCGCCGCAGTGCGTCCGACAACCATCGATTTCCGAACCCGCAATCGCGACTTTTCCAGCGTTGGAGTTGACATTCTCAAGCTGTATCTCACGCTGCACAATTCACTTCGCCTGCCCCTCCGGCCACGGCAGGTCGACGACTTCAAGAACATCGAGGATGTCTATCGACAGTTCGGCCTGTTTTATGGGGAGCCCTTTCCGGAACAACTTGATAGCCTGGCTTGCGATCTCAATCCAAACGTCTGCTCTCGGCAACTGATTCCCGCGTCTGAGACGGAACTCGCGAGCCTTACCGGGCACGTCTCCCGTTTCAAGAGCTCGGTCGGCACCTGGACAGTCCCACCGGGCACCTCTCTCTTCTTGCCGGACATCCCGTTCGAACGCGGCCAGGATTGGATCAACTACAAAAAGACGAAAAACACGTCGTTGGCCAAGATCGTGGAAAAGGATCTTGGCGGCTGTGTCAAATTCGATGAGCAATGCAAGAAGCTGATCGCAACGATCAACCGGATGGACGACGACCGAAAATTCCGGGACGATTATGCCGGGTTGCTGATCCTGCCGGTGGCGTCCATCACTGCCATGAACGTCGACATCTCGTCTGGTCCGGAGCGGTCAAGCTCACGGTCGGAAAAAATTACGGTCAGCTCCCCCCATGACGATCGGTCCACGATCCTGGAGCGGAAGGAAGCTCTGGATTCGCGTCTCAGTAACAAATCGGCCGTCAGTGTGGACGACTCGTTGCGTGCCGTAAAGCTTCCATCCGACCCGGCGAAGGCGGCGGGGGCGGCGTTGGGGTCGGTCAAGATGGACCTTGATACCGTTGTGCGCACGCTTGGATCGACCGCGGCCGGCAAGATCAGCATCAAGCCCTTCGCCGTGCCTGAAACGCCGCGCTGCGGAGGCGACGAGCAACGGGAGTGCGAACTTAAAAATGAGGATTTTGAGATTTATCGGTCACGCCTCCTGAAAGGCCTCTCCTTCCCGTTCGAAAAAATCGACGCCTACCCTGACGAGATCAAGACTGGCACGTCAGCGGTTGCAATCATCGACACCCAGGCCGATTTGCAACATTGTGCTTTCCAGGCACTCCGGGACAAGAACAAGATCCGCCACATCGGAGACATGGGGCGGCTTGCCAACTATCCTGCGCCGATCGCGCCATGCGAATGGATGATGCCGAAGGGCAAGCTGGACGTCGCAGCAAGCCACGGCACCCATGTCGCAGGCATCATCGCGGGCGATTTCAAGGGCCTCATGTCGGGCCTGAACCCCTATGCGACGCTCTATACGGGTCACATCCCTCTTACCGGCACCAGCGACTCCGAGGAAGTGAAGCTCGAAGAGCTGAATACACTGCTGAAGCGAATGCTGACGGAGGCGGGCAACGCCGGCGTCAGGATCGATGTCGTGAATTTCAGCTTTTACTATCGACGACAACCGTTGCCGAACTCGGAGTCCGGCGGACAGCGCGTGATTGGCGACCCGGTTTTGCGCACGATCAGGACATTCGGCGCCAATACGTTGTTCGTGGTTGCTGCCGGCAATGATGAGGAGGAGTTTTCGGCGATTTGCGATTCGCGCCCCTCCTGCTTCGACCTGCCCAATGTGATTTCGGTCGGCGCGCTGGACAGCAGCAGCAAGGATGCGATCTTATTGTCGCTACCCCAAGCGAAAGGCAGCAATTTTGGCCGACGGGTTCATGTTGCAGCGCCGGGCCGGGACATCCTGAGTGCCATATCCGGTAACTACTTCGGTGTGATGAGCGGCACATCGCAGGCCACCCCTCAAGTGGCCGCGGTCGCCTCGTTGCTCAGGGCGGGCAACAAACATCTCACTCCGAGTGAGGTGAAGGAGCGACTGATCATCTGCTCAACAAGTGTTCCCGTCAGCACTGAAGGTGATCTGGAGACCAGTACGGTGGTTTTTGGTGGACACATAGATGCAAGCTGCACGTTGCAGAAAAACGGGTGGCTCGAACTGAAGGATACACCGGGGGTCATGATTCCCGTTACGGAAGTGAGCAACACTGCAACTGACCTGTCGTTTGCGCCTGCCGGCCGTGATTCAAAGATTGCTCTGAACCCGAGAGCGATCCGAGGAATACGTTTCAACCCGGATGATAGTACATTCACCGTATTCCATCGCCGGCCGGGAGACGAACGCGATGCCGAGTTGTTGCGCGAGGAACGTGTGGAGCTGCCAGGCGACTTGGATCAGAAGCTGAATTTGAGGGTGCAACTTCCCGGCAAGCCGCCAAAACTGATGAGCTACTCGCTTAGTAATGTCGCGCGTTTCGTGGTGCCGCTGCGCAAGCCGTGATCGTGCTTACCCTGGAGGTCGCTCGTGCTGAGAAAAGCCTTCGTCGTCGTGGGGGTTCTGTTAGCATCGGGCCCACCGGTCGCAGCGCAACGCATGGAGAACGGAAACGTACGGCCGGTGAGCGACGGAATCGTGCAGGAAGTCAGCATGATGCTCCAGCCGCAAAGCGGACAGCCGCAATCCGCGAAGATGTCCGTCGACAGCGCGGGGGCGAAAAGCATTCGCATCAGGATCAACCTTGCCAAAAATGCAACGCCACGCACGGATTACATCGTTGCCGTCAGGGATCGAAACGGCGGGCTAGTGGCGCGATACCCGGCTGCCGAGCTTCGCGTCAAGCAAGAGGTCTGGAGCCCGCCTGTTCCGGGCGCTTCGGTCGAGGTCGAGGTCGAGGTCGAGACGGCGGCGGCGGATACGGTCGGCATTGCAATCGCAGTGACCGGTATCATCGCGCAACGCACGCCAGGCGATCCAATGCTCTCGGTGTTAGGCGAAACTTTCGACTTGGAACCCATGGAGGCCTTCCGCCTGGAAAAGCCCGAGATCTTCAAGGCCGGGCTCGCGGTAGCCAAGCTGATGTTCGTGCGTGACGGTAAGTCGCTGGCGTGCACCGGCTTCATGATCGACGACGATCGAATGCTGACGAATGAGCATTGCATCAACAGCCAGGCAGTGTGCGAAAGCGCAGTCGCATTATTCGGATATGATTCGAACGCGAGTATGACGAGCGAAATGGTGCGTGACCAGTCGTCCGCCTGTTTGGAATTCCAGAGCATGGACGAGAAGCTCGACGTGGCGATGGTTCGGTTGGCCAACAGTCCGGGCAAGCGATGGGGACGACTGAAGCTTGCTGCCGCAACGCCCGACGAACTATCGATCGTGATCCACCATCCGAATGGAGACCCGAAGTATGTGACGCGGGAAGATTGCTTCGTCGTCAAGCTCCCTGTCGACGGGCGCGCCAAAGACACTGACTTTAGCCACCTGTGCGACACGATGGGAGGAAGCTCGGGCTCGCCGGTCCTCAGCCGAAGGAGCCTTGAGGTCATCGGCTTGCATCACTTTGGCATCGACCTCGCCGATCCGGATTGGCGTGACCAGAATCGCGCTGTGCGAATGGAGCTAATTCGCACGAAGCTGGGCCTTTGAGTGCGGCCCAGGCACATCCGAACTTGTAGCGACGGCAGCGGCCTCGCCGAGGAGAGCTGAGAGTTGCAGGTGGAGGGCGCAACCTGCGACGAGAGCGCGCTGGCAAAACGTCAATTCAGTGTTAGGATCGTTGGAGTTGCTTTAGATTGAACCTACTACCTCTATTTATTTCACGCTCAAGGGAGTTGAACATGAGTTTTGGATTTGGGTTTTCGACGGCATTGCAGCAACGTGTGCACCACCCGATAGCCGGCATGATCTTGGCCGCGGCCGTTTCGATGATTCCCGGCTCCGGTGTTCTGGCGCAGGATAAAGCTCCCTTTACTCCCGACCAGGCCAGGCTTTTCCTGAACAATGCCGCCGAGAAGGCCAGAGAAATGCAGAAACAGAACAGCAAAACGTTTGAGGAGTTCAAGAAATCGGTTACCAAAGAGCCGTTCCAATACGGGAAATACATTGTGAATGGGGACACACCCATTTCTACCGACAAGGAGCTTGAGGAGTTCTACAAGCAGAACGTGGAGAACCCCGGGCTTGTCTTCGCTGAGTTTACCGTCATGAACAAGCTGGGCATCGACATCATCTGGAAAGATGGCGATAAGAAAAATCTCTCATACTGCGTGAGCAACGCTTCGGCGGATGCGGGTGGGTTCGGAAACCGCTACAACACGGTTGTGAGCGCCATGGCCGATGCGACGAAAGCATGGGAAGCAGTCGCCGACATCAAGTATATTCACGTGACTGCGGAGGACTCGAACTGCGCGCCGACGAACGAAAACGTCAAATTCGATGTTAGGCCGGTTAATCTCAACGCGTATTTGGCGCGAGCGTTTTTCCCGGATGAAGATCGCACCGCGCGCAACGTCCTCATTGACAACTCGGCGTTCGAGCTTCCGGCCGGGGGAAAGCTCTCGCTGACCGGCATTCTTCGACATGAGCTCGGACACACGATAGGCGCGCGGCACGAGCATACTCGGCCCCAGTCGGGGACGTGTTTTGAGGACAAGGATTGGAGAGGCGTAACCGACTATGATGCCCTGTCGGTGATGCACTATCCCCAGTGTAACGGAAAGGGCGATTGGTCGCTGACATTGACCCTTCAGGACAAGAATGGAGTTGCATGCCTGTACAAGGCGGCCCCGGGATTCACGATTGACCCAAATATCTGCAAACCGAAGTAGCGGTCAAACGAACCTGCCAATGAAAATGTTGGCGGCCTTCCAACGTTAGGGCCGCTAACGGCATAGCAATCCCAGAGTATCACCATGAATATGGCGCCTTTGCTGCTCTCGGGACTTCTTAGTTTATCGTTCCCCTGGCAACTCGGCTACGCTTGCCAGACGGCTGAGACTGCACTGCTACGCAAGACGCTGGATTTGACTGGACCTCAGGATCAGGCAACCAATCGCGCCGCGAACTTTGCGGTTATCGACGGTGGATGGATTATGCGCGCGGCTGGATCCGCTGACTCGGGTCGTGACACCGGACCGCCTGACACCGTTCTCGAGCTTCAGAGCTTTGCGTTATACGCGCTATCTCGGGGCAAGGGCCTGTCCGAGGATGGTCGGAGGGCGCTAGAAGACTTTCGTCAGCTTTTGCGTAACATGAAGACGCAAGGTCAAGTTGTCGAGGTTTCGGACACGAGAATCGGGCTCGAGGGCGAAACGAGGATATGCGCCAAATTCGCGAGCTCAGATCTGGCGGGAAAAGCGTGGATGCAAATGCAGGGACTTTCAGCCGGTGTGGACCTCGTGCAGCTAAAGCCAGAGAAGTGCTGAGTACAGTCTCACCTGCCAGGGAGATATGAATTTGGCTGTGCAGAAGCTGACTGCTGCTGTCATGCCTGCGCAAGACGCTTTGGTTTGAGAGCGAGGTGTACACACGCGTAGATGGCTCCCAAATTCTGTACCGAATTTATCGACCGGAAAAGTCAAATGCCTCACGGCGAGCATCAAGATGTTTGTGCGATCCGTCCTGACCACGGTATAGCCGACCTATGGTTGAACTCGTATGGTCCCCGATTAACTTGGCCTGGAGGGCAGGATGGAAGCGGAGCCTTTTGAAGACTTGCAGGCACTTCTCGAGCGGGACAGCCTGGCCTACGCATTCCAACGATTAGGCGAAGTCGATCCTGAGAGGGCCGATCTCGGCACGGTTGGAGAGTCAGACGAGGCGAAGGCCGAGGGAGGACGCAACCGGTGGGATCGGCATAAGAACGACGTGAAGGAGTTCGTGTGTCTGAGCGAGACAATTCGTAAGGAGGGACCACTCAGAGTCGTTCAAGCCATCTTCGGTGTTCTTGCGCATGCTTTCGGGGGCGCGATTGCGACATACGCCACGGTCATTCTCATCAAGAAGCAGTTTGGTTCGACGATCAATAATCTGGGCAAAGACGCTCTTGACGCCTGGTGCGGCGATATTAAGCCCGCGAAAACGACGCGAACCGCCAAAGCGTCGAAAGGCAAGAAGTCAGTCAGGAAACGCAAGTAACCCGACAAAGGGTTGAAACTGATGCCGGGAGAGCGGGCGGCTGAGTTTTCTGGGATGGCCTGCGGTCCTCCGCGGGGCTGGCCATGGTCCTGGATTGATCCGACGCAATACTCAAGACTTCCCGAAATGCCCGAGGGCTTGGCCGCAGCGTCCAAGCTCCTCGGGGATGTCGCACCGATCATGAAAACCTTGCTGAAGCGTGATGAGAAGGTATTTCCCATTTGCAAGTACGTATCTCCGGGGCTGACGAATTATGGCTGGTTCGGCGGAAGCGCGGGCTATCTCACCGACCGCACCGGCTATGCGGTCGCGGTGGAAGCCTCTTCCTCACTTCAAATCCTGTTTGCACTCTTCCGGTTGATGGCCGAGCCATCAAGCTTCACTTCGCTTAAATCGGTTCGCCAGCCTAAGTTAAAGCGGCCGATCGGACTTCCGCTCTTGCCGAAAGGAGGCGGACCAGAGCTTCGCTGGATTGGTAATGAGAACATTGAGGCTCCCGCTTTAGCCGAAGATTCGAAGCTCATGGGCCATCTCCGGCTGTTACATTCGCATGCGCTCACGTATCTTTTCTTGCACGAAATCGCGCACGTTATTGAGGGCCACATCGAATTTTGCCGAGAGACCAAGCTTAAGGCGGCGCGTATGCGACGTCAGGAACATGAAGAGTTCCTGGGCAAGGAATTGCGGCCACTTGAATTGTTGGCGGATCAGCGTGGGCTCTACTTGGCGGCGCTTCACATTCTGCGGGGTCTGTGGGCAAACCCCTCAATCAAGCGGAAGAAGGAAGCAGCCATCGAGCATCTGACACTGTTCGGCATCGCAACCGGAATTGTATCGTTGGTCTTCGAACGTTTTTCTGGGGACTACTCACATCCTCCAGCGTCGCATCGGGCCCTGTACCTTCGCGTGGGCGTGCATATCAATTTGCCCGCGTTTGACCTGTCCGATGTCGAAATTCGATCAGCGCTCAACGAAGGGATGCAGCAAGCTTCCGACGCATGGGACTTACTCGGTTGGCCACGCAGCCGGGATGTACCCGAAGATATCGACCGCTTTCTGGCTCCGCTGATTGACGTCGAATCCCGATGCGTGCGGCCTAAAAAGCCGCCAGTGTTACCGGGACGCAATAAGAGCCGTCGTCCGGACTCGTAGGCGGATTCGCAACCCTCACCGGGTTCTAGGCTAGTACCCCGAGCTGCCACGGCGTCGGAGCGCGCAGCGATTAGCGACGGAATATGCGGCGGAGAAAACACAGCAGCCTGCCGGGAATATCCACGATCCGCGACAGGACGGGGCGTGGAGTGGTGATGTTGGCGAAATCGGTCTCTTCAAACAAGCCGTTCGGCGACAGGGAAATCTCCTTGCAGGAGAAAACGTCCTCCGGAAACGGCCGTTGCGCCCAGTAATTGTGAACAAGGAGCGGCTCGCCGTTGTTGCGGGCGTAATGTACGGCGCTGGTTGTCGTGTTTTTCTCAGGCGTCCAGCCGCCGTCCTTGTCAACGATGTACTCGCCCTTTTCGGGCTGTCCTTCCGGATAGCTGAACTTGAGGTTTCCGTACAACGCGCTCGCGATGATTGTCTCATCTGGAACGTCGAGACCCTCATGGAATATCGCCAGCAGGCTTGGCGCGGACTTGTACCTATTGCCATTCTTGAACGGATCGTTGGCATCACTCAGAACCTCACGAATGCGCTCCGGATTTTTCAATCGCTTGGCCCGAGCGGCAGCCGCCGCCGTCAGCAGCGAGAATTTTCGGTGTTTTTCCGAACGATGATAGCGACAAGGAAAATTTGGTTGGGTTGCACGAACGTGCCGCCAAGCCGCGTTCGCTCGTTGCCATCGGAGAAATGCTGCGTCACCTGCTGGTCGAACGGATCGGCATAAATGCCGTCCGGACTGCCGTAGATTCCAGTCCGCGACACGCAGCTGTGAATTCAGCCGGGCCGTGGGTTCTGGTCGCAACGGAGAAGCGGACAAACTCCTTCCGGTCCGGACTTAACGTGACGAGCGCGCGTGTCGGGCGCGTCGCCGTTCTCGAACCGCTTCAGCCCGCGCTTCAGGAGGTGAACGACTTTCTTGGCGTCGCGGTCCGAATAATCATCATGGATGTAGGCAATGCCTTGCCCCTTGCCATCGAGATTATTGGTTCGGCCCACTAGGTCGTGAAACGCCTCGTCAAATTTGTCGGTGTCTTCAGGCCGCTCCAGTGTTTTTACTTCACACCAGAAAGGCTTTTTGCCGCTGCAGTAAAAGTCAGGCTTCTGCCCTTCCTTGATCCACCTGGGCTCAGGCTCGAAAGGAATGCCCGCCTTGCGGAGAAGACGTTCTGCTCTTGCGTTGCTCAAGGATTTCTTCCTGGGGCAAGTCTAGGGGTGACGTCTCACGGCTGTCAAACACCCTACGCGCTTTCCCGCGCCCCTCAGTGGCCGCATTGAGACCCGCACAAGCTCGTATCTGCAAGCGCTCTCTACGAGGTTGTTGGGAATCAATTTGACATTCGACAACGGAGGCTTTTCCACTGTGCCCTTCCCGTTATCGGGGTTGCCCCAGAGCGAATATGCTTCCGCAACCGCAAAGTCCGGCTCTCTGAAAGGCAGATCCTCGATATTGTAAAGAATGGCAAACTTTAGCCTGGAAGGAAACCGGGCCGTCGGATTAGTTGCCCTGTTCTGACGGTCAATTGAATTCGCGAGCGTCAGGGGATTGAAGGTCCACACGAATGTGGGCACTGGTCTGTCCTTGCAGGCCAACTATTGATCGAATGGGGCGCATCGCGCGTATCGTCAGATCGGCAGTATTGCGACGGCACAGGGCACGTTGAGGTGCCGCCCGAAATAATGTCTGACTTTTTCGACAATATGTGAGCCTTCTGCGACCAGGTCACCGAAGGTCTCAACGTCCCAAACGACAGGATCGCGTTCTAGCCGTCATCGAGACTGATCAGCACGAGAACGGAGTCTTTCTCGTCAGGTGTGTTACTTTTCTTCGCTCCTGAAACCGGTTTCGACTTCGCTCCGCCAACTTCGCGAGCATAAGACAGAAGGAAAAGGCCGTCATTGGGCCGGCTGCTCAATACATTTGATGAGAAAACCCAATCGGACCGCCTGCTGCTTGAGTTTGAGGCAATCGAGTAATCCCCGTGTTTTCTTGCCCCGCGAGGCCACGCGCCGTTGCGTTAGGAGGCCGCGACTCAAACTCACGCTCCATTGTTTGATTTTCGACGGGCGTACTTAAGAATCATCGAGAGTATCGGTATGAAGACAATTCTACTCAGATTGCGTGATTGTTTCGCTTAACTACTGTCAGCGGTTCCACCCGGCAGCAAGATAGCGGCCGGGAAAGAGCGTTCTGCCAGCGAAGCCGCCCACTCAAAAGGCAGGCACGCGAAGGGTATTATTCAGCCGTTCAAGCGTCAGCTGCAAGGAAGTTCCCGCCACATTGGGATTCTGGTCGGCCGGCAACGGCGCGGGCGCGCGCACCGTGCGCTGGACGACAGTGGTCGATGCGGGATGGTTGATCGTGTCGAGCAACTGTCCCTTCTTCGTGTCGAGGCTTTGCTGAGCCTGAGTAGTTTCCGTCTGAATTTTTCTCAGGTCCGCGAGCCTGCCAGTGTTTGCCGCATTGCCAAAAAATTCTCGGGCTTCCGACTGCCTCTGCGCCAGAAATTCGCGGTTCGCGTTTGGTTGCAACTGCTGCAACGTCGCTTCAGGCAGATTGAATTTCTCCAATTGATCGGCGCGCTGTAAGAATTCCTTGTTATCCTTCTCCGCAAGCGTCTTCTTGTTTGCGTCGAGCTTGTCGATCAACTCCTTGATCTCCTTTTCGAGGGACTGAAGCGCCTCAAGCTGAAGCTTCGCGTAGTTCGCGGTCGTCTTGGTTTGCGAGGCGGTCCCGGCAGCGGCCTTGCCCAGCGACACCTCGACGATGTTGTCCTCCAGTCGATCTATGGTGCCGGTGGGCGTGACGGTCGTCGCGGGAGCAGGCATGATGACGAAGACCGGGGACGCGTTCGCGTTCAGGTCGATGCTGAACTCGAAGGAATGGCCGATGCTCGCGAGGTCCGATGTTTTCGCGGCTATCGTCTGCTCCGCCAGGGCGCCGTCGAGCGCGCGGTCCATCCATTCCTCAAAGCCGATCCTTCCCTTGAGGAGCGGGTGAGCGGCGTAGGCCGGCGGCGGCTCGCAGCGGGGACCGTCCCTCACCGCGGCGAAGTCGAGATTGAACTTGAGGATCGCGATCCTGTTGGCGGTCGTCGTGCCGCCGCCGCCCACACCAAGGTTGAGGGTAGAGCGCGCCGGAAGAAGGATGGGATTGGTGCTGGACGAAATCTTCACGCCGCCGGTCTCGTTGCCCTTCAGGGTGACGGTATACTGCCCCTGCCAGGTGCGGAGCCATTGGCGCCCCGGGCGACGATAAATCTGTGTCCGGACAGCATCCTGAAACTCGCAATCGATGCTCGCGACAAGCGCCTCGATCGGCAGCACCTGTTCACTCACAAGCGCCGGAACATGCGTTCCGCATCCCGCCAGCATGAAAGACCCTGACAGACACACAATCAATCGCGCACGCATGGACGCCCCCGGCTGCAATCGGTTCAGTATTCATTGCTCGTCTGAAACGATGAAACCTAACGCACGCAACCATCGGGCGATAGTGCCTTCTCCCACATCTTCGCGAAGTTTTTGCCGCCTTTCGATCATGGTGCGTCCTGTCGGACTGGGCTCTATGCTGCGCCCGGAGCCTTCCTTCGAAGTCTCGACCATCCGGTAACGATCCCTCACGCAAGGGCGACACCAGCCCGGCCGCTTCAAGGCCATGCCCTGCGGACGCTACAGGACCTTGACCGTCCGGCCCTGGCGCGGCAAGAGGCTTGGAACGCCCTAAGCCGGGCGGCTTAGGTGATCCGGCCGACGATCGACCCATCGAACGCTTCCGCACCGCTTCCCACCGCTGCTGCGACCGATGACATCATGAAGCTTTGTGCCGGCGGTGGGGCAGTCGGTATTGAAGGGGAAGTTAAGGGCGAGCTTACGCGCTTCCTGAAAGGCGCCGAGGCGGCGGGGCAGGCCAAGATCACAGATTTCGGGGCCGTGTTGGACAAGATGAAGCCTGACGCGGTCGGCGTCGAATTTTACCGGATCTACACTCAGTGTTTGAAGGAACA
Source organism: Bradyrhizobium sp. RT6a (assembly GCF_040547675.1). Classification (NCBI taxonomy): domain Bacteria; kingdom Pseudomonadati; phylum Pseudomonadota; class Alphaproteobacteria; order Hyphomicrobiales; family Nitrobacteraceae; genus Bradyrhizobium; species Bradyrhizobium sp. RT6a. The sequence continues at coordinate 287,579 of NZ_JBEPQC010000005.1, forward strand.
AGCTGAGATCACTCTAGAAAAGTACAATGTGAAGATCACTGATCAGCTTAGCCAAATCGAGATGAGAGTGAAGGCTCAACCCTTTAACTTCCCGAAGGGAGTGTTTCAAACTGTGCCGTCGGCGCGGCGTCCACCCATCATAAATCTGGCGGCGTGATGCGGCGAAGGCTAAGTCCACTTTGCCCTCTATAGCGGCGAAGTTCGTGCGGGAGCGCAATATGTCGCGATGGGAAAAGAGCGGCCAACATGTTTTCTCGCGGTGCGCTGTTGGAGGTCAGGTTGGACGTCGCTGGATACACTTTGTCCAGAGGAAAGGTGCTGGACTTCTTCGCCGCTCAGCCGAGTTGCACTGTCGCGCTGGAGCTATGTGGCCGGGCTCATCACTAGCTCGCCAGCTCACCCAGCTTGGCCACGAGGTTCGGCCGATTCCGCCGGTCTACGTAAAACCTTTCGGGGAGCGACAGAAGAACGATGCGATCGACGCCGCGGCGATTTGCGAAGCCGCTCAGCGGCCGAGCATGCGGTTCGTGGCCGTGAAGAGCGAAGAGCAACAGGCGGCGGGTCTTGGTGTTTCGAACCCGTGGCCTGATGGTTCGGCAGCGAACTTAGCTCATCAATGCGATCCGAGGACACCGAGCTACCAGTCCATTTGTCTTAACGCACTATTGAGCGCCCGCCCGAAAAGTTCTGTTCACGGAAGCCCCGCTCCGCGTCGCGCGAAGCTCGTAATCGCTTCGAACCGCACTACTGTCATACGTGCCGGCGGCGTCCTTCGACCTTGCCAGCTCAAATCCGGCCGGGTCAAGCCAACTGACATGCGCATCACACGGAACGGGCATCACAGTGTATCGGTGCCTGGCGCCGTTGGTTCCGGTCAATTCGACGGGCACGGGAGCAACCGTTGTAGCGGTGCGCTCACGCCTGGGCAGGCTGTTCTGCCATTCGAGAAAGAGCTGCGGATCGATGTAGTCGTCGGGCTCGATATCTACGTGGTTTGCCTGCAACCAGGTTTCGAACTCTCCACGACGTTCGGCAGCGCGCTCTCGTGTGTGAGCTAGCCCCTGTGCGAGCGCATAGGCAACGAACGGATCGTGGGTACCCCACCGCAACAGTTCGCGAGCCCAAAAACCGAACCACGGGAGACCCGTGGTTGCGCGCCACTCCGCAAGCGACGGGACCGCGTAGGGATCGCCCGCGCCAGCCGACCAAGCTTGTGCGACGACCGCTCCCATGGCGACACCCAATTTGAATTCGAGGTTCTCGGCGACAAAGCGTTGCCAACTCCGAAGCTGATCCGCATCAGGTCCATGGGTGCCGGGTGCTTGCATCCACCACGCCAACACACCTTGCCAATTTACAAGAAGCGCCTGGTCACCGACTGTGGCGCGTACACGAAAGCCAAACCCGCGATCATTAGCGAGAAGCCCTCCGATTTGTTCGAATACGCGCAGCCGCGTGTTGGGATCATCAACGCCGTAATTTTGAGCTGCCGCCATCAAATCCCGGATTTGGGGAGCAACAGCCTCGAAACGACGGCCAATGAGCGGCGAGAAGCCATATTGATAAAGGCGTCGACGTTCGTCCGCGTCCGGGTAGACGGCCTCCACCACCGCGCGGCCGCGCCGAATAAATGCCTGTTCCATCCATTCCTCCTGGGCTGCAGCAACTGCGGTAAACGTTCGCCGCCATAGTTCAACGAGCTGGGCCTCGGCCTCCGCGCCGGTCATGTCTGCTTCGTCTGCACGTGCGACCTCCTCGATCGCCGCGAGCAACACGCCGTCAAGCTCATCAAGACAGTCTGCAAGGCGAGCGCGCAGTCCGGTCGCCCCCTCACCGGCATCTGGACTGATATTCGGCGGAAGGGCCTGATCGAGCCAGTCCAGAAATCGATTAGGCGGCAGCCCAAGAACATTGATTGCACGATCGCGGATTGCGGTCAGCAGCATCGCCAACGGACTCTCGACCGCATCAGAATCGCGTTCCTCGATCAGCAACGCCGTTCGAAGTCGTTCATAGTCTGCGACGAGATCACGACGTTGCCTGCGCTGAACGTCTGCGAAGCTGTCTGCTGTCGTGGAGATCGTGGTTGGGATCGCCACAAGCGTCATGCCCTCGATCCCTCGGGCTGCGCCGGGCCGTCCAGCCCGGCCTGCGAGATTTCGGAACTCGGCGGTGGAAAGTGGAGTGACTATCTGTTGCTCGTTCTCTGCGTCCCAGGAACGCCGCTTAAGTGATGTAAGAAAAATTAGGTCGAACGGAAGGTTCACTCCTTCTGTCAGTGTCGCGGTTGCGACCGTTATTGGGCAAATTCTCCGCTCGATCATTTCGGTCATCAGACGCCGAAGCCGCTGCGGCATTTGGCCGTGGCTCGTCGCAATCCCCCGATCAAGGAGTGCGAGCTCAAAGGAATCGACGCCGCAATAGTCAATACAGGCAGCCCGTGCTTCGTCGTACCGCACGCGCAGCTCCCCTTCGGGCGCCGCGAAGCCAGGCGCTGCCGCCCAAGTCGGCAGTTCGAGAGCTTCCTTGAACCAGCGCATCGTCTGCTCTGGTTCCTGTGCGACGGAGATAAGAATGCGTTGATCTTCCTCGACCAGATGGAGAGCCGTCCAAAGCACGGTTAGACTGTTGAAGCGATTGAGGCTGTTCCGCATGCCCGCCGGCAATTGCGGCATCTGCGCGATTTGAAGCCGGAGATACACGGGCTGCTCCTCGCCACGCAAATACAGCGGTCGCCCGTTCATGATATCGAGAAGAATGCGGCACGGGCGGTTCGGTCTGGTTTCAAAAACGCCGATAACCTGTCGGGTGCTTCGATAGCGCACTCCTACGGCCTCAGCGTCGAGTCTCCCCTCGACCCAACGAGCTACAGGTAGGGACGCACCTCCCGCCACCGCAGTGAGCGCGATTCGCACGACGTCTGGTCGCCTTGCGAGAACGCGCGATATGAAGCTCTCCAGCCGGAGCGAGCGATTGCTGTGCTCCGAAAAACTGATCCTGGTGTTCTCGCCACCTTCAGGAACCACTTGGTGTGCTTCGTCAATGACCACAAGCCGCAAGCGGCCGAGCAAAAGGGGACCAAGGTAGCGCATCAGCGCATCCGCCTTCTCCACTGTGACGATCAGCACGGTCGGTTGTTCGCCGCTTAGCCAATAATCCGTGACGCCCCAGTCCGCGCCGCCATAGAGCCCGGTGACGATCATCTCATCGCCGAGTTCAACGCGAAGCTTAGCCTCCACTTCACCGGCTAGGGCACGCGAGGGCACGAGATACATTGCCAGGGGCGCAACGTCCTCGTGCCCCCGTAAGAGTAACTCTTTGACCAATGCCATATTGGCGACAAGCGTTTTGCCAGATCCGGTTGGCGTGCAAAGAGCAAAGGAGCTGTCCCTCATCAGGCGCTCCAGACCCTGCAATTGCGAGGTCCAGAGAATGCCACGCCCTCGGCTGAATTGTCCCCGAGCATAGGCCAGGAGCTTCGAACGTCGTTCGGGATTCAGGTCCGACAGCGCAGTGAGCGGATGATAGATGCTCGCGCTTCTGAAGCCATCCGCCACCTGTTTCAGCAGTCCCACAAGGAGCGAAGCGTCGTCGCTGAACACACGCGCAGCCATTCCATCGAGGGCGCTGAGCTTCTCCATCGCACGTCCGCTGCGCTCATTATCTCCGCGTCGGAGACTGTCAGCCAAAAGCCCGAGGCAGCGCACAAGCTCGACGGTGAAAAGCCAAGCCACTCGATCATCATCGTCGAACGCATCGAGGTCGGGCCTAGCCAACTTTTCGGAGGCGTCCGGACTCGTCAGATCGCGATGCAACGCCCAAAACGCGGCCGTTCGCGCCAGGACGCTGTCAAAATCCGCGCGCAAGAAGGCAGCGTACAGAGCCACGCCATCGTTCTCGGCGTCAACCTGCCCCAAGAGACCTGACGCCATCGCAGGGAGCCCGCCAAGTTGGTAGGCGGCGGCGGCAAGTATTTCGATCGGAACAACGGCGCGGATGCTGTCCGCTGCTCGCGTCAGCCACTCAAGGATTTCGCCCGTGCGGCGATAGCAGGCGATGGCCCCTGGCGACGCCGGCCCTTCGACTTGCCGAAATATATGTGCTGCATGAAGAAGACGCCTCGCGTCTCGTAGCTGACTGGCAGACTCCTGTTCCGTCCATTGAATCGTACGCACCCGCCATGTCGCCTGCAGACAGCGGACATACGCCCTAGCCTGCGGGCGCGAGAGTTCGTTCTCCACGGCCAGTTGGCGGCGGAGGTTGTTGGCCAGGTCGATCCGGTCAGCATCGAATTCTGGCATGGTTCAACCTAGGTCCAGAGCGAGGAATACAAGCCATCGATCAGCAGTTCACCATCCCTCAGGATGAGCTCAACGACCTGCAGGTCATGGGCAGCGCTGTATTCGTTCGGCAGTTTCTCCCAGCCGATCAGCACGTCTCCAGCCTCCCTTCGTCGCGCGCCGTTGCCCGCGATCAGGATGAGGTTGGTGCGTGGCAGCGGCCTTGGATGATCGAGGATCAACGCCTCATCGAGCGACAAGATCGCCGCCGCATGGCCATCCGGATCCCGCTGCTCCAAAAGCCTCTGCAATTGGCGCAACCCGTGCGGCACTGAGGTGTCTCGATTTAGTTCAAACCAGACACCTTTTCCCGAACGGGTGCGCTCTCCAGTGTCCGGGTCCCTGGTCAGCTCACCCAGCATCAGCTCATTGAAGACACTATCGGTAAGCTGGCGGCGCCATTTGGCCTCTCCCGCAATAAACCTCGATACCCGACCGCCGTCATCCAGAACGACACCGATAAAGTCGCTGCCGAATCGGCCGAACACTTCGCGTCGCCGGCGCTCGTCTCGAGCGAGCGAAAATAAATGGGCCTCGACATCAGCGTGATACCGAAACAGGAAGATCGGCACACGCCAAGGGTGGCCGCCGACGAACGAATCGCGAAAAGCCTCGGTGAGCATCCCCGCCATCACCTCGCCGAAAAGGCCCCGAAGCGCCTTCGGGGGGAGGCAGTTCGGATAGCAAGCCTCCTCGCCAGGAGAACCGGCATCCGGGTGAAGGTCGATCCCTATTTGAGCGTGGAAGTAGTCCCGCGCGTCCATGTGAGCCGACTCGAAGTACGGCCTCAGTCGAGCGATAAGGTCGTTGTCGGTGTCGGACTTCTGCTCGAGCAGAAGGTGGCCGTAAGGTCCCCGCACGCTGTCATACGATTCGAGCCATTCGTCGAGCACCTGGTTCGGCGGCGGACAAGTATGCATTGTTGATGGACGCCTCAACTCAAAATTGTTGTCCGCAGGGAATATACCTCGGCATCCTCCGGTGAAACTAGGCAGTTCGCGGCCTGATTTGACCAGTGACCTCGCTTCCAACGGTCGAAAGCTGGCCTACAAAATCGGCGAAAAATGCTGGATTAGGTTTGCCCCATTCCAATTCGGAAAAAGTGATCAAATAGTAACCTGGCACCGCATCCCGGTTAGGATATCGCCGTCGATACGGCAAGCATTTTTTCTGCTCTACGCCACAGCCTTACGCCGATTGAATACCTGTTGAACTACCCCAGTTCCTGCCTCTTCTATTCATCATCGTCGCCTCGTGTGACGACCGCAGGTCCGCAGCGCATCGATGAACCGCTCACCGGAAAGGTTCAGAGAGCCAGCATTGTCTATGTGCAGCACGTCTATGGGCTCGACCGGATTCAGGTCACTTCGCGCGAGCCGCTGCTTGAATGATGATTCGCTCTCTCGCCCGCGTCCCTTAAGGCGCTCGGACAAGACTTCAAGTGTGCGGTGACATTGACGAGGCATAATTGCGGATAGCGCTGACGAGCGAGGGGCGCGACCGCCCGCGAGCCGTTCGCGACGACGACTATACCGCGATCGAGACGGTCTTCGACTGTCGCAGGAATCCCGTAGAAAAGCCCGTGCGCGTGCCAATGCAGCGCGAACTTGCCGGCGCTGGCTCGGCGTTGGAACTCTTCTATGTCGACTGATTCGTGAGACTCGCCGACGGAACGAGGCCTGGTGATGATCCGGCGAACGAACTGAAAGCATTGGACTCAAATTCTAAACGCGTGCGGGCCTAGTCGATCAGGTGTCCTTGCCGGCCCCACTGGGACCAACGACGAGAACCATGTTCCCGCGAGCGGAGGTCATGGTCTCGTACCGCCTCCTTGAGGAGGCTGCGGCTCCTCAAGGCAAATTGCGACCGGACGACAAAGTCCGCGCCGGAATGTATCTGAACAAAGAGGGAAAGAGCATCGATTCTGTAGTCTTCGGAGAGCAAGGTCCCGAAGACCGTATCCAGCTCCCGCCGCACTACAGGTTGATTGTCGGCGGGAACGCGATCGGTCAGGGGCATGTGGAAGTGGAAGTGATCGAAAACGTACGGGTAGCCCCATCGCACAAGATGAGTGGTCTCGATCTCGTCGAGCGGACCGCACAAACGTCGTTGAAACTCGCCCTGGCTCAGCGGCGCTCGAAAACAGTCGAACTCTTCGACTATACACGAGGCAAGGCCCTGCAAAGTGGGAGTCGGATTCACAGGAACCAGCGCAAAGAAGCCCGCCAGCAGATCGATTTTCAGAGAACCGATCGGCATGAAGGCCAAGCTGTTACGAACGTGCGGAGCGCCCGCTCCAATTCCTCGACGGAATACCCCTCCTTCAGCCGGAACGGCGCCTTGGGTGTCGCGTGGAAGCCGGAGCGGCGGGGTGCAGTGGTAAGAGCACCGCGAATTTGGTTCGTAGTAGCGGCGTCGAGTCCAGCCGACGCCACGGTCGAGCATCCCGCAAAGGCGTCGCGCCCTAGCCACGTTGTCGCCGCTACCGTCAGCGGGTGTTCCGGAGCTGGCGTGTAGTAGATCGCGTAGCAGGGCGAGGACGGTTCGGGCATTATACGATAGGTTCCGCTGCTGTCATATTGCGCCGAGACTTACGAACGGACGACTGGCCCACTTTGAACAGGCGGTCGGCCACAGCCTCGCGCACTTCCTCATCATGAAAAATGCCGACAATGGCGGCCCCACGCGCCTTAGCCTCGTTGATCAGCTCGACTACGCTCTGGCGGTTGACGGCGTCGAGCGAGGCCGTCGGCTCATCGAGAAGCAGGACCGGGTAGTTGACCATGAAGCCTCGCGCGATGTTGACGCGTTGCTGTTCGCCCCCCGAGAATGTGGCGGGCGCCAGCGACCAGAGTCGTTTGGGGATGTTGAGGCGCGCAAGTAGCGCCTTCGCCTTGGCATGTGGTTCATCTGCTGGAATACCGATGGCGATCGCCGGCTCGGTGACGATGTCGATGGTGGCGACGCGGGGGATGACGCGTAGGAATTGGCTGACATAGCCGATCATGCGACGTCGCACCTCGACCACTTCCCATGGCTCGGCGCTGACGAGGTCGATAGATTCGTCTCCGTGTTGCACGACGACGTGCCCGGCGTCCGGCTTGTAATTGGCATACAGCGAGCGCAGCAACGTCGACTTGCCCGCCCCGGAGGGGCCGTGTAGGCAGACGCACTCCCCCGCGCGGACCTCGAGTGAGATGTCGTCGAAGACGGCGATCTCTGCGCCGCCCTGAGTATGAAGCGTGAAGGTCTTGGAAAGGCCGCCGACGCTGATGAGGATGGTCATGACCGGCCTTTCCTTAGACCTGCAGGATGGAGGAGACGAGCAGCTGCGTATATGGGTGGTGAGGATCATCGAGCACTTGGTCGGTGAGCCCCTGCTCGATTACTCGACCGCACTGCATCACCATCAACCGATCGGCGAGCAGACGCGCAACGCCGATATCGTGGGTGACGACAACGACGGCAATGCCAAGTTCGCGGACAAGGCTGCGCAGCAGGTCGAGGAGCTTTGCGTGGACGGAGACATCGAGGCCACCGGTCGGCTCGTCCATCAGCACGAGGCGAAGGTGGGTAGCGAGTCCGCGGGCGATCTGCAGCCGCTGCTGCAGCCGCCGGAGAAGATTTCGGGCAGGTCGTCGATGCGCCGACTCTCGATATCGACCTTCTCAAGCCATTCCAGTGCCGTCGCGCGTAAGGAGCCGTAGTGGCGGCCGCCGGCGGCCATCAGAGGCGCGGCGATATTGCCGCCGGCGCTGATATCAAGTCGCAATCCGTCGCGCGGGTTCTGGTGAATGAGTGAAATCGTCGTCGGCAGGAATTGCTCGCGCGAGGCTTCGTCCATTGCCCAGAGATCGACGACGTGGTCATCGGAGGCGATCAGTACTTTGCCATCATCCGGCTCGATGCGGCCCGCAAGACAGCGGAGCAGCGTCGACTTGCCCGAGCCGCTCTCTCCGACAATGCCGAGAACCTCGCCCTGACGCAGCGAGAACGATATCGCGCTGCAAGCGGGAACGCGCCCAAAGGTTTTGGACAGGTGCTTCACCCGAAGAATTTCCCTCACCCTCGGTTTCATGATGCGATCCTTTCGTCGCGCCGCTCGGCGCAATAGGCGGTGTCCGAGCAAACAAAGGCCCGGGTGCCGCGATCATCGAGGAGGATCTCGTCGAGATAGCTGTCCTGCGCGCCGCAAAGTGAGCAGCACGCCTCGAAGTGTTGCACTGTGAAAGGATGGTGGACGAAATCGAGACTTTTGACATCGGTGAAAGGTGGGATGGCATGGATACGCCGCTCCCGGCCCGCGCCGAAGAGGGCCAGCGCGCGGCTGCGGTGAAGCTTCGGATTGTCGAATTTCGGGATCGGCGACGGCGAGGCGAGATAACGTCCATTCACCATAACCGGATAATCAGCCGACATCGCAACGTGGCCAAGCCGAGAAATATCTTCATACAGCCGGACATACATAATGCCGTAGCGGCCGAAAGCGTGGATTTTCCGCGCGACCGCCTCATGCGGAATGAATCGCCGCAAAGCTTCGGGCTGCGGCACCTGGAAGACGATGATCTGGTCCTCAGTGAGCGGCCGCTCAGGAATGCGATGACGCGTCTGAATCACCGTTGCTTCCCCCGTACGCTCGGTCGTAGCAACATCGGCGACATGGGCGAAGAAGCGGCGAATCGAGACGGCGTTGGTGGTGTCGTCCGCGCCTTGATCAATTACCTTTAGCACATCGTCCCGGCCAAGAATGCTCGCGGTAACCTGGAGTCCGCCAGTGCCCCACCCCGGAGGAAGCGGCATTTCACGGCTGCCGAACGGCACTTGGTAGCCCGGCACGGCCACCGCCTTCAGGATCGCACGCCGAATCATTCGTTTCGTCATCTCGTCGAGATAAGCAAAACTGTAGACGCCGCTGTCGTCGAATGTGAAGTCAGTCTCCACTGAGAGCCTCCGTGATCATATCTGGCCCGGGAGTGGGTTTTAGACTGGGGTTTGCATGTCGTTCCGCATAGTCCGCGCGCATCTGGCCGAGCAGCTGCATCTCGGCTTGGAAATCGACGTAGTGGGGCAGCTTTAGGTGCTGCACCAACCCGGATGCCGCCACGCTATCGCAATGAGACAGGACAAATTCGTCGTCTTGTCCCGGGTAAGTAGCCGTCTCACCGAGTTCGGCGGACCGCAGCGACCTGTCGAGGATGGCCATCGAGAGCGCTTTGCGTTCACTATTGCCAAAGACGAGGCCGTAACCGCGCGTGTAACGAGGTGGCAGCGCACCGTCGCTGGTAGTCAGATGCACGGTTTGACATTCGGTAAGGCAGATCGTCCCAATGCCAACAGGTATGTTGAGCTCAGGGATGGTCAGGACAACCCCGACGTCACCGCAGCGTAGTTCGGCAACGAACGGATGGTTACGCCCATAGCCGCGCATCGTCGAATAGCAGAGGCCCATCAGGAAACCCTCATCCCCGCGGGCCAAGCTCTGCAGCCGCTGGTCCCGTGTGGAGGGAAACACCACTGGATCGCGGGTGATGTCGGCAACCTTCGACTGTCCGTCAGGCCGGGCGTCCTCGACGATATCGGCCAGCGCGAGGAGGCCGCAATCTTTTGTCAAAGCATGAGCCACAGAATCGGGCCCCGGCTCTGCAGCGTCATCTTCGGCTTCCTTTTCATACCGACTTTCGCTGTCGCCGGCGAGATCGGTAAGATCGTCGCTGCTTGCTCGCAAAAGAGCGATATCAAGGATCCGGTGGGTATAGTCATAGGTCGGCCCGAGGAGTTGGCCGCCCGGCACGTCCTTGTGTGTTGTCGCGATGCGTCGGCGTACCACCATCGCCGCGGGGTCGACCGGTTCGGCGTAGCCGAACCGGGTGAGCGTGGTCCGGAAAGCGCGCAACAGGTAGATCGCCTCGGTGAGGTCGCCCTCGGACTGCTTGATCGCCAGCGCCGCCAAGTCCGGGTCGTAGAGCGAACCCTCGCTCATCACTCGGTCGACGGCGAGCGACAATTGCTCGCGGATCTGGTCGACGCCGAGGTCGGCAATCGTCGGATTGCCACGGCGCCGCTTGGCGAGGAGACGCTGCGAAGCAGCGATGGCGGCTTCGCCACCCTTGATCGAGGTGATCATGGTTCCTCGGCTTTGGTGGAGCGCGGGAGGCCGACAACGGCGAGGTTGTCGGTGAGGAAGATATCGACGCCGAGCGGATAGCGAGCGGCATTCTCGCGCCAGGACGGCCAAAACCAGTCCGGCAGGCCACGAGGCGCGAAGCTGGTCGTCGTCTCGATTCCGGGCCCGGAAAGACGGACGACAGGCCCGCCGGCGAGCGAAGGCACTTGGAGCAGAAGCGTCGTCGACCGGTCAGGATAGGTGGCCACACCCGGATGGAAGCTGCCGAATCCCGGCATCCGGCCAACATCGCCGATCAGCGCGCAGGTCGCGGCTCTTGGATCACTGACTTGCGGCGCGTTTGTATGGAAATGGAGATAGCGCCGCACCGAATCCCTCGACAGCGCCGGTCGAGCCAGATCGAACAGTCGGGATCGATGAGCGTCAGCGCGATAGCGGCGAGCGGCCCGCTCATCGGCTGAGGCGGCTGGGCGGGGCTGGGAAACGAAACCGGTGTGCCGGGCCGCGACAGCGCTCTCAGGAGTCGGCGGAAAGCTGACTGCGCATCGTGAACAGGATCGCGGAATGCAGGCGGGATCAGATCAGCCGTCATTCGCCATGTCTCCCTGCCCCAGCATGAAGAAATCGACCTTGCTCCGTTGGGCCTCGCGTCGAATCGCCCGCTCTGCTTGGCGCACGCAGCGATCAATCGCGGCAATGATCGGGCCGATCGCGCCCGCCCCGGTCGCTTCGTCGCGCTGCATCAGTCCGTCGAACACGGCGGCGAGGGCCGCGTGGCGCTTGTTGCGACCGAGCACGTAGGCAATGCCAAGCTCGCCAGTCTCGATCTGGAGCGTACAGCGCGTCACAGTCGCCTCGCCGAGATTGAAAACAGTGCCGGTGCGCCCGACGCCCCGCGCAGCATCGCTGCGCCATATTCGGGACGCCGTATCCACTGGAATTTTGGCCGAGCGATCGCCGCCCAGTGCCGGTCCAGTTCTGCAACTGGTGCTTTGGCAAGTAAGGTCATCCAGTTTTGGCGGCTATATTGATGGTGCGTCACTGAGATATTCATGTGTCTCTGATCAGCTCACAGTGCCTGACGTCCGGCCGTCCAGACCCCTCGGACGACAGGACCGGCTCGGTCAGCTACGCGGATGAGGTCGGCGCGCTTGCCCACAGCGATCTCGCCGCGGTCGAGAAGGCCGAAGGTTTCCGCCGGCTGCTTGCTTCCGAGTGCAACGGCCTCAGGAAGCGTTAGCCCCCCGGGTTGGCTCGCCAAGTACCAAATGCCGCGCAGAATGCTGGCTGGGATGTAATCTGAGCAGATGATGTCAATGAGGCCGTCCCGCGCGAGCTCCCGCACCGAGACGTTCCCAATATGTGACCGCCCGGCGACGAGGTTCGGTCCCCCAACGATGATCGTCATGCCCGCGGTGCGGGCTGGCTTTCGCCGCTTCCTCGGCGCCGGCATGATCCGTCACGCTTCAAGGCAGGTTTGTCATGATGAAAACGATGTCTTCGGTGATATCGGCCATCGCTGGCGCCCTCATCGGGGTGACCGCAGCCCATGCCGATCCGGTCACACTGCGGGTGGGCTACGCCTTTCCGGCGCGCGACGGCCTCTTCCGTCAGCCGATTATCGAGCGGTTCATGCAACAGAACCCCGACATACGAATCGTGACGGAAGCCAACGCCGCCGACTGTCCGGCCCTGTTGCAGCAACTACTGAGGGCGGCGGTCACCGGGGATCTGCCAGATGTCGTCGCCTCGCTCTGCTATCCGGATATGCCGGTCCTCGCCGAGCGAGGGCTGCTCGTACCACTCGACAGATTTCTTGCCGCTGACCCGTTATGGGCCGCGGCGGGTGTGAAGCCAGAGGCGCTCGCCGCGACGCAATGGAAAGGCAAGACAATCGCCCTTCCGGAATCCGTATCGACGAGCATCATTTACTACAACATAGGCGTCATTCGTAAGGTGCGTCCGAGTCTTTCAAACTTGGATCTTTCTTGGGACGATATCCTGTCGCTCGCCGACAACATCCACACGTCGATCCCTGCACTTGTTCCGATTTTCTTTGAATATTATCCCGACAGTTACAATTGGTCGTTCCACGCGCAGTGGCGAGCAGCAGATGACCGCAATCGGCCGCGCCCTGATGTCACGACCGCGCCTCCTGGTGCTCGACGAGCCGTCGATGGGGCTAGCGCCACTGGTGGTCCAGGGCTTTTTCCGGGCGCTGAAGCAACTCAACCGCGAGCAGAATCTCTCGATCCTGGTTGCGGAACAGAATTCGAGGGTCGCGCTTCGTTTTTCCGATCATGCCGTCGTCCTTGAGAACGGCCGCAGCGTGCTGTCCGTCTGACGCGTTACGCAACCACGACGATATCAAGGCGCTTTACCTCGGCGGCTCGCCGCAAAGTGACGTCGACGAGAAGCCGCTTATCCATGCCGTAGCTGGACTTTAATCGACACAGGAGAGACTGACCATGGTAACCCCCAATCTGGTGCGCAAGATCGATGAAGACGTCTATTCCCGACTGGATGCCGCGATCGATGCGACCGTCAGGGTCAACGCCGATCGCAACGATCCGGACAGCCGCTTTCCGAGAGAGAATCTGAAGGCGTTGGCGCAAGCCGGCTGGACCGGTGTTTTAAATGAAACACGGTTTGGCGGCCTTGGCCTTGCTCATGTCGATTTCGCGGAAGCCGCTTACCGTATTGGACAGGCTGATGCATCGACCGGCCTCATCTACGTCATGCATGTCGGCGCGGCCCAGACGATCAATCTGTTTGGCAACGATGACCAGAAGGAGCGCTGGCTCAAGGCGAATAACGGAGGTCTGCTTGGCACATATTCGACCAGCGAGCGCGCCACCGGGGGACACTGGTGGTATAACCTCTCCGAAGCATCACGCGATGGCGACAACTATCTGCTCAACGCCGAGAAATCGTTCACGACAAGCTCCGGTCAGGCCGATTTCTATGTGGTGCAGACCCGCACCCCTGGCGCCAAAGACCAGGCCGACATCATCTTCTTCATTGTCGACGGCAAGTCTGAAGGTATCGAATCCAAGCCCTGGGATGCCCTCGGCGTGCGCGCCAATCACTCGGGTCCGATCCGCTACAGCAACGTGCGGGTGCCGCAGCGGGATCGGCTCGGCGCAGAAGGGCAGGGAAAGGAGATCATCTACGACGGCGTATCGCCGGTCTATCTGATCGGACTCGGCGCTGTCTGGGAAGGCGTGGCCCGCGGCGCCTTGAATGCGGCGGTCAAGCACGCCACGAGTTTCGTGCACAAGGATCGGAACAAGAGTCTATCCGACTATCAGGCAATCCGGCAGGAGCTCGGCGCGGCTAAGGTCCTGGTCGAAACGTTACGGCCGTGGCGGCTCGAATTGGCAGCAAAGCTCGACGAGCTCTGGCGAGCCGGCAAGCCGCAGAGTGAAATCCTGATCCCACTGACCGAGTTCAAGGTTCACGCCGCCGAGGTCGCAAACAAGGTCGCAGCAGCGGCACTGACCGTGACGGGAGGCTACGGCTATCATCGCGGGCCGATCGAGCGTTCCTTCCGCGACGCGCGCGCAGCCATCGCAATGGGGCCGTCAAATGTGATTGCTCGGGACTGGATTGGCAAATCGCTGGTCGGCCTGCCGCTCGAGCTGTTCTACGAGGGGGGAGAGTAGTCTGAATCCGCCGGCCAGACCCTCGAGAGATCCCGGCCGGCGGGCGCCGCTCTCGGGCCTTGGAGCTGCTGGTGAAGCAGAAGCCCCTGGCCAAGACCACGTCGGTGCCATGCGTCGTGCGCGATCCGGCGACCGACATTCTCGGCGGCGACGCCTCGCTGGCCGAGAACATCCAGCGTGCGCCGCTTCATCCGCTTGACCAGTTCCGCGCCTTCCAGGCTCCGCGCGAGAAGAGCCAGAGCGAAGAGGACATCGCCGCTGCCATCTTCATCTCGGTCAACGTCGTGAAGCAGCGCCCGCGGTTCGCCTCGGTCTCGCACGCGCTGCTTGAGGTCTATGCCGACGACGGCATGTCGCTCGAGCAGTTGATGGCCTTCACTGTCACGCCGGATCATGGCCGTGCTATGAGCGCTTCCGCTCCAGCGATGTCGACCTTCTGAACCAGTAGATGCGCATCGCACATCTTGAAAAGACATTCTTTGAAAAGACATTCTGCAAAATCGCGCGCGCAGTAGAACGGCATTGATGCCGAACAGCGAAAAATGAATTTTGCTACCATCGAATTGCAGGCCGGAGTTTGCGAAGGTGGCGCCGTCTCAGGTGAGACGGAGCAAAGTCGATTTCATGACGGATGCGTCGCTACTTTCCAGGCCTGTCGATGCGACAGCGTCGCCTGCGGCCGGTGGCACGGAACCATTCCCCCGTGCCGGCGAACCCGTGGTGACGGTGGTAGCCGACGTTACGCGACCGTCGGAGACATCTGCATCGCGCGCGCGCGGCCTGGCTTGGCGCTCATTTTTTCTACCCTGGCTTCTGCCGTTTGGCATGCTTCTGGTCTGGCAATTCCTCTCGACGACGGGGATTGTGTCTACGGCGATCGTGCCGGCTCCGTCCGACATCTGGGATGCTGCGCGGCAGCTTGCCGAGCGCGGCGAATTGCAGCACGACGTCCTTGTCAGCCTTCGCCGGGTTGCCATCGGCTTCAGCATTGGCGCCCTCGGTGGGCTGCTGTTCGGCTTGGCCGTCGGGCTGTTCGAGCCGCTGCACGATCTTTTCGATCGGTCGCTGCAGATGATCCGGACCATTCCGCACCTGGCGTTGGTGCCGCTGATGATCCTCTGGTTCGGCATCGGGGAGGAGCCGCGGCTCATTCTCGTCGCGATGGGATCGCTCTTCCCGGTCTACATCAACACGGTCGGGGGCATCCGCAACGTCGATCCCAAGCTGATCGAACTCGGAAAGTCCTACGGCCTTGGCCGCGCCGAGCTGGTCTGGTCGATCATTCTGCCGGCGGCGCTGCAGCCGATCCTGGTCGGCATGCGCTATGCGCTCGGCGTGGCCTGGCTCACGCTGGTCGTGGGTGAAACGATCGCGTCGCGGGACGGGGTTGGATATCTCGTGCAGAACGCACGTGAGCTGCTGCGCATCGACATCATCGTGCTGGCCATCATTCTTTACGCCATCGCAGGCTGGCTGTCCGATCTCGTCACGCGCCTGATCGAACGGCGGCTGTTGCGCTGGCATCCGAACTATGCGGATCGGGTGAAGGCATGAGCGGAGCCAGCGTCAGCCTGCGTTCGGTCGGCAAATCGTTTGCCGGCCGCACGGTCCTGAACGACGTCGATCTCGACATCGCCTCCGGCCAGTTCGTCTCGATCATCGGACCAAGCGGAGCGGGCAAGTCGACGCTGCTGCGCCTCGTCGCCGGGCTGGACGCGCCCTCGCGCGGCCGCATCGAGCTTCGCACGACGGGCCGCAAGGCTGACGTGCGCCTGATGTTCCAGGAGGATCGTCTGCTGCCGTGGCGGAGCGTCCTCGGCAATGTGCTGCTGGGCATCAAGGGCAGGAAGCAGGACGCGGGGCGCATCCTCGAGGCAGTCGGGTTGCAGGGACGCGAAAGCGAGTTTCCGATCGGGCTGTCGGGCGGCCAGCGCCAGCGTGTGGCGCTGGCGAGGGCGCTGATCCACGAGCCGGACCTGCTGCTGCTCGATGAGCCGTTCGGAGCGCTGGACGCCATCACCCGGGCTGCAATGCAGCTGCTGTTGGGGCAGTTACTGGTTGCACGGCCCCGCACCGTCGTGCTGGTCACGCACGATGTCGAGGAGGCGTTGCTGCTCTCCGATCGTGTGCTCCTGGTCAAGGATGGCGGCATCGCGCGCGACCTGATCTTCGATCAGCCGCGTCCACGGCATCGCGGCGATCCGGCGCTGGCGACCCTGAAGGAAGAGCTGCTCGACGGTCTGCTCACGGCCGAGCGCGACTTGGCTTCCGTTGCATGAACAAACGAAAGGATGACGACATGACTTTTATTGGCTCGACGGGCCACCGCGCTGGCATCTCGCGGCGAACGCTGTTGTCGGTTGGCGCGGGACTTGCCGTAGCCTCGACAGGCGTCCGCGGATTGCCGCGCGCGAATGCTGGCGATGCGGTGCCGCCGCAACTGACCGTCGCTGTCATCGGAGACGGCCGCACCGGCGTCTGGGCATCACTGCGGGCAGGCGTGGGTGGCCGCAATCTCGAGCAGGAGCTCGGCACCAAGATCGTCTGGCAACCGGGCTTCACGGCATCGCTTCCGGTGATGGAGGCGGCCAAGGCCGGCTCGGTCGATTTCACGTTCGCAACAGCAACTGCGGTCGTGAACGCGGTTCCGGCGCGTGTCCCGATCGTGCCGCTCGCGGCCTACCCGTTGCCTGTCGACGAAGTTGATTTCCTGGTGCAGGCGAATTCCCCGATCAAGACCGCGGCCGATCTGAAAGGCAAGAAGATCGCCCATCAGAACGGCACGACGGGCACCTACAGCCTGATCAAATATCTGGAGACCGCCGGCCTCAGATTGTCTGATGTCGCAGCTGTCAGCCTGAGCGGGGCAGACGCGTTCACGGCATTCGCGCAAGGAAGCATCGACGGCTGGATCCATTGGCAGCCAGCCACGGCGCTCGCGCTGACCAAGCTCGGCGGCAAGGCGCGTCTGCTGCCCGACGTGAAGACCTATGACTATGCCTTCTACGTCGCGCGGAGTGACGTCGCGGTGAAGTATCCGCAGCTCTTCGCGAAATTCGTGAAGACCATACGGGAAACCCAGGCCTATATCTTCGCGCATCCGGCTGAGTCCGTTGCGCTCTGGGCCTCGCAGGGTGGATTTCCGCCGAACGGGACCGAACAGGCCGTCTACGAGAAGCTTGTCCGCGATGCCAGGCTGTCTGAGTCGACCGCGGTCGCGTTGAAACCGATCGATGAGGCGGCGGCCGCGTCGACCCAGGATCTTGCCGACAATTTCCAGGCGCTCGGTGTGCTCCCGAACAAGGTGGACGTCCGATCATTCCTGCTTGGCCCCCAGTTCGACGCGGCGAAGAAGGCCGTCGCGCTGGAGCTCGGCGCATAAGCGGCGACGCCTAAACCAACAACAGAGAAATCATGATGAACGCTCAACCCGGCGAGACAGTGTCGATCACGTCCGCCACAATCGGTCAGTTCGGTCGCTATCTGGTCAGCGCGGGTACGAACCATTTAATTTCGGACCAGCGCGTTGCCGTCGGTGGGCCCGGCGAAGCGATCAACGCCGGCGAGTTGCTGCTGTCGTCCCTCGGCAGCTGCTCGCTCGGCCTCATTCAGAAGACGGCAAAAGAACGAGGGATTGTCCTGCGTGAGGCCGGAACCGAAGTGTCGTTCCGGCGTCATGCGACCGATCCGACGCAATACGAGTGGATCCGCATCGTGGTGCGCCTGTCCGGTGTGACAGCGGGCGAGGCTGAGACGCTGGTTGCCGGATTCACCGCCAACTGCCCGATCTACAACACGCTGAAACGTGGCGGTCCCGTCGAGATCTCCTGGACTGTGAGCTGATCGATGCCTGACAAGAAACTGCATCTTGCCGCCTTTGTCTCCGCAGGTCCCGTTTCCGGCAGCCATGCTGGCTGGCGGCATCCGGAAGCGGACGGCGACTTGCTGTCCGCCGCCTACTACCAGAATATCGGCCGGCTGTTGGAGCAGGGGCGCTTCGATCTTGTGTTCATCGCGGACATCCTGGCAATCCCTGACACGCTGGGCGGCAGCCTGGACAGCCAGCTTCGCTACGGCGCGCTGGGCGCGCTGCGGCTCGATCCGCTGGTGGTGCTCTCGATCATCGCGGGTGCGACCAAGCATCTCGGTCTTGGCGCGACCATTTCGACAACCTACGCCCAGCCCTACGCCCTGGCGCGGGCGCTCGCGACGCTCGACCATCTCAGCGGTGGCCGCGCCGCCTGGAATATCGTCACCTCGTTCCAGGAGGCCGAGGCGCGCAATTTCGGCCTGACCGAGCAGCTCTCTCGCGAGGAGCGCTACGAGCGCGCCGACGAATTTCTGGAGGTCGTGACCAAGCTGTGGAATTCCTGGGAGGATGGTGCGCTGGTCCGGGATCGCGAGGCCCCGCTGTTCGCCGACCCTGCGCGGGTGCACCGGATCGACCATTCCGGAAAATGGTTCAACGTGCAAGGGCCCCTCAATGTGAGCCGGCCGCCGCAAGGACGCCCGGTCTTCATCCAGGCCGGCGCTTCGGATCGTGGCCGCGATTTCGCTGCGCGATGGGCCGAGATCATCTTCGTGACGCCGGGCCTCATCGATGTCGCCGTCGAATTCCGCAACGACTTGCGCGCCCGCGCGGTCCGTTTCGGTCGCGACCCTGATACGCTCAAGGTGTTGCCCGGCATCGTCCCGGTCATTGGCGACACGGAGAAGCAGGCCAAGGCGCTACACGACCAGCTCCACGAATTGTCGCATCCGGAGTCCGGTCTCTCGACTTTGTCCTATCATCTCGGCGTTGATCTCTCGCGCTTCCCGCAGGACGAGGTCCTGCCTGAGAATCTCGACGTTCCCGGCGTCGAAGGGCACTACCGTGAGGTCGCCGAGCTGACGCGGCGCTCAGGCTTGAGCCTTGCTGAGCTAGGACAGCGATACGGCGCGGGGAGAACCACCAGCGGCTTCGCCGGCACGCCCGGCACGGTGGCTGATCGCATGCAGGAGTGGTTCGAGGCGGGTGCTTGCGACGGCTTCATGTTGCAGGTCCCATATCTGCCAGGGGGCTTGGAGCAGCTGGTCCACGGCCTCGTGCCGGAGCTGCAACATCGAGGGCTGTTCCGCACTGAGTACGACGGCTCGACCTTGCGCGATTCGCTCGGCTTGCCCCGGCCGGCGGGCTGAGGTCGCCGGTGGCCGCGACGCAATGTTCTTCAGTTTCAGACACTTCCATAATACGCAGCCCACCGTTGTGATCGTGCACGAATGTCCATTCACGGCCTGAAAAACCCCGGGGCACGACTAGTAAGTCATTGATAGTGCTCGGCGCGCAGACTCTCAACAGTGGCCCGGTCGGTGTCCATTCATCCAACAAGCTTAGGAATTCTCTTGTTCAATCAATCGCAATAATCGGGTGTTGCGCCTCCGCGAGACAACAAGTCCTTGAAAACAAACGTTTTCGAGGGCTTTACGATGCTCCAAATTTGGTTGGGAATTTCGTTCGTGGAAGCATCGTGGAAGCGGCAGAAGGAAAGTCGCAGCGTAAGATCGGCGGGGTTGCGCGCCGCGTAATGACTCAATTGTGATCAGGGGCCCGCTGTGCGCGGCATCATCGACGTCACGATTTTGCAGCGCTGCTAGACCACTGATCTTGTGGCTAGTCTATCCTATTGTAACGGACCATTTCATTGGACCTCACGGCAAGGTCGTGATCGATAGGGTTTCGCTCCTCTCAAAGATCTTGGAGGACATGGCAGATCAGCGCGTGGATTTCTTCGTCTCCGGCATCGCCCGATATAGCGACCCGTTTGCCGAGACGGCGGAGCGCTCAACGAAGTTCTGCTTTGTCGTTCGACCACACAAAGGGCCCAGCGGACTAAGCCTTGCCAACCGCGCGCTGTGTCACCATTGGAACTGTGGCGATGAACATTATGAGAGAGATAAACGCAAATATGAGCAAGAGCGGCGTGATATCTTCATGCGCAACCCCAAAGCCGCCGAGATTAGCAAGCCCGTGCCGCTCGGAGCCGTCATCCCTTTCTATCCTGTTCCACTCGTGAAGGCGCAGTGAGCCTCTGATATGAGCGCGAAAGCACCAGGGCCGTCCGATACAACTCAGAGTGAACTCTATCTGGAGTACTGCAAGAAGGGCGAAATCATCCATCGCTTCGCAGAGAACCTCGCGCAGACGCTCGGTGTGTTCCATGGAGTTAACAGCACAGGAAAGGCGCTTCGGCTCGAAGGAGAAGCGACGGGCGCTCTAAGCACCATCTTGTTTGACCAGTTGCAGATCATGGTGATCAGACTGAGCGCGTTATGCGACAACGGCACCAGAAATGATGACGCCTCGCTCGGACAGCTTGTGCGTGGCGTGAGCGTTCCCAGCTTCCAGCAATTCTTGATCGACAAGGAGACGCAATGGCAGCGTGCCGTTGGCCACAGGGCGGGAACGACAAGAGACATACCGAGGTTGATAAGGGTGCTGAAGGCGCGATGGTCCATCCTAAAGGCAGAGCAGGACGCTCTAACGAGGATAAAGCACTACCGGAACAAAGTTCTCGCCCACGCCACCACCGGGCTTGATCCGAGCCAAAGGGTTCTCATTCGCGATATCTGGCGCCTGTCTCGATTGGCGTTGAGCGTCGCCAAATACATCCGGCTATTGTTGGAGCGCGACGACTGGAACTATCTGGAGCATTCAGAGGATGGCAAGGCCTGCGGTAGGACGTTGGTGCGTTCGTTACATCGCGACAACAAGGTACGTGGACTCTAGAAAGGGGACAATTGATGGCTCTCAGCGAACGAATGAAGATTTTGCAAGATGCAATGTCCGCTTACAGCGACATGACGGTCAAGAGCTTCCGCACCATTGAAGCGCTTGGAGATGCTATCGTGCAACGTCTGCCGATCTATCTAGGCGAAGGCTCTGAAGCGCGTGGCGTGCCGCCTGAAGGCGAGTATCGAGAGGAGGCTGGCGACTACCGGGGTGCAAAATTCAGCACTCATGACAAAGATACCTTGACGTTGGCCCCCATTCAGATGGGTGTTGCTGTGGGGATTCCGCGTACAAGCGGCAAGGGCAAGTTCTGGCCTCGCGTGGTGCTAGAATTTGAGATGATCGGTGACGCCATAACGGTCAGGATTGGCGATAGCCCGCGAGCGGTGCGAGGCATTCCACCCGACTTCAGCGAAGAGGACGTTGAACGGGTCTGCGAGGAGATTCACGAGTACATCAGGGTAGTATTGGAGAATCCCGTTAAAGTCGCGACCGCGGTGGGTAAGGGAAAACTTGGCTTCATCTAACGGCCACGGCAGAACGGTACTCATGGAAGCCACCTTCGGCAGCGGCGATTTGACGGACTATGCTCGGCGGCGCATAGCGCTCGCCCTCTATGCAAAGGGCCAAAGTTTCCTTGGCGCGTCCATTTTACTGCAACGCCACGGGGGCGACGATTACGTAGTGCTCCACCTGACCAGCCAGGGCACGGAAATCGTTGTGAAGGCGCTTCTGCTGCTTCTGGACTACAAGAAATTCGCTAAGCCGATTAGGAGATACGGGCACGATTTAGAAGGCGTTGCAGCAGAGGCTCTAAGGGTCTTTGGCCTCCATCCCATGCGTCCGGCGCTCGCGCAGTAAGTGAAAGCCCTGAATGTCTTCTATAAAGGAAACCTGCTCAGATATAATGGTCTTCCAGACATTTTCATCGATCCAAAGACAATCGGTCGGCATAGGTTGCTGAGGAGAACGACTGCTGTCATTCGGCTTGCAAATCGCGAAATAGCAAAGTTGGGTCAGCCTTAGGGTGACGCCGTTATAGTTAACCGAGTTCTTTGGATACCTCAGAATGACGGACGCGACCACGCAGCAGCCTTTCGACGCGCGCATCACTCCTTACGACGATGTGGTTGACGCCTACGACCTCACCATCCTGAAGGAGGTGGGTGATTGGTCGCAGGACGACACCGGCGACATCGTTATGACGAAGGACGGCGACCCTCAACACGGAGACATTGCCTACAATGGGTTGTTCCGGCTCGTGCAGATGTGGCGCTACAGCGAGCCGCACCTTCGGCACCTGTTTGCTACCCTGTACAGTACGCTAACGCAGCGCACCGTGCTGGATGACGCCCTAAACGCCGTTGGGGACAGAGCGCATGAAGTTATGATGCGCGGGCACGGGATGCCATCTGGCTCGTTTGGCGCGGCCTTCCACGATGTGTTGGATCGGCAGGCGGCAGCGGCCTTTGGCGCGGGTATTTACGCAGGTTCGTTGATGCTGATGCTGAGCGCTATCCTTCTTCGCCTTCGGGACGATAACCAAGGGAAAGAGCAATGGACCGCTGTGGGGCCGTTCTTCAACGGTCATTCGGTTGGCGTGATCATTGAGGCTGGTGCGAATGGCTTTCGTCACGCAGATGAGTGGGCCAAAACCCACCCACCGAAGGCGCAACAGAAACGCTCGCAGGACATTATAGAAGGCGCACTACACGGGCGTCCTCAACCAGACGAAGGAAGCCCGGGAGCGTGCGTAGAATTGTTGGCCCTGCTCAGTGGCGGTAGCTTTGAAGGTCTGGCTACCAACGTGTTTACGTTCGCGCACAATCTGACTGTTAAGTGCCGTCAAGGTCCATCGGGCTACTGAGGTACTTGCGGGGCGACGGTTGTCCCGCACCCTTTCTGAAGTCCCTATCGGATAGTTGGCGCGTTACCTCCCCGGCCAGGTATTGCGCTCCCATGACCGTGTGACCGACTTCCACGCGCTTGGGCTGATCCTTGGCATAGCGGTTGCGAACATAGCGCGGCTGCGCCTCCGTAACTCTGCGCGCTCGTGCAGCATCGAACGCAGGCCACTTTGGTTCTAGGTAGTTGATGAGGCGGTCGATGTGGTGCCCATATTTGTCTCTGATATCATCCTCTTCCAACCCAGTGGCAGCGGCCAGAGCCTTTAGCGCAAGTTCGGTGGCGAGCAGTCCGCTTTGTACGGCTCCTCTGAAATCGTATCCGCCCGTGAGAATTGCAGCAGCAGCATGGAGGTGCAAGCGAGAAAGGTTGAGGAGCCTTTCTACTAGCTCCATCTGAGCATAGGGCGCTCGAAGTTCACGAATTCCATATTCAAGGTCGAACAGGTCCGCGAATTGGTCGTGATATGCGTTGAAGATGTCCGGCTCGTTTGCCAAAATTCGCTTTTGAATGTCAGTCAGTTCAACGTGCTCCATGGGCGCTATCGCTGTGCGCCCGTAGATCTGCGGAATTCCCACACGCGCGAAAACATCTCGGAACATGAACACGCCAATATGACCGCCCACGGCAAGGTCATGAGCATTATAGAGCCGCGCGAATTGCGCCCGGATGCGGACCAGTATCGGCGGCGTGTACGCTCCAAACAAGCCGTAGCCCACGTATCCGAGTTGTTGCATCACAACTCTTGGCACGTTGAATTGACGCTGCCTTATGTCTTCTCCCGCTGCGAATAGGCTTTCATCTGCCCTTACCACCAGCAATAGCAGGGCGTCGTCTGCTACGTCCTCACTCATTCGCTTCCTTCCCGGTAAGCTTCAACCCACACCCGCAATTCAACGGCAGTAACATACATTAGGCGAGGTTCTCAAATCGTGGGATGATCTTGCAGCAGATCGTCCCCATGGCGGTCACGGGATGACTCACACGAAATTCCACTACGTCACATTTACCGCGAGCAGACCGAAGCTGTCGGAGCCCGATACAGAGGGTGAGTACGCTGACGGCAAGTACAAGACCGAAGCGACTGCCTCTGAAGATTATACAAAGCGCGTTCAAAACGAAATTCAGGTCATTGACCGGCACTTCGCGGGCAAGAAGCACGTCTATGTCCCGTGGAAGGAGACGAAGGAGGGTGCTATCGCCTTCAACTTTAGGTCTCCCATGAAGAAGCCAGAACTCGTAGATGCTAAAGGTAACCCTCTCAGACAGGGCATCATCATTCGTGGTGGCTCCCTCATCCGCATCGCTGGCGTCATCGTGCCCTGGGGAAAAGGAGGCATTCGCGGCGTGAGCCTCTGGCCGGATGCCGTGCGCGTTATCAAGCTCGCGCCGGGTCTCGCCGCTGCGTTCGGTCCGCCTGAAGAGGGCTTCGATGGGACGTATCATCCTGCGCCGTGATGATCCCTCAAAGAGGTTGGTGCGGGCTTGCTGGTAGTAGCACGACATGGTAGCAGAGACGAAGCAGCCAAGCTGATTTGTGGCGATTTTGCTTGGGCTTATCGTGTCGCGCTTTTGCCTCCCCGAGGGAGCGCCAGCAACCTTAGGCACTTAGGTAGCCTTCAGCCGCGTTCGTTGAATTTGGTTGAATAAGACGCTGGTGAAAAGCGGCGAACGCTTGAAGAATTTGCTGCCGAGATTTGCAGACTAGCCTCGGCGCGATGCTCACTGTGGCCGGCGCATTCGCGAAAAATTTTCTCGTCGCCCTTAGTGTCCCGAAATATTCAAACCGCCGCTGACATGCGCTGTCGTACGCGAGCGCCCTCGGATGTTCGCATTGACGTTGCTCGTCGCACAATCAATTCTCGTCCTGTCGAGCTTTTTGCGAATTGGAGGGCCACGTGAGATACAATCGAGGAGAGAAAACTGGCGGACAACAGTCACAAGTCAGTCTAACCGCTCCGAAAGCCGCAGAACCGAGTACGATGCCATTTGCCCAGCGGCTCACCTGCACGATTGACGATGCGTGCGAAGTGACCGGCTTGGGACGCACGAAGCTTTACGAGTTGATAGGAGCTGGGCGTATCGTCACGACAACGATCGGACGTCGGCGAATAGTAGTGGTGCGCTCACTTCTGGCGCTCCTTGACACGAACATGTCGAACTAATGGTCGTGCGACTTAAGGAAGCAACCCCACCTTGAACGCGCTTTTCCTCAGGCGCTCATTTTTGGATGACGACAGTGCTCCCTCAGCTGGTCGAACTCGTCCGCCCACCACCGCATCATCGCGATCCTGTCAGAATTCGGCGGCAGGGAAATATCGACCGCATCTGCTGAGAGAGGCACACATCGGACCGGCATATAGAGCCAACTGATGGAGAGTTGCGCTTCAATGCGGCTGTGCTAGTACGCCCGCTCTCGAATCGAGGAGCTAAAAGTGGCGAAGAAGGTAAAGAAGACCGCGACGAAGAAGAAACCTGTGCGTCGCGAATATACAAAGGCTGACGTGAAGGAGCTGCGCGCTCATTCGAAAGCGAAGACTCCGGTTGCGAAAATTGCGAAGCTCACCAAGCGCTCCGAAGGCTCACTCCGCCAAAAGGCGCTCAAGCTTGGAATCCGGCTCGGTCATCGGCGCTAGAAGGCGGCATCATGACGGGCTTCAATAGAGTGTTCTCGACCAGAACGTTGTTGCAAATCATCTGCGTTCTTGTCGCTGTTGTCACAATGAAGTTGTTGGGCGCTCATTATGACTTCAGCTGGGCAGCCGCAGTTGCGATTGACTAGAAGAACACCTTGGCAGGCTGAGCAGAAAAGAAGTACGCCTAGTGGCGAGCTATCACGGGGCGTTCAACCGTACGAAGTAATGGCGCCTTCAGAACCGCAGGGCGAAGGAGACCAGTCAAAAATCTAGTGCGGGCGATTTCCCCATATGTGCGGCAGGACTCGAATCTGCAACCAGACCGTTATGAGCGGCAGACTATCGATCAGCTTTGTTGATGTTACTGTCTTTTCGTCCCAATAGGATCGCGTTCGTTGCGCTTCGGTTGGGTCGTTTCTGGTGCGAAACTGGTGCGGTCACGCCTGCTCGTGCATTCATCTGGTATTCGGTCAGGTCGCCGATCTTACAGCGGAGATGAACCACATTTCGGGTCTCGATGCAGCGTTCCGCTGAAAGCGGGGTGAAGGGGCGAAGCCAAGCATGGCGACAGCGGCTTTGACAGCCGTGAGGCCAAGCATCTCATCATCCAGCCGCGCGACATGTTCACGCCGGATTCGCATATCGATACGTTGAGGGGTGAAGGCGCGGAATTCCGGCGAACAACCGCCGCTAAGCCAATGTATATAAGAGATGTTAGCCTTCCGCACGAGCTCTGTCTCGACGGCTTGCCCCAATTGAGTTACAGCTTCCGGTAGCAAGGAAGCAATGACTAGTACCGACTGATCCTTTCCCAATCACGTCGTTTGGACCCACATGGCCGTCCCACTTCGCAAGTTGAAAGACAGGGTCTTGTATCAGCGCAGGCTGCTGGTTGAGAACGCGATTGATGATCTCATGAAGGTGTCGCGTTCGGATCAAGCAGATCGCTGTAAGATCGCCGACCCATCTGATCCCGGTTATATTCCGTCGGAGTGCCTACTTCATTTGATCCGCGGGTGTCGCTCCGACAACTCCGACCATTTCTTTGCAATGATATTCCGCACACTAAGGCGACGAGTCCTCACTCGATTACCGAACCCGGCCATAAAGGGGAGCGGTGAGGGTAAGTCATTGGTTTCGCAGCGGAACATAGCGATCAACGAGTATGTGGTCGATCGATTTCAGGCGATGCTTGTCCAGGACCGGGCCGGGTATGATGAGCGGCTCGATTATTACGAAGTAAATTTTGATGCCGCTTTGGCTACCCTTCGTCTGGACGGTCGAAAAAAGGCCTTAAGAGAAGAAAAGCGCTCGGAATCCATTGGCTATGACGATGAAACCAGTGAACTCAATGCTGAGGTGGAGAAAGCAGCGGCAGCCCAGAATCCAGTATCCGAGTCAAAACTTGACGATCCTGTTTACCGGTCACGGCTTTACGCCGCGATTGAATCATTACCGGACAATCAGCGCCGCGTGATCGAGCTATTGCTACGCGGAATCCAGATAGATTCTCAGGAACCCAACATTCCTACGATCGTCCGATTCCTCGGTTGCACGGAAAAGACTGCCCGGAACCGCCGCGACCGAGCGTATGCAGCGATTCGGAAGGCTCTCGAAACGGAGGAAGACGCATGAGCACAGCAGATACAGACTCCCTTCTTGAGCATGTGTTGTTGGCGTTTGCCGTCGAGCCTTCTCACGATAAAGCAACTCTTGAGCGCTATCTTTCGCGTTATCCGCAATACGCGACCGATTTGGTTGATCTCTTGAGCGAGCTTAGGCTCTCTTCCGAAGGGATCGTTCATACCACAGATGATGAATCTGCAGCACAAAAGGCATGGGATGCGTTTAATGCCACGCCGCCCCGCGCCGAACGTCCCCGCTTAGTCGAGAATCCCTTTACACTGTTTCAGGGGCCTTCCTTTGTTGCCTTAGCGACCGAGCTTCGTATTCGCCGTTCTATCCTGATTGCACTAAGGGACCGGATCGTCATTGCGACATCAATTCCCAAACCCTTCCTAAAGCGGCTAGCCATAGCGACCCGTTCAACGACCGAAGTCCTTCTTGAATATCTCGATCAACCCACGACCGTGGCTCCCGGGGCGAGTTATAAGTCGGACGGGAAGCCCGAAGCTCCCGCCAAGATCGAATTCGAGCGACTCCTCATTAACTCAGGTGTCACCTCCGAGGAGAAAGACGATATTTTCATGTCGTCTACCTAGATGGACACGATCGAAATCACACGCCAGACAGCCGAACGGCTGCATCTTGCGGCCGCGCAAAAGGGAGCCAATCCCTGGCAGCCTTACGCCTTCGCCTGTGCCGAAGCTCTTCGCCGGTCGATTGCCGTCGAGAAGCTTCCGACGGGGGATGCGCGCTTGCGCGGCGCGCGTGCTTCATACGACCCAGGCGGACTGACCATTCTGCACGAAGATGCCGGCAATGATTTTATGAATGCGTTTCTTGTCGCGCATGAGATCGGGCACGTTGAATTCGGCGGGGCTGGAGAGAGCACGCTCTCTTATGAGGTGAGCCCGA
Organism: Bradyrhizobium sp. RT6a; assembly: GCF_040547675.1. Lineage (NCBI taxonomy): Bacteria > Pseudomonadati > Pseudomonadota > Alphaproteobacteria > Hyphomicrobiales > Nitrobacteraceae > Bradyrhizobium > Bradyrhizobium sp. RT6a. The sequence goes on from NZ_JBEPQC010000005.1 coordinate 315,556, forward strand.
TGCGCCCGGCGGAGGCGGCGCCCATTGGTGTCGATCGGGTTATTGACTATGGCCGCCGCGAACGCCGCGAGGTCCAAATGGACCTGTTCGGGCGAGAGCTGCTCTTGCCCCGATCCGTTGTGCGCAAACTTCATCTCGACGAAAAGTTGACGGCAACGGCCATTGCGCAGCGGCTCGGTGCGCCCTTCGATGTTGTGGCACAGCAGTTACTAGATGCCCTTCTACTTCCTCCCGTTCGCTTAGATACGGACGTCCATGCGGAGGAGTCGCTAAACCCCGAGCAACGTTTTGCGGCCGAACATTGGGGTTCACCTTACTTGCTTGAGGCCGGTCCTGGTACGGGAAAGACGCAAACCCTAGTAGGTCGGGTGGAATGGCTACTCAAGCACAAGAAGATTCCTGCAGACCAGATCCTTGTGCTGACCTTCTCCAACAAAGCGGCCGGTGAACTCTCAGATCGTTTGGCGGCCCGAATCCCTGCAGCCGCCGCCGCAATGTGGATCGGTACATTTCACTCATTCGGCCTAGACATTATCCGTCGTTTTCACGAGCGCCTTAAGCTTCACGCGAATCCTAGGCTGATGGATCGCACGGAAGCCATCGACGAGCTGGCCGATCAGTTTCCGCGCTTGGATCTGAAACACTATCGCGATGTATGGGACCCGTCGCTTGCGCTAAGCGACATCCTCGCTGCGATTTCGCGTGCGAAAGATGAGGTAGCATCACCGGAGCGTTACGCTGAGCTTGCCGATGCCATGTGGAAAACTGCAGCGCCGGGCCAGACAAGAGAGGCGGCTGAAAAATGTCAGGAGGTCGCCAAGGTTTATGCAGCATACGAAGCGTTGAAAATTGAGCGTCAGTGCCTTGATTTCGGCGATCTCGTCGCGCTGCCGGTAGGACTGATTGAAACGGATGAGGAGGTGCGTGCGCAACTCCGCGCTCGCCATCGCTATGTTCTGGTTGATGAATTCCAAGACGTGAATCGGGCCAGTGTCCGCCTTCTTAAAGCTCTGTGCGGGGACGGGACAAACCTCTGGGTCGTCGGCGATGCCAAGCAGTCCATTTATCGCTTCCGGGGCGCGTCATCTGTCAATATTGCGCGGTTTGCCACTAAGGATTTCCCAGGTGGTCAAACCGGCCGCCTCAAAGTGAACTACCGGTCGACCGAAGAGATCGTGAGCGCGTTTGTCACGTTTGCGGAACATGGCATGAAGGCGGCGGCGGACGCAGACGTGAAATTGAAGGCGGAACGCGGTCCGTCCAGTGTGAAACCGAAGTACTCCGCCGTCGACATGGCTCCGGACGAAGTCGCGGCCATTGCCGAAGCCATCGAAACTCAGCGGGCTGCAGGGATTTCCTATCGAGACCAAGCCCTGCTCTGTTCAGGAAATGAGCGCCTTGGACGAATGGCGGCCGAGCTGGAGAGCATGGGAATCCCGTTGCTGTTTCTTGGCAGTCTCTTTGAGCGAGACGAAATCCAACAGCTGCTCTCTCTACTTTCGTTGCTGATCGACCGACGGGCGATGGGCCTTGCGCGCGTGGGAACAATACCGGAATTCCGGCTTTCGTTGGCGGCTACCGCAGCGGTTATCGCCCACTTAAGGGAATATGAGGGTGAGCCGCTCGCTTGGCTGAGGGAAGGTGCACCGTTGAGCCGCGTCTCCGCAGATGCGACGCCTGCGTTGACGCGGCTGCGAGATGTTCTGAACGGGTTCGGCCGTGCGTCGCCCCCTTGGCAGGTGGTATCGACGATTCTCCTCGATCGCACGCGGTTTGCGGCTGCTATTGCGAATTCTGACGATGTCGCGGTCCGTGCGCGGGGTGTAGCGATCTGGCAATTCATGAATTTTGTCCGGGCACAGCCGGCGGCAGCCGGGCTTCCGATTTCGCGTCTTCTCGACAGGATACGCCGACTTGTTTTGCTCGCTGATGAGCGGGATCTCCGGGAGCTGCCGGCGGCTGCACAGAGCATCGATGCTCTCCGTGTCATGACGATTCACGGGAGCAAGGGCCTGGAGTTTCGCGCTGTCCACCTTCCGGGTATGAATGCTGATACAATTCCACGTTCGCCAAACCAGATGCGCGGGTGCATACCTCCGGATGGCATGATTGAAGGTTTGTCGGGCACCGCCGTCGATATTCTGAGGAAGGGTCACGTCGAAGAACAAGAGTGCTTATTCTTTGTTGCGATGTCCCGGGCGAGAGACCGCCTTCTTCTGTATTCGCCGACCAAGGCTAAGAACGGGCGGCGGCGCGATCCTTCCGAGTTTCTGGCTCGGCTCGGGTCGACAATCGTCAGCGGGCACGTTCATCCGCGCCAGGCAGTTCCCCCAGATGCAGATGCCGCTCCCGTTCACCTCAGTTTCCCAGCTGGGATTGTACTCACGGATCACCAGCTCGCCCTGTTCCAGCGGTGTCCTCGCCGCTTCTTCTATACGCATATTCTTGAGATCGGTGGAAGGCGAACCGAAACCCCGTTCATGCAGATGCACAATGCCGTTCGGTCGCTCGTCGAATGGTTGACTGCGGATCCAACCCTCACGCCGTCCGCCGCTGAGCTTGATGCTCGCCTTACTGAGGCATGGGATTCGCTGCGGCTCACGGACCATGGCTATTCAGAAGATTATCGCCGAATTGCCAAGCAATTGATTGATTTCTTTGTATCTTCCCGCACTGGCTACGCCCGCGCCATACCCGCCGAGATGCGCTTTCGCGTTGGCGCCAGTGAGATCATTGTTCGTCCCGACGAGGTGCTTACGGCACCGAATGGCCGGAAGCATATTCGGGCGATCCGGACCGGCCATGCCGGCTCCAAGGATTTTGAGAACATTTCGGCGGGCGTCTTTACGCTCGCAGCGTACGAGGCGTTTCCGGGATGTACCGTTGAGTTCGTCCATCTCGGCGACGGCACGATTGGCGCCGTAACCATGACGGACCGGGTGTTAAACAATCGGCGTGCGACCGCCGAGGAGTTTATCGCTGAAATCCGCGCCGGGCTGCTTCCACGGAAGGAAACCGCGCGTACCTGTCCCCGGTGTCCTGCTTTTTTCATCTGTGGCCCCGTGCCCGACGGCGTACTCGAAAAAAACTTTTCCTTGTAGCCCCGACGGACTTACCGGTCAGCCTTCTTCCCATCGATTGGCCCTTTGAAGGCAGGCGCAGGGCCATGCCTTGCGGCGGATTTGGTGGCCGCCGGGCCTGTCAAGGCGTGCCTAGCCGGGACGACCTGCCAACCTATGAGGAAAGTAAGACATGAGTACTGCTACAGCAAAACGTGCCCCGATTGCCACGAAGGCCCGCACCGGAGAAGTATGCCCGGAGAGCGGTGTTTGGAAGGTCGACGGCTCGCCGAGCACGACCGCACCCATCGCCAAGGGCAACCGGATGCCACCCTACGACGGCAAAGCCGTCACCTGGGTGCTCAGCCAATACGCCTAAGCCTGGACGCCCGCTTCGGCGGGCGTTCACCCTTTCACTGAGAAGAGCCGGTACGCAGAACACCAAAACGAAATGGGCATAACTGGGCTTCCCGCTAGGCGAGGAGCGCATTGCTCTCTACTTTAGAATTAAGGGGAAGGGCGTCCACTATGAAATTCATCCATTCATCCGATCTCCAGATCGGCAAGGTTTTTGGCTATTTCGAGCCGGAGGTTGCGAGCGCCCTGCAGGATGCGCGTCAGGCCGTCGTTCGGACCCTTGGGGAAGCTGCGGTTAAATCCGGCGCGACGGCGGTCCTCATTTCCGGCGACGTTTACGAAAAACAACAGATGTCTCAACAGACCCTGGCACGTGCCATTGAGAACATGCGCGCGTTCAAAAGCGTTCAATGGCATCTCATGCCTGGAAACCACGATCACTTCCGTGAAAACGGACTGTGGGATCGGATTGTCCGCATGCAGCTCCCCTCGAATGTGACCGTGCATACGCAGGCGGGTGCGGTGCAGATCGCGGACGAGGGTGGCGCTCCTGTCTTTGTGTTGCCTGCGCCCCTTCGTTTCACATCGAGCGCGGACGATCTCACGGCCTATATGGATAAGGAGGCCACGCCGGAAGGCGCGATCCGTATCGGCATGGCGCACGGCTCCATTCAAGGCTTTGGATCAGAGGGTGAAGCCAGCAACTACGTGGCGCCAAGCCGCGCGGACAGCGCGGGCCTCTCCTACCTTGCCATGGGTGACTGGCATCGGCAGATGCGGGTGAACGACCGTTGCTGGTATAGCGGCACGCCTGAGGCCGACCAGTTCAAGCTTCCGCCAAATCCCGTATCCTCGCACTGCAACGGCGGTTCGGCGCTTCTTGTCGAGGTCAACGGTTCAAATGCATTGCCGGTGGTCGCGCCGATCCCGACAGGCCGTTACCAATGGCACAGGGTCGAGAAGGTGCTGACCGAAGATGCACAAGTGGATTTGCTCGAAAGCGAGCTCCGTGCGCTCGATTCAGACCTCAGCAAAATTGTCGTCGATCTCCGGGTTACGGGCGCGGTGTCTCTCGCCGGCCGTAAGAAATTTGAGGAACAAATCCTCCAGAGCGTCGGGGCTGCTCTTCGCGGCCTGCGCTTTGACGAGGCCGGCCTTGTTCTCAATCCGACCGACCACGATCTCGATGAGATCGATCACGCCGGCTTTGTGCGTGTGGCAGCAGACCGTCTCAAGGCCATGGCTGCGGTCTTGTCGGATCAAGGCCAGGCGTCGCTTGCCGCCCTTGCTCTCAAGCGTCTTTACATCGAGCATCTTCGTCAGGGGACACGGTCATGAAGATCCGATCGATTGAGCTTACCAACTTCTGCAAATTTGTCGGAACCTTCCGCGTCGACAACATTGGCGACAACGTCAATGTCTTGGTGGGGCGAAACGAGCTGGGCAAATCGACCCTGCTGAAAGCCATCAACGGCGCCATCTTCGAAAAGGCCAAGTCGACGGCTGCGCACGTCAAGGCGTTTCGCCACTTCGTCAACGGCACCGTGCCCGAAGTGAAACTCACCTTCGACATCGACGGCAAGAGCTGGACCATTCACAAGCGCTTCGCGGGACAAGCTGGTAAGTCAACCTTGACCTGTTCGGATGGCCGGCTGTTCGAGGACGACGCAGCGGAGGCGGAATTGCAGCGCCTTCTCGGCTTTGCTGGCAGTCGCAGCGGCGGCGAGCCTGGTATCTGGGGAACGCTTTGGGTTCAGCAGGGGCAATCCTTCGGCGATGCGGCGCTTGACGAGCATGGCCAGCGCACCATGCAAGGCTGCCTGGAAGCGCAGGTCGGCCTTGTGACAGGTGGAACGCGAGGCCAGAAAATTCCGAAAGCCATCAAAGACGCCCTTGAAACGCTACGGAGTTCGAAAGGACCGCGCGGGAAGTTCAAGGACGCAATGGATCGGCTTGCCGAGAGCAAGCAGGAGACGGCCGACTTTGAAGCGAAGCGGCAGTCCGTGTTTCAGTTGATGGAAGATCTTGCGCGAAATAAGCGCGAGCTTAAGCAGGAAACGGATAGCTGGGACGACGCGGCGCACCGCAGGGAGGTCGAGGCAGAACGGACCAAGCGCACGGTTGCCGCGACGCATGCTGCCGAACTTCGAAGTGCGACGGACGCGGCCAAGCTCGCGTGCGAACGCGCAACACAAGCCCGGAGATCGGTTGATGATCGCGCCAAAGCCGTTGCAGAACTGGAATCGCTCGAATTGCAACTCAGCGATCTGAATACGGCAAGCGCCGGCGCAGTTGCCGCGAAGGCCGACGCCCAGGCCTCCGTCGATACCGGCGAAGCCAAGCTCTCCGATCTTCGCAGTAAAACAAGCCGGAACGCCGAACGGGCGCGGAATCTTGAGCGTATCCGTGCCATTGTCTCGCTGAATGGGGAAATCATCCAGCACCAGCTGACCCTCGATAAGGCTGCTTCGCTTGAGTGCGAGGCCGGAAAGCTTTCGGAATTGATCGGCGCCATTGCGACGACCGATGCCGCCGTAACGAGGATCGAGGAGGCCGTTACGGAGCTATCGGCCGCGGATGCAGCCGCAAACGCAGTTGCGACCACCGTTTCATTTGCCCTGGAGGAAAGCGCGCTGCCGAGTGTTGCCTTAGACGGCAAAGCGCTCGATGCATCCAAAACATCGCTCCCAATCCTTGGCAAGACAGTAATCACCATTCAAGACGTGGGCGCGATCACGGTAGAGCCTCAGATCAAAGATCGCGCCGCCTTGGTCGCACGCCGGGACGCGGCCCATGAGGAAGTGAAAGCCGCTTTGGAGACTGCAGGCGTCATGGATCTAGCCGCCGCGCGCACAGCGGCGGCTCAGCGCAAGGAATATCTGCGGCGTTCCGCAGACGTCGGCAACGAGCTGGCAAATCTTGCTCCCGGAAATCGGACCAAGAAGCTGGCGGCCGGGCTGGAAGCTCTCAAGGGCCATTTGGGCGAGTTGCGCGGCCGACTCAGAGTTGAGATGGAAAAGTGCGGACTTGCGGAAATTTCCGGTGAAGATGATTTGACAAGCGACATTGCCAATAATCATGCAGAAGGCGCGCGGTTTGCTGCCGAAATCGAGACAGCTGAGGCTGAATTGGCAGGGCCTCAGGACGCTCTCGCCCAGGCCGACAAAAAACTCCTGAGCGCGCGCGAACGCCTTGCTGGGTTGAACGGCACGATCGAGACCAAGAAGGCGGACTTAGCAGCTGGACGTGCCGGCGCCAGCGACGAGCAGCTCACCGCAAGCGCGGAGAGCCTTGAACGTGATGCCGTTGCGAGGGATGAGCAGTTGGCAGAGAAGCTGCGCGGTCAGGGCGAAACAGTGGAGGCTATCGACGCCCGAATTAAGCGGCTCGAAGGCGCCGCCGCCAACCACCAGCGGTCGGTCGCAAATCTCGGGATTGAGGTGACACGCCTTACCGCGCTGATCGAGGCTAACGAAGGCGGTGGCGTCGAAGAAATGCTTCTTGCCGCTGAGGCTGAACGTGATCGCCTCACGACCGCCGTAGCCGAATTTGAGAAGGAGGCGGCGGTCCTAAAACTCCTTTCGGAGACATTAGAAGCAGCCGAAGGTGAGGCAAAGACCCGCTATCTCACGCCGGTTATCAGCCGTGTAGAGCCCTACCTGAAAATGCTCCTGCCAGGAGCCAATATCGTTCTCGATGAGGATTTGCGCATCGCCGCGCTTCAACGTGCCGGACAACGCGAGGATTTCGATGTACTGAGCGGCGGCACGAAGGAGCAGCTTGCCGTCCTCACGCGATTGGCGTTCGCCGAGCTGCTGCTTGGGCAGGGCCGGCCGGCTACGGTCATCCTCGACGACGCGCTCGCGTTTTCAGACGACGACCGCATTGAAAGCATGTTCGATGTCCTGATGCGCGCTGGCGACAAAGTGCAGATTATCGTTCTGACCTGCCGAAAGCGGCTTTTCACCCGGCTTGGCGCTGCCCCGTTGGAAATTCGGGAGGCGGCGTGAGGTTTGGGCTGTGCCCGGTGCCAACTGAATGGCGTCGGCTGTTTGCGGGAGGTATGCGGAAGGTGGATAGTCGACGGGCAAAATGACCTCGCGAGAGTTGTGGTGCTACGATTATAGCAGTTGAAGGGGCGCTTAAAATCCGCAACCATTCGCTCTAAAGCTGTCCATTTTTAGGGGTCCCGCTCGCCGTGCCCGCCCAAGTAAATGTAGAAGACGAACTGGCCGCACGGCGGTTGACGGGCTTGCTTGATTACGTCGAGGCGCTCGTCAAGCTGGATGAGCGCGTTGCGACGCAACTGTCGCAGCACAAACTCGCCGATGGATCCCAGTTCGCTCTTCATCAACACGAAATCGCAGGACTTCCCGCCATTCAGTGCGATACGAGTGACGCTGATGGCCCGATCTGGTTGCGGGTTCAACGCCTGCAGCGCACGACGCCGCCGGCATTCGACGAAGGCGGCAAGGAGTGGATCGACGTCTCTAACGATCCGCTTCGCGTTCCGGTTATACATGATCCACTCCATGTCCGCGTGCCTGAGGCTGAACAGCAGCGGCTAATAGCGATCGGCGAAGCACGTCCGGAAGATTGCGTCCCATCACTGAAAACGGAGAAATCAGATACTCCCAACCAGAAATTCTACGATGTTATGTTGCGTCTGGAAGATCGGCCCGCGCTTCGCGACGCTCTTGAACGATACTGTGCCGGCCCCTGGTCGCTTTGGTCCGAGGTAGAGAAGCCGCGAAGGCGATCCATCGCCGTTTATCAGCGGCTCTTCGAGATTGCACAGCGATTACTCCAATCTGGCGGCAGTGAATCGATCGAGTTGGTGTGGGGAATCGGTCTAGCGCGATGGAAGCACCTTTCCGAGCTCATCGACCTTCCAATGATTGAGTGCGGAGTTGAAATTGAAATCGCCGAGACCGGCAATGCCGACATCACCGTTCGCCCGCGCAGCGGCGTGACGCGTGTCGAACTCCGGCCGTTCGAAAAGCTCGCCGGCGCAAGATTTGTACTAGCGGAAGATGCGGCGCGGCGGTGCCTTCGCTCCTTGGAGGGGCCGGATAGTGAAGGAATCTCTCCGTTTCGCGCGGAAACGTTTGAGCCCATTCTCAAGATTTGCGGTGGCCAGCTTGACCCCGAAGGCCGGTTTCTTCCCGATCACCATCCGCTCCCGGCATCTGAGCCGGTTCCGGAGCCCGAGGGAGAATATCTGACGGTGAGCGACCGATACGTGCTCTACGCGCGCCGCCGGTCGAACAATTCGGTTCTGCGTGATATCGAACGTCTCAAAAAGGAAGTGTCTTCGGAGGACGGTAATCCGATTAGGATTGAAGGTGCGGTTCGGACGCTGGTCTTGGGTCCGACCGACGGTATTGACGACACGTTCAAGCCGTTGGGAGACCGCTTGGGCGCGGCTGGCGATGTTCAACTGGATGCGGACGAGGGGCCGGTTGACCCGGATCACGGCGACCTGTTCTTTCCCAAGCCTTTCAACGACGAGCAAGTTGAAATCATTCGCCGCCTGGAGAAGTCGGATGGGCTCGTGGTTCAGGGGCCGCCAGGCACCGGAAAAACGCACACCATCGCGAACATCATTAGCCACATGCTGGCGACAGGGCGGCGTGTCCTTGTCGTTTCGCATGGGGAGACGGCGCTACGGGTAATCCAAGATCAATTGCCCGAGGGTGTACGCGACCTTGCGATCAGTGTGACAACATCCGAACGCGAGGGGATGAAGCAGGTCGAGAAGGCTATCGGCCTTATGCTCGGGGTAGTCAACACGATCGACATGAACCGCTCGCGGCAGGTGAAGATTATTCGAGACCTTGAGGCAAAAATTGTTGCGGATAGAAATCACCTTACCGAAATCGATGTACGACTTGCAAAAATTGCGACCCAACATCTCTCGCCGATACCTGGCTCTGCCGAACTGCCATTTGAGGTCGCCAAACGGGTGATTGAGGACAAGGCGCGTTATACATGGTTCTCGGATCGGCCTGTGCGCTCGTTTTCGGAAGGGGGTGTGACCCTGGCCGAGATCGACGCGCTTTTCACGGCGCGCAAAACGCTCAAAGGCGATCTCAAATACTTGGGAGAACAATTTCCTAGCCCCGCCAACTTACCAGATCCCGATACCTTGCGTGCCTGGCATCTCGATTTGATTGCGGCACAAGACCTTACAGCCGAAAATATTGCTTCCGAACCTTTAACCCGGCGCGCAATTGCGACGCTTGGCATCGACAAGGCTGCCGAACTTGGCGAGCGGCTGCAACTCCTCGCATCGAGCATATCCTCTCTCCAGGACCAAGCCTGGGCATGGGCGTTGACCGAGGCGATCCTCGGGCAGACGGCAATGGCCGGTCGACTCGAACCTCTCGCCCATGCATTTTTAGCCGATGCGCGCGATTTAGTGGCGCAGCGCGCGCCATTTATTGCAAGGCCGGTCCATCTCCCGAAGGAATTGCCGCCTGCAAAGCAGTTGTCTCAAATTTTGGCAACCCTCAGGGTCGGAAAGAACCCGTTTGGACTGATGGCCTTCGGCACTAAGAGCCATCAACCCGCTATTGAAGCGATGAAAGTTGCAGGCCTGCGACCTAATACGCCGAACGATTGGCAGCACGTCCAACTATTTATTGAGTTCTGCGGTGCGGTGACAAGCCTTTCGGCGCGTTGGGAGACGCTCAAGGTGGAGCTATCAGCGCCAAGCCATCTTTCGTTTGCGGTGGAATCAGTATTCCTACTCGATGCCCTCTCCGACACGCTCCATGCCTGCCTGACCGGCGTACCAAGCCAAATAGCCGAAATGTCGGAGCAATTATCGGCGGCCCTCGGAAATCGCGACGAGGCCAGCGCGATTTTGCGGCATCCCGCCGCAACTGCTGCCTTCTCTCAAGCATTATCACGTCACGTATCGTCGGTAAGGCTGGCGGCTGTCGCGAAAAACGTGGCAGAAGCCGTCGCACAGTTCGACGGCAGAAATACCGATCTTGCGGGCTTCGCACGGCAAATCTTGACCGAACTGGTTGGAAAGCCGAACGCGGATATCGAGCGACTGACCCGCGTATGGCAAGGTATCCTCTCCAAGTTGGGACATGTTCGCGCGTTGGCGCCTTTCTTCGATCGCATAACTTACACCTGTGGCGAGCTTTCGAAAGCGGGAGTGCCAGCATGGGCCGAACGCCTAAGAAGCGAGCCTGCCAGCGAAGCGACAGATCCAGCGGCCCCCAGCGACTGGCGGGAAGCATGGGAGTGGGCGGCACGGCTGACCTACCTCGAAAAGATCGGGGCCAGCAGTCATCTGGCCCAGTTGCACCAGGAGCGGTTGGAAATAGAAAAGGCTCTTCGCGAGGGGTTCGCCGCGCTCGTGAAGGAAAGAACCTTCTTCAATCTTGCCGCTACAATGAAGGGATCCGCCAAATCCGCCCTTCAAGGTTTTGCCAACATTATCCGGCGTTTGGGGGCCGGGACCGGGCAAAGGGCCGTACTGCATCGTCAGAACGCACGTCTGGCGATGGAAAATTGCTACGAGGCGGTACCTTGCTGGATTATGCCTACCTGGCGCGTCTCCGAGCAGCTGCCCGCCACGCTTGCCAGTTTTGATCTCGTGATCCTGGATGAAGCGTCGCAGTCCGATGCGCGCGAATTGCCAGCGCTCTTACGTGGCAAAAAGGTGCTCGTTGTCGGTGACGACCGCCAGATCAGTCCCAGCTCGGCTTTCCTGTCGATCGCGAACATCGCGCGTCTGCGACAGAACTTCCTTAGCGAATTTCCTTTCCGCGCAGAAGTTGAACCAGGGGCTTCGATTTATGATCTTGCACGCGTGATGTTTCCGGCGAAGTTCGTGATGCTTAAGGAGCATTTTCGATGCGTGGAGCCCATCATACGTTTTTCGATGCAGTTTTATAATCAAGACTTGGTGCCGCTTCGTATTCCAAAGCCGAGCGAGCGGTTGGACCCGCCGTTGGTCGATATCTACGTTGAGGATGGGCAGCGTCGAGGAAAGTCCAAGGTTAACCCGCGCGAGGCAGAGGTCATCGTCGAGGAGATTGCCACGATCGTCGAGCAAGCGTCGAGGGTCGAAGGCCCAGCGCGGTCAATCGGAGTGATATCCCTTGTCGGTGCCGATCAGGCTCTGCATGTTCAGAAACTTTTGATGGAGCGCATCGGCGAAACCGCCATGATGCGTCATCGCGTTGTGTGCGGCGACAGTGCATCCCTCCAGGGAGACGAGCGCGACATCGTCTTCATTTCAATGATTGCCGATCGTGCCCGCAAACAGTCGCAGACATCCATTCAGTATCAACAGCGATTCAATGTAGCATTGTCGCGGGCACGGGATCGGATGGTGCTTGTGCGGTCCGTGAAAGAGGAAGAGCTAAATCCAAAAGATCTAAAATCAAAGGTGATCGGACACTTCCGCGAGCCGATGCCAAACGTCGTTAATCCTAGCTTGGACCTCATTGATCTCTGCCAGTCTGAATTCGAGCGGACTGTGTTTATGGCACTTGTCGAACGGGGATACCGCGTTATTCCGCAAGTGGGTTCTGTGGGGTTTTCCATCGATATGGTAGTCGAGGGAGAAGGGGGAAGGCGCCTTGCCGTCGAATGCGACGGCGACAGGTATCACGGCCCGGAGCGTTGGGCGGACGACATGCGCCGGCAGCGCATCCTGGAGCGCGTAGGTTGGAGCTTTTGGCGCTGCTTCGGTTCCAATTACCAGATCGATCAGCAAGGCGTTATGGACGATCTAATTCAGACGCTCGATCGTATGCAGATTAGGCCGATTGGACTCGAACCGGTCAATCGAAGCTATTCCGAGCATCGCGTCATTTCGCCTGCTGCAGAAAGGTCAGGCGATTTTGCAGCGACGCAGGTAGACGGGACGATCTCGGTAGCAGCCTTGCGAGATGAACTCGGTCCCACATCGAATGACGCTGAACCGGAGTACCGATTAGCTCCGGGCGACCGCATCGTCATCCGGTATCTCGACGTGGAACCGTCGCGCCCGGAATTTCTCACAATAAGCGATATCGCGGATGATCCGATCAATGGCTATCTGATGTTGTCCTCGCCACTTGGACAGGCGCTGTCGCAGGGCTCGCCAGGAGATGAGTTAACCTATCAGGCAGGCGAAAAAGAACGCGGTGTCCTGTTTGTTTCATTGGAGACCGTGTCGGCTCAGGCAGCTTAGCGGACATTTCTCGCGTCGGTCTTGTCGTATTAAAACGAGACCCAGCGAATTCCCGGTCGAGGCGGCTATTCTCTCGATGAGATCAAGGGCAAGCATCGCCGGATGTTTGTCGATCCTTGCTACGCGGCGAGTCCGGAGTAGACTGCGTTCTGGTCTGCGCTCATCCGGCGAACCGAACCGGCTCCGGACCTCGCGAAGCAATTAGTGATCGTGTCGCGAAAACTGAACGAGGTCTATGGCGCCTTCACCCAGCCCAATCCAGCTCCGCGCCCAATCAAGGGGAGGCGGGCACACGAATTCCAATCCCCGACGGCCCGAGCTGACGATCGTTCATTCCTGTTTTGTTCGCAATTGGCGCGGACTCACTGTATAAGCATCTGTACTTGCCGCGTCAGGGCTCGGATCGTCGGGGCTCGCTAGGGCCACCCGGCCGAACCGCCGCCGTTGGTGCCTGCACCTGGCTGTGGTTGACGTGACTTTAACAGCTGAAAGGCATGGTGGGCACCGACGATCCAAACTATGTTTGTCGCCAGAATAGATGAGTGGACCGCTAATGGCTCGCGGCGAGTTGATGAAAAAGCTGTTGGCGAGTTACGGCCGGGACGACGAGTTCCGGGCGGTCGCCGAACAGATCATTCTGGAGGAGGAGCAGAAGAACAACCGCGTTCTGGCGCGGTCGCTCCGCCAGACCCTCGACCATGCCTCGAATCGCGCGCCACCCCCGCGGGCGCTGGCGCCACTCATTCCGTTCCCGGATGCGGCCAACGACTTCGTCGAGCGTGTCGAGCCGGAGCATACCAAGAGCGACATCGTTCTCAGCAAGGCCAACATCCGGATTTTTTCCGGACTGATCCAGGAATTTCGCCGCGCCGATGACATCCGCCGCAGCGGACTGCCGGTGCGATCGAAGCTGCTGTTCTGTGGACCTCCGGGCTGCGGAAAGACTCTTTGTACCGAGATCTTCGCGGGTGAGCTCGGGCTTCCGTTGTTCGTGGTCAAGATCGACCGCCTGATCTCGTCTTATCTCGGCGAAACCGCGACCAACGTTCGCAAGATTTTCGAGTTCGCGCGCAAGCAGCCCTGCGTCCTTTTTCTCGACGAATTCGATGCCCTGGCGCGCTCGCGCGACGATACGAGCGAGCACAACGAGCTGCGGCGCGTGGTCAACAGCCTTTTGATCTTCATCGACCGGATCAAGCCGAAGGGCTTTTTGGTCGCAGCGACCAATCTCGACCAGTCTCTCGACCCTGCGGTCTGGCGTCGCTTCGACGAGGTCATCTGGTTCGAAAAGCCTGACCGGGAGATGACTGAGCATTTCTTGGCGCTGAAATTCAAGAATATCAAAACAGCTTTCGATCCGACGTCCCACGTCGGTTCGCTGGAAGGCTATTCTTTCGCCGAGATTGAACGCATTTGTGTGCAAGCGATCAAGGCCGCAGTGATCGAGCGCCGCAAAGAAGTCCGTGAACTGGACTTCCGTCACGCTGTCGCCGATGAGATCCGACGGCGATCCGGCACCGCACGCCTGCAGCATTTGGAAGACTAATCCGGCGTGCCGCGCTACGACCACCTCCAGCTCCTGCGGCTTCCCGAGCGTCTCGAACGGCGGAAGCATGGGGGAGGAGGTGCTGCCCCTCAACGAGACGTCGGCGGACATAGCCGGAAGCTTCGCGCTGAGCTCGACACCGCGATCGCAGAGCAGCAACGCCGTCGCCGCCCGGAGTTCATCGACCCGTCGCTCATTTTGCGGGTCCGCATGACCGGAATGACGATGGAGGAAGACTGGGAGCGGCTTGGACTGACACTTCTCGCCAGCGATGAAGACAAAACCCTGATCCTCTTCGCATCGAATGACGATCTCCAGAGTTTCCGTGATCGCCTGCAAGCCTATGCGCAGGGAACCCCGCCAGGACAAGCTGCCCCGTCCTACAACGGCTTCATCACCCGCATCGAAGAGATCGGCGCCGTTGGGCCCCGCGACCGTATTGGGCTGCGATTGCGCGAAGAAGGCCTGACGGTGCCCGAGAACTTCGATGCGGACCGAATCTTCGTCCTCGATCTCGAGCTATGGGACATTGGCCGGCGTGAACTCCGTACTCGAAAGCTTGAGCAAATTGCAGAGTACATTGATGCGCGGGGCGGCGAAGTGCTTGACCGCTATGTTGGCCCATCGATTACGATGCTGCGCGCGCGCATGTCGGGCAGCGTGATACAAACGCTTCTCACGGTCGAAGACGTCGCCGATCTCGATCTGCCGCCTGAACCTGATATCGCCACCGGCGAGGCGTTTGAGCTGACGATCGCCGATTTGCCGGAGATGGACGATCTTGGCAACGACGCGCCGGTCATTGGTATCATCGACAGCGGCGTCAACGATCATCCGTTGCTGGCGGGTGCCATCGTCGGTGCGATCGGCGTGCCGGAAAGGCTCGGCACGGCCGACGATTGGGGTCACGGCACGCGCGTTGCCGGCGTGTCGCTATTTGGCGATCTGCGCGATCAGATTGCTGTTGGTGCGTTGGTACGTGCGGGGCGCATTGCTTCGGCCAAGGTCGTGAACGAACGTGGTCAGTTCGACGAGCGTCGTCTTGTTCCCTCCCAGATGCGCGAAGCCCTGACCACTCTCAATCAGCGTTTCGGTTGTCGGCTATTTGTCGTCGCGCTCGGTGATCCCAAGCGCACCTATGACGGAGGCAAGGTTGGGCCTTGGGCCGCGACGCTCGATGAACTCGCCCGCGAACTCGATTCCGTCATCATCGTGTCGGCCGGCAATCGCGCGCCCCGCAGCGGCAACCGCCTGGAACAAGCCGTCACGGAGTATCCCGGCTATCTGCTCGAGCCGACCAACCGTCTGTGTGAGCCTGCGGGCGCCATGAACGTTCTCACGGTCGGCGCGTTGGCGCACGGCGAGGGTCTTGGGCCCGATCTTGTCGAGCACGTTCATATCCGACCCATTACGCGTGCGTTCGAGCCTGCGCCCTTTACGAGGATAGGGCCCGGCATCGGCGGTTCCATCAAGCCGGATCTAGTCGATGTCGGTGGCACAATGGTATTCGATCCCGCAGTAGGGCGGCTGCGGCGGGGCGAAGACTTGCCGACCGCCGGTGTTCTCACGCTCCATCATCTGTTTCTTGACCGGTTGTTTACGGCGGGGTCTGGCACGTCCTATGCGGCCCCTCGCGTTGCCCACAAAGCCGCTCAGATTCTTGCGCGCTTTCCCCGCGCATCTGCAAACCTTGTCCGTGCGTTGCTTGCAGGCGCGGCGCGCATTCCGGATGAGGCTCAGCTAAGGCTTCAAACCCTCGGTGACGATGCCATGCGTTCAATCTGCGGCCATGGCGCAGTTGATTCAGGGCGAGCAGCATATTCGGATGATCATCGCGTCGTGCTGTACGCCGAGGATGAATTGGCGCTCGACCACTTTGCGGTCTATCAGTTGCCGATTCCCGAGCTGTTCCAGAGCGGCGGTCGTCGCAGCATCCGCGTGACGCTTGCCTTCGATCCCCCAGTTCGTCACACCCGCGCCGACTATGCCGGAATTGGCATGAATTTTCGTCTCGTGCGAGGATGTGGTCCCGATCTGATCTTCGAGCACTTCCGACGGAGAACCCAGGAGGAGGGGCGTCAGCCGGATATCGATAATCGTTTCGACTGCGACCTGAAGCCGGGCCCGCGGGAGCGTGAACGCGGAACTCTGCAAACTGCGAGCGTAACGTTTACGCGTGGCACCGAAGCCTATGGCGACAATTATTATCTAATCGTGCGTTGCGATGGCGGCTGGGCGGGAACGTTTGAAACGCAACAACGCTTTGCAATCGTGGTGGAGCTGACCCATCAAGCAGAAGTGCAATTGTATGAGCGGCTGCGCGCTCGTGTCCGGCTCCAAGGTTGAGCAGGGAGTGGAATGAGTCGTTTGCCACCTTCGTCACGGATCCTTATGCGATACCGACGTCGGTCCGATCCTGTTTCGCCGCGCCGCGCTTCACTTCCACCAACGCCGTGTCGCAGACCCGACCGAACAGGGCGAACTAAAGCTGATTGATCTTGAGGGCATGCGATGAAATGGGGAGACAACGCCCGAGATTTTGATGCCGCACTGGCGGTGTGGCCGTACTACCGCCCACTGTTCGACAACTGGCTGATGCAGGAACTGGTGGAGCACGGTGACAAGGCTCCGGTCTGGCGTCACCGCAGGGTGCCGACCGACAATGGACGCGTGCGCGGCGACGTCTATCCGGATCGCGAGACCGCACTATCCGCTGCCGCCACGCTCAATCAGACGCTCCACGACGCGCTCGCAGCGCGCGAGATGGATTCCGTGAGGAAACGTTCGCTCCAGCTTAAGGTCGCGAAGAACCTGCAATCCAGCGAGCGCCTTCGCGACGAAGAGGGGCTTATGCTCGCCGAGGCACGCCGCCGGCACGCCAATGATCCGCGACCAGACCCTTCCGCAATCGTGCTGCCTGCGGAGTCGGCTCCTTTCCGTCAGCAATTGAGCGAACAGCTTTCCGACATGCCCTATCTGACGGTCGTGATCGTGACTGTCCGGGAGACGAATCGCAGTTGGCACCGTTCCATTCTTTACCTCTCGCACGACAGTAAATGGTCCAAGCCTTACATCGCCGGTGAGCGATCCGCGGCAAAGGCCATGCGAGCACGAATCGCCAACGGCTTCGGCTACGGCGCCGACGACCATTGGGGAAAGACCAAGGCCAAGTTTCGTCAGATCTTGTTGCCCCGCGCCAACCTGCTGCTGCAACTCGCAAGCGTGCAGCGTATGCTGGCGGAAGCGTTGGCCAATGGTCAAAAGGTGCTGGTCTCGAACGGCATCGTCTTCTGGTACGAAGAAGATGGCGGCATCGGTTGGCAGGTCAAACAGACCACGTCCACTAAAGAGTCCGAGGGAAGCACCTTGTGGAAGGATGGCACAATCCGCTCGATCAACCACGGGCGATTGGTCATTTTGCCTTATATCAAGGAAAGCGGCGAGCAGGTGCGCGGGCACACCAGGAACGGACCGAATGACGGCAGAGCCAAACCACGGCACCCGGATCACTACGTCGATATTCCGTTTGCGCAACTCGACGGTGACCTCATGATCGGTCTCTTCGGCGAATTGCCCTACGAATAGCTTGGATCGCCGCGCTAGCATCACTATATAGCAAGCGCGCGCATGCTCGCGGTGGAGGCCCGTAGAAGCGCCCCATCTCGACTGGCTCCTTGCTAAGCCTGGCGCGAGAGATCGTCACCTTATGGCCGCGACAACGTTCCGGCGTGGCCGGCAACGGCTTGCGCAGTGAGCGCAAGCGAGTAGAGCCCGGCTGGCTACAAAGCTGACGCATCCTGTGCTAAGGAGATATCCATGAAAACCGAGACAATCAGCTGCCGCTTTATTGGTGACTTCAAGGTCGGCGACAACATGGTCTACAACGCCGGCCTACTCTGCAAGCTCGCGGAGTCCGGCAGCACGTTCAACAAGCTGATGCTCTTACAGGCGGGTGCAATTGCCGAAGCGGCGCTCTGGGAGATCATTTACCGTGCGCAGAATTTCAACCGCGAGGGTGTGCCGAACATTTACGAGGAGGACCGAGCGGAAATCGAGGGTAAGAAAGTCGAACGCTTCAAGGCGATCATCGACGTGATGAAGAAATACAAGATTCTCGATAAGGCCGGTGCCGACATCTACGACGAGTTGGATAAATTGCGTGAGTACCGCAACAAAGTGCATATCCAGCTCGATGTGAAGCTGGAGGGTGTGCCGCGCGACGAGGACAAGGCCTTTACCGATCCGGTGCGTGACTGGGCGCTAAAGCTCAATGTGAGGGTACTCCAGTTCCTGACCGAAAGCTTTGCGCGCCCCGCAGATCTGGCGCAGTTCGCGCATAGCATAACCGTGCCCAGCCCCTGACTTGCGGGATCAGGCACTCGCTTAGGTCCGGATCAGATCGCGGCCGACATTCTCAAGGCATGCATGTCGTCGACGTGGATGATCTTACGCTGGCGCGACGGGCCGTCCTCTGATCGTCGTCTTCGTCGGTCACGCCGCCGGCCCGGCCGGATCTTCCTTGACGCCGCGGGCAACGATCCGGAGCGACCCATCCGGAAGCGGCCGTTGCAGCTCCAGGGCCTCGTCCAGAGGGGCCGCCATCCAGGTCTCGACTTCGTCCGGCGTCGTCAGGATTACGGGCATCGCCTTGGGGTGGATGGCACCAACGTCGGCATTCGGCTCTGTCGTGAGGAACGCGTAGAGGTCGTTAGTCGTCTCGCCTTCCTTGACCTTCCGAACAGACGTCCAGTTGGTCCAGATGCCGGCGAAGCAGGCGAGGGGACGGGTCTCATCGAGCGCGAACCAGATATCACCGCCCTCGGCCTTGTTGAACTCGCTGAACGAGTTGAACGGCACCATGCAGCGGTTTCCGGTCCCCAGCCATCGCGTCCAGTGCTTGCTCTTTACGTTGCGGATGTTAGTCGTGCCGCCGTCCGGCTCCATCCGCAGCAGCTCCTTGAAATCGACAGGCTTGCCCTTGGCCTGCAGCTTTTCGGCGCGTTTCTTGGTGGCATCCATCAACGCCTTCGATGACGAGGGCATGCCCCACCGCGCCGTCGCGAGTTCGCGGCCCTCGGCCCCGTTGCGCACGATCGGCGCCTTGTAATCCGGAAACACCCCCGGCATCGGTGCCAAATTGCCAACGTATCGGTTCACGACGCGGAACAGCGCGCTGATGGCGGCCTGGTTTGTCGTGATCGAATAGAGATTGCAGATGTGGACGGCCCCCCACTTGTCAGGATGTTAGCAGACTTCTGACCTGATCGCTTGCTATCAGATGTCCGGCCTGTTTGCGCGGACAAGGTCCGCTGGCCGAGATGGTGTTCGCTACGCACGCTCCAAGCACATAGGCGACATCGATGATGCCAGTGTAATCTACGGAAGCTCGCGCGTATCGACCGATCGGTCCTTCCATCTACTGCGTCCTGCAAGTTCGTGGGCTATCCGCTGAGCAACCTTGCTCGCGGCGCCGATTTCAGATCAAATAGGCATAGCGGCTACCGGCCGGTTGTATACTCCGCCCGATATCATCAAGCGCCAGGCGATACGGGCGAACTTATTGGCTAAGGCCACCGCGACCAACTTCGGCGGTTTTCGCTCCAGCAGCGAAGCGAGCCAGGGTGTGGGCTTATGACGACCCTTTCGGATATGCCTCAGCAGCGCGGTCGCACCGACGATTAACGTCGATCGGAGCGCTGAATCTCCGGCCTTTGTGATGCCGCCATGTCTTTGCCGGCCTCCAGTTGAATGATCCTTGGGCGTCAGTCCGAGCCAAGCCGCAAAGTCACGGCCTGATCTGAACGTCTCTGGCGGCGGTGCCTTCATGCTTAGCATGGAAGACCCAATCGGACCGACGCCGGGAATCGTCGCAATACGCCTGCTGACGTCATCCTCGCGGTGCCACATCATCAGCTTGGCCTCAATCTTTGCCAGACGAGCTTGGACCGCGGCATACTCTTCCGCCTGAAGGCGAAAGAGGTCTCGCGCCATTTCCGGCAAGCTGTCATCCTCGAGCACCCGCTTGATGAGTGCCGTGACGTTCTGCCGGCCGGCGGGGCCGACGATGCCAAACTCAGCTGCATAGCTCCTAAAAGCATTGGAGAGCTGCGACTTCACGCTGACCAAGCGTTCCCGCACGGTCATCAACATGCAGGCCGCTTGCCGTTCCTTCGACTTCACCGGTACAAACCGCATACTCGGCCGGGTGACCGCCTCGCACAATGCCTCGGCGTCGGCCGCGTCGTTCTTACCGCGCTTTACGTAAGCCTTCACGTACTGAGGTGGGATCAGCTTCACCTCGTGACCGAACGACTGCAGCAGGCGCGCCCAATGATGCGAGCTGCCGCAGGGCTCGATGGCGACGAGAACCGGTGGAAGCCGCTCGAAGTAGCGGATCATCTCGGCTCGCCGGAACTGGGGACGGACAACCACCACCTCGTTCTCGTCAACACCGTGAAGCTGGAAAACCGACTTAGAAGTATCCATGCCGATTCGAACAGGAAGATTCATCAGACTTTCCTCTCATCTAGCTGTGACGCCGAGAGCGCCATAGAACCGTGGGGATGAGAGGCCGTCCACACCAGCACATCTGTCAGGCTTCGGTTCGAGGATGGCGCGGCTGCCAGGCCAATTGTAGCAGAGTCGCGGATGGACGCCGGCCCGCCTTGGCGCATTTGCGGCAGCGCAGCCGGCTAGCGAGATCGTGCACGAAGGTGGTCGGTGGGTGCTTCATTGCCGCGAGGTCGACGTCGCTCGGTGTCTTGCAGCGCGCGCAGCGGATCTCCAGCCAGGGGAAGCCTCCGTTCACGGCTTGATCGATGGTCGGCGACGGATCGATCGGTTCGCCGTCACTCCACATCCGCTCGTTCCAGCTTTCGCAAAGAAGCCGGTCGGCCTGCTGGATCATCACCTCGCCTTTGGCCCGCATCTCGGCCGATTGGGCGGCCAGGATGTTGGCCATCGCGCGCGCCTTGCCGAGCTCTTTCGCCAGAGCCTTTCGGTCGCCGCCCGACAATGGCGTAGGGTGATACTTCGGGGCCATCCGCACATCCAGCGCACAGAGATTGGATCGGCGATCCGGAGCGAGTTAGGGCGTCTCGAACGCCGGCCAGCACCCGTCTTCTTCATGCCTGCCAGTGCGCTGCAGGCAGGTGTTGTCGAGCAGCCGCTGCGCGACGTCCTTCCAGATCGCGTTGCCGCCATACAATCGGACTGCATCCGCGGTCTGGATTTCCACGGTTCGCTCGCAGCGGCGGCAGGAGATGCGCAGGACGTGGCGCTGAATTTCCGAAAGACGTCGCTGCCGCATCTCGGCCTCGGCCATGCCGGCGCGAGGGTCTTTGAGTACCGATTCCCAGTATTCGGCAGGGAGCGGCGCATCTGGAGCCGCAGCGGGGGGGAGCCGGCCTGCGGGCGGCGTCAGCGGCCAGTTTTTCCATCTGCTTCGGGGTCGGCATGCGCCAGCTCGCGGGTCGGTCGGTCATTTTCGAATTAGAACATAAAGAGAACAAAAGTCGAGTCCGCCCGAGCCCGCGCCGAAGAAAAAACCATCATGTTGGACAGGGCGAGATGTCGGAACCAAGCCGGGCCGTTCGTCTTGAATCCGGCATCAGTATCGGAGTTCCCCGCCATGGCCCCGCGCGCTAACTGGAAAGGCTTCCTGCGTCTTTCGCTCGTCACCTGTCCGGTAGCGCTCTATCCGGCCA
Organism: Bradyrhizobium sp. RT6a; assembly: GCF_040547675.1. Lineage (NCBI taxonomy): Bacteria > Pseudomonadati > Pseudomonadota > Alphaproteobacteria > Hyphomicrobiales > Nitrobacteraceae > Bradyrhizobium > Bradyrhizobium sp. RT6a. Next base: position 337,426 of record NZ_JBEPQC010000005.1, read on the forward strand.
CATCGGAATCCGAAAAAGTCTCCTTCAATCAGCTCAACCGGAAGACCGGCCACCGCATCAAGTACGCCAAGGTGGACGCTGATACTGGCGAGGAGGTCGACAACGAGGATATCGTCAAGGGCTACAAGGTCGACACCGACACATTCATCGAGGTGACGAAGGAGGAACTCGAGAACGTCGCGCTGGAATCCACGCGAACCATCGAGATCGACGAATTCGTCGACCGCAGCGAGATCGATCCGCGATATCTCATCCGTCCTTATTATCTGCGCCCTGACGGCAAAGTTGGGCACGATGCCTTCGCGGTCATTCGCGAAACGATCCGCGAGATGAACAAGGTCGCGATCGGTCGGGTGGTGCTGACCAATCGCGAACACATCATCGCGCTGGAGCCGCTCGACAAGGGGCTGATGGGGACGCTGCTCCGCTATCCCTATGAAGTCCGCGATCCGAAGGAGTATTTCGACGATATCCAGGACGTCAAAGTCACCAAGGACATGCTTGATCTCGCCAAGCACATCGTCAACCAGAAGGCGGGACATTTCGAGCCTGACAAGTTCGAAGACCAGTACGAAACCGCCCTCATCGATCTCATCAACCAGAAACGCGCCGGAAAACCGATCACCGCGAAGGCGCGCCCTCGAGGCGAGAACGTCGTCGATCTAATGGACGCGCTGCGCAAGAGCATCGGAAGAGAGGGGGCAGCCGCGACAGAGGCGCCCAAGAGACCAGGCAAAAAGCCGCGCAAGGTGGCGGCCGGGCAGAAGGAAATGCTGATGCCGATCGCCGGCAAGAAACCGGCCAAGGAGGCCGCGGCGAAGAAGCCGGCGGCCAAACCGCAGCGGAAGTCGGCCTAGCGTGTCGTTAAGCATCCAGTGACGCCAGACGGCCGTTGCTTCGTCGTCGGCGGCAGGGAGCGATATGGCTGAGCTGAAAAAGACTTCCAGGAGATCGATGTTGAGTGCGGGCATTCTCGCCTACCGCAAGGGCGCTCGCGGACTCGAGGTTCTGCTCGTTCATCCCGGCGGTCCGTTCTGGCGCAAGAAGGATGACGGCGCCTGGTCCATTCCGAAGGGCGAAATCGATGCCGCGGATGCTCCGGACCAGGTCGCGCTGCGCGAGTTTGCCGAGGAGCTCGGCCCGAGCGCTTCGATTGGTCCACTCGAGCCGCTGGGGGAGATCCGACAGCGAGGAGGCAAGCGCGTCATCGCATTCGCCGGCAAGGGCCATTTTGATCCGGCGGCGCTGACCAGCAATACCTTCGATATCGAATGGCCGCCCCGAAGCGGTCGACGGCAGAGCTTTCCCGAAGTCGACCGCGCGGAATGGTTTGATATCGAGTTCGCACGGACCAAGATGCTGTCCGGGCAGGTAGAGCTACTCGATCGTCTTTTGGCGATCGCGGCGGAGAGCGACGGGAAATGACGTTCAGGATCGGAATCATTTCGGACACGCACGGCCTGTTGAGGCCCAAGGCGGAACGAGACCTGACGGGTGTCGATCACATCATCCATGCAGGCGACATTGGGCGGCCCGAGATCGTCGACGCGCTTCGCCGGATCGCGCCCGTCACCGCCATCCGTGGAAACGTGGACAGTGGCGAGTGGGCCCGCCAATATCCCGACACGCAACTCGTGCGCCTGGCGGGAAAGTCGATCTACGTTCTGCACGATTTGAAGACGCTGCAGGTCGATCCCTGCGCGGGCATCGGCGTCATCGTCTCCGGGCATACCCACGTGCCGAAGATCGACACGGTCGGTGGCGTTCTCTACCTCAATCCCGGCAGCGCGGGACCGCGGCGCTTCAAGCTGCCGATCACGCTTGCGACGCTCGAAGTCACGCGTGAGGGCGTGCGACCGGAAATCCACGACCTTGGAGGGGACTGAACATACGGCCGCGGAGGGAATTCACAGCGGAGGAGGCGAATGCATCAATTCGTTCAGTTTGCCGGTTAGGCCCGAAGGGAAGCGCTATTTGCGAGCACGCTCTCGCTCGCGCACGACATCCATTGCCCGCTTGTCGGACCTGAGCCCGAGGTAGACGGGCTGGCGCAGTTCGCCCTTGCTCGTCCACTCCGCAAATTTGACCTCGGCCACCAGCGAGGGCCTGACCCAGGTCGTCGCGGCCTCATCCTTCACTTTGGCAGGGAACGGTGATTTTGAGGCCGTCAGCTTCATGAGCTTGGCATGGATGTCTTCCAGGACCTTGTGGCTGAAGCCAGTGCCGACATGACCGATGTAGCGCCAAGCGTCATCTTCGCGCACGGCGAGGACCAGGGCGCCGAAGAACGGCCTGGTGCGCCTGGGCGCCGTGAAGCCCGCGATCACCACTTCCTGTCGCTTTGCCGTCTTGATCTTCAGCCAATCCGCCGTTCGGCTTCCGGACGCATACGCGCTGTCGGCGCGCTTCGCCATAATGCCTTCGAGACCTCTACGGTCGACCTCGGCGAAGAATTTCGTGCCGTTCCCTTTACGGTGAGCGCTAAAGGCGATCAGCTTGTCGCGCGGCAGAATTGCCTTCAGCCGCTTCTTGCGCTCGAGGAGAGGCCGCTTGCGCAAGTCCTCTGCGTTCTCAAACATGAGATCGAAGGCGCAATACAGGAGCTTCGCTTCATGGCGCAGCGCGTTTTGAAGCAGCTGGAAATGCGAGACGCCATCCTTTCCGATCGCAACGAGCTCGCCGTCTATCACGGCGTCGCCCCTCACGCCCTCCAGCGCGTTGGCGACCTCGATATAGCCGCGGCTGATGATCTTGCCGTTGCGGCTGTAGAGGGCAACCTTGCCCCGCCGGATTTCCGCGATCATCCGGAAGCCGTCGTACTTATCCTCGAAAACCCAGCCGGGATCGTCGAACGGAGCGTCGGTGAGCGTAGCGAGCATCGGCTGCAGGCGCATGGGCAGGGTGGACGTCCGGCTCATTCGGGGCCAATCCTTTAAGAGCGCGTTGCGAAATGCATGGACGTCCTTCAAGGATTAGGGAACGCTACGAGGCCGCGTCATGTTCCGCAGAAGCCGTGGCGCGCGACGTCGACGATTGATCGGGGAGGGCGGATCAGACAGATGGCCAGGAAACTGAAAACCTATCAGACTTCGCTGGGCTTCTTCGATCAGGCAATCGCCGCTCCTTCGATGAAGGCGGCGCTGCAGGCGTGGGGCGCTGACAGCAACCTCTTCCATCAGGGCGCGGCCAGGGAAAGCCACGATCCGGATGTCGTCGCCGCCACCATGGCGAAGCCGGGCGTCGTTCTCAAGCGCCCCGTCGGATCCGACGGCCCTTTCGGCGAGCATGCCGACCTGCCCACCGATCTGGACGACGCCGACAAACCGGCCAAGGTCACCCGCAAGTCGAAAGCCCACAAACCGAAGAGGAGTTCATCGCGGCCCGCCGACAAAGCGGCGGAGCGGAAGGCGGCACTCGCGTACGAACGCGAGCAGAAGCGCCGCGATCGCGAACGGGCAAAGGAAGAGGCCGCCAGGGAGAAGGAGCGTGAACGACGGCGGGCGTCCGTCGACAAGGCACAGGCGGCGTTGGACGAAGCCGCGCGGGAGCACGCCGAGAAGGCGGAGAGCATCCAAGCCCAGATGGAGGCTCTCGAAAGAAGTTCGCAGGCCGAGGACACCCGCTGGGACAAGGAGAGACGTCGGCTCGAAAAAGTTCTCCGGCGAGCCCGAGACTGATGGCGGCGGGCAACGGTTGGTGGGCAAGCTTCGGCGGTGATCGTACTGCGTCCCACGTCGAAGCCGCTGGAGGAGACGACCCGACTGCCTAACGACCCTGGCGCCGGCCCGACCCGCATCTTCGAAATTTTTTCGTTCCGGCCCTTGAAACCAAAACTCGTTTTGCTAATTCATTTGGCGTCACCTTGGAGGTGGCTCCCGCGGTGCCTTCTGGGCCTCGGGATCGAGACGGGCACCGGTCGTGTCCGGTGCCTCATACCCATCTTGCTCCTTGGAGGATTTGGCTATGCGCACTTATGACTTCTCTCCCCTGTTCCGATCGACCATCGGTTTCGATCGCCTGTTCGACCTCGCCGAGACGGCCCAGCGGGCCGCGGAAGAAGGTTACCCGCCCTATAACATCGAACGCCTGGCCGACGACCGCTACCAGATCACGCTGGCGGTTGCGGGTTTCTCGCCCGACGAGGTTTCGATCACAGCCGAACAGAACGTGGTGACGATCGAAGGCGGCAAAACCGAAAAAACTGAGCGTGAGTTCCTCTACCGGGGGATCTCGACCCGTCACTTCAAGCGGCAGTTCAACCTGGCGGATTATGTCCAGGTGAAGGGCGCGAGCTTCGACAACGGCTTGCTCAAGATCGAACTGGTCCGGGAAATCCCCGAAGCCATGAAGCCGCGGCGGATCGCCATTAACGGCGCATCAACTGCCGACGACGTCCGTCAGATCGAGGCCAAGGCGGCCTGATTCATCCACTGCAGGAGTGTGCCGCGCGTCGACCGACGCGCGGCGGACATCGTCTAGGAATGGAGGAGAACATGCGGCCGACGACCGCTTTCCACGACAACGTGTTCGACATCAACGCGCTGCTGCATCCCGGCACGGTCTTCGATCATCCGAAGGACGTCCTGGCGCATCCTTCACTGTCGGTTTCGGAGAAGCGCGCTATTCTGGCATCCTGGGCATCGGACGCATCGGCGATCGCTTCGTGCCCCGCCTTGCGGGCACCAGCCGGCCTCAAGGCGCCCGTCTCCATCGACGAGATTCTCGAGGCCCTGTGCGAACTCGATGGCGGTCCCCGCAATCCGCCTGGCGGCAAGCCGAACCGTCTGTGTTCGACGTCCAGGGCCTTGGCCGCCTAGTTAGCGAGGGACGCCATGGAAGAAATCAAATTGCCGCACCACGTCGTGAACCGGTTCGAGCGCCGATGGACGGCTAGGTTCGCGCAGACGCTGGGCGGCCCGCCGCAGCCGGTTGCACGGTGCTGTCGCGGAAACGACGATCCCCTCCGATCGCCGCAGGTCCGGCGGCTGCTGGAGGGATCCTTGCGGCCGCCCAAGCCGGATAGAACACGCGAGTTTGACCGGGGCCTGACTTGGCCGGCGGCCTGAGATCACCGAGCCGATCGAGGAGGGTCGCCAGTGGGCGTATCCGCGGTGCGTTGCGGCGGCGCGGTCGATTTGGGCCGGCCGGCGCGACGAGTTCTTGGGCCGCCTGTTCCGCAGCAAACGGTGGAATCGTTCCACCTCTTAGACGACGGTGCGGCTCTCGGATCCACCGGCATGACGGGCTCGCCGGAAAAGACATAGCGGTATTTGGTGAGCGAGGAGCCCTATCTGGTCGGCACCGCTTCGAGCTCGACGTGACGTCACAGGCGAGTCGACGACGATCTTCTCGCGGCTGTCGACCGGACGGATCTTGTGCTCGGTGACGTAGGTCCGGATCTTCGTGCGATACTCCGCTCGCTCAGGACGCGACGTCGAACTGCGGACGTGAAGGCTCCGTGGACCGTCAGGATTGACGGTCGTCAGGCTGGCGCGGCCAAGCTCCCGAGGACCTCGGCGATCGTTGCGGCGGTGTAGGGCTTGGGAATGAACACTCCGCCTTCCGGAAGGTCGCCCACGCTGATGGTCACGCGTCCCGATGTGGCGACGAGCTTGATCGGGGGCCATCTATCGCGCACGAACCGCGCAAGCCTGAGGCCGTCCATCGATCCCGGCATCTGGATGTCGGTGAAGACGATACGGATATCGGTTCGGGCTTCGAGGATGGCGATCGCCTCATCGGCGTTGCCGGCTTCGACCACCTCGAAGCCAGCGTCAGCGACCATCTCCGCCCCGCTGGTCCGGAGCAGCCACTCGTCTTCCACGATGAGAACGACCGGCCGCCCGACTGCTGAGGCCATCCAAAGCACTTCCTTTGCCGAGCCTAAGTGCGCCGGCGTGGCATCGTTCCACGGGCAGGGGAAAGGCCGCGCTGGACCGGTCCAGAATCCCAAATCCCTGCGATCGCATCGGCATCGTGCTAGGTTTCGGAACGCCGAGTGCTCGACCCTCTTGCCTGAAGGATTTTCATGCCAGCTCCATCCGGGAAAGAGTCGATATCGGCCCCTGCCAAAGCGACCGACGCGACCAGGCAGGAGCTTCCATATCGCCTGCGACAGCAGTCTCTGTTGGGAGAGGTCGGCCGTTCCGCGTTGCAGACCCGCGACATCGAGCAAATCCTGCAGCGCGCAACCGAGCTCTGCGCCCAAAGCCTCGAAACCCCGTTCGCCAAGGTCCTGGAATATATGCCCGACGACGAACGGCTGCTGGTGCGTGCCGGCGTCGGCTGGGGATCGGATGTAATCGGCCAGGTGTCGCTTGGCGTCGATCTCGAATCCCCCGCCGGCTACGCGTTCCAAACCGGACAGATGGTGATTTCCAATCACCTCCAGGAGGAAACCCGGTTTCGGACGCCGAAGCTCCTATCGGATCATGGGATCCGGCGCGCCATTAACGTGCTGATCGCGCGCGGCGGCGAAGGTCGTCTGCCGTTCGGAGTCCTTGAGGTCGACAGTCCCGAACCCGGGCAATTCGACCCTGCCGATGCGGACTTCCTCGCCGGTTTCGCCGGGCTGCTCGGCATCGCCATCGAGCGCCAGCATGCCGACGCCGATCTCCGCCAGGCCCTTGACCACCAGGCCATGCTGACGCGGGAGATGAGCCACCGCGTCAAGAACAGCCTGGCCTCCGTCGTAGGGCTGCTGCGCGTACAGAGCCGCAGCGCACAGTCGGAGGAAGTCCGGGATGCCCTCAAGGACGCGGCTTCGCGCATCACCACGATCGCGCAGGTCCACGATCACCTATGGCGCAGCGCCAGGATCGGATACGTCGATATCGCCGATTTCGCCGGCGAGCTCTGCCGGAAGCTGCAGGAGACGGTTCCCCACACGGTTCGCTGTAGCTTCGGCCAACTGATGATTTCGGCCGACCAGGCGATTCCGCTGGGCCTTCTGATCAATGAGCTTGTGACGAATGCCGCCAAGCATGCCTACCCCGACGGCCCCGGCGAAATCGAGGTTTTGGGCGAGCGGCGTGGCGCCGACTTCCACGTGGAGGTGTCGGACCGGGGAATAGGCCTTCCGAAGGATTTCGATATCGACCAGCCCCGGGCAAGCCTGGGCTTCAAGGTGATCAAGAGCCTGCTTGCTCAACTCGACGGACGCATTGATGTGGCCTCCAACATGCTAAAGGGCGTGACCGTCCGGCTTGATGTGCCGCTGGAGGCGAGCGCCACATGACGCGCCGAGCATTCATCATCGGCGATCGACACGCGCCGCGGCCTGGTTCACTTTTCCCCGGTCCCGCCTGTCCTCGGGCGCGAGCTCCATGACCGCCCGATGCAGGTCAGCAGGCAGTGTCATTAGACTTTCCAGCGGCTTGTTCGCCCACTGCCAGAAGCGATCGAAGGCATCCATCACAGGTCCTCCCGAAGGCCCCGGAAGAACGGGTGCCGGACCTTTCCCTCGGCCGACTTCGCGCGGTACTCGATCTCGGCGAGCAGCTTTGGTTCGACCCAGATGCCCTTGTGTGCGATCCGCTTGGTGTACGGCTGTGTCTTGCGGATCAGCGGCTTCAGTCTTTTCTGGAGGTCAGCGGCGGACGTCTTGTCAAAGCCGTGGTCGACCTTGCCCGCATAGACCAGATCGTCGCCCTTGAGGCGGCCGACATAGATGCCGTCCCATTTTCCCTCGTCGAGCGAGAAGCCGGCGATGGTCAGCGTCTCGCGCTGGACGCAGGTTTTCTTCACCCAGTCGCTTGTACGGCCCTTCGGATAGGGACCGTCTCGCAGCTTCGAGACGACACCTTCCAGGCCGAGTTTGCAGGCGTGCGCGAACATCTCGCGTCCCTCGATCTCGAAGCCGTCGCTGAACTGGACGTCGGTGCCGATCAGGATCTTCTTGAGTTCGGCTTTGCGCTGAATGAGCGGCAGCTTCCGGAGATCACGGCCGTTCAGATAGAGCAGATCGAACGCCACCAGCACGATCTTGGTCGACTTGCCCTTGAGCTCGTTCTGCAGCACTGAGAAATCGGTGCTGCCGTCGGCGGCGGGGACGACGATCTCGCCGTCGATGACGGCCGAGCTCGCCTTGATTCGCCAGGCATCGTGGGCGACCTTTTTGAAGCGGTGGGTCCAGTCGTGGCCGCGCCGGGTAAAGATCCTGGCCGACTCGTTGGCCAGATGCACCTGCACCCGGTAGCCGTCAAACTTGATTTCGTGAATCCAACGCCTGCCGGACGGTACCCTCTCGATCAAGGTCGCCAAGGCCGGTTCGATGAAGCCGGGCAACGGCGTCTTGACGCCGATGGCCGGGGGGTTTTTACGCTGAAACGCCACTCAAGCACTCCACGCAGCAGCTGATTCAAACTGACACAGTTAGAATCGTTCCGGAACCCGCGAATCCCTTGCTGCGTTGGTTTGTCATCAAATCCGACAGGAGGAGCCGATGGCGGCAGCGAAGAAGAAGACGGCGCGCGGGCGCAAGCAGGACCGGGCCCGTGTGGCCGGCGGGCAAAAGTATGAAGTGGGGTACGAATCCAAGAAGACCGGGCGGTCGGCGTCAGCGGTCAAGAAAGCTGTCAAGAAGGTCGGCAACAGCCGGAAGCGGGTCGAGAAGCGTCTCGCGCGCTGATCTTTGCTGGCGCCGATTGTCCGGCGCGTTGCCTAGAGCGTTTTCGAGCGAAGTGGGTACCGGTTCGCATAAAGAAAACGCGTCAAAACATGACTCTAGAGCCCCGTTCCGATACCATCGGAACGGAAAGGGAAAGGGCTCTAGGCCTCGGGCGGGCATTCGGGGCAGGTATCGCCGAAGGAGTCCAGGACCTTCGTCATCGCGCCGGCGGCCGCCTCGGGCGAAAGGCCCGGCGGCGGATCCTGGCGGGCGATTTCGAACGCCCGCTCACGGGCGTGCGGATCTGCGCGGTCCTGCATCCAGCCGTGGTACTCGCACTCGCGGATCGCGCCTGCCTCCTGCAGCACGGCTATCGCCCACCCCCGTACCGTGCGGATCGCCGTCCGCCGCTCCTTGGTCATCAGCATCAAGATCGCTCCTCCGCGAGGGACGAATCCTTGCAGCCTAGGATTCGTTCCGGCTGCTAACACAGGGCAGGGATTCCAAATCGTCGGGGCAGGTGCTTTTCCCCGTGTTCCGCCGCCCTGTGCAAAACCAGCCACGCTGCAATCTTGTCTTCCATGTCCATGCCGCGCATGACGACTTCCAGCGCCTCGTCCGGCAAAGGGCGCTGTAGCGCCCTTGCCTCATCCCAAGGCGCGCCGGGACGAAATTTACGCGCTTTTGCCGGCTGAGCGGCCTGGCATTCAACGCGACCGGCCAAGATATAAAGAATGACGGCGTCTGGAAGGTTCATGAATTCGCTTGGCAGATCGACGCGATTCTGCTTTGGGCTCGCTTCAAGGACGTTGGCTGTGCGGCACAGAGTTTCGTTTTCCCGAGCCGCCCGAGAACCTGCCGGCACTGCAGCCATTTGAGAGCTGGCCGAAATCCAGTCCGCGAGATTTGCAATAGCTACAAGGTCGTTGGAATGCGTCGAACCGCTGTCGCACTGATTCTCGCCATTGTGTCGAGCGTGGCGCTGGCAGATGATTTTGTCGGACAGGCCAGCGTGATCGACGGCGACACGCTGGAAATGCATGGAGTGCGCATCCGGCTTTGGGGCATCGATGCACCGGAGAGCAGCCAGCTGTGCCGCGGCGAAGACAGCTTACAATATCGTTGCGGTGCGCAGGCCGCGAACGACCTTGACGCCTTCATTGCCCGCCGTCCCGTCAATTGTGTTCCAGTCAGCCTCGACCCGTATGGCCGCACGGTTGCGACCTGCTCGGTCGCGGGTAGGGATCTCGGTGAATGGCTTGTACGCAACGGTCTTGCGTTGGATTGGCCGCAATACTCGAAGGGCAGGTATCGCGAAGCTCAGCGCGAGGCTGAGCGCACCGGCCAAGGACTCTGGAAGGGCAGTTACGTGGAGCCGTGGCTTTATCGTGCATGCATCCGCGCAGGTGGAAAGCCGTCCGCCTGTTCGGACGATGCAAATGCCCATCCTTGATGCGATCCCGGCAAGGCGCCAATCCACAACGTGCATTGGCCAATCACCGAACTTGGCCAGGTGGCTCTGGCGCGGTTTGGGCGACTCACGCTACCCATCATTCCCAGTCACCTCACTGCACAATGGGAATGAAATGGTTGCTGCCACCCGTGAATTGCCGGCCTCTGGTTACGCGCTTGAAGTGGACGGCCGGCTCAAAGCCGAATTTGCAACCAGAGACGGCGCCAGGGCAGGTGGCGAAGAACTAAAGAGGCGCTTTCCCATGCTTCAGATCAGGATCTATGACGCGCAGACGAATGCGCGCGAGGAAATCTAGGTCCCCCATTCAAGTATTAGCAGACTTCTTCCGCTTGCGCGCGTGCGGCTGCCGCCGCACCGGGCTTTTGTGAACCGAGCCGCGTTGCGTCTCGGCCATCCGGCTTTAATCCCTCGCGCAAGAGCTGCGGAGCTCCTCGCCGGGGGCACTCGGAAAAGGGGCTCGCCTGCGGCGATCGCTATCACTGCCCCGTTCCCGGGTGCCGCTATTGAACCGGTCTCGTCGCTGCACTCGGACCCGCGTGCCCCTTCGGGTCGCTATGCTCACGCTCTCCGGGTGCCATTTTCCATCGAGGCGATGCGCCGCAGGCGCACGCCTGGTCGGGCCTGCGGCCCTAGGTAGCTCAACGCAGTTCCCATGAACACCCGATGGAAGGCGGGCTGCGTCGCAGATTTCGCATTCTGTCAGGTAGAGGCGAGAGTCAGAGTGTCGCGCGGTTTTGCCGTGACGGGTTACAGGCTGCGAGAGAGGCTCGCGGCGCCCGTCGCGGAGATCCGCGATGTCCAGACATCATCCTCGGGCGCGCACCGGTGAGGACCGGACAAGCCTTTATGACGACATCACCAACAAGATCATCGCCGAGCTGGAGGCTGGCCGAGTGCCGTGGGTGCAGCCGTGGGGCAGCGCGGCGGCGAAGGCGCCTTTGGCCATGCCGAAAAGTGCGGCGACCGGCCGGGGTTATAGCGGCATAAATATTCTAATCCTCTGGGGCGCCGCCACGGAACGCGCATTCACCGGTCAGAGCTGGCTTACATTCCGCCAAGCGCTATCGCTGGGTGGTCACGTCCGCAAGGGTGAGCGCGGCACGACCGTCGTTTACGCCGACCGCTTTGTGCCGGTCGACGAAAAGCGCCGCGCACACGAGACCGGCGAGGAGGCACAAGCTGTTCCATTTTTGAAGCGCTTCACCGTTTTCAATCTCGATCAATGCGACGGGCTGGCTTCGGACATCGTAACCGCTGCGCCACCACCGCCACCCGGCATGATCGAGCCGACGGTCGATGCTCTGATCAAGGCGACCAGCATCGACTTCCGGATCGGCGGCAACCGCGCCTTTTATGCGCCGACGGACGATTATGTGCAGGTGCCGCCTCCGCAAGCCTATTTCGAACCGATCAATTGGCATCGAACGGCCCTCCACGAGCTGGCGCATGCCAGCGGCCATCCGTCACGTCTCAACCGTGACCTGTCAGGCAGCTTTGGTACCAGGAAGTATGCCTTTGAGGAGTTGATTGCGGAAATCGCGTCTGCGTTCGGTTGCGCGTCGCTCGGTATAGTGCCCACGGTGCGGCACGCCGATTATATTGGCTCGTGGCTTGACGTGTTGCGCGAGGACCATCGTGCAATTGTCCGGGCCGCTTCCCAAGCCGGCAAGGTTGCGGATTATCTCCTTGGATTCCTGCCAGAAGTGGTTGTCGACATCACTACGGAGAGAGCGGAGCAGGAGGCGGCGTGAGGCTCTTCTCGCTCACCGCGGGTAAGAGAGTGAGAGGGTAGCGGCGGTTTTCGCGACGGGTTGGAGGCCGAGAGAGAGGCTCCCGGCTGCCCGTCGTGGAGACTCGATATGACGAAGGCTGTCCAAAAGATCACGCTGTCCCCCTCACGCGATATTCCGTTCAACAGGCTGGTGCTGAGCCAGTCCAACGTCCGTCATGTGAAGGCGGGCATTTCCATCGAGCAACTCGCCGAAAGCATCGCGCAGCGTACGCTCCTGCAAAGTCTCAACGTGCGGGCGGTTATGGACGCCGAAGGCAATGAGACCGGCATGTTCGAAGTGCCGGCCGGCGGCCGGCGCTATCGTGCGCTGGAGCTTCTCGTAAAGCAGAAGCGCATGGCGAAGACGCAGGCCGTTCCTTGTGTCGTGCGCGAGGGTGGCATCGCTGAAGATGATTCTCTTGCAGAGAATGACGAGCGGGTAGGACTGCACCCGCTCGATCAGTTCCGGGCATTCCAGACCTTGAGTGGCGCCGGCATGTCCGAGGAGGATATCGCGGCTCGGCACTTCGTGACACCGGCCGTCGTGAAGCAACGCCTCCGGCTGGCATCCGTGTCGCCAAAGCTGCACGAGGTCTATGCCGAAGACGGCATGACCCTCGAGCAACTGATGGCCTTTTCTGTTACAGCCGATCACGTCAGGCAGGAGCAGGTCTGGGAGAGCGTCAGCCGATCCGGCTATGATGAGCCCTATCAAATCCGGCGAATGCTCACGGAAAATACCGTGCGCGCGTCCGATCGCCGTGTGCAGTTCGTTGGGCTGGATGCGTACGAGCAGGCTGGCGGCGGCGTTTTGCGGGATCTGTTCGAGCACGATGATGGTGGCTGGCTCCAGGACGTTGCTTTGCTCGACCGTCTCGTGACAGAAAAGCTCAAAGCCGAAGCCGAGACGATTGCAGCCGAGGGCTGGAAGTGGATTTCGCTCGCGGTTGAGTTCCCCTACGGCCACACGGATCGTCTGCGGGAGCTGGAGGGCAAACCTGTCGATCTCTCCCCGGAGGAGCAGGCCACCATCGACGCACTCAACGCGGAGCAAGCCAAGCTTGAATCCGATTATCAGGATGCCGACGAGTTGCCCGACGAGGTCGATCACCGTCTCGGCGAAATCGAGGCGGCACGGGTCGCGTTCGAAGAGCGACGGATGATGTACTGTCCGGCCGATATCGTCCGCGCCGGCGTCTTCGTCAGCATCGATTCCGAAGGACGCCTCTCGGTGGATCGGGGTTACGTCCGGCCGGAGGACGATTTGTCGGCAGCCGAGCCTGATGTCGGGCAGGGCGCCGACACGCAGTCGATCGACGGGAAGGCGGCTGGTGCTTCCAATCAGCGCGCGGTCATCGCGGTCGCCGGCGGCACTGCTGACTTGGAAGAAGATGATGAGGATGCGACAAAACCTCTGCCGGATCGGCTCATCACCGAGCTGACAGCGCATCGCACGCTGGCATTACGGGATGCGCTGGCAGAAAATCCTGCGATTGCGTTCCAGGCGGTGCTGCACAACTTCGTGCTGACGGCCTTTTACCGGTTCGCTTCATCCGGAAGCTGCCTTGAGATCGGACTTCGCACGCCGACCTTTCCGGCTCAAGCGCCCGGCTTGAGGGAAAGCGCGTCGGCGAAGGCGGTCGAGGCGCGGCATGAGTCCTGGAAAGCGCGATTGCCGGACAGCGAGAACGATCTCTGGGATGCGCTCACGGCCCTCGACGGCGCCGCACAGGCATCCTGTTCGCCCACTGCGCATCATTTGCGGTCAACGCCATCTATGAGCCGGCCAGCCGCTACAATCAGGGCCGCGTCTCCGCCCACGGCGTCCGCACCCGGCTCGACCAAGCTGATGTTCTGGCACGTGCGGTCGGCCTCGACATGGTTCAAGCGGGGTGGAAGGCCTCCGTCGACAACTATCTCGGCCGGGTCACCAAGCCTCGCATTCTGGAGGCGGTGCGGGAAGCAAAGGGCGAGTCGTCTGCGCAGTTAATCGACCACCTGATGAAGGCGGACATGGCCAAGGAGGCTGAGCGTCTGCTCGATGGTTCGGGCTGGTTGCCGGAGCCGCTGCGTCTCGTCGATCCCAACGCGGCGTCAGGGGAGCAGGAGAGTGAAGCGGGCCCGCTGCCCGAATTCCTCGCCGACGATGAGGACCGGGACAACGCGAACGAAGATGATCCGCAACAGCTCGACGCAGCTGAATGACATCGTAGAAGGGACGGCTCCGGCCGTCCGGCAATTGCTTGGGGACCGGTGTGTCGCGCCGGTCCCCATTCTTATGGGCGAGGGCTGAGAGGGAGAGCCGGGCCGGGAAGGGTTTGAGCCGTCGGGTCTTAAGGAGAGCGCCTGATGGTTCGACCCATTCCTGCTCTCCGAAAGAACCCTGTCATGACCGAATCTCTCGCCGGCGGCGCTGCCGCCGCGCCGCTCTCGATGCGTGCCGCTGCAAGTCTCACCTCCGCCGCCGTCAGGGCCGCGCGACAGCTCGTGATTGATCTCGAGCGCGGCCGTCGCATCGATGCCGCTGTGCTGCGTAGCGCCATGGAAGCGGCCTTCGGCGCTTCCGACGCCACTGGCGTCTGGAACTGGAAGACCGCCTATGATGTCTGCGAGGCGGCAACCGTTCTGTTCCTTCGCAAGTTTGGCCCGGCTATCCGGACCAAGGCTGGGACAACGGCCGCGATGCTGCCGATGCTCGCGAAAATCGCGCGCTGTCTGCCGACCCATACGCGGCGCTCCGAGGATAGCCAAGCCCTTCAACAATTCTCGACGCCGATCCCGCTTGGGCTTGCCGCATGCACCGCGGCCGGCATCACGCCGTCCGATCGGGTTTTGGAGCCCTCCGCGGGGACCGGCTTGCTCGCCATCTTTGCCGAGCTCGCCGGCGGCGCCTTGGTATTGAACGAGCTGGCCGAGACTCGCGCGGCGTTGCTGGACCAACTTTTTCCTAACGTTAAGGTCACGCGGTTCGACGCCGCCCAGACCGATGATTACCTCGATGCGAGTGTCGTACCGAGCGTCGTCTTGATGAACCCGCCGTTCTCGGCACTAGCAAACGTCGATCGACGGATGGCGGATGCGGCTTTCCGGCACATCACCTCAGCCTTGGCGCGTCTTTGCGAGGGTGGGCGCCTGGTCGCTATCACCGGCGCAAGCTTTGCGCCGGACAATCCGGTATGGCGAGATGCCTTCGTTCGCCTCCAGGAACGCGGGCGGGTGGTGGTTTCTGCCGCCATCGATGGCGCGGTGTACGCGAAACACGGAACGCAGACGGACACAAGGCTGCTCGTGATCGACAAGCGGCCTGCCGCAGATCCGAAGGTCTTTGAGGCCTCGCTGGGTATGGCGGGCGATGTTGCCACGTTGCTCGACTGGGTGAGCCGGCATGTGCCGCCAAGGCTGCCCATTGCTACGCCCGTCGCGGTCGACGTCATCAAACGCCCCGCGACGTCTCGGCCGGTCGGCGCCTTTGCACCACGCCCATCGTGCACCTCGGGAGACGGCGCGCCAGAGGGCGCCGAACTCACCTACGAGACGCTCGAGTGGACGCCTCCGGAAGGCGCTCGACTGACCGAGGCGCTTTATGAGGAATACGCGCTACAGGCGATCCGTATTCCGCACGCACATGCGCATCCGACCAAACTCGTGCAGTCCGCCGCGATGGCCTCGGTCGCGCCGCCGAAGCCGTCTTACCGGCCACATCTGCCGGTCCATGTCGTGGCGGATGGCATCCCGTCGGACGCTCAGCTCGAGAGTCTCATCTATGCCGGCGAAGCGCATTCCGAGTTTCTTGCGGGCTCCTGGACGGTGGATGCGACCTTTGACGTTGTGGCGGCCGCACGCGACGATGCAGAAAATGCCGTCCGCTTTCGCCGGGGCTGGTTCTTGGGCGACGGCACCGGCGCGGGCAAGGGGCGGCAGGTCGCCGGCATCCTTGTCGACAACTGGCTCAAGGGCCGCCGCCGCGCTGTGTGGATCAGCAAATCCGACAAGCTGATCGAAGACGCGCAGCGCGACTGGTCCGCGCTCGGCATGGAGCGGTTGCAGGTGACGCCGCTGTCGCGTTTCCGGCAGGGCACACCAATCCGGCTTTCGGAGGGCATCCTATTTACCACCTACGCTACGCTGCGCACCGATGAGCGTGGCGAGAAGCTTTCGCGCGTGCGGCAGATCGTTGAATGGTTGGGCTCCAACTTCGACGGAGTGGTCGTCTTCGACGAGAGCCACGCGATGCAGAACGCGGCAGGTCAGAAGGGCGAGCGCGGCGAGCAGGCGGCCTCCCAGCAGGGGCGCGCTGGGCTGAGGCTCCAGCACGCATTGCCGAATGCCCGCGTCGTCTACGTTTCCGCGACCGGTGCCACGACGGTCCACAATCTCGCCTACGCCCAGCGGTTGGGATTGTGGGGCGGCGACGATTTCCCGTTCGCCACCCGCGCCGAGTTCGTCGAGGCGATCGAGGAGGGTGGCGTCGCGGCCATGGAGGTGCTCGCGCGCGACCTCAAAGCGCTCGGTCTCTACGCGGCGAGGTCGCTATCTTACGAGGGCCTCGCCTACGAGCTCATTGAGCACGAGCTCACGCCCGAGCAGGTACGCATCTACGACGCCTACGCTGGCGCGTTCAGCGTCATCCATAACAATCTCGATGCCGCGATGCGGGCCGCCAATATCACGGGCGAGACCGGTACGCTGAATGGCCAGGCCAAATCGGCCGCGCGATCTGCCTTCGAGAGCGCCAAGCAGCGCTTTTTCGGCCACCTCCTGACCTCAATGAAAACGCCGTCGTTGATCCGCGCGATCGAGCGTGATCTCGACGCCGGTCATGCCGCCGTCATCCAGATTGTCTCGACCGGCGAGGCACTGATGGAGCGCCGGCTCGCCGAGATTTCGACGGAGGAGTGGAGCGACGTCCAGGTCGACATCACCCCACGCGAGTATGTCCTCGATTATCTCGCCCATTCCTTTCCAGTCCAGCTCTACGAGCCCTTCACCGACCAAGAGGGCAACCTCTGCTCCCGGCCCGTCTATCGCGACGGCCAACCGGTCGAGAGCCGGGAGGCCGTCGCCTGCCGCGACCGCCTCATCGAGAAGCTGGCCTCGCTGCCGCCGGTGCCTGGGGCGCTGGATCAGGACGTCCAGCGCTTCGGCACCGACATGGTCGCCGAGGTGACCGGCCGCTCGCGCCGCGTCGTTCGTAAGGGCGACCGGCTGGTCGTCGAAAACCGGGCCGCTTCGGCCAACCTCGCCGAGACCTCGGCCTTCATGGATGACGTCAAGCGGATCCTTGTATTCTCCGACGCGGGCGGCACGGGGAGGAGCTACCATGCCGAACTCTCGGCGCGGAATCGCCGCCTGCGGGTCCACTATTTGCTCGAGCCCGGCTGGAAGGCCGACGCCGCGATCCAGGGGCTCGGCCGGACGAACCGGACCAATCAGGCGCAGCCGCCGCTGTTTCGTCCCATTGCCACCGACGTGAAGGCCGAAAAGCGCTTTCTCAGCACCATCGCCCGCCGGCTCGATACGTTGGGCGCCATCACGCGCGGCCAGCGCCAAACCGGAGGGCAGGGCCTGTTCCGGCCCGAAGACAATCTCGAAAGCCAGTACGGCCGTGACGCGTTGCGCCAACTTTATAACCTGCTGGCGCGGGGCAAGGTCGACGGCTGCTCGCTCGAGAGGTTCGAGGATTCGAGCGGCTTGAGGCTGACAGATTCCAATGGTCTCAGGGATGACCTGCCGCCGATCACGACTTTCCTGAACAGGTTGCTGGCGCTCACGATCGAGCTTCAGAATATCCTGTTCGGCGTCTTCGAGCAGCTATTGACGGCTCGGATAGAAGGCGCGGTTGCGTCGGGCACCTATGACGTCGGGCTGGAAACGCTCCGAGCTGAGAGCTTTGCCGTCACCGACCGGCGCACGGTTTACGTTCATCCCGGCACTGGCGCCGAATCCCGGCTTCTCACGATCACCCAGCGCCAGCGTAATCATCCAGTCAGCTTGGATGATGCTCTTGCTCGTGTTTCCGATCGCAACGCTGCCCTGCTGATCAATGAGCGCTCGGGCCGTGCCGCCGTACATGTCCCAGCCCCCAGCTTCATGCTTGATGATGGCGAGATCGAGCGGCGCGTCCGTCTGATCCGGCCGATGGAGCAGCATAGTGTTCCCTTGAAGATGATGGCGGAAAGCCATTGGGTCGAAGCTGACCGCGAACGCTTCGCCGCGGCGTGGCTGGCGGAGCTTGCCGAGGTCCCCGAGTTCACGGAAAGCACGATCCACATCGTGGCCGGCTTGCTGTTGCCCATCTGGAAGCGGCTGCCAAACGAGTCGACACGAGTCTATCGGCTTCAGACCGATGCGGGCGAGCGGATCATCGGCCGCAAGGTCTCGACTACCTGGGTCGCGAACGTCCTTGCGGCAGACGCGCCGGCGTTGACGCCGGACGCTGCCTTTGCCGCGCTCATGCAGGGACAGACCGTCCTCGAACTTGCGGAGGGGCTCCAGCTTCGCCGAGTCCGGGTGATGGGCGCATACCGCATCGAATTGTCGGGCTTCAACGACACGATGCGCGATCGCCTCCGGGCTTACGGCCTCTTTGGAGAGATCATTTCCTGGAAGCTGCGCATGTTTGTGCCCACGGACGCGAGCGGCGTCGAAATCCTGTCGAAGGTGCTCGACACCTATCCGGTTGCTGGCATAAGCGAGCGGGAGGCCGCGTGATGTCCCGCGATGCCTCCGAGCTGGCACGCCGCCTCGCGCGCGAGGCGGAGGCGGTGTGCCGACACTATCTCTCCAATGGCAAGCGGGCGGGCCGGTACTGGCTGGTCGGCGACGTCCACAACACGCCGGGCCGCTCGCTATTCGTGCGGCTCCAGGAATCGCCGAAGGGGCCGGCGGGCAAGTGGACCGATGCGGCAACGGGGGAACATGGCGACCTCCTCGACATCATCCGCGAAAGCCTGGCTTTGCGAGGCTTTCGTGAGGTCGCCGAGGAGGCGAGGCGATTTCTGAGGCTGCCTCGTACTGAACCGGAACTCGTCCCGAAACCCTTTCGTCCGTTAGCACCGGCTGGATCGCAAGAGACGGCGAGACGGCTCTTTGTCATATCGCAACCGATCGAGGGGACCGTGGTCGACGCATATTTGCAGCGTCGCGGAATAGGGAGCATCCACCATGGTGGCAGCCTGCGCTTCCATCCACGCTGCTACTATCGACCGGACGATCATCTGCCGACCGAGACCTGGCCGGCGATGATCGCCTGCGTCACGGATCTCGAAGGACAGATCACTGGCGTACATCGCACCTGGCTCGATCCGGACAGCTTCGATCGTGTTCGGCTCGGCAAGGCTCCGATCGATACGCCACGACGCGCCATGGGCGACCTTCTCGGCAATGCCGTTCGGTTCGGCGTGGTGGACGACGTGCTCGCTGCCGGCGAGGGTATCGAAACCATGCTTTCGTTGCGTTACGTGCTGCCGAGCATGCCGATGGCGGCTGCCCTATCGGCCAATCACCTCTCGGCCATGTTGCTGCCGTCTGGCCTGCGTCGGCTCTATATCGCGCGCGATGACGATGCTGCCGGAGATGCCGTACAGGCGATTCTCACCCAGCGCGCAGCAGACGCCGGCATTGAAGCCATCGCGCTGTCGCCGCGGCTGGGCGACTTCAACGAAGATCTGCATGTCTTCGGTCTCGATACCCTCCGAGCAGCCTTGCGGTTTCAGCTTGTGCCAGAAGACGTCGTTCGCTTCCTGCATTCGTCGACGGTGGCCGCGGAATAGCTCCCGGTCTTCGATCGACGTTGATAGGCCAGTCATAGGCGAGGCCAATACCGGAAGAGGACGCGACCTCGGCCTTCTAGAGGGCGATCGGACGGCAAGCGGCCCGGGCCGGCAATGGCTGCGTCCGGCTATTTTCCGCCGCGCGGCGATGTGAAGACACATCATACGTTAGGCCGCGCGCTTTGCATCGCGAAGCAAAATAGCCGGCCTCCGCCATCCTCCGCTGCCGCTTCGGCCCTTCGGGTTCTGGCCCGTTCCGCCTGCCGTCAGAGGATCGCCACGAAGGCCGCGATGGTCGCGGCCGATCCGGCAAAGGACCTCTTCCCATGACCGACCATGACGACATCGAACCGCCGCATGCCTCTTCCCCAACCGACCACGTCCTCACCGAATTGCAGCTCTTCGGCCATCGTCCCTTCGACGACCAGCCCGATCCAAGACCACTCCCCGAGGGCAAGATCATCGCCGGCGCCGTGGTCGATATCTTTGACGCCCTTGTTGCGACCCTGAACGACACGCGGCTTGAACCGGACCTTGACGATCTGCTCTGGTCGACCGTCAACCTGTTCCATCGGGCCCTCGACCGCATCGAGCGCCACCTCGACGACAACGAGCAGGCTCAGCACAAGAGCCAGCGCGAGCAGAACGGCTCCGAAGTGCGATCGGTCGAACTCGAGCGCCTGACGGCCGAAGGGATCACGCTGATCGAGCGCCGCAACTGCCTGGAGCTCTTCCGCGACCAGGCCATCGAGCGATTTGAGGTCCACACCGGCTCGGCCTGGCGTCCTCGGTCTGGATCATTGGTCAATCACCGAACGCTCACCGCGGCAATGATCGACTCCCGTGATTTCATCGCAGCAAAACGCCGCGCCGAGACTGAGGTCATGTTGCCGCCGGGGCCGAAGATCGCACTCACTGGCGGGCTCGATTTCAACGACCATCATCTGATCTGGGATCGGCTCGACAAGGTTCATGCCAAGCATCCCGACATGGTCCTGCTACATGGCGGCTCCCCGAAGGGCGCTGAACTGATCGCCTCGAAATGGGCGACCAATCGCAAGGTGCCTCAGATCGCCTTCAAGCCCGACTGGACGAAGCATGCGAAGGCTGCGCCGTTCAAGCGCAACGATGCGCTGCTCGAGCTTCTGCCGATCGGCGTCATGCATTTCCCGGGCACAGGGATACAGGACAACCTCGCCGATAAGGCGAAGCGCCTCGGCATCCCGGTTTGGAGGTTCGGCGGCGCGTGAGCGCCGTCGGGCTCGACATCGAGACAACCGAGCCGGAGTTGCACGCCGCAACTCCGCCTCGTTTCGATTTTACCTCCGAAACTGCGCCGTGGTGGTGGTGGAAGGCGCGACTGGTACATCTGTGCACAGGGAGCCACCACCATGCTCGCCCTTGGGCTTGTTCTCAACACACTCGGCATCGGCTTGTTCTGCTGGGCGATCTTTGCGCTGGCAGTGTATGCCTTGCCGTTTTTTGTCGCACTTAATGTCGGGATGTTGGCATTTCGTGATGGCGCCGGCGTCTTCGGCGCACTGCTTATCGGAATTGCTTCTGGCGCCCTGACGCTTGCCGTTAGTCAGGTCGCCGTCGCTAATACTCGGTCCTTGGCCTTGCGCGTCGCGATCGCAACCGCGTTCGCCGTCCCTGCGGCAATCGCCGGCTATCATGTGGTGTTTGCCCTATCGCAGATCGGGGTGCCTTCACTGGCTTGGCGCGAGGCCTTCGCCGGCCTGGGCGCAGTTTGCGTTGGCGTCACGGCGTGGATGCGCTTGATCGTTTTCGCGGAGACCCGCCCGCCGGAGTCGGCCAAGGTGGCGGAGGAGATGCCTCAACCAATTCTCACAGCCGCCACGCACGAGCGATGAGGCTTCGTCGCCATCATCGGTCGAAGGTCGCACAGGGCGTCACGTTGAACGAGGGTAGTCGAGCTTGAGGGAGAGGTAACAGCGCTCCTCCTCGGAGCACTTTAAGCAAGCACTACCGATCTCTGTCTGGCCCACATAGCTGCGGTGGAGCGGCGCGCCACGCTCGATCATTTCCTTTCAGGACGATACCGCCCTTTGCGGCAGATTGTTTCTCTTTCTGCGCCGAACCGTACCAACCCCTTGTTCAGCAGAACCGAGATTCGCCAGTCTTCTCCTTAAGATTGCGGTTCAGCACGCGGACCACGTGGCCTCTTTGATGGCTTGATCTGGCCGAAGACCGGCTGCGCCTCGATCGTCTGAGCCGCAACGCCGTTGATGCGACTTTCTTCCCCTGGGCTTCGCCCATTCCTCGCGAGACAAGAAAGTCGCCACAACGACGTCCTCCGCTGCGCTGCGGCCCGCGAGCGGGTGCGTCGCCGATCGTCTTCAGCCTCTAGATCGCCATCGAGGCCGCGGTGGTCGCGGGCTCGAAACACAACAGGAGAAGAGACATGGCTAACATCGGTTCCTTTAAGAAGGTCGGCAATGATTTCCAGGGCGAGATCATCACCCTGAGCCTACAGGCCAAGGGCGTCCGCATCGTCGCCGAGACCAACCGCTCCAACGACAACGCTCCCAGCCACCGCATCTATGTGGGGCGGGCGGAGATCGGGGCAGCCTGGTCGAAGCGCTCCGAAGAGGGACGCGACTACCTCTCGCTCAAGCTCGACGACCCCTCGTTCAACGCGCCGATCTACGCGAACCTGTTCGATGAGGAAGGCGGCGAAGGCTACACCTTGCTCTGGTCGCGGCCGCGCAAGAACGGAGAGTGAGACTCATTATCGCCCCGCCCGACGACCTCGGGCGGGGCTCCCTCTTGGAGAAAAGCTGACTGAGCAAAGCTGCAGCTGGACCGGCCTGGTCGAGTTGATTTTCGAGTTTAAGACACGCACTTACATGGCGCTTGTCCGCGTGGCTTGAACTCGCCCAATGCTATTGCTTCTTGGAACGTAGACGCGGTGACTTGCGACCTTTAGGCAACGTCTTGGGTGTCGCCGCTCCCTTGGGTGGCTGAACAAAGAATTCAGATAAATGAACGCCCAGCGTCTCGGCGAGCCGGTCGAGAAGATCAATTGTCGGATTCTCAGATTGGCGCTCAAGGCCGCTCATATATGAGCGGTCGATCCCGGCATCGTAGGCCAGTTGCTCTTGCGGAATACCGCGATCCACGCGGATCCGGCGCACATTCCAGGCAACGAGCGCACGAGCTTTCATGCGCTCAAACAGCCATTAGGCAGACCATCAAACCACTGGCTATAACCGAACTATTTTGGTAAGTTTCGCTTACAATGCAGATTAGCGAAGTGCGCGCATAAGCCTACATGACGAAGCCACCGTTAGATCCCGATGTCGCGGATGTCGCGCCGCATGAGCCGGTGTTGACGACCTATGACGAGCAGCATCTCGTGACGTACTGGCGACTTCTTGATGCCGAAGCCGATGGCGCAGATTGGAAAGAGGTGACCCGGATCGTGTTGCACATCGATCCGGATCGCGAACCTGCTCGCGCCCGCAATGCGTTTGATAGTCACCTGGCCCGCGCAAAATGGATGGCAGACCACGGCTACCGTGACTTGCTTCGCGGCGGCGCGCCTAAATAGCAAAATCTGTCATGAAGAATTCCCACTCGAGAACAGATTTCCCCTCTGACGCGTGATCGCCTGCAGGCATCACGCAATGCATAATTGGCGACTTCCCCAACAATCCCAAGCTTCATAGACATTGCGCCGCAATCGACTTAAAGCAGGGGATCACAGCAATGTCCGAGTTCGACTGGCGCTCACCAGAGGCGTATCAGCACGCTGTCAAGTCGGGCGAGATGGCGGATTTCGCCTGGGAGTCACTGCGGCGCAGCTCCAACTATCGGGCTTCCTATCGTGAAAATCGGTCGCAGATGACCTCCGAATTCCGAAGGAGATGGGGCGTCTGCTTTCGCCCATGACCCGCAGGGGTCCTTTCACCAACAGACAATCTTCTGGGCACCTGAGGCGTTGCCGACGGTGGTGCCGGTCGTTCGCAGCGCGTCCGGCTCAAAAGCGGTCGGCGCGGGGCTACAGCTTGCCGACCTTTCATCGGGCGCCATCAGACAGGCATCTGACGGCTGGCATGCCGTATTGCGCCTTCAAGGGGCACAACATCATCTCTGGCTGAAAGAGGCGCCGCAGTTTGGTGTCTCTTATGCGGCCGAACTGCCGCTCGATGCGGACTTTGAGATCCGCGCCCACGCCTCACATCGGCTGTGGCGCGCAATCAACGGCCGCCCGCCGGGACCTCCCCTTCATCAGCTTTCGGCGCAGCGGCGCGAACGACTCGTCTTGGCGCTGCGAGCGCTCGATGGACACATGGAGGGTGCTTCCTACCGCGTCATCGCCGAGGTGCTGTTCGGCCGAAAACGCATCCCTGAGCGCGCCTGGAAAACCCACGAATTGCGCAGCCGGACCGTCCGCCTGGTGCAGGGTGGTTTGGCTCTGATGCGCGGCGGCTATCGCGCATTGCTACGTCCTTCATCTCGCAAGGAGTAGAGCAGGGGTGCCGAAAATCATCGCTCGATCTTCGGCATCCCCCTAAGCACGCTGACTGCGCCATCGTGACCGTCGATGCGCGGGCCGAGCCGGCCGCGCTCAAGACGACCACGGAGCCTCGCAAATGCCCGATCCGAACGCCGGCCTGCCGCCGCGATACCTGCGCACGCCCGAAGCGGCGCGCTTTCTCGGACTGTCCGGCCGAACTCTGGAAAAGCACCGCACCTATGGGACAGGCCCGACCTACCGCAAGCTCGGCGGTCGCGTTGTGTATGCCCTCGAGGACCTGAAGGCGTGGGTTGACCGCGGCGCCAAAACGTCCACCAGCGATCCCGGCACAGGCACGGTCCTGCCCGCGAAACGGCACACACCCATTCCGTATGCCGGCAAGGAGCGGCGCTGACCCATGCCGGACAGCAACTCCACTGCAAGCAGCAGGCGCCGATCAGAGCGCGACCAACTCGATCTGTTTCGCGCCCTCCCGGGCGATCTGGCGCCACGGGACGCGCAAGACCTGATGGCGTATCCGTTCTTTTCGCTGGCAAAGTCGAGGCGCATTGTTCCCATCGATTTCCGCGCAGGCACCATCACCATTCGTGTCGAAGCCGTGCCGGAACATGGCATGGCGACGATCTGGGACGCGGACGTTCTGATCTGGGCTGCCTCGCAGATTGTTGAAGCCCGTGATGCCGGCCTGAAAACGTCCCGGCTGATGGCAGCGACCCCTTACGAGATCCTGACCTTCGTCGGCCGCGGCACCAGCGTGCGCGACTACGACCGCCTGAAGGCTGCGCTCGACCGGCTGCAATCGACCACTGTGATGACATCGATCCGGCAGCCGAGCGAACGGCGGCGGCATCGCTTCTCCTGGATCAACGAATGGAAAGAGACAGCCGATCTGCACGGGCATGCCCGTGGAATCGAGCTGATCCTGCCCGATTGGTTCTACACGGGCGTTCTCGACGAAGCGCTCGTGCTGACGATTGACCGCGCCTATTTCGATCTAACCGGTGGATTGGAGCGCTGGCTCTATCGCCTCGTCCGCAAGCACGGCGGCCGTCAGAATGGCGGCTGGAGCTTCGATCTCGTGCACTTGCATGCGAAGTCCGGGAGCCTCTCGCCGTTCAAACACTTTGCCTACGACCTGCGTCAGATCGTCCGTCGTCAGACATTGCCAGGCTATCGGCTCATCATCACGCATCATCCGAATGGCGCAGAGCGATTGAATTTCGCACCAGTCCCCATCGGCCCGTTGAGCAAGCGACTGCGCAAGCGTGGCCTCGTCCTTCCTGCTGGGGATAAGCTGTGAATTCGCTCGTGCTATCAGGGACCAGAACCCTCGTGCCATCGGGGACGCGATGCTCGTGCTATCGGGGACCGGAATCAAAGCTATGGTTCTGCGGCGCCAAGACTTCCTGCTCCCGTAACTTTCCTAACGTACTGACACTAACTTCTTGTTGTGAATCAGTGCGTTGTGAACAAGTCGGTCGTGCGTGCAACGAGAATGCCTCATGCGCTTACTCTGTCACGCGCAAGACCTTCCTGCAATGCGAATCCGTTCTCCAAGATGCGCGCGCGTGCGCGATCGCGCGCAAAATCACGCAATCGCCAGCACCGGCAGAGTCGCATCACGATCGTCGCCTTCCCTTGCGGCAGCTCGCTCGTCGAGGAGAATTCGCTAACGTCCCTGGTTGGCCCGACGGCCACCACATCCCGGAATCTGGAGAATGGGCGGTCAGGCTAACCAGCGTCGTGCATGATGGCCTCACAGCTCTGCATGAAGCCGCCGACAAGAAAAGTTGCGATCTCACCCACATCCCCGTCCCCTCGGGAGACTCCGCTCCGCCGTGGCGGAAGGAGAAGGCGCGCGTAGAAGCGGCTCGGTCGCGGAGGCCCTTAAGCCGCCGCAGCGACCCGGCCGCGCTTGCCGCCGGCGCCAAACCGGAAGGTGGTGCCACAGGTCCAGATCTTGTGCAGCAGCACGGCGAGCGCGCGCGCCACTGCGGTCGCCGCGCGCTTCAGATCCTTCATCCTGGCCAGCCGCAGGCCCCACAGCCGCAGCTTAAAGTTCGTCGGAATGCGCGCGAGGATCGCCATCGCCGCCTCGTACAGCATCGCTCGCGTCAGCTCATCGCCGCATTTGGAGATGCTGCCGATCCGGCCGGTCTGGCCGGATTGGTAGCGCCGCGGCGTCAGCCCGAAACGGGCGCCGACGTTGGTCGACTTCTTGAATCGTGCCGGGTCATCGGCGGTGGCGCGAAACGTCAGCGCCACGTGGTGCAGTTTTGCCAACTGCTGCCGCATGGCGTTGCGGGCGTCCAACAGCGGCGCGACGATCGCTTCCAATTCCTTCTTCCCGGCCAAGAGATCGCGCACCCGCGCATCAAAACGGCCGACCGAGATCTCGCCGACTTTGAAGCCGAACGGGCGCAACAGGCCGCGGATCATGTTCTCCGTGTCCAGCACCTTGCCGAGCATCGCCTTGCGGGCGACCAGCAGCGCCCGCGACGTCTGTGCGCTCTCCGACCTGACATGAACCGCGCGGAACCAGCCAGTGCGCATCATCTGCGCAGTGTCTTTTGCGTCGTTGCGGTCCGTCTTGTTCAGCATCGCGTTCGGCGCCGCCTTGGCGTGCCGGTTCTCGATGCGGATCATCGGGAGGCCCTTTTCGGCAAGCGCCGTGAACAGCCAGGTCCTGAACGAGAACGCTTCCGACAGTTCGATCGTGTCTGGATCGGCGTCCAGGTTCGCCTCTCAGACGACCTTGCCGTCGTCGTCGACCACACAAATGTTCGTCGCCTCCAGCGACACGTCCAGCTCTGCATAGAAGTCGATCATGCGCCTCCGTTGCCGACTGCCGGAACGCACCGTGCGTTCCGTTCGCGAATCGTCGCGAGGCATCATCGTCGCAATGCGATCGGCGATGGGGCACCGGTCAGTACCCCGGCAAACCTGGAATCCTTCGGAATGCTTCTAACGAATTGGAGCACTCGGCTGCGATCCTTGACAGCAGCAGGAGCGCTGCAACGCTTGGACAAGCCGATCATCGATCCTTCATCACAACCGTTCTGCCGAAACCAAGGCTCTGACGTCGATGCGCTGGCGACAGCGCACCCGTTGGCATGTCCAAATTCCTCTCAAAACTATGGAGTGGCCAGGTGAGCGACCTCACAACTGTTGAACTCTTGTGGCTCGAGAAGCGGATCGAGAACCGAATCCGGTTCGGCAAGCCTGTATCGGAGAAGATCATTGACCAGCACCGGCGCATTCTCTCGTTTGTGCCCGGCAGCATCTTCGCGTTCGTGCGCTGGACGTCCAATGATTTCGGAACCATCCTGTCTCGCATCGACATTCTGCGCACGATCACGCCGGGACAGCGGTATTCGACCGTGCCTTGGGTCAGCCCCGGCGGCGAAAGCCTGCTGCGACTGGCTGGCTGGCGAAAGGTCGAGCGCGTTCTCCAGTTGATCGACGCCGTGGACTCACTCGGCATCGATCCTGCCGATGCGGCCCCCGAATACTGGCATCACGTCCACAACCGTCTTTCAGTCAACGAAACGCCACGACCTTATACGCGTGCGCGCCACCAGGCGTGGCTCCGCCGGCGCAGGATGGTGTTCTGATGGGACGGCTAAGGATCATCCTCGCGATATGTGGGGCCACAACGCTTGCGCTTTGGCCGGTGACCGACACCTCACTATTGTACATCTGGAACGCTTCCGAAAGTGTGCCGATCGGCCTCTACCGTTTGCAAGGGACCGCACGATTGCACATCACTGAGCTCGTGGCCGTTCGACCACCAGATCCGCTTGCGAGCTTCCTCGACTTCAACGGCTATTTGCCGAGCGGTCTTCCGATGCTCAAGCGCGTGCTGGCGTTGCCCGGACAAACCGTCTGCAGAACCGGACTCACAATCATCGTCGACGGCATCGAAATGGGCCAGGCACGCGAGCGTGACCGCCGTGGCAGGCCGTTGCCGGCCTGGCAGGGCTGCCGGGTCGTCGCTGAGGACGAGGTCTTTCTCATGAACTGGCAGTCGGACGAGTCCTTGGACGGCAGATATTTCGGACCACTCCCGGGATCAGCCGTCATAGGGCAAGCGGTACCGGTGTGGACCAGGGAGGACTGACAAATGCCGGCATTCCTCCAATGGCTTGCGATCTCTCTAGTCGGCCGATCGCACGGTCATTCCTCCATCCCGGCCAAATTGTTGGCAATCGGCGCGCGTCGCGGCCGTCTTGCGCCGACTCAGTGCCGGCCGGGAAGAGCTCTGTCCTTGGCGGCTGTCCGCACATTGCTATCTCGAGCCGCTGCCGGCTTTTTGGGAATTCTGCTGACGTTCGGAGCGCCATCGGCCGGCAGCGCGGAGGTTGAACCGCGCGCACGAGCTGCGCGCTCCTCAAACCTGCTTCCAGGCCGTGCATACGCCGCGTTCGTGACCGAAGCCTCACATCGGTTCGCGATCCCGGAGCGTTGGATCCGTGCTGTCATGCAGGCCGAAAGCGGTGGTGATGCGCACGCTACGTCACCTCGGGGAGCGCTCGGGTTGATGCAAATCATGCCCGCGACCTGGGTCGAGCTGAGCGTTCGTTACGATCTCGGTATCGATCCGTTTGATCCTCACGACAACATTATGGCTGGGACAGCGTACCTTCGCGAGATGCTCGATCGTTTCGGATCAGCAGGGTTTCTCGCAGCCTACAATGCTGGACCAAGACGGTACGGGGAGCACCTGGCCACCGGTCGAGCGCTTCCGGATGAAACACAGATCTACATCGCCACACTCGCACCATTGATCGGTATTGAGCAGCGCAACAGCGGTGGTTCGTCTGCCAGACGCTTGGCGGCTTGGCAGCAAGCGCCACTCGTTGTTGTGCGGTCCAAGAGCTTATCGGCTGACACCAACTCGGCATCCGGTGTCCGCACAATGAATTCGTCGAAAGGAGCGCCTAGGGCGGGTGCAACTGCACTCGTCCCTCGCGCGACGGGCCTGTTTGTGCGGCGATCAGACGAGGTGCAGTCCCGATGATCGCAATCGCATTTCGTCGCATGATGTCGAAGCCAGTCGCAACTTTGAGAGTGGTCGGCAGAGAGCCGGGATTGGGCGACCGGGGAGGGCAGGATAAAAGCCGCAAGGTGCGGCCGGTCGGTTGTGGGCGAAACTGCATCGATTTCAATGATCCGCAAAACATTGCGAATGGGCACGCAACTTAAGATTTGCGGCAACTCCCTGCTCTGGTTCGGTTTTCGACACCTTTCAGCGGGCAAGATGACTGGTAACGACGA
Organism: Bradyrhizobium sp. RT6a; assembly: GCF_040547675.1. NCBI lineage: Bacteria > Pseudomonadati > Pseudomonadota > Alphaproteobacteria > Hyphomicrobiales > Nitrobacteraceae > Bradyrhizobium > Bradyrhizobium sp. RT6a. Next base: position 366,832 of record NZ_JBEPQC010000005.1, read on the forward strand.
TTTCCGCATCCGCCCAGGCCGCATCCGTTCGACGCGCGCGCCTCGGACAAAGCCGTTCTTGGCGCAGGCGCTCAAGGCTGCTCAGAAGGCTGGCGGTCTCTCGCGGGGCAGCCGCAGCCGTGGCAGCAAGTTTGGGCGCGGTCGCGCGGCGAGCCTTGCCGCGACGCGGCTCCTCAACAACCGTGCGCGATCCGCCATGGTCAAGGCGCGGGTCGTGCGCCGGATGCGTTCGCCGGGCGCGCTGCGCGCGCATATCGGTTATCTCCAGCGCGACGGGGTCACCCGCGATGGGACACCGGGCAAGCTCTTTGACGCAGCGGGCGATGACGCCGATGGCCGCGCGTTCGCCGAGCGCTGCGAGGGCGACCGGCATCACTTCCGGTTCATCGTCTCGCCCGACGATGCGGGCGAGCTCGCGAATTTGCGCAGCTTCACGCGTGAGCTCATGGATCAGGCCTCTCGCGACCTCGGTACTGGCCTTGATTGGGTTGCGGTCGATCATTGGAACACCGAGCATCCGCACATCCATATTCTCGTGCGCGGCCGGGCCGATGATGGAGAAGACCTCGTGATCAGCCGCGACTATATCGCAACCGGCTTGCGCGCCCGCGCTGGCGATCTCGTCACGCGCGAGCTTGGCCCGCGATCGGAGCTCGAGATCCGCCAAGTCCTTGAAGCGGAGGTGACGGCCGAACGCTGGACCAGGCTTGACCGGGCGCTGGCTCGGGAAGCGGGCGCGGCGGACGGAGTGATTGATTTAAGGCCAGACCGGGATGCCGGGGGCGACCCGTTACGGGAGATTCGGATCGGGCGGTTGCGGACACTTGAGCGGCTCGGCTTGGCGGAGCCTGCGGGGCCTGCACGCTGGGTACTCCCCGGGGACGTGGAACCGCGTTTGCGTAACCTGGGCGAGCGCGGCGATATCATCAAGCGGCTTCACAAGAGCCTTGCGAAAGACGGCGCCCCGCGCGCACCATCATCCTGGGCGCTTGAAGCCGAACGTCACGGCGAGCCGATTGTCGGCCGTCTCCTCGCACGCGGCCACGATGACGAGCTGAAGGGCTCAGCGTTTGCCATCGTTGACGGTATCGACGGTCGGGTGCATCACCTGAAGCTTTCGGAGATCGAGGCGGCCGGCGATGGGCCAATCGGTGGGATTGTGGAGCTCCGGCGGTTCGAGGACGCGCGTGGCCGAACACGGATCGCGCTCGCGGTACGCTCCGAACTCGCCATTGACCAGCAGGTCGCAGCGGAAGGCGCGACGTGGCTCGACCGGCAGCTTGTGGCGCGCCAATCTGCCGATTTCTCGCGCGCCGGTTTTGGTGCCGAGGTGCGGCATGCGCTTGATCGGCGCATCGACGTGCTGGCAGGACAGGGGCTGGCACGTCGGGCGGGAGACAAGGTGACGCTCGGCAGCAACTTGATCGAGACACTCCGCCGCCGCGAACTTGAGGGGGTAGGCCGGCGTTTGGCCTCGGAGACGGGGCTGGCGCACTTGCCTTCGGAGGCAGGCGAATCCGTTTCGGGAATCTATCGCCGGAGGTTATCGCTTGCGTCGGGCCGCTTTGCCATGATCGACAACGGCCTCGGCTTTCAGCTCGTGCCCTGGGTGCCCAAGCTAGAGCACGAACTGGGTCGCCAGGTGAACGGTATCGCTGGTCCCGGAGGGGTGGACTGGAGCTTTGGTCGGAAGCGCGGACTTTCGATTTGATCCCCCGATCTCTGCGGGGATCCGTGATCTGGCGGCCAATCGCTCAGTTTAACATCGCTTTGAAGCGCTCGACGGTGCCATTGCGAGCACCAAGCTCCTCCAGGCGCGCTCTGCCGGCGTCGGTCACGCGGAAGACCTCGACCTGCCCACCACAAGCCGGATCTCTCACCTTACGCTTGAGCACGATCCAGCCTTTCCTTAACGCGCGCTCCTTGGCAGCAAGACGATTCAGATTTTTGTCCGGAACCGGGTTAGCCACCTCGTCTTCGCGCGACGCGGCCAAAAACAACAGATCGGCCATTGCATCGTTCATTCCTTTCGTCTCCGTGCTGCTTTGGGTGCGGTGGTCGCCTTCACGAGTCCTGTTTCATCTGCGATCGTCGAAGCAAGATGCGGGCCATTTTTGGAACTCCTGCTGCGGCACAAAGGGCGCAGCAGGAACGTCGGCTGGAGCCGCTGCTTCTGCTCCGCCAGAGTGAGAGCCGTCGTCGCGTCCAGCGAGGACACCAAGATCGACAAACGATCGTGCAGAGATGGCGATCGCCAACTCAGGAAGTGCGGCCTTTCACTTTGACGCGCTAATTCTGTGGCGCGGTGTGCGCGCCACCGCGACCCCGGGGCCGCGACCAACGAGCCATCTCGGCGTTCATCCCGGCCGAGGCCGCCGGTGCCAAATGCACAACCCGATAGCCCTTATCATGCAGGTAACGCAGGCGAGGAAGCCCCGTATCATCGCGGCGGTCCAGGTCTGGGCATCGTGCTACAGAATGATGTTCTTGCAGACTCTAGCCGCCCGATCACGTTTCTTAGCTCTTGGTCTGGACTTGTGTCCTCCCAGTCGCTCGCCCAGAGGTCAGCTCCGAACACGTTTCACGCGGACCCGCCGAAGGCTACAGTTTTATGCGCGGGACTGCGACATCCCGGCGCTGTGGTTGCGCGCAGCTCATGGATGCCGTCCAGATCTCCACATGTCCGCGACAAAGATCATCTTGCATCAGGTCATCCTGGTCTGTCTGGTCGTGCTCGCCTTCATGTGGGCGGCGACCGAATGGACCGCTTGGCGGCTTGCCTTCCAGCCACAGCTTGGGCCCGCCTGGTTCAGCCTCGGGGGCTGGCCGATCTATCAGCCGGCTGCCTTCTTCGCCTGGTGGTTCAAATTCGATGCTTACGCGCCTGTGATCTTCCTTGAGGGCGGCGCCATCGCCGCAAGCGGAGGAATTGCGGCAATCGCGCTGGCAATGATGCTCTCGGTGCTCCGGGCCCATGAGGCGAGGGACGTCACCACCTACGGCTCAGCGCGCTGGGCCGATTCGCGCGAGGTCAGGCGCGCAGGGCTCTTGGGGCCTGATGGCGTCGTGCTCGGACGTTTTGAGGGGCGCTATCTACGGCATGACGGACCGGAGCATGTGCTCTGCTTTGCTCCGACGCGCTCGGGCAAGGGCGTGGGCCTTGTCATCCCGACTCTTATGACCTGGCCGGCCTCCACGATCGTCCATGACATCAAGGGCGAGAACTTCCAGTTGACTGCGGGCTGGCGCGCGCGATTTGGGCCAGTGCTCCTATTCGACCCGACCAATCCGGCCAGCGCTGCCTACAACCCACTTCTCGAGATCCGTCGTGGTGATTGCGAGGTGCGAGATGCCCAAAATATCGCCGATATCCTTGTCGACCCGGAAGGGGCACTCGAACGCCGCAACCACTGGGAAAAGACCAGCCACTCTCTCCTTGTCGGCGCAATCCTGCATGTCCTGTACGCCGAAGCCGACAAGACCCTCGCAGGCGTCGCCAATTTCCTGTCCGATCCCTCCCGCCCGATCGACGCTACGCTCAACGCCATGCTCGCAACCCCGCATCTTGGAGCTAGCGTTCATCCCGTTGTCGCTTCGGCCGCGCGCGAGCTTCTCAACAAGAGCGAGAACGAGCGCTCCGGCGTGCTCTCAACCGCGATGAGCTTCCTGGGGCTCTATCGCGATCCGGTGGTTGCCAAGATCACCGCGCGAAGCGATTGGCGCATCCGCGATCTCATCGACGGCGCCGAGCCCGTCTCACTCTATCTCGTGGTGCCTCCATCGGACATCGTCCGCACCAAACCCTTGATGCGGCTCATCCTCAACCAGATCGGACGGCGGTTGACCGAAAGCCTTGATCCAGACCGGCGCCGGCAAAAACTCCTTCTGATGCTCGATGAATTTGCAGCGCTGGGCCGGCTCGACTTCTTCGAGAGCCAGCTCGCCTTCATGGCAGGCTATGGCATTCGCAGCTTTCTGATCACCCAGAGCCTCAATCAGCTCGAACGCGCCTATGGGCCGAACCATGCCATCCTCGACAATTGCCACGTCCGGATCGCCTTCTCGACCAATGATGAGCGTACCGCCAAGCGCGTATCCGACGCGCTCGGAACCGCGACCGAGTTGCGCGCCATGAAGAACTATGCCGGGCACCGATTGAGCCCGTGGCTTGGACACCTCATGGTCAGCCGTCAGGAGACCTCCCGGCCGCTGCTGACGCCAGGCGAGGTCATGCAACTTTCGCCGAGAGATGCAGTCGTGATGATTTCCGGGGTGCACCCGGTGCGCGCCACGAAAGTCCGCTACTATGAGGATCCGCAGTTCCAGCGACGTGTGTTGAAGCCGCCCCGTTTCGAACCGCATACCTTGTCCGCACGACCGGATGACTGGTCGGCCGGCGCTCCAATTCCGCCATCAGTCGAGCTACTGACCAGACGCAAGCGCAGGAGCGACGAGGCGAACGGCGGTTTGCGTCGCGAGCCGGAATTGCCGAAACATGAGGAGACCGAGGTCAAGGCGCCGCTCGGCGAACACGAGTTCGACGCCGACCTCGATGAGGGTGATGCCGATGCCGTCCAGGCACAAGCTCTGAGCCGCTCGATGCAGGGTGTTGCGCGGACCGTCAGCCTCGACGCGGACGATGGGATGGATCTGTGAGCGGGGCAGTGTGAAAAAGATTCAGCTTAGCATCTATCTCGATCCGGAAACCTTCAAAACCCTTGAGGCCTTCGCACAACGCCGGGGTCAGCCCAGGTCCCTGGTCGCCGAGGCTGCGATCTCCGCCTTTCTTTCTCCGGATGATTCCGATCGGCGCGAGGCCGCGATCGCCAAGCGTCTGGACCGGATCGCGCGCGTGCTTGAACGTCTGGAGCGCAATGATGGCATCACGCTTGAGACCATCGCGCTCTTCATCCGTTTCTGGCTGACCTCAACGCCGGCGCTCCCCGAGCATTCGACTCCCGCCGCGCGCGCCAAGGGCGCGGAACGTTACGATCGCTTTGTTGAGGCGCTCGGACGGCGGCTTGCAAGCGGATCCACCGTCCTGAAAGAGGTGAGCATCGACATGCACGCCTCTGAGAAGCCCGAGTAATCAGTACGGGCGCGCCAATGCGCCCTGGCAGCTTCTGGCGATGGGTGCGGTGCTGAATCAGATAAGCAGACTGCAAGTCGGCAGCACGCCACGAAGCAACAAGCGATGGGCGCGTCACTCAAGGCGCCCGGGCCCGCTGCAACAGCCCGTTAGCTGCCCGCGAATGACATAGGCTTACAAATTCCGCTCTTCTTGAGACCGCCTTGTCTTTCTTTGGCTACGCCAGACTACGACGCAGATGTCGGTGCGGTTGAAGTGAGGTTCGGATTGGCCCTTGTGTCAAGTCCATCATCGCGGGGGGCGATTCAGCCGTTTCGATCCCGAAATTGACGCCGCGCGTGCCGCGGTGCGCGGACAGGTCGCGGCCGCAAATTGGGAGTGAACAAGCAGTGCAAGTCGATGGAGAGCTTGGAGGCCAGCCCAACTCGATTGTGAATCAAGCCGACAGCGATGCGCAGCCGAGCCCGAACGAAGGAGCGCGAACCAAAAAGGTTACCGTTCAGCTCTCCGAGAGCACGTTTCAGCGGCTTGAAGTTGCGAGCGAGCGCCCAGGGCTCGGCAAGAGCATGGTCGTCGAGACGGCGCTTGAACGATTCCTGAATCCTGGACCGCCCATCGAGGGGCGCTTTCATGAGGCTCTGGACGGGATAAGTGGCCAGATGGCCAGGCTCGAGCACGAGATCGCGATCATCGCCGAGATCGTCGCCCTGCATGCGCGCTATCACCTCACCGTGACGCCACCCATACTGCCATCCGAGCAGCGGGAGGCGTGCCTGCTCGGGCAGCAGCGTTTCAAGGTATTGGCGGAGCAGGTCGAACGGCGGGTACGGCTCGGTCAGCCATTGATCCGGGAGACGATCGATCGGCTGGGCAAGGGCAGTCGACCGGGCGGCGAAGCTCTTGGCGGCGCGTCACAGCGCGCGGCAGAGCAACAGTCGAGTCAGGAAGGTCTGTCAGCAGTCGCGGCGGATGGAAACTCCGAGCCGAGCGCTGCCGCCGTGGAGGGCGGCAGCGCTCCAAACTTTCGAAACCTGCCCAACTCCTTTTGTTAGGCCGGCCGCCAGAAGCGTGCGGAAGGAGCTTGGGTCGCAAATATTGCCGGTGGCACGAGTTGAGCCAGTTCCTGTGTGGCGGCTGATCGCGTGCGTGTTTCTTCCCTTCGCGGCCGGGTACTACCTTTCGTACCTGTTCCGGACGATCAATACACTCATCGCTGGCCGCCTCGCCTCTGATCTCGGGCTTGGCGCTGCCGATATCGGGCTGCTCACGTCAATCTATTTTCTGGTCGTTATGGCGGCCCAGATTCCGATCGGCATGCTACTTGATCGCTTCGGGCCGCGCCGGGTCCAGAGCCTGCTCTTGGCTGTTGCTGCAGGGGGTGCCGCGCTCTTTGGGCTATCGACGGGATTCCTGTCCCTTCTTTTTGCTCGCGCGATTGTCGGACTTGGGAGTGCAGCAGCCCTGATGTCGGGGCTGAAAATCATCGTCCTCTGGTTTCCAAGAGAACGGATAGCGCTCATCAATGGCTACATGATTATGCTGGGCTCATTGGGCGCCGTCACTGCAACAGCACCTGCGGAGGCGCTCCTGGACTGGATCGGATGGCGGGGTCTATTCGGCGTGCTGGCCGCCGCAAGTGCGCTTGCTGGCATCTTGATCTATCTCGTGGTTCCCGAACGAACCACTGGGCCACAGGGCACCAGGACGCCCGCCACTCTGAAAACCGTCTACTCGGATGCGCGGTTCTGGAGAATGGCGCCCTTATCGGCGACCTGCATCGGGTCCGCTTGGGCACTGCAATCCTTATGGGCGGCGCCCTGGCTTTCCGATGTGGAGCGGCTGGATCGAACGAGACTCGTCAACGAATTGTTCGTGATGGCGGTCGCTCTGAGTCTCGGCGCTCTGGTTTTGGGCGTCCTTGCCAACTGGGTGCGCCGCCGGGCTAAGAAGAGCGAGGCTCTGTTTGGCTTGGTCGCGGCGATGTTGATTGTGGCGGAGCTTGTGCTGATCCTGCATCCGCCCTGGCCATCACTCCTGCCGTGGTGCGTGCTGTCGATGGCCGGATCAGCCACTGCTCTGACCTACGCCATCATAGCGGATTATTTCCCGGCCGAGCTGGTTGCGCGCGCTAATGGCGGTCTGAATGTCCTGCAGTTTGGCTGGGCTTTCGTCGTGCAGTACGGGACGGGACTGATTCTGGAGCAATGGCCTCTACAGGCGGGGCATTATCCTTTAACGGCCTATCAGACCGCGTTCGGTGTGAACGTTTTGCTGCAGGTGGCAGCGCTGGTCTGGTTCGCCGCCGTCCCGTGGCTGGAGCGCCGGAAACGGAAGGCTGGCGCTTCGGTCACACGTCAACCGGCGGGAGGCTGGAACTCGGTTGAGGTCGTTATTCCTCCAGCCGAGCTCGCTATCCTGGAGGCGGACGATCATGCGGAGTGGTGAAGCCAGCCTGTCGCCGGGCTGATGTCCCGGTTCATGATGTTCGGCGCGCCAGAAGCGATCGTCCCTAATCTTTCTTCTTCTACGCCAGACTACGATTGACATGGTCTCATTGTTGCTGTCGCGCAGGTTCTGCTTTTTCTAGTTGTCCTCATGTGAGGCGGCTAGACGCTAGCTGCCTCGGTCAACCGGGGGCAGTCGTGGCGATCCATTCATTTCATTCGGAAGCCGAGTTGCGCGGAGCGCGGATGCTCCGCACGGCGCTGGGCTCGGCCATCGCAGGTTTTCTGGAAGATCCGTCGATCGTTGAGGTGATGCTGAACCCCGATGGCCGGCTGTGGATCGATCGGCTGTCGAGCGGCCTTATCGATACCGGCGAGAGTGTGTCGGCTGCCGACGGCGAGCGAATTGTCCGGCTCGTCGCGCACTATGTGGGCGCCGAGGTTCATGCCGGCTCGCCCCGAATCTCGGCTGAGCTGCCGGAAACGGGAGAACGTTTCGAAGGTTTGTTGCCGCCGGTCGTCGCCGCGCCGGCTTTCGCGATCCGCAAACCCGCGGTCGCTGTCTTCGGCCTGGACGACTATGTCGCTGCCGGCATCCTGAACTTGGAGCAGGCGAACGCGCTCCGCGATGCGGTTGCTACACGCAAGAACATCCTGGTCGCGGGCGGCACATCGACGGGCAAGACGACGCTGACGAACGCGCTTCTGGCGGAGGTGGCCAAAGGTTCGGATCGCGTCGTTCTCATCGAAGATACGCGGGAGCTTCAGTGCACGGCGCCGAACCTCGTGGCGCTGCGGACCAAGGATGGCGTCGTCTCGCTGTCCGAACTTGTGCGCTCGTCGCTTCGCCTGCGCCCTGATCGTATCCCGATTGGCGAGGTGCGCGGAGCCGAGGCGCTGGATCTGCTCAAGGCCTGGGGGACTGGACATCCCGGCGGTGTCGGCACGATCCACGCCGGCACCGCGCTTGGCGCGCTCCGCCGGCTCGAGCAGCTCATCCAGGAGGCCGTCGTGACGGTCCCGCGCGCGCTGATCGCCGAGACCATCAACGTCATCGCCGTGCTCTCTGGCCGCGGTGCCGAACGGCGTTTGAGCGAACTCGCTTCTGTCACCGGGCTTGGACCATCAGGCGACTACACCCTTTCGAAAATCGGAGATCAGTCATGAACGTACGATCATCTATCGGGCGAGGTTTCACGTCAGTTGCGGCATTCGCATGTCTGTACCTGGTGAGTAGCCCGGCCTGGGCCGCCGGCTCGAACATGCCTTGGGAGCAGCCGCTCAACCAGATCCTGCAATCGGTCGAAGGACCCGTGGCCAAGATCATCGCGGTCATCATCATCATCGTGACCGGTCTTTCGCTCGCATTCGGCGACACGTCGGGCGGCTTCCGGCGGCTGATCCAAATCGTGTTTGGTCTGTCGATCGCCTTTGCCGCCTCGAGCTTCTTCCTGTCGTTCTTCTCGTTCGGGGGCGGGGTGGTGATCTGATGGATGAGCCAGTCCCGGGCTTTGTCGCCCCCGTCCACCGTGCGCTGACCGAGCCGATCCTGATGGGCGGGGCACCGCGATCGGTTGCCATTCTCAACGGCACATTGGCCGCAGCACTCGGCCTTGGTCTGCGCTTGTGGCTGGCCGGCCTCCTGCTGGCGTTCATCGGCCACATGGCCGCGGTCTGGGCCGCAAAACGCGATCCGGAATTCGTCGAAGTCGTGCGCCGGCACGTTCGTGTTCCCGGTCACCTCAGCGCTTGAGAATAGTCCCATGATGAATCTTGCCGAATACCGCCGCTCGAATACGCGCCTTGCTGATTTCCTGCCCTGGGCTGCTCTGGTCGACGAGGGAATTGTATTGAACAAGGACGGCTCACTTCAGCGGACGGCGCGGTTCAGGGGACCGGACCTCGACAGTTCCGTGCCGGCTGAGCTTGTTGCGGTCGTAAGCCGGCTGAACAATGCGCTCCGGCGTCTCGGATCGGGCTGGGCGGTTTTCGTCGAGGCGCAACGGCATTCGGCAGGGCGCTATCCGCCCGACACATTCCCCGATGTCGCGTCCGCCCTGGTGGATGCGGAGCGGAAAGCGCAATTCGAGGAGGCCGGCAGCCATTATGAATCGAGCTACTACCTGACCTTCCTTTATCTGCCGCCTGCAGAGAGTGCAGCTGTGGCAGAGCGTCTCCTGTACGAGGGCGGCCATCGCAGCGCGGGTGCGGATGCGCGCGAGGTGCTGAGTGGCTTCGTCGACCGGACCAACCGCGTGCTGCAGCTCGTTGAGGGCTTTATGCCGGAATGCGGCTGGCTCGATGACGAGGCAACGCTCACCTACCTGCACTCGACGGTCTCGACCAAGCGGCATCGCGTTCGGGTGCCGGAAATCCCGATGTATCTCGATGCGCTGCTTGCCGATCAGCCGCTGACAGGCGGACTTGAGCCGATGCTGGGTGACGCGCATGTGCGTGTCCTGACGGTTGTGGGGTTTCCCACGACGACGACGCCCGGGATCCTCGATGATCTCAACCGCCTCGCATTCCCCTACCGCTGGTCGACGCGGGCGATCATGCTCGACAAGACGGATGCTCTCAAGCTCCTGACCCGGATCAGGCGGCAATGGTTTGCCAAGCGCAAGTCGATTGCCGCGATCCTGAAGGAGGTGATGACGAACGAGGCGTCCACGCTTCTGGATACCGATGCCCACAACAAGGCGATGGATGCAGATAGCGCGCTCCAGGAGCTCGGCTCGGATCAGATCGGAGAGGCCTTTGTGACGGCAACCGTCACGGTCTGGGACAGGGATCCGCACGCGGCGGACGAAAAGCTACGCCTCGTTGAAAAGGTGATCCAGGGCCGGGACTTTACCTCCATGACCGAGACGGTGAATGCCGTTGAGGCCTGGCTCGGCAGCCTGCCGGGTCAGGTCTATGCAAACGTGCGCCAGCCGCCGGTGTCGACGCTAAATCTCGCCCACATGATCCCGCTCTCTGCGGTCTGGGCGGGAGAGGTGAGGGACCATCATTTCAAGGCGCCTCCGCTCTTCTTCGGCAAGACGGAAGGATCGACCCCTTTCCGCTTCTCGCTCCATGTCGGCGATGTCGGACACACTCTGATCGTTGGACCGACCGGCGCCGGCAAATCGGTGCTGCTCGCACTGATGGCACTGCAGTTCCGGCGATATCCGGCCGCTCAGATCTTTGCCTTTGATTTCGGCGGGTCGATCCGCGCGGCGGCGATCGCCATGGGAGGCGACTGGCATGATCTTGGCGGCGCGGTCGGTGGAGACTCGGCAGAATTCGTGGCGCTCCAGCCGCTTGCGCGCATCGACGATGTCGCGGAGCGCGGTTGGGCAGCCGATTGGATCGCATCGATTCTTGCGCGCGAGCGCATCGAGGTCACGCCCGAGACCAAGGATCATGTCTGGTCGGCCTTGACCTCGCTCGCCTCGGCGCCAGTTCGGGAGCGGACGCTGACGGGCTTGTCCGTTCTTCTGCAATCCAATGCCTTGAAGCGCGCGCTGCAACCCTATTGCCTCGGCGGTCCGTTTGAGCGGCTGCTGGATGCCGAAGGTGAGCGGCTGGGAGAGACCTCCGTCCAGGTGTTTGAGACTGACGGGTTGATCGGGACCGGTGTCGCGCCGGCGGTTCTCTCCTATTTGTTCCACCGGATTGAGGATCGCTTCGACGGCCGTCCGACCCTTCTCATCATCGATGAGGGCTGGCTTGCGCTGGACGATGCCGATTTTGCCGGCAAGCTCCGCGAATGGCTGAAGACCCTGCGCAAGAAGAACGCCTCCGTCGTGTTTGCGACCCAGTCACTGGCCGATATCGACGGCTCCGCAATTGCGCCGGCCATCATCGAGAGCTGCCCGACCCGGATCCTGCTTCCCAATGACCGCGCGATCGAGCCGCAAATCATGGCGATCTACCGGCGCTTTGGATTGAATGACCGGCAGATCGAGATCCTCGCCCGCGCGACGCCCAAGCGCGACTACTACTGCCAGTCGCGCCGGGGCAACCGACTGTTTGACCTTGGCCTTGGCGAGATCGCGCTCGCCTTTGCGGCCGCGTCGTCCAAGTCCGACCAGGCCCTCATCGAGCGGGTGCTAGCCGAGCACGGACGAGACGAGTTCGTCACCGGCTGGCTTCGGGCGCGCGACCTCGGCTGGGCCTGCAATCTCATTCCGCAGCTTGCCAACGAAGGTGGCTTGTCATGAAACGTCTCCGTCCGCTGCTGGCAGCAAGTATCATCGCAATTAGCCTGACCCAAGCGCCCCGGGAAGGGAAAGCACAGTGGATCGTGTTTGATCCCAACAACTACGTGCAAAATGTGCTGACGGCCGCGCGTGAGCTGCAGCAGATCAACAACCAGATCACTTCGCTGCAAAACCAAGCCCAGATGTTGATCAATCAGGCGAAGAACCTGGCGAGTCTGCCGTATTCGTCGTTGCAGCAGCTCGAGCAATCGATCCAGCGCACGCAGCAGCTGCTCAGTCAAGCGCAGCGCATTGCCTACGATGTCCAGCAGATCGATCGCGCATTCTCAACAAATTATGCGCCGGCATCCGCAAGCATGTCCAATGGGCTCCTCGTCGCCAACGCCCAGACACGCTGGCAGAACGCGGTCGCCGGCCTGCAGGACGCCATGCGGGTGCAGGCAACCGTCGTCGGCAATCTCGATACCAACCGGACCCAGATGTCGGCCCTGGTCACGGCGAGCCAGGGCGCGTCAGGTGCTCTGCAGGCAAGTCAGGCCGGCAACCAGCTCCTTGCACTGCAAGCTCAGCAGCTTGCGGACCTCACGGCGACCGTTGCCGCGCAAGGGCGTGCGCAATCGCTCGAATCCGCACAGCGGGCCGTCGCTCAGGATCAGGGCAGGGAGCAGCTGCGGCGCTTTCTGACCCAGGGTCAGGGCTATCAACCGACAACCGTGCAGATGTTCCACTGATGATGAAGAACAGATTTGAACGGCTGCCGATGGCGGTGGCAGTTAGCCTCACAGTCCTGGTCGTCGCCGCCTGCGCCATTCGCCTGCGCGGCGACGACAGCGCGACCCAATCTTCCGCCTCGCTCGCTGCGAAGCCCGATCCGGCGGCGGCGAAGCTCGAGAAATGCCGCACCGTCACCTACGAGCAGAGAGAGGCTCTGCTCGAATGCGAGAGGATCTGGGCCGAACGGCGCAGCCAGTTCTTGGGGAAAAGCGGATCGGTAAATGGTTCGGATAGCGAGGCGGGCACGGCGCCATTTTCCTCGCTTGTGCCGCGTAAGGACGAAAGCCGCCTGCCGTCCGGCTCTCCCTCCATTCCAAGCCAAAGCGAGTGAGCAATGGGCGGCACCTCCGTCATCGACCAGTTCCTGGAAACCTTCACCCGCTACATCGATTCCGGATTCGGCCTGGTCGGGGGCGAAGTCGGATATCTCGCCACGACGTTGGCCGCAATCGACCTCACGCTTGCGGGCCTGTTCTGGTCCCTCGGAAGTGATGAGGAGATTCTTGCCCGGCTCGTCAAGAAAACCTTGTTTGTCGGTGTCTTTGCCTACCTGATCGGCAATTGGAACAGCCTCGCCCGCATCGTCTTCGAGAGCTTTGCAGGTCTTGGACTCATAGCCTCGGGCACGAGCCTGTCATCGGCGGATTTCTTGCGGCCAGGTCGGATCGCGCAGGTGGGGCTCGATGCCGGGCGTCCGATCCTGGACGCCATCTCGGGCCTGATGGGGTATGTCAGCTTTTTCGAAAACTTCGTCCAGATCGCGGTCCTGCTGTTCGCCTGGATCGTGGTGCTGCTCGCCTTCTTTATTCTCGCCATCCAGCTCTTCGTCACGCTGATCGAGTTCAAGCTGACGACGCTTGCAGGTTTCGTTCTGATCCCCTTCGGTTTGTTCGGCAAGACCGCCTTTGCGGCCGAACGGGTGCTGGGCAACGTCATCTCCTCCGGCATCAAGGTTTTGGTCCTCGCCGTCATCGTCGGCATTGGATCGACCTTATTCTCGCAGTTCACGGCAGGTTTCGGCGGCAATCAGCCGACCATCGAGAACGCGATGGCGCTGGTGCTCGGCGCGCTCGCCTTGTTGGGCCTCGGCATTTTCGGACCCGGGATTGCCAACGGCATCGTCTCCGGAGGTCCGCAGCTCGGTGCAGGCAGCGCCGTCGGGACGGGACTTGCCGCCGGTGGAATCGTTGCGGCTGGCGCTGGCGTTGCGGCCGGTGCTGCCGGCCTCGCCGGCGGCGCGATTGCAGGCTCGCTACGAGGTGGAAGCGCGATTGCAAGCGGCACCATGAGCGTGTTTCGGGCGGGGAGTCAGTCCGGCTCCGAGGGGAGCGCATCCGGGGCCGCAAGTCCCTTGCGTTCGGTCGCAGCTGGTCTTGGTGGAGCGGCGAGCGATGCCGGTAACGGGGAAGGGGACGCCTCGAGAGCTTCCGACAGTGCGCCCGCCTGGGTTCGGCGCATGAAGAGAACGCAGACGATCAGCCATGGCGCATCAGCGGCAACCCACGCGATCCGCTCAGGTGATCACGGCGGCGGCGGCGGATCTGTCGACCTCTCGCAAGAGGATCGCTGAGACTTCTGATCGGCCAATTCCGTTTTCTCACCCGCCACTTGAGGTCAAACAATGTTCAAACGATCGGCTGTTCACTATGGCCGCACGCCAGAGACCGTCACTCCCTATCAACGCGCAGCTCAGGTCTGGGACGATCGCATTGGATCTGCGCGCGTGCAGGCCAAGAACTGGCGCCTGATGGCCTTTGGCTGCCTCTTCTTATCAGCCGGCTTTGCCGGCGCCCTGGTCTGGCAATCCGCTCAAGGGACGATTACGCCCTGGGTGGTCGAAGTTGATCAATTGGGCGAAGCGAAAGCCGTTGCTCCGGCAAATGCCAGCTACCAATCGACCGATCCGCAAGTAGCCTTTCACCTGGCGCGCTTCATCGAGCATGTGCGAGGCCTCCCGATGGACGCCATCGTCCTGCGCGAAAACTGGCTCCGCGCCTACGACTTTACAACCGATCGCGGCGCGGCCGCACTGAATGACTACGCCCGCAACAACGATCCATTCGCCAAGCTCGGCAAGACGCAAATTGCGATCGAGGTCTCGAGCGTCATCCGGGCGTCCCCTGAGAGTTTTCGCCTCGCCTGGGTCGAACGCCGTTACGACAACGGTCAGCTGGCCGCAACAGAGCGGTGGAGCGCGATCGTCAGCATCATCGTGGAGATGCCTCGCGATCTCGATCGCCTCCGCAAGAATCCGCTCGGCATCTACGTCAACGCCATCAACTGGTCGAAGGAGCTGGGCTAGTCATGCCGTCAGGTCTCGTTATTGCCTCACAGAAGGTCCGCCCGAGCCTGGCTCTGGCTCTCGCTATTGGTGTGTCCACCCTCGGCGGGTGCACCACGTTCAAGCCGCCGCAAATCAGTTACGATAGCGATGTCCCGTCAGCTCCAGATCTGCCGGCGCTTGCCGATGATCGGCCGCGGCCGCTGCATGTCCCACCGGCCTGGAAGGCGGCGCGCGGCGGCAAGAACGCGGAAGCCAAAGAGCCGATTGAACGGATTGAGACCGCGAATGACGCCGCACGCGTGCAGCCGCGCAAAGCTGGCTACTTCAATGCGGTGCAGGTGTTTTCGTACAGTCCAGGCGCTCTCTATCAGGTCTATGCCGCGCCGGGGCAGATCACCGACATCGCCTTGGAGCCTGGCGAGCAACTGATCGGGTCGGGGCCAGTTGCCGCGGGTGATACCGTGCGCTGGGTGGTCGGCGACACCGAAAGCGGCAGCGGCGACACGCGACGTGTGCACATCATGGTGAAGCCGACACGTCCGGCGATCGAGACCAATCTCGTCGTCAACACGGATCGGCGCACTTACCTCATCGAGCTCCGCTCCCGGGAAAAGCCCTACATGCCGCAGGTCGCGTGGTTCTATCCGGAGGATCGGACCGCGCGTGGTCGAGCTCTGCCGCCCACACCCGTCATCCCGGACCAGGCGCAGCGCCGTTACCGCTACGCCATCGAGGGAGACAGCCCACCCTGGCGTCCTGTCAATGCCTATGATGATGGGCGCAAGGTCTATATCGAGTTTTCGCCCGGCATCGGCCAGGGCGAGATGCCGCCGCTGTTCGTGATCGGGCCTGATGGCAAGACCGAGCTCGTCAACTATCGCGCTTACGGCAATGTGCTGATCGTCGACCGGCTGTTCGCGGCCGCGGAACTGAGGCTGGGCGAGGAGCACCAGCAGAAGGTCAGGATCGTCCGAACCGACGGGAGGTCGCTGTGACAGAGACTGGCCAGCCGAATGACACACCCAAGGACGCTCCTCCGGTTAAGCTGCCGGAAGATATCGCCGAAACCCTTCGGCTCCGGCCGGAACGGCCGCAAGTTACGCGCCTATCGCGCAAGGTGCTTGCGGGTGGCAGCGCCCTCTTGCTGGTGCTCATCTCTGGTGCGGTCTTCTGGGCTCTGCAGGAGAAGCGATCGCGCACGCCGGCTACCGAGGAGCTTTACGCGACCGACCACCACAATGTCACCGATCAGCTTGCAACCTTGCCGAAGGATTATACTGAGATCCCGAAGGAGGTGCCGCGTCTTGGACCACCTCTACCCGGCGATCTTGGCCGGCCGATCGTTGCAGCACAGGGCGGGTCGACGCCGAGCCCGCTCGGTATTGACGCCGAACAGCAGCGCGCTGGTCAGGAGAGCGAGGCGGCACGCACCAGCAAGGTGTTTGCCAGCACGAACGTCCGCGCACAGGCCCCTGTCACATCGCCAAGCGAAGCCCCATCAAATGCAGCGCCATCGTCCGACGAAGCATTCGCCCAGAATGGCCAGGATCGAAAACTTGCGTTCATCAGTGCTTCCGTTGACCGTCGAACCACCAGTCCCGATCGCCTGGCAAGACCGGTCTCTCCCTTTGTGGTCCAGGCGGGAACGGTCATTCCGGCTGCTCTTATCACGGGGATTCGGTCCGACCTGCCTGGGCAGATCACGGCCCAAGTCACAGAAGCGGTATACGATTCCCCTACCGGGCGAGCTCGCCTTATCCCGCAAGGAGCCCGGTTGATCGGGACGTATGATAGCCAGGTCGCATTTGGCCAATCGCGCGTCCTCCTGGTGTGGACGCGCCTCATCATGCCCAATGGGCGGTCGATCATGCTGGAGCGGCAGCCGGGCGCAGATGCCGCGGGCTACTCTGGGCTTGAGGATGAGGTCGACAACCATTGGAAGGAGCTGTTGGGGGCCGCTGCGCTTTCGACGCTGCTCGCCGTCGGCACCGAGGTGAATTCCGGATCGGATACGGGTAGCACCAACAGCGACCTTATCGCTGCGCTCCGCCGCGGGGCGGGGGACTCAATCAATCAAACGGGCCAGCAGGTGGTCCGCCGCAATCTCAACATCCAGCCGACCTTGACGATTCGTCCGGGATTTCCGGTGCGGGTGATCGTCAACCGTGACCTGGTGCTCGAACCGTATAGAGGGTGAGGACATGACAAAGCTTAAACTTGGAGCGATCGAAGACGATAAGCCGATCAAGATTACGCATGAACTCCCGGCGAGCGTCCACAGGAATCTCGTGGCATACGCGGAAATCCTTGCACACGAGAGCGGACAGCCGATCGGGGAGCCGGCCAAGCTTATCGCTCCCATGCTGGCGCGGTTCATGGCAGCGGACAGAAGTTTTCGGAAGGCTCGGCGGGCCCGTCAACATCCGAGCGGAGGCGGGGGATAGCGCTCAGAAAGCAAGGTCAAGAAGGCAGCCAACGCAGGGTTCTCGTTGTCGTCTCGCCAGTACGCCGAAAAGTCGAATCGGCTCGGACCGGCTCCGTCGCGCAATTCGCGGTAGACGAGGCCTGCATAGTTGATGCCCATGTCGGATTCCAGCACCAGGCTGATTCCTGTGTTCATCCTGATCAGGCTCTTGATGATACCGCGGCTGACGTCGTGGCGCACGAGTTTAGGACGGTCCTCAGGCGACACAAGCTTGGAAATGAGAAGATCTTCAAACTCTTTTCCCGGATCGTAATGGCTTAGCAGGACCGTCTCGCTGCGCAGGTCAGTCCAATAGACCGTGTCGCGCGCGGTGAGGGGATGATCATGGGGTAAGGCAACCAGAACACGTTCGCTCCACAGCGGCATCACTCGGTTGTCGAGTAACGGCAGGTTCCCTGTGACGATCAGGATATCGATAACGCCGTTGCGAAGTGCAGTCGCGAGGCGTGTTCGTGATTTCTCGATCGTCACAAGCTCGATTTGTGGGAATCGCTGCTTGAAATCCAGCAAGGACGTCTGCAGGTTGCCAATGGAAAGTGAGGTGCAGAGCCCGACACTCAGCCGGCCAGCCTGGCTGTTCCGTACAGCCCTCGCAGTCGCGATCAGAGCATCGAACTCCTCCAGAATTGTCCTTGCCAGGCGAAGAACACTGCGGCCCGCCTGCGTCGGGCGCACACCACCGCTGAAGCGCTCAAAAACAGCAATTCCCAGGTGATATTCGATCTCGCTAATTCTTCGGCTGAGACTCGATTGTTGGGTTCTCAGCAATTCCGCCGCTTGACGGAGGCTGCCACAATCAGCCGCAGCCACGAGCGATTGCAGGTGTTTCAGTTCGATTGCCTTGCTGGCTTGAAGGGAGGGTGTTGATCGAGGTGGTTTGTGCATCGTAAGTCTTAAGCAGATGGGCTTTCCGCTCCAATGCGCAGCGATGCCCCGATTGGACTTGCTTTCAGATCCTAGGCGGCCGCTTGGATGACTGGAGCCCAGAGCACCGGACCTGAGATGTGTCCCGCTTTGCGGATGCGATGTAACGCTTCGGGCGAGACCCCCAGGTATCCAGCAATGGCCGTGGTGTTGCCGAGAGGACGAGCTTTTCCGATTTTGCGGAGCGGCCAGCCCGCGCGCCGAAGTATGCGTTCCATCCGGGCGTCAGTGACGGTAACGATTTCGGTCAATTCAATCGAAAGGCCGAATTCAATCATGCCCGCAAACAGCTCGTAAGTAGCAGCAGCAAGTCCACCACTTGCCTTCGGCGCATCCGGAGGAACATCGAGCGCGAATCGACTGCTCTCCCAAATCCGCTCGCTTCGCGGCGCCGGCTGCCCGTCTAGAAGGATCGGGAAGGTGTCTCTCAGCATGGTTGGGCCGGTCGAAGGCAGAAGTCGGACGCAACCCTGAAGACGTCCAGCGTTCGAGCGGTTCAGGAGGTGCACGGGTCGAAGGACATCAAACTCGTCGACTTCCATTTCGCCGCTGACTTCGACGTTCCAGTCCAGGCGCTGTTTGAAAACGCGATACCGCAGCCGGTGCATCTCGGTGAGATCGTCGACGAATTCGCCGTAGTACTCTGGCATGATGAGCTGCATCATTCTTGCCTCCTTTCCTTGCTTCAGGCAAGCAAGCAGAGAAGGCAGGAAAGCACATCCTGTGGAGTTGCACAGGTGCTTGCAGCTTGCGGTTGATCTATTTTCGAGATTTTGACTCGGTCAACAGCACGATCGCTTGACGAAGCGAGCTGACGCCAAGCTTCGCGCGCGCGTTATCCAGGTGAAATCCCGCGGTTCGCTCTGCGATGCCGAGAATGATCCCAATCTCCCCAGCTGATTTGCCACGCGCGGACCATTCGAGACACTGGTACTCGCGAGGAGACAGCACCACCCCACCGACCATGCGATCTATCGTCCAGAAGCGTTTTGCATGTGCATGGAAGAATGTTGCGATTAACCGCAGGCTCTGGGCGTGCTCGACCAGCGAGCGCTCGAAACCAGTTCGGCGATCGTCGCTTGCAAAGCTCAGCGCGGCCGTTGCGCCCTGGTCATCGTGAATAGGGAATGTAAATCCGCAGCGAATCCCGAATTTGGCGGCTTCTTCGAATAGAGCTCGTTCTGCCTCCGACCGACTTCGCGCTTCGAATCCAAGTCCCCATCGGAAGGGCTTAGGATGACGCATTGCCCGACGTACCACCGGATCGACGGATTCGTAGCCGCGCTGCAGATAGATGGCGGTCCAGGAGGGTGGATATGTCGAGATCAGGTTGGGAGCACTGCCTGGCCTACGGGCAAGAGCGAGATATGCGAAGCACGACAGTTTGAGCGCAGCGGCGACCTCGGCCATGCTCTGCTGAGCTGCGTCTCGATGCGTGCTTTCGGTCAATTGCTCAGCAAATCGTTGAAAAACTCGATCCATCGTGGATGAACCCACGGGCTCCCTGGTAGGCGCTCCTTGCATTACCGGCACGAGCATCGCTGCGAATGGGGCAAAACAACGAAGAAGGCGATCGATTTCGTCTTCGATCAATCTTCATCGCGAGAGCCTGCATCGTTGGGCTGAGGCGTATCGCGTCAGCCGTGTTGCTCGCGCTCACGCTGTGATATCATTACCAAGTGCGAACTCCGTCGTCTGTTTGAAATCCTGCAAGAGGGCGCCGAAGACCGCCGGATTGCTGCGTCCTTTGCGTTCCAAGTTGCAGCTTTGTACGGCTCTTCCAAATCTGGTCGTCGCGCCGCAACTCAGTTGGACGTGGAATTACCGATGGCAGGACGAATGATCTAAGAAACTACATCATCAATTGAGCAAGCACTCAGGCCGCCGGCGCTATTGTGCTTGGAAAGACAGTGACCACCGAGCTCGGCATGTCGCACCACGGACCGACCACGAACCCGTTTGATCCGATTCGGACCCCAGGCGGCTCATCTAGCGGTTCCGCGGCCGTGTCCCGCATGGTCCCTGCAGCGCTCCGAACACAGGTCGTTGGCTCAGTAACTGCGCGATCAAAGCCGACACGGGGCGCTTAATCGTGGGGAGCGGCAGGGTTTTAGCCAAAGCCACATAGGCATCCATGCCCGCGATCTCCAGGATATGTGGCAAGTTTCGGCCGAAGTCGCCAAGCGGTCGGGCGGCGAGCCCGTCGAGATCTGCTGAGGGCAGCCTAGTGTTCTGAGTCACAAGTTCGCAATCGTAGATTCGCAATAGATTCGCGTCGCTGTGCCAAGGATGGAGGCTGCAGCAGCGACGGAGGATCTGATGGCGGTCCAGCAACTTGCGCCCCTGACATTGAGTGATGAAGAGCGTGCCGAACTGAAGTCGCTTACGATGCGGCGGAAGACGGCACAGGCGCTGGCTCTGAGAGCCCGGATCGTGCTGACCTGCGCGGAAGGCGGTCAGAACAAGGAAGTGGCGGCCAAGCTCGGCTTGGACCGATCGACGGTAGGCAAATGGCGGCGGCGTTTTGTGGAGCGGCGCGTGGACGGGCTGCATGACGAGCCGCGCTCCGGGGCGCCACGCACGGTTGACGATGCCCGCATCGAAGCCGTGATCGTGAAGACGTTGGAGAGTTGCCCCGAGAACGCCACCCATTGGAGTTCCCGCGACATGGCGAAGGCCAGCGGCCTGTCGGTGTCGACGGTACAACGCATCTGGCGGGCCTTCGGGCTCCAGCCGCACCGGATGGAGACGTTCAAGCTCTCGACCGATCCAAACTTCGTGGCCAAGGTGCGCGACGTTGTGGGCCTCTACGTCTCGCCACCGGAGCACGCTATCGTTCTATGTGTCGATGAGAAGTCCCAAATCCAGGCGCTGGATCGCAGTCAGCCGATGCTGCCGATGCGTCCCGGCCAGCCGGCCCGAAGAAGCCATGACTACACGAGGCACGGCACCACATCGCTGTTCGCCGCCCTCGACATTGCGAGCGGACGGGTCATCGGCAAGTGCTATGGACGCCACCGTGCTGCTGAGTTCCGCAAGTTCCTCGACGAGATCGAAGCTGCCGTGCCGCGTGAACTCGACGTTCATCTCGTCATGGACAATTACGCCACGCACAAGACCCCAATGATCCGGAGATGGCTGGCTAAACGGCCGCGTTGGCACGTGCACCTGACCCCGACCAGTTCGTCATGGCTCAACCAGGTCGAGCGCTTCTTCGCGCTCCTCACCGATAAGAAGATCAGGCGCGGCGTCTATCGCAGCGTAGCCGCCCTCAGGGCGGACATCGCCTCGTTCATCGAACGACACAACGCCGATGCAAAACCGTTCCGATGGACGAAGTCCGCCGATGACATCCTTGCTTCCATCGAACGCTTCTGCCGATACAATGCTCCGGCAAAACGCGACCCGATGTCCCGAACTTCTGGTTCAGGACACTAGAGCTCTAGTCACGCGCATCCGACCGGCCGAGAACCGATGCCAAGGAGACCGGCGGGTCGAACTCAGTTCGTGCCGGGCGACACAAAGTGGAAGGGCGCAGACTATTGAATGTCTGGCTCATGGGCGCAAGTAGTGGAAGTCCGCCATACGCATCGGTCACTGTTTCTGAGTGCACTGGGCGCGGTGACGCAACCGCACCAGCCGAGGCATTGCTAACTGGAAGGCTGGCGCGGTCTATTTGAGGTGCTTGCCGCATCCAGTGCCACCACAGCCGCCGTGATCTATTTTTCGAGAGCAACACGCAGCTACGAAGAGCCCTCGAGAGATAGTCAGCCTGAAGACCGTCCGTACGGATGCGGTTCTGGAGAATTACGCCGATTTCTTCAACATGCATCGGATCCGCATGGGCTCTGCAGTCCTTGTGGGCAGCGTCTTGGCTGAGCGATGTGGAAAAGTTAGATCGAACAAGCCTTGTCACATAATTGCTCGTCACGGCGGTAGCCCTAAGCATTGGCAGCATTGCTGCTCGGTGCGGTCGCCGATTCGCTGCGCCGGCATGGCAAGAACATTGAAACGTTGCTCGCGATCATAGCTGCTGTGTTCATTGCAGCCGAACTCGCGGTGATCTTGCATCCACCTTTGCTGTCGCTACCGTCATGGATCATTGTGGCGGTGGTGGGGTCAGCAATCGCCCTCAGCTACGCGATCACCGGAGATTACCTTCCGGCCGAATTGATCGCTGGCGCAAACAGCCTGCTCAACGTTCTGCATTTCGGGTGGGCTTTCCTGGTCCAGTACGGACGGGGTTAATTCTCAAGCAATGGCAGGGAAAGGACGGACACTACCCCTCAATCGCGTATCAGACGGCGTTCAGTATCGATGTGCTGCTGCTGCTGGCCGCCCTGGTCTGGTTCATCGCCCCTTGGCTCAAAGAGTCGAACTGGAAATGTCAGATCGCCCTCGAGCGCAAGTCGACGGACCAAAGCAGGTCAGTTCACGTCGTGATCCCGAGCGCCGGAATGGTCATCCTGGAAACCGATCAGGATGTGGAGTGGTGAACTCGGCCTTGCGCTGCCTGGCTTCCCGCTCCGTCGGTCTACAGGTGCGTCAAGAACGTCCGGCCGACTGATTGGCCGAGATGCTCCAGACAGCTGGTCGGATATGCGACATGCGTCGCGAGGTCGACAGGAATGATACGAAAAATGCGTAATATCAATGAGCGCTGGGTGGCACGCGACTTGCTATTTTTCTCGGCAGAGCCGGGTAAAGCGAGTTCGAGCAATGACCAGTATGACCGAGAGCGCAAATCAAGTCGGTGCGGCAAATGTGCTGAGCGTCGGTTCGCGAGCCCCCTTGATCAAAGTTGAGGACTGGCTACGTGGCCATCCGGTTACAAAGTTCGAGCCTGGGAAAGTATACATCGTCGAATTTTGGGCGACGTGGTCCGGAACATGTATCGCCTCGATGACGAATTTTGTGATCCTGCAAGACAAATACAGGAACAATGGAGTTGAGGTGGTGGGCATCGCGGCTCACGAACAAGCTTCGACGGCAGATGAGGCGCGAGCCAGCCTGGACGCTTGGTTGACGAAGAGCGTGCCGAATCTGAACTACGCGATCGCATTCGACTACGCGGGCGAAATGAGCGAGCTTTGGATGGATCAGAGCCTTTCTGTCGGGATTCCCACGTCGTACGTGGTCGACCGTGACGGCCGCTTGGCCTTTGTCGGCCATCCGACGCAACTCGATAACGTGTTGCCCAAAGTTCTGAACGACTCCTGGGCAGTGAGCGACGAAGCCAAAGCCCTCGATGCGGAGAGGATAAACACGGGCCGACGCAGAAAGCGCGAACTATCGCAGAAGCGAGCGCTGGTGGAGCCGATCTTTGCCAGACTTGACTCCGCCATGAAGAGTAAGAGTTGGGCGGCAGCCCTTTCAGCGGTTGAGGAGGCACTCGCTTTGATGCCGGACGAGGTCACCTTCCGTGGGCTTCATGCGGAATTGTTGCTTCACAACATTCGTGACATGGGGGCCGGCCTGCCGGTATTGCGCCAATTGGTTCGCGACGCGATCGACAAGAAATCGGTGGTTTGGATGAGCGTGGCCATCCGCCAACTGGTCGACCGCGCGAAAGACTACTCCGGTTTCCCAGATGCCGAGCGCTTTGCCATGGGCAAGGACCTCTCCGAACACATCCTGGCGGCGAATCCCCCCCAAGGTAGCGAGGGCGCGAAGTTCCTGTCTTACGGGGCGGTCGCTCAGTACTATTACGAGACCGGTAAAAGGGATCGCGCGATCGAACTGGTCGAGTTGGCGCTGAAGTGGCTGGATGCAGCGCCTGCCTCGGATCGTGCGAAACGGGACGTCGTGAAGGGCTCTCTCCAGGCCTTGGCCAGCTACAGGAGTAAGAAGCTCTCATACGAGGAGTGCTGTTCAGCGGCGGAAAACACGGCTCTCGAAAGACCGGAACCGAGATCGTCAACGGAGGCAGCGTGAGCAATTTTGCTTGGCATGTCTTTTCGGCCTCGTGGTTTTGCGATCGAAATCGATGCCTATTGGGAATGTCGGGGCATTCGATGAATTGAGGGCAGGAGGAGCGAGCCGGTGAACGCAGGCGAGGCCGCACCAGCACAAGTTCTTTATGGCGAATGTTTTCTCAAGATTCGTCGCGCTCCGGCGCGATAGCGGCGAGAGTGCCTGTCGAAGTGAAGAATGGTCGCCGCTGCTAAGGTTGGCGTCTTAGAAGCTGCTGGATGGCATTTTCGAACAACCAAAAAAGATGGAAATGGGTGGTGACGCTGATGCTTTCCAGCTCTCAAGGAAGCTTTCTAAAGATTCCATCGCTGCTCTCAGAAGCGATTCAGAATTTCGTTTCGCGTCGACCACCAGCCGATTCGGGACACGCGCCAACCCGCGGCAATGGACGGGGCCATCAGGAGCGGTCAGAGTCCCCTGCGCCCCCAACCGAAGGAACACTGAGCGAAGCCGTACCTTCATTGACACCCCTCTTTGGTACCACGGCGCCGGGTCGAGCATGATGGACACTCACCGCCAGCCCCGCTCTGTCAAAGCCGCCGCCCTGTTCCAGCCCTCTGGCCCCTGGTACAAAGTTCTTTACATCCAGGTACTCATCGCGATCCTGATTGGCATTCTCGTTGGCTGGTTGTGGCCTGCTGTGGGGACGAGCAGCTGGGTCAAAGCGCTTGGTGACGGTTTCATCAAGCTGATCAAGATGGTGATCGCACCGATCATCTTCTGCACTGTTGTGTCCGGAATTGCGCATGTTCAGGATGCACGAAAGGTCGGCCGAGTCGGCATCAAGGCGCTGCTTTACTTCGAGATCGTATCAACCTTCGCGCTCGTCCTGGGTCTCGTGATGGGCAATCTCGTTCAGGCCGGTCATGGGCTCGCTCCCCGGGCTGATGCCGCGGCGGTAGCTAACTACGTCAAAAGGGCGGAAGGGCAGAAGGCGGTCGATTTCCTCCTCAATATCATTCCTGATAGCGTGGTTGGCGCCCTGGCGCGAGGCGACGTGCTACAGGTGCTGCTGTTTGCCATCCTATTCGGGTTCTCGCTGATGGCGCTTGGCGAGCGTGGTGAGCGGATGCGCGGGCTGGTTGACGATGCTGCGCACGCGGTGTTTGGTGTCATTAGGATCGTGATGAAGGCCGCGCCGATCGGAGCGTTCGGCGCGATGGCCTATACCATCGGCGAGTTCGGACCCTCCGCGCTCGGTAAACTCATCGGATTAGTTGCGCTGTTCTATGTGACAGCCGGGCTCTTCGTGATCATTGTGCTTGGCCTGATCGCGCGCTTGGTCGGCTTTTCTATCTTAAAGTTCATCGTCTACATTAAGGATGAGCTGCTGATCGTGCTCGGAACGTCGTCGTCCGAAAGCGCGCTGCCGCAGTTGATGGAAAAACTCGAACGGCTGGGCTGTTCCAAGCCGGTGGTGGGCCTAGTGGTGCCGACCGGATACTCTTTCAATTTGGATGGGACCAACATTTACATGACGTTGGCGACCTTATTCATCGCACAGGCGCTCGGGGTCGATCTCAACTTCGGCCAGCAGCTCACCATTCTGGTTGTGGCGATGCTCACCTCGAAGGGCGCAAGCGGTGTTACTGGTGCTGGCTTCGTCACCCTGGCCGCAACGTTGACGGTGGTCAGTCCTGAGCTTGTGCCGGGCATTGCGATCGTATTCTCGATCGATAAGTTCATGAGCGAGGTGCGCGCGCTTACGAACATCATCGGAAACGGCATTGCCGCGGTGTTTGTATCCTGGTGGGAAGGCGAACTCGATCATGACTTACTACATGCGCAGCTCAAGTAGATGTGCGAGCTCAGCTAGGCCCGGCGACGGCCGATACCGTCGCCAACGTAATGCTGCGGGTCAGCAAAAGTCGCAGTTCAATCCTGTTCGGGAGCGCCAGCTAAGGTGTTGAGATTTCCAGAACTCGCTGCAATTGCGGACTAGAAATCACTCTTCTCCTGCATTTTGCGTTGGCAATTGTCGCGCAGTAGTCGGCCCGGCCCGATTTGGAAGGAATGATCCTGCAGGGGCGCGACACTCGGGGTGGTGTACCAGACCAGCCTTTCGGATTGGTGTTTGCGACAGCCCGCCGGCTGGCGGGTTCACTATCCCGGAGCTGAGATTCCTCAAAAAATGCGGGATCTCAATCTTGCCCACGTGGGCGAACGACAGTGCTTCAGGAGAAGCGACGGAGCGTGAGCAAAAACATCGCTACCGCGAGAGGCGTAAAAAAGTAAATGCTGGATCATTGGTCATTGCTGATTTCTCGCCTCGCCGTCGGCGGGTCGGCGCGTTGAGCCAGCTCTTTTCAAATGCTTCTTCTTCTACGCACCCATGCTCTGCTGAGCTTCATTCGGGTGTGAGCATTCGCTCAGTTGCTCAGCAAACTTTGAGAAACCCGATCCATCGTTGACGAACCCGCGGGCCTCCCTGAAAGCGCTATTCGCAGCATCGAACCGAGCATCGCTGCGAATGAGGCAAAACAACGAAGAAGTCTGCGCATTGGAGCGGAGATCAATCTGGATTGCGAGTGTCTCTGACTAGTGGTGTGATTAGCCGAGATCCCGGCTGCCACTCTGGTATGCCTGGCAGTCGAGCCTGTCCCACGGCCATTGTTCGAAATCCTGCAAACGAGCCGAGAAGATTGCCGGATTACTGCGCTGTTTGGCGTTCCGGGTTGCAGGTTTGCACCGCTCTTCCGACTAAAAGAGCCGCTCACGAAGGAGATGGCATATGAAGGTCGGTGTTCCCAAGGAAATCAAGACCCACGAATATCGCGTGGGCCTGACGCCCGGAGCCGTCCGCGAGTATGTCGCCGCCGGCCACAGTGTAGCGGTCGAGACCAATGCAGGGGCTGGCATTGGCGCCACCGACGAAGACTATCGCAAAACTGGTGCAATACTCCTGGGCTCCGCTAGCGAGGTATTCGGGTCAAGCGAGATGATCGTAAAGGTCAAGGAGCCCCAGCCTTCCGAATGGACCCAGCTTCGAGAGAATCAGATTCTGTTCACGTACTTGCACTTGGCGCCGGACGCTGAGCAGGCCAAGGGGCTTTTGAAATCCGGATGTACCGCAATCGCCTACGAAACGGTGACAGATGTATATGGCGGACTTCCACTACTTGCGCCGATGAGTGAGGTTGCAGGTAGGCTTTCGATTGAAGCAGCCGGTGCAGCCCTGAAGCGGTATGCAGGTGGTCGGGGGCTGTTGATCGGCGGTGTGCCGGGTGTTCAGCCGGCGCGCATCGTGGTGATCGGAGGCGGCGTTGTCGGTACCCATGCCGCCCGCATCGCCGTTGGCTTGGGAGCCGAGGTTACAATGCTTGACCGGTCGATTGCTCGCCTGCGCGTGCTGGATGAGCTGTTCGGTGGCAGGGTTCGTACCAGGTTTTCGACGATAGATGCTGTTGAGGAAGAGGTATTTGCCGCGGACGTCGTGGTCGGGGCGGTGCTCGTTCCTGGAGCGAGCGCGCCTAGGCTGGTTACTCGCAAGATGTTGAGCTCGATGCGAAAGGGGGCCGTCATCGTTGACGTTGCGATCGATCAGGGTGGATGCTTCGAGACATCTCGTCCGACGACACACGCCGATCCAACCTATGAGCTAGATGGAATAATTCATTACTGCGTCGCCAACATGCCCGGGGCTGTCCCGCTCACCTCCAGCCACGCTCTGAATAACGCCACACTGCCGTTTGGACTGGCTCTCGCCAACAAGGGATTTGCAGCCGTCCTCGAGAACCAGCATCTGCGAGCGGGCCTCAACGTCTATCGTGGCCGGCTAACTTACAAGGCCGTGGCCGAAAGTCTTGGCCTGCCATACTCACCGATCGATCAGGCTGCGGCCTGATCCCCGAGGCCTCCCATGGGGGCATTTCCTCCCTGACTTGGCGGGCCACTCCTTCGGGGGTGGCCCCTTTTTCAGAACCCTGCGCGATTCGGCAGGAGAAGTTGACTAGATGCAGGAAGCGCAATCGAGCGCCTCTACCGGCTGAGAAAAAGCGCCGCCGTCGGCGGGGCGCTTCTGGTAAGTTCATCCTTTGCTCTTTTCAGCTACCGGGTCGCCTCGCTCCTGCGGGAGTTCGTGGTATGTGTCCCGAGCAGGTCGGAACTGGCTGAAGCCATCTCTGTAGTGGGGCCGACATCTTACCTGCAATTAGCTCATTACGCCGTGCTCGTGCTTGCTCTCTAAGTCCTTGGCCGCAGCGCGATCGGGCGCGTCTTCCTTCCAGCGTACGGATCCGAACGGGCGCTCGAGCATGCGCCGCACACGCACAGGCTCTGGACCGATGTGGAAGGCCGTTGCCCGCTGATCCAGCGCGCGCTCCGATTTAGTCGCGCGGTTGCGCTGGCGCAAATAGTCGAGCCACGTTGGACAGTGATAACGCTCTGTCCACAGTTCCGGATCTGCAATATCTCGGGCGATCGACCAGCCATAGGCTCCGTTACGCTGGCGGAAGAGTTGAATGTCTTGCATCAAATTATGGAAAGAGCGGGCGTTCTCCTGCCCGACCCGATATTCTATCTCTACGACGAGCGGTCCACTGCGTCCGCTCAGTGCCAGACGCACTTTCGGATCGTCGAGCATCTCTGGTTCTTCGCCCCGTGCGCTGACGCGTGGCATGGGCAACCAAAACCCCAGCAGCGGAGAGACAGCCAGCAAAGCGGCCGCCAATAGGAGCGCAACATTTACTCCGGCGATGTCAGTCACATGGCCCCACGCCCAGCTTCCGACGGCGATCCCGCCGGAACTGGCCGCCTGGTAGGCCGCAAGCGCTCGCCCTGTCACCCAGCGCGGCGCTGACAATTGCACGCCAATGCTGAAAAGTACCCACGCCATCATCCATACCGCCCCAGCCAAAACCAGCGCGACGGCTGTCAGAAGTGGTTCGCGGCTCATCGCTACCGCCACAAGAGCACCGCCCATCGAAAGGGCGCAGGCCCGAATGGCGGCCTCCCCCGTCATACGCTTGCGTACCTCTGTGACGCTGAGCGCACCGATCACGGCGCCCAGACCGAAGGCACTGAGAATAATCCCATAGGTTTCGGCACCTCCGTGCAGGAGATCGCGGGCGACCAGCGGCATCAGAGCAATGATTGCGCCCCCGAACAAGCCCATGGCCATGGCGCGAATCAACACAATCTTAATCGATGGCGCATTCATGATGTAGCGAACGCCCGAAACGATAGCGCGATGGAGGCTTTCGGGTGGCACACGCGATGGCTCAGGGGCGCGCTTCCACAGAAATAGAGCAAACATCAATGGCAGATACAACAGGGCGTTAATAGCAAAGGCGGCCACTATGCCGGCGGCTGCCACGACAATCCCTCCGAGCGCAGGTCCAACGCTTCGCGCGAGGTTGTAGCTGATGCCGTTTAATGCTATCGCCGCAGGCAAAGCGTCAGAGGGGACTTGCTCGCTTACGGAGGACTGCCAAGCGGGATCCAATAGCGCCACAGCGGTACCTACCAGAAAGCACAGTGCCAGCAAAAGAGTTGGCGTCACGAGATCGAGCCAGGCGAGCGTTGTCAACGCAGTCGCGCCCGTCAACGCGATCCCAAGCGAATATAGGATAATCCTGCGCCGGTCATACATGTCGGCAATCGCTCCGGCCGGCATCGAGATTAGCATAACCGGCAGCATCAGCGCGGTCTGTACAAGTGCCACCATGTCCGCTGACGATGTCATCTGCATCATCGCCCAAGCTGCGCCGACTCCCCGGATCAAAGCGCCAAGATTGGACAGCAAACTTGCGAGCCAAATACGACGGAAGGTGGCATGTCGGAATGGCGCGGTGATACCGTCGGCGTTGAACGTCCGGGGCTTGGGCATGTCAGTCATATCGTTTTTGGCTTACCTCCTAGGCGTCCAGACCAAAATGACTCACTATCTCCCAGCGTCTGGACGCCTGTGGTGAAGAGCGTTTTCAAACGCGTCTGCCCCGCGCACAGTCTAAATCGTCGATGCTGGCTTTTCGAGATGTACCGGGAATTGACTTATTCCTAGCGCGTGCGCGAAGCGCCGCTTCTCGGACCAGCGGGCCAAAAGGCGGCGATCCGCCGCGCCTTAGTAACTTGATAGAGGTAGAAGCGTCACTCAGTCGATCGGACGCGGGGGCTCGAATCGCCTGATTAGAATTCACCGCTGTGATATCTGACATAACTCGCTCACCGGCGATGATTCAGCAACTGATACCGGTCACGTACCGCGTCGATATTGAATGATAATCAGACGAGGTGGGGTTCTTCAGCCAACCCTCAGACGAACCTCCTGAGACCGGAGTCACCGCACATCGGCTCGTCTCGCCAGAGAGCAAAATTCGCGCGACCGAACGATAGAAGGTTCGTTGTCTTGGTCTTGTTTCGACGAATGGTCGGATAAGCACTTTCTCGCCTCAAACATCGACTGCAAAGGAGAATAAACAGATGAAAGCGGCGATTGTGCGCGTTATGTGCAAGTAAGCGATGAAAAAGAGCGCGAACGCAGACTCGGCGAGTGAGGATGCGATCACTGTTCGGTTGGCGGCACTCATTGGGACCACAACAGCCGATCTTGAACCTGTCTTTTACGGTCATCCTCTTCACGTCGCCAGCATCGGGCGCACTGGAGCGGAGGACCCCGATGTCGCATCCGCGTGTCCTTGTGTCGGCCGTGCCAATAGAATGAGCGGAGCGGTCGACGAACACCAATTGCCGTTTGCTTCTCATCCCGAGCAAAAAAGTCGGGGCGAGATTGTCAACGAAGCATTGAGCGCCATCGAGGCATTTGTTCCCCGACCGAATAGAGCCGGGCCGGAGTTGTCAATGCCACTCGGACGCGATGGTAGAAAAAAATTAGCAACAGATCCGACGTGGTAAGATCGAGCGGATCGAGCGCATTCAAAAGCTACCGCTGGCAAAAGGAGATCGGGCGAGCATTCAGCGGTACAATAAGGCGGTCATACAACTTCCAAACGGACCGGCATCTTCATCATAGCGCAGGTCAACATTGCACTTTGGATCGAAATGCCAACATTTCGACAAAACGCTTGCCAGCTCGACGTGCGGGAACGTGCAATAGCGCAGCGGCGCGATGATACCCTTGACGCCGAATTCTCCGGCTGGACGGCTTAGTCCATCGGTCCCCCGTTGCCTACGACGATCGATCGTTAGGATACTCGAAGCTTGATCTCTGACAATTGGGAACGCGATTTCAGCCCTGTTCCGACTACAGCGTGAAGGCATTGGGGGGCGATGCCTGCATTTCCGAGCTAGTTCGCGCATTCTTCTGGGGGAATGCTGTCATGGCTTCCGCGACGGCGGCGCAGACCGCATCGACAGTTCGGGCGGCGCTCCTCGGAGCAGATGTTTAAGCTTGGGAAGACCCGTTCAATCGGGGTGTTCTGGTTGGGCGAGTAGTTTGGCAGGAAAAACAGTTTGGCGTCGGCGGACCGCATGAGCTGGCGCCCGAGCTTGCTTTTCGGCTGCCCAGAGTGTCCGTGACCACGATATCGCCGGGCCGAAGCGCCGGCAGAAGAACCTTCTCGATGCAAGCCCGAACGCTCGCGCCATCGATTGATCCCTCGATGAACCATAGCGCGTCAATCACAGAGCGGCCAGGAAGGTCGCAGGCGAACGTCAGCCAAGCGGCTCGCGGCTTTGATTTTTGTTCGAGCTCCAAACAATGATAGCCAACAAGAGTGGTGGAATGAGAATTCGAAACTTGTTCTATGCGAGTGAACGAAGAGAACGAGCGCAGATGTGGGTGATGGTCGAGAGGCACCAGAGCTTGTCCTGTCACTCCTCGTCGGGAATTTCCACAGGAATCGCAAAACCCGACTTCACGCGGTCTATCACCACCATCGTCTTAAACCCTTTGATATCCGAGTTCTCATAGAAGAAGCGGCGGGTGAACTGCTCGTAATCTTCCATCGTGCGCGCGGTGACGTATAGGACGAAATCGGCGTCGCCAGTGATGTAAAATCCATTGACGACTTCAGCCGAGCCTTTGATGGCCTTCTTGAACTTGTCGATGATGTCCGAGCGCTCGCGTTCTAAAGTCACCATAACCAGCATCTGTATGGGCCTTCCCACCGCTTTTGCAGAAACGATCGACACATCGGCCTCGATGACACCTTCCGAACGAAGTCTCTTCAGTCGTCGTTGACACGCGGTAGCAGAAAGACCAGCCATTTCGCCGATCACCTCTGAAGTCAGACGATTATTTTTTTGGACGATCTCAAGGATGCGGGCGTCCGTTCTGTCGTATTGCATTATCGCGGCTCCGGGTGAATTTCGTCGCAGAATGCCGCGGCGGTGCAGGAAACACAACGATCCCCGGCAAAATGCGATGCAAATCGGTTGGCAACATTAGTATCCTGAATGCTTGGTGGATTTCAACAAGCGACCGCGCAGGACTTTACAGATGGCCTTTCAAGCTGCCCGGACCATTCATCCGGAGATGGTCGGGATCGCTGCAACATGCCTTCGGAGGCTGCGTCGCCGCGACTTTGTTGCGGGGGCCGCGCTCGTTGATGGTCGCTGGATTGCGGGCAACCAAAGAGACGTCGTGATGGATCCCGCTACGGGCGAGGTTATTGCGGACGTTGCTCGTTGCAGTGCCGCGGACATGACGCTCGCGATTGACGCGGCTGAGCGAGCCTTTCCGGCTTGGCGAAGCTTATTGCCGGCAAAGCGCGGAGCTGTTCTCAGAGGTTGGGCGTCATTGATGCGCGACCATTCAGAAGACCTTGCCACTTTGGTGACAAGCGAGCAGGGCAAGCCGCTGGCGGAAGCGCGTTACGAGGTCGAATACGGTGCTGCGTTTCTCGAGTGGTTCGCCGCAGAAGGGGAGCGTGCATACGGAGAGACGATTCCGAGTCATAAGGTTGACAGTCTACTTCAGGTGCGGGTGCAGCCGGTCGGCGTCGCGGCAGCGGTAACTCCGTGGAACTTCCCCATCGCGATGATCACACGGAAGGCGGGCGCCGCTCTTGCGGCAGGCTGTCCGATCATCGTGAAGCCTGCGCCGGAGACGCCGCTGTCCGCTATTGCCCTGGCCAGATTGGCAGAGGAGGCCGGCCTTCCCGTCGGCGTGTTTCAAACGCTAGTGGGCGAGCCCATCGAGCTATCAACGCCTCTGTTGCGCGACACCAGAATACGAGCCCTCTCGTTTACGGGATCTACCCAGGTCGGCCGCTTGCTTCTGGAGGGTTCGGCTCAGACCATCAAGAAAGTCTCGCTCGAGCTCGGAGGACATGCTCCCTTCCTGATCTTTGATGACGTCGACCTCGAGAAGGCCGTGAAAGGTGTGATGGCGGCGAAGTTCGCGACTTCGGGACAAGACTGTCTCGCGGCAAATCGCATTTACGTACAAAGGGGTATCCACGATCCGTTCGTGGAAACGCTTAGCGCGGCAATGGCTAAGCTCACGGTCGGCCACGGCTTGAATCCTGGTACCGATATCGGGCCAATGACGAAGCTTTCGGTGGCCGAGAAGTGCCGGGCGCAAATCGTCGATGCGGCCGTAAAGGGCGCGCAAGTCATCA
Source organism: Bradyrhizobium sp. RT6a (assembly GCF_040547675.1). Taxonomy (NCBI): domain Bacteria; kingdom Pseudomonadati; phylum Pseudomonadota; class Alphaproteobacteria; order Hyphomicrobiales; family Nitrobacteraceae; genus Bradyrhizobium; species Bradyrhizobium sp. RT6a. Next base: position 400,531 of record NZ_JBEPQC010000005.1, read on the forward strand.
CCGCGAAGAAAGATGACAGTTTGGGCCCGAACTTCGTTCTTCCGACTCTGCTCACTCAAGTCACCGACGACATGCTCATCGCGCGTGAAGAAACTTTTGGGCCGGTAGCTGCGGTATTACCTTTCGACTCGGAAGAAGAGGTCATCACTCGAGCTAATTCGAGCGAAATGGGCTTGGCCGGGTACGTGTACACCGACAACCTGCGTCGAGCGCTCCGGCTCTCTGAGAGAATCGAGTGCGGCATGCTCGGTATCAACACTGCTTCCTTTACAGGTCCGCCCATTCCGTTCGGTGGATGGAAGCAGTCAGGACTGGGACGCGAAGGCTCTCGGCACGGTCTATCGGAATACATGGAACTGAAGTACGTGTGCTTCGGCGACTTGGCGGCTTAGGAGGAAATGAATGAACAAGATAAAGACTATCGCTGAACAAGATCGCTCGACTGTTCTCCATCCTTTCACTCAGCTCAAAGACTTCGCCACCGGCAAGATTGGTGATCCGACGATCATCACTGGAGGAAAAGGTATCCGCATCGAAGATGCGCAGGGACACAGTTATATCGACGGCTTTGCGGGACTCTACTGCGTAAACATCGGATACGGCCGGACCGAAGTGGCTGAAGCCATTGCGCGACAGGCCTACCAACTCGCCTACTACCATACGTATGCGGCGCACACCACCGAGGAGCTCGCCACTTTGTCGCACCGTCTCGTGCGAATGGCCCCCGGTAAGCCCAGCAAGGTATTCTACGGTCTGTCGGGATCGGATGCGAACGAAACCCAGGCGAAGCTTGTCTGGTATTACAACAACCTTCGTGGCCAGCCTAAGAAGAAAAAGATCATCTCACGCGAGCGGGGCTATCACGGTTGCTCAGTCATCTCTGGCTCAATGACCGGCATGTCGTTTTACCACGATCATATGGATCTTCCCTTTCCGGGTATTGTGCATACGGGCGCGCCGCACCACTACTGGGGAGCCGAGCCGGGCGAGACGGAGGAGTCGTTTTCTCGTCGGCGGGCGGCGGAGCTTGAAGAGCTAATCGTTAGGGAAGGTCCAGAAACGATCGGCGCGTTTATTGCCGAGCCCGTGCTTGGTACGGGCGGGATCACGCCCCCGCCCGCCGGCTACTGGCGCGAGGTTCAGTCCGTGCTTAGGCGCTATGATGTTCTTCTGATCGCAGATGAGGTTATTTGCGGTTTCGGTCGAACCGGCGCTGATTTCGGCAGCACGCTTTACGAGATGGAACCGGATCTGGTCACGGTCGCAAAAGGCCTGACGTCCGGCTACGTCCCGCTCTCGGCTGCTATTATCGGCGAGAAAGTATATGCCGTCATGGAGGAGGCGGCGGATCGGGTCGGAGCATTTTCTCACGGCTACACCTATTCCGGCCATCCGATTGCGGCGGCTGCTGCCAATGCGGTCCTTGATATCGTCGAGCGGGAGCGTCTCAGCGACCGCGCCAAGACCGTCGGCGCGCATTTCCAGAAGCGGCTCAAGGAAAAATTTGCACAGCTGGAGATCGTAGGCGAAGTTCGCGGTGTAGGCTTGCTCGGCGCGGTAGAGTTTGTTGCCGACCGTCAGACAAAGCGCCGATTTGATCCAGAACTCAAGGTGGGAGCGCGGATCTCCAAGGCTGCTCGCGATCGAGGGCTCATTGCAAGAGCTATGCCACACGGAGACATCCTTGGATTTGCTCCTCCTCTGGTGGTATCTGAAGCTGAAATCGATGAGATCATTGATCTGGCTTACAAGGCTACCAAGCAAGTGATGGATGAGCTCGCGAAGTAAGCCGGCTCGCAACTAGAAAATGTGCTCCTCTGTGGAGCCTCGCTGTCTGTTCGTTCTTGGACAGGCAGGTCGGCCAGCGTCACACAGCCATGCGCGTTACGCCATCAGTGTTGTTCTTGCTGGGGCACTCGCGCGGCTCGCGTTCAAGACGAAGCTCGTCCCTCTCGCTACCGCATATCGGTAAGCTCTTTAAACTCAGCCGGCGCCACTCGGCGAAAGCACCCTGCGAAAATATGCAGGTTATCGCTATCAGGCGCAGAATTTCGAGTTTGCAAAGGGCTAGATCGCGGAACTTCGACTTTAGTCGTCCCGTAATATTTTTAAAATTAGGATGAGCAGAAGCCAAAGTTGACTTCTTTGCCAATGCAGTTGCTGCGGCTCCTGTCCTCTCCAGATGGAATTAAATAGCTGACGAACCTCGCGCGAGTGGGGCCCAGCTCCGAGGGGGACCGATTGCATGGAGTACATTACTCGCTGTCATAAAGGGGGGGATCTTTCGTCAGTAAGGCGACGTGCCGCAGCCTTTCTAGACAATGTAACTGGAGCGCAAGACCAGGGATGTACAACTCGCAAGAGCTGGATTACCAAGTGGACAACACTCGGCGATGAACAATGTATCATCGGTGATTTGAAGGCAAGCCAAGGCGACAGCAACGAAGCGGCCGAGGCGCGGCTTTGTGCGCTAACAGCATTTGAAGTGGCCAGGCGACTGCTTCATGAGAACGATCCTCAATGCGGGGGAGTGACAGCGAGGATTGAGGCTGGAATTCAATGCCTTGAAGTGGCCCTGGCGAAAGTCGAGCGAGTAACAATCGAAAGCTGGGGCTGTACCGAACTTCTGGCCTATTATGTTCCTGCGGGTAATCATGCCCTACCTGCACCCGCCGTCATTTGCATCAGCATGGAAGATGAATCAGAAGCCACGTTGCTTGCAAGACTTCTGCCCGCGGTGACCGATCGAGGCATGTCGCTCCTGGTCCTATCTCACCGAGATGTCTCCCATCCCGCGCGGGGCCTTTCGCAAACCTTGTTGTCATCCTGCTTGGACTACCTCTCTGGGCGCCCCGACGTCGACGCCGCTCGGATCGGCGTCTATGGAGAGGGACTTTCGGCTGCTTTGGCTACTGACTTCGCGGCCTCTGACCGCCGCCTAGTTGCGGCAGTTTGCGATGGCGGCCTTTGGAATTGGGCACGCATGCAGGCCTCTGTCGTCTGGATGACTAGAGCTGCAGACGCGCGGGAGGAGGGGAGCGTCACGGCACAGCGCACGCAATTGATCCGACGATTGAGATGCCCAGTTCTCGTAGTCACGGGAGGGCGGGGCGCTGTTAGCGTCTCGGAAGCGATGAAACTACAGACCGAATGTATTGAGGAGCGCATTGATCTGGATCTGACCATGCCCCGGATGATCAAAAGCTCAGGTGGATGCATCGAAAACTTCGTGACTTCCGACGATTGCATCTTCGGTTGGTTAAACCAGAAGCTCGCGTTCAGTGCAACTCTGCCAGCACAACCAAACGATCTGCCGCAGATCAGTTCACACGTTCTTGGTCACTAATTGGAGAAACGTACCGACAGGCCCCCAGACAAGAGCACCAGCCGAAGGCGCGCAGCGAATCACAGACCTCGTTAGTTCGCAACGTGATGCGCTTGCCGCATCCTTTTCGGTCGCGCGGCAGCCCTTTTCCACTTCGCCGCTCCCTTGCGATGTGGACGCCTTTGATTGCTTCACGCCGCACGAAATCCGCATGAAAACATCGTGGTTCGGCTTGTTCGTGCAGTATTTAGGCTTTGAGGAGTGTTTCATCGCAGGTTCTCGTGGCAACCTTCCCCTATTCTGAGCAGAACTTTTGCATATGCTGCATCGGTGGACGTAGGCAATGGGCATCCTTCGCAAATCGACCACTACCTTACAGTTTGTTCAATTACCACGTGTGTTTCCGATGTTATTCGCCCTAGTCGGGCTAGGCAAGCGCTTTCGGAGCCCACTTCGATCGAGGTTAGGTTCACTCCGCGCCCGGACTGTTGCCTTGTCGCGGCGTTCACGGAACGAGACCAGGAAGGGGAAGCTATGAGCGACTTATTTAAACATCACCCGTCCGGCTTTAGCCGCCGGAGCATGCTTCGTGCTGCCGCCGCCGCAATGGCTATTCCCGCACTCGCGCGATCGACAGTTGCCTTTGCGCAGGACAAGCTTGCCGGTAGTGGTCAAGTCATCGCGTTCTCCTGGGGCGGTCTGTTTACTAAAGGCATTCGGAAATACGTCTACGAGCCTTTTACCGAAGCAACCGGCATCAAGGTGGTCGACGTCGTTGCCGATGTTGCCGAGCCTCAGGTTAAGGCGATGAACCAAGCCGGCCGTGTAGATTGGGATACGGCCTTCATACAGGCGTCGACCCTTCCATCGATGGACGAAGCGGGCATGTTCGTCCCGATCAATTATAGCCTTTGGGACGCTGAATCCATAAAGGGGACTGAGGAATCGGTTCGTCTCAAAAGCGCAGTCCCAGTGATCGCATCGGCCATGACGTTGGCCTATGATAAGCGCGCACTTGGAAACAATGGTCCAAAAAGCTGGGGCGATTTCTGGAACGTCAAGGCGTTTCCTGGCCCCCGCGGTCTCACTCAGTTGCCGGCAAATGCAAAAAACAACATCGTGTTCGCGTTGCTGGCCGATGGGGTGCCGAAATCTGACATCTGGCCGCTCACGGACGAGAAGATCGACAGGGCCCTTAAGAAGTTCGACGAAATCAGGCCGCACATCAGCAAGTGGTGGAGTGCGGGGAGCGAGGCGCCTCAATTGCTTCTCAATAGGGAGATCGCAATATCGAGTTGCTTCGACGGCCGCGCGATCAGCGCAATTCGTCAGGGTGCCCCTATTCAGATGATTTGGGACGGGGCATACGTGAACTACACCTATTGGACAGTTCTGAAGGGTGGCCCGAACAGCGAAAACGCGCAGAAGCTGATTGCATTCGTAAATCGAGCGGCAGTTGCTGCCGAGTTCACCATAGGAACGGGGTATCCCGGCCCGAACATAAATCAGCTCGACCATCTGCCTTCTGATCAGGTCCCGTTGCTCAGCATCAATCCTGAAAATTCCTCCAAGGTGATCCACGAGGACTCTGCTTGGCTTGCGGCCAAGCGTCCCGACGGCAAAACCAATCTCGAGCACATCGGAGACCGGTGGCTGGCATGGCGCGTACAGTGATCCTGCCGACAGGCAACGTCCCGTCAGAGTCGTCGGCGGTCGCGCACTCGGCCGGGCCCACGCCATGGGCTTGGCTCCTGCTGCCGGGCGGTATCTTCCTTGCGCTGCTCTTTCTCGTGCCGCTCGCCGGGCTCCTGATGCTTTCCCTCGGAATGCCCAATTGGACGTTCGCGCGCTTTGTAAGAATCGGTGGGGATCCGGTCTACCTGGCCGTATTGCGCACTACGTTGCAGATAAGCGTATCAGTCACCGCGCTCGCCTTGGTGCTTGGCTATCCCATGGCCTACTCGTTGACGACGAGCAAATCATCGAGCCTGCGCACATTCCTTCTCATCGCGGTTGTGTTGCCGTACTTCACCAGCGTATTGGTGCGCACCTTCGCGTGGATCGTTCTCCTGGGGCGCGGCGGGATTATCAATGATCTCCTGCTCAAATTAGGCCTCATCGCCCAGCCAATTTCAATGCTCTACAACCGCGCAAGCGTGATCATTGGCATGACCCAGATAGTCTTGCCGGTCATGATCCTTCCTATGTACACCGTCATGTCGAGCATTGATGAAAAGCTGCTGCGTGCCGCCAGAGCAAACGGTGCGAGCCCGATTGCGGCGTTTCTGACGGTGTTCCTGCCGCTCAGCTTGCCCGGCGTTATGGCCGCAGTGCTGCTCGTGTTTGTCAACTGCCTTGGCTTTTACATCACGCCGGCACTGCTCGGCAGCTTGTCCGATTTCACGATCACGATGCAGATCTATAGCGAGGTGGTTGATCATCTTAACTGGGGCTCCGGATCCGCGCTGTCCATCGTACTTCTGGTCTCGGTGCTGGCGACGCTGTGGATTGGATCCCGCTTCTTTCCAATCAATCAGCTTTTGGGATTGTCCGACGAGAAAACCGGTCAAGATGCCGTTGCCAGTCCTCGCACGCGAAAGCAGTGGCTGATGCATCTTGGGTCTGCGGCTAACGTTCTCGACCGCTGGCTGCCCTCTCTGGGCGGCTATGGCGTATCCATCGTTTCGTCCCTCCTAGGAACGCATCTTCTCCTACCGATACTGGTCGTGGCATATCTCTCGTTCAGTTCGTCCGCCTTTTTCGAGTTCCCCGCGCCTGGTTATTCGCTCCACAACTATCAAGCGTACATCTCCGATTCTGGTTGGATAAATGCGACATTTACAAGCATACGCGTCGCACTGATGGCGACCTCCATGGCCATGGCGCTCGGGGCGACGCTTGCTTTCGGTCTTGCGCGCGGCCGCATACCTGGTCGCGGAGCAATGGTTGCTCTCGTGCTTTCCCCTATCATCCTGCCGACCATCGTGGTGGCGATTGCCACCTATTTCGTGCTGGCTCGGGTAGGCCTTCAGGGCACCGAGTTCGGGCTGGCGCTTGGCGAAGCCGTCTACTCGATCCCCTACGTAGTGGTCCTTATTGTCGCTAATCTTCGTGACCTCAACCCGGCGTATGAGCGGGCGGCTCGCAGCCTTGGCGCAGGGCCCGGGGCCACATTCCGCACGATCACTATTCCACTGATTACGCCAGCCTTTATCGTGGCCGCATTTTTTGCTTTTCTGCACTCCTTCGATGATGTCGTGTACGTGCTGTTCCTGGGCATCGGAGTGATCACCACTCTGCCTATGCTTATGTGGCAAAGCATCTCGCAAGGCGTCGATCCCACCATTTCGGCGGTGGCCACTCTGCAGGTGTTGCTGGCCGCGGCTGTCATCATCGTGAGTGCTTGGCTGCGGCGCAGAAAAAGTGTCTGAAGTACGAGAGCACGCTAAGAGCACCAATTGGAGCCCAAATGCTGATGAAAGCCGGGTTGACCAGCGCTGATGTGAAGACCGGTGGGATTGTGCTGCATAGCCTGCACAAACGGTACGGCCGCGCAACAGCCGTTGATAGTGTCAGCCTTACGATATCGCCCGGAGAGTTCGTCTCATTGCTGGGCCCGAGCGGATCGGGAAAGACGACAACTCTGATGATGATCGCTGGTTTCGAGTTGCCGGACAGCGGTCAGATCTTGTTGGATGACAAGGATATCACGCGACTGCCGCCCCACCGTCGCGAACTCGGCGTGATCTTCCAGAACTATGCCCTATTCCCGCATATGACGGTCGCCGAGAATGTCGCATATCCGCTTCGGATGCGACGTATGCCTAAAGCGGAGATCGAAACCCGCGTGCATCGCGTCCTTGACCAGGTGCACCTAACTGCCCTGGCCTCACGATACCCTCACCAAATGTCTGGCGGTCAACAGCAGAGAGTGGCGATTGCCAGAGCAATGGTTTTCGAACCACCTGTCCTGCTTCTCGACGAACCTCTCGGTGCGCTGGATAGAAAGTTGCGCCAGCATCTCAGGAACGAGATCAAGACCTTGCATAAGGAAGTCGGCAAGACGATGATCTATGTCACCCATGATCAGGATGAGGCTCTTGCCATGTCCGATCGGATAGCGGTGATGCATGAGGGGCGGATACGGCAGGTTTCCGCGCCGCAGGACATCTATCGCAGGCCCGCCGATTTGTTTGTTGCCAGTTTTGTGGGTGAGGTAAATCTCATTCCCGTCAAGCTCAGGTCCGGCGTCCTTCAGGGGCCTGGCGGTGAGGACTTGGCTGCCGCGCATCGGCCCGAGGCGGATATGGATGCCACGCTTTGTGTGCGACCCGAACATTTGCGCCTCGACAAAGCCGTCGGAAATCCACGTGGAGTTCAGGGGCGTATTGTCGACATGACATTTATTGGTGATGCGACCATCGTCGAATTTCGCACGGAGTATGGGTTGCAGTTGACGTCGAAGGTGCTCAACGTCTCAGCTGAAACACTGCCCGGGATCGGCGATGCGTGTGTCGCCTCTTGGGTGGCGAACGACGCAAGCGTTCTGAAGGAGTAGCTTGTCGACGTCGCGTTGCGAGGTCGACTAGAAATGCGTGGCGTCGCCCCCCGAGTACCCTGAACACTGCGTGACAAGCGACAACAAACGTGCGGCAGCCGGCTAAATTGTCGCGTTTCGGAGATCAATATGGCCGATAAAGTTCCAGCACTTACTGTGCTCCTCAACCATCCTGCTGCCGAAACATACGCAGGACTCATCGGGGAGCGTTTCCCGCAGGTTCGCGCAATCAGCGCGCCCGATCCGGAACGGCTGGAGCGTTACATAGGTGAGGCGGATGCACTGCTCGCGCCTCGCTTCCCTGTAGAGCTGTTCAATAAGGCGAAGAAATTGCGCTGGTTTCAATGCACTAACGCCGGTGTTGATTCCATCTTGCCCATTCGCGATCGAGCGGGTCACATCACCGTCACCAATGCACGCGGAATTCACGGTGACATCATCACGGACTTTGTGATGGCCGGCGTAACAATGCTGCACTGGGATTTCCGGAGGTTCTTACAAGAGCAGGCCGAACGAAAGTGGAACCCGCGTTATGTGGCGCCCCTAGCTGAGAAGACGCTCGGAGTAGTCGGACTGGGCTCCATCGGAGCGACCATCGCGCGCCGCGCCAAGAGCGCTGGAATGACAGTCGTAGGCTCGAAACGGGATATTTCCATAGCAGTCGAGGGTGTCGACCACCTGTTTGCCTCCGACAGGCTCGCAGAGTTGCTTCCGCTGTGCGACTTTGTGGTTCTGGCTGTGCCCGCGACCGCAGACACAATCGGGCTCATCGGCGCAGCGGAGTTCGCGCGCATGCGAGGTGATGCCTTTCTCGTTAACATCGCCCGAGGTAACGTCGTGGTGGAGGCAGACTTGATCAAGGCTCTTCAGACGCGAGAAATCGCCGGAGCGATGCTCGACGTCTTCGAGCACGAACCGCTGTCCCAGGACAGCCCGCTATGGGATATGCCAAACGTGATTGCGACGCCTCATGTGGCGGGAAGTCCAACGAACTATACAGAGCGGGTGTTCTCCATCTTTGGCGACAACATTGGCCACTTCCTGAAGAACGAGCCGATGAGGAACGCCGTGGACATGAGGCGCGGCTATTAAGGGACGCTGGATGAGGAGAAGCGGTGCAACCCGACTGTTGAGCCGCCCGATTTCAGTGCTTGTATGTGCGAAGCGTATGCTGATGCCGCCAGTCAGGCTCGTCCGCCAGCATTGAGCGCGCCGTCGGAGTGGCCCGAGCAGACAGTCAGGCCAGAATATCCCAGTGCTCTACTTTATCGGTGCAGTGGCACAGGCGGTCGACTTGCCGGCTGAATCATTGTTTTTGAGCGCTGCTTTTTCCGCAATTTGCATTGCCGACAGCTGTAATGTCGGCGCCGCTTACGAAGGTAACGGTCGTGACTATCAGCAGGACTCCCGCAGCGCCGCTTCTGCCAGAGTTGATCGGGAAATTCCGCAAGATCGTCGGTGGGAAGCACGCGATCACCGATGCGGCCGATATCGAGGCCTATGTCACCGAGGAGCGCAATCTGTTCCACGGCCGCTCGCCGCTGGTGCTGCGCCCGGGCTCGACCGCGGAAGTCGCCGCAATCTGCAAGCTCGCCTCCGAGCACAAAATCGCGCTGGTGCCGCAGGGCGGCAACACCGGGCTCGTCGGCGGCCAGACGCCGCACAATGGCGAAGTGGTGGTGTCGCTGCGGCGGCTCGACAAGATTCGTGAGGTCGACGTCGCCTCCAACACCATGACCTGCGAGGCCGGCGTGGTGCTTCAGATCGCACAGCAGAAGGCCGCCGATGTGGACCGGCTGTTTCCGCTGTCGCTGGGCGCGGAAGGGAGCTGCACCATCGGCGGCAATCTCTCGACCAATGCCGGCGGCACGGCCGCGCTCGCCTATGGCGTCGCGCGCGAGATGGCGCTGGGGCTCGAAGTGGTGCTGGCGGACGGGCGCGTGCTGGGCGTGCTGTCGAAGCTGAAGAAGGACAACACCGGCTACAATCTGCACAACCTCTTCATCGGCGCGGAAGGCACGCTCGGCATCATCACGGCGGCGACGCTGAAGCTGTTTCCGAAGCCGCGGTCGATCGAGACCGCCTTCGTCGGGCTGAAGTCGCCGGACGCCGCGCTGAAACTCCTGGCGATCGCGCAAAGCGAGGTCGCCAATGCGCTGACGAGTTTTGAGCTGCTCTCGGAGATGGCGGTCGATTTCTCGATCCGCCACGGCATCGACGTGCGCGATCCGCTCGCGCAAAAGCATGACTGGTACGTGCTGATGGAGTTGTCTTCGCCCGGCGATGACGCCCGCACGCTGCTGGAGACGATCCTGGGCCGCGCCATGGAGGACGAGATCGTCGACGACGCGGTGATCGCGGCCAACCTCACCCAGCGCGCCGGCTTCTGGAAGCTGCGCGACGAGATGTCGTCGGCGCAGAAGCCGGAGGGCGGCTCGATCAAGCACGACATCTCCGTGCCGGTGGCGACCGTGCCCGCCTTCATCGCCGAAGCCAATGAAGCCGCGGTGAAGCTGATCCCCGGCGCGCGACCGGTGCCGTTCGGCCATCTCGGCGACGGCAATCTGCACTACAATGTCAGCCAGCCGATCGGCGCCAACACCGCGGACTATCTGGCGCGCTGGCACGAGATGAACGCGGTCGTGTTCGCCATCGTGCCGCGCATGGGCGGCTCGATCTCGGCCGAGCACGGCATCGGCGTGCTCAAGCGCGACGAACTGCCCGAGGTGAAGGACAAGACCGCAATCGAGCTGATGCGACAGCTCAAGGCGATGCTCGATCCGCTTGGCATCATGAACCCGGGCAAAGTGCTGTGAACGCTCCTGTCTCGTCGAGCCGGCACTCGTTCGACCGCAGATACAGTCGTCGGTCTGGTCGTGGCGTTGTGGTCAGGAATCGAAGAATAGCTGCGGACAAAATCTCGAGTTGCCGCTGCCCATAACCAAACATGGCTGCATTCGCTGTTCTCAGCGGAAGTGTAATGATCGCCGCAGTACGGCAAGAGCCTGAGAGCCACGGCTTGGCAGAAATCCGCCCAAGAGGTGCGCCTTGAGGCTGGATTAGGGCGCCGGCATGCGATTTATCGCACAAATCAGTCTTTCGGCGTTCGCTACATTTAGCCATGAGTTCGCTACAGGCGCACGTCAACAGAGCTGTTTCTCAGCCGAATTCAGCGCGCGCCCCGACCGCTGCTCGAAGTTGAACGTCGTAATTGAAAACAATGCCTGTCAGGCGACAAGCGCAGATACGTCCACCGGAGCCTCACAATGCGAACCATCCCAGAGATAAAGGCCGCGGAAGGAGAGACGAGGGCATTGCGACGCTGGTTCCATGCTCATCCGGAGTTGGCTTTCGAGGAGACCGAAACGTCGGATCTCATTGCCAAGACATTGAAAGAATATGGCGTCGAGGTGCACCGTGGCCTCGGTCGCACGGGTGTGGTTGGCGTGCTGCGCCTCGGTGACGGGAAACGCTCGATTGGATTACGCGCGGACATGGATGCCCTGCCGATGCAGGAACTCAACGGGTTCGCGCATCGGTCGCAGTATCCCGGAAAGATGCATGCCTGCGGTCATGATGGGCACATGGCGATGTTGTTGGGCGCTGCTCGCCATTTGGCACATACTCGAGATTTCGATGGCACAATCGTATTCGTCTTCTCCCCAGCGGAGGAAAATGGGTCGGGCGCGAAGGTGATGGTGGATGAGGGTATCTTCAGACAGTTTCCGGTCGACGCAGTCTTCGGTTTGCATAATTGGCCAGGCCTGCCCGTAAATAACTTCGGCATTAGGCCTGGTCCGATTTTGGCGGGATGCACCAACTTCGACATTCGGATCATTGGCGTCGGCGCGCACGCTGCGTTTCCGCATCATGGAAAGGATCCCATCTTAACGGGTTCACAAGTCGTCACGGCGCTCCAGGGCATCATCACCCGCAACAAGAATCCAATGGATGCAGCAGTACTATCTGTCACTCAGTTCAATGGGGGCGAGGCGAGAAACATCGTCCCAGATACAGCCACACTTGCCGGCACCATAAGAGCGTTCGACGAGAAGACATTGGATCTAATCGAGTCCAGGATGCAGACGATCGTCCAAAATATTTCCGCGGCACATGAATGTAGGGCCGAGCTCATGATCAAACGCTATCTGCCCACGGTGAACACGCCGGCTGAAACACGCTTTGCGGGGGAAGTAATGAAATCGATTGTTGACGAGGCGAAAGTGGATGCGGACGTTGTACCGACAATGGGCTCGGAGGATTTCGCATATATGCTACAGGCGCGCCCTGGCGCCTTCGCATTTCTGGGGGCCGGGGATGGGGAGCACCGTGAGGAGGGCCACGGGCCGGGTCCCTGCGCTCTTCACAATACCAGTTACGATTTCAATGACGAGATACTCTCGTTGGGATCGACATACTGGGTAGAATTGTCGCGGCGTTGGTTAGCGCGAACAGCCTAGTTGTCAATGCGGAGGTTGTCGGACCGCGATTGATGCGACGGCGCAGAAAGAGAGAGACAGCGCCTTTGCACGAAAATAGCTCGCATGGACCCGAATTTCGCGCCAGATCGATCACATGAATCTGGCCACAGCGAAGCGTCCGTATGGTGAGACAGGTACTCGGAACGGGAGGCTCGTTGTCTTATGTCGATTTGGATCGACATCCGCCGCCTTGGAAGGGCAATACGCGGCAGAATTCGTTTCGCCCAAAATGCGCAATTTGATGCTGATGCTCTCTGCTGGTGGCTACTACCAATCGATCCACCGGGTGTAAGCATCTTGGAGGTATGTGAAATAGTAGAGTCTGAGCGAAAGAAAGTCCTGGCGAAAAAGCGCGTGCCCCCTAAAAAATGGCACGATCTGGATGCGTCCTAATCGCCCGAAGAGCGGTGGCCATCTCGGCTCATGATGAGGAGGGGTGGGCTGGTTCTCTCGCTTGCGCCGATAGCCTCATTAATTTGATCCGATCCACAAGCCAAGCGTTTCAACGGCCGCTCGATCGGGACGGCGGGCCCCTAATCGCAGGCAAGGTTCGCGCTCGACGCGTTTTCGCAGAATTTCGGCTGCAAGGCCGGACTCTGAGGTGGGAATTTGCGACCGAACCGGGTTAAGTTTGAGCCATGACAGCAGAACCTCCACACACATTGGGAATTCTCAAGCTCGAGCGCGGGGTGCCACCCGGCGCGACGCCACCGAGTCCGCCGTGTGGCTCGATGCTGAATCCCGCCAGCTTCGACTTTCCGGTCGTCTACGAAACCGTCGAGGGGGCTTGGGTCGAGAACGTCGTACGCGGGGATCCGGTGCTCGAGCCGGCTTTCATCGCCGCCGCGCGGCGTCTGGTGGAGCGGGGTGCAGTCGCGATCAGTTCAACTTGCGGTTTCTCTATCCGTCACCAGGCCGCAGTCGCGGCCTCGGTAAATGTTCCTGTCGGGATGTCTAGCCTGCTGTTGCTGCCAGCTTTACTTCGGCAGCTGCCGCCGCTGGCAAAGCTTGCTATTCTAACCTACGACTCCAAATTTTGCAGCGAAGACCTGCTTGGACTCGACGACCCTAACGAGCGGGCAAGAGTCGTGATTGGTGGCATTGAAGGCGGCAAGTTTTGGCACGACGAGCTAAAGCGTCCGGCGCCGCCAACCGACGTGGCTGCCATCGAGGCGGATGTGGCCAATTGCGTCGCGCGACTTCGCGTCGCACACCCGCAGATCGCAGTCATTCTTTTCGAATGTGCTGCATTCCCGATCGTTGCTCCGGCAATTCGTCGTATTGCGAGGCTGCCCGTCTACGATATCGTTGGTCTCTGCCGGCAGATGATGGCGTCCGTTCCTTGAGGCCGTAGCTGCCTTGAACAGTCTCTACGCTCGCCCCTGATGCCAATCCCAGACAGATCGCAGGTCAGAGTCTCTCGCGCTCTCCGTAGAAAACACGCCCCTTGGTATACCTGCAGTGTTTGCGGAAGCGCTAAGCTTTGCTTATTGCGAGATTGCCGGCCCTTTACACTTTTGCCTTGCAATCGAGGTGACCTCAAAGAAGCGCTGCGCGCAAAAAGAGTTGTCGCCGGTACGCGCTTAGAGAGAATCTCTCATGGAGAGCCCGGAAGGGTTGCATCGGGCCCAGCCGCCGGTTCGGCAGCTTGCCTATCGAAATTCAACGTCAAACCTAGCGAAATCGGCCGAAACATGCGGGACCGAGCTAAAACTGGTCGATTTCCTTCGCCGCAACACGCTAGAGTTTTCTGCTGAGAACTTACGGGCCCGAAGGCGCGGATAAGAGAGTAGACGGATGAGAGCGCGCACCAACAGCTTTTTATCGGATTCCGAGCGCGATGCAGTGATCGAATTACGGCATGCGATGCATCGTGAGCCTGAACTCTCGAACGCGGAATGGAAAACGCAGGAGCGGATTCGGTGCGTGCTCCAGCAATTTGGTCTCAACCACACCCAAACTTTCCATAAGACCGGCCTCTACATCGATATTGAAGGCACGGCCTCCGGCCCAAAGCGCTCGATCGCGGTACGCGGCGATATCGACGCGCTGCCGATCCAGGAGACGCGCGATGACCTCTCTTATCAATCACAGGTCAAAGGTGTTATGCATGCCTGCGGCCACGACATGCACGGCTCGATCGCGCTCGGGGCTGCACTCGCCTTCCATCGAATGCGCGACAACTTCGCAGGTAAAGTGCGCGTCTTCTTCCAGCCGGCCGAGGAGGCCGAGCCGCTGGGGGGACGCACTGTGCAGGATGAGAAACTGCTGGAAGGCTTCGACCACGCCGTCGGCTTTCACGTCGCTCCCGAGATTCCCGCTGGCAAGTTTGGCGCGCGCGAGGGTGCTGTAACCAAGTCGGCCGATCAGTTCAGACTTACCATTACGGGTAAGATGGCCCATGGCGCGGCGCCCCATAAGGGCGTCGACGCGATCGCAATCGCCGCTGCCTTCGTGAACGAGGTACAAAAAGTGGTCTCGCGCGAAATGCCACCCGATGACGGGGCGGTGGTCACAATCGGTACCATTCACGGCGGCGAGGCAACCAATATCATTTGCCCTTCCGTCGTTATGGAAGGGACGATCAGAACTCGCAGCCCAGAACGTAGGGGGCAGCTGTGCCAGCGCGTGCGGGAAGTGGCCGAAGGCGCCGCGGCGATGCACCGTGGCCAAGCGGAGTGCGTCATCCGCTCGGGTGAACCCCCTGTCGTCAACGATGCGGAGATGGTGAGGCGCTTCCGCCAACTCGTTCATGACACGGCCGGCCCTGATGGCTTCAATGCGAGCAAGGAGGTCACAGGTAGCGACGATTTCGGGTTCTATTCGGCGTGCGTACCTTCGATCTATTTTTGGTTCGGTAGCCGCTCGGCGGCCAACGGATCGCCCGTACATACGCCGACTTTCGGAGCCTCGGATGAGCTCATCATTCCGGCGACGGAACTTGCCGTCAAATACATTTTAGATTTGCTGCATACCTGAGATCGGTCGCACCGAATGCCGAAGCAAGACGTCTTCCGGTTGAAGTGCGCGCGATTACCCATGCCGCATGCGAGGGCACCCCATGCCTGATCTGCCGCTCGATGTTGCGAATCATTGGCACATGAGGAGTCGGTCCGTCCTCGTCTTCATAGTCCGCGCCGCTACCCACCACAAACAAAGTTGAGGCGCTTTGCGGCTTCAGCCATGTGAGGGCGCTCACCCTTGGAAGGACTTCTGAAGCTGCGTGCGGCCGCAGCTCGGCCCTGCGGGAAACGACACGACCTTACACCTTCCAACACGTTCGTTGTCACCATCCTCACGGCGAACGTACTGGCCTCCCTTTTGGGCGGCTAACGACCTGAGAATCCAATCGGCGTCACGCCAAAACCGCCTTGATGAGTGCCCATGAACAGATCAATCTATACCGGTCCCGTGTTCGAAATGGCCAAGCAGCAATTCGAGCATGTTGCCGATCACCTGCAAATACCGGAAATGGACAGAGATCGACTACTCTATCCGAAGCGCGCAATCGCCGTATCCTGCCCAATTCACAGGGACGATGGCCGTACAGAGGTCTTTCAGGGCTACCGGGTCCAACATCACCTGACGCTGGGGCCAACCAAGGGTTGGCACGCGATTCGCGCCCTCCGTAGATATCGGCGAGGTCGCCGCCCTAGCCGTTTGGATGAGTTGGAAATGCGCGTTAGCGGGCCTTCCCTATGGCGGAGCAAAAGGGGGGATTACCGTTGATCCTTATGCGTTGTCGCCGCGCGAACTGGAAGCTCTATCGCGACGGTATATGCAAGAGATGATCCCTTTCGTCGGTCCGCATACCGATGTCATGGCCCCGGATATGGGCACTAACGAGCAAGTCATGGCGTGGTTTATGGACACCTATTCGATGTATCAGGGGCAGACCGTCAACGAGATCGTCACCGGAAAGCCCGTATCGGCTGGAGGTACACTCGGTCGCCGCGAGGCAACAGGACGCGGTGTAGCCTATCTGGTCGGTCGCGTGCTTGAAATTCTCGGCATTCGCGCCGATGGGGCAACGGCCATTGTGCAAGGGTTTGGCAACGTTGGGGCGATAGCAGCCTATGCCCTGGCTGAAAGAGGTCTAAAGATCATCGGCGTTAGCGATCACACGGCCGCATACTTTGATCCCGCCGGTCTCGACCTTGCCGCCCTACACGGCCATACATCCGAGCACGGCCACCTTGCCGGCTTTTCCTCTCAGAGCCTCATTTCCCCCTCGGAGTTGCTCGTTCAGAAGTGCGATGTCCTCATACCGGCTGCAATCGAGCAGGTCATTACGGGCCGGAATGCCGGACAGCTCAAGTGCCGAGTTCTGGCCGAAGGAGCAAATGGTCCAACCACGCCTGAGGCCGATGCAATCCTGCACACACGAGGCGACGAGATTTTCGTTTTGCCAGATATCCTTTGCAATTCGGGGGGAGTCATCGTCAGCTATTTCGAATGGGTGCAGGACCTCCAGCGACTGTTCTGGGAGCAGGCGGAGGTATTCGATCGTCTGTACCGGATCCTCGAACGTTCGTTCCAGCAAACCATAACGCGCGCGAAACACGATCGGATCTCGAATCGAATGGCAGCAACGGCCATCGGAATTGACGTGGTGCAAGGAGCAAAGCGAACCAGAGGTCTCTTTCCCTGATCACGTTGTCCTTTCGAACGGACGAGCTTGATAGGTCATCGAAGAACTGCAGGGCAAAACGCGATCATGAGCCAGCAGATCGTGGTGCCGAAACGGATACCCTTATGAATACTGCCTTTTCCCGCCGGGGCGTGTGTCGCACCTCTCGGCACGAACTAGTGAGACCAATACAGTCGGGCCTCAAAGCGGAATTGGCGCTGAGTGCGTTGTCTTGGTAAACTCGTACCCGAGCATCACGGTCTGCCTACGCCGGCTTCGCCGGATCACTCTGCGGAAGTCGCGACCGTTTCGCTTCCGCTCACGGTGACGCTATGCTGGGCCGGACCCTTCTATTGTCACTACTCGACTGGCCGGGACCGGGATATTTGGCGTGATCTCTGAAACCCGCCGACGGTAGCCCTCAATTGCTGCTGTCCAAGAGCACGCAATTGGGCCGTTCCGCAGCAACCTGCGCCGCGTTGCAAGCCTTCGCGGGGGCGAGAACGACCAGGGCGCTCGATCTGAAACAGAGCGATGCTGGTACCTGGCAGATATCAAACGAACACTCCAACCTTCTTCGAAATCGAGCTTCGGATGAAGCGACGGTCGAAACGACCATCGCACGATGTGCGGAATGGGATCACGGCTCGGTTGCCGCCTACAATAACGTAAAGACGCTGTATCTGGCCGTTAGACGCAGGATTTCAGCCGCCACAAGCTCGTCATTGCTGAATACTCGTCCGGGAAGTCCGTAGTATTCCGTGACGAGCGGGAATTGCGTGCGGTTTAAGATTGGCGGGAGGGCGGAAGGTTGCACAGTCGCCGAAACGATGCCCAGAGAGTTGCCGCCGATCGTCTGACCAGGGTGTTTTCGGTCGAGCTGCCCAGGAAACTCGCGTCGCTTTGCCGGTCGTGGCGAGGAGACGTGCTGGTCGGCGAACGAGCGGGACCAGGTTCGGCGCGATCGTCGGACAGCCGTACGCGCCCCGGGAATTGCAACCTACTCGGGGTCGTCCGCGGCTCCCCGAACGTGTCGCTCCTTGGACCGGCGACCGGAACAGTCGATTTCGCTTGAGCTGAAACGGAAGAGGTTGGACATGATAAAGAGGCGAACATTCCTGAAAGTGGCAGCCACGGCCACAGCCGGGGCGCTAGCTGCGCCCTACGTCCACGCTGAGTCGAAGAAATTTTCCGGCATCACGTTGCGCGTAAACGGATATGGCGGGCTTTACGACGAAGCCCTCAAAAAGAGTGTGGCCGCGCCCCTTGAGGAGAGATACGGGCTCAAGGTTCAATTCATCGCCGGCACGACATCAGCCGACTTTGTCAAACTGATCGCCAATAGAGACAATCCGCCTTATGACCTGTTTATGGGTGATAGCCCGAACATGGTCGAACTCACCAAGGCGGGCATGATCGAGGAGATCAGGGCGTCGGAGGTCCCGAACGTCAAAAGGATTCTCCCGGACTTTCGCGAATTCGGCCATTACGGGGTGCCATTCAGCGTCGCTTCGGTTATCCCAGTCTACAATTCAAAGTACATCAAGCCGCCGATTGCCTCCTATTCGGATATTGCGCGACCTGATCTGGTGGGGCGCGCGGTTGTTATGGCTCCCGCCACATACGGCAGCCTTCTGACCCTTCTCGGCTTGGCCGACGAAAATGGCGGCTCGATCGAAAACGTAGAGCCTGCGTTCAAGGTAATGAGCGCCGCGAAGACAAATATTGTCGCACTCGCGCAGACAAATGTCGCCGAGATCCAGATGTTTCAAAACGAAGAGGTGTATGCTGGCATATTCTGGGATGGTCGCGCTCACGAACTAAGGACCAAGGGCCTTCCCATTGTCACTGTTGTCCCGCCTAAGGGAGTTTACTCGGTCACCACCTACATCAACGTCGTCAAGGGTATTAAATACCCTGAAGCCGCATACGCCTATGCCGAGCAGTTGTTGTCCGATGAGGGCGTCCTCGGTGTACCTCGGGCGCTCCGGTACGGAGTAACAACTGACGTTACTCTGCCAGAAGAGCTTCGCCAGGACCTGTTGTTCAACTCGCAGGCACGCATTGCTTTGAAAAAGAAAGTTGATTGGGAGAAGCTTATAGCGAACCGCAGTGCTTGGACCGAGGAGCTGAACAAGATCATCCGAAGCTAGCTGGCTGGAATCGCTGTGGTGTTTCCGGGGTTCGTCGATACCGCGGCGTCATGAATGAGTTGTTACCAATCCCGAAGGGTTTCATATGGAGGAGCCTCTTGCCAGTCGCCGGGTCCTAACCCCTGCGCTCCTGCTAGCCCCAATGATCCTGCTGCTCGTGCTATTCTTGATCGTGCCCACGTTCGGATTGCTGAGGGCCAGTTTTCTGTCTGAGAGTCACCTTCTCGATGGAAGCGGCTTTAGTCTGAAGCAATATATCCGGTTCTTTTCCGACTCCTATTACTCTTCGGTGCTATTCGAAACGTTTGTCGACGGGATTATCGTCAGCCTGATTTGCCTGGGAATTGGATTCCCCACCGGGTACTCGCTTGCGCGGCTTTCGCCTCTGGCAAGGCGGTGGCGCATCATTATCGTCATCATGCCGCTAACGCTTAGCCTTATGGTCATTGTATTTGGGTGGTTGATCATTCTTGGACGTAATGGAGTGATCAACGCACTCCTCTTAAGTTCCGGCATTGCTTCTTCGCCGAAGCAGCTTCTGTTTAGCCGGCCAGCGGTGATAACTGTCCTGGTGCAACAATTCCTTCCATTCATGATCTTGTCCGTCATGAGTGTGGTCACTCAAATAGATCCAGTGCTTGAGCACGCCGCCGCCAATCTACGCGCCAACCGATTCGCGACCTTCCGCAAAGTTGTCATTCCGCTCGCGCTTCCGGGCATATTTGCCGGCTTTAACCTCGTTTTCGTGCTCTCGATCTCGGCGTTCATTACGCCCCGGCTTATCGGCGGAAATCGCGTCGCGATGCTCGGTAGCCTCATCTATGAGCGCATCATGGCAGAACTGAATTGGCCCTCCGGCGCGGCAATGGCTTTCATCCTGCTCGTGAGCGGACTTGGTGTTACAGCGGCGCTGAATGCCCTAGCTGCGTCTCGTCTGGTTAGGAAAGGGGGGCGCTATGCGCGTTGATCTTATTGACCGCGCAATGGCGGCTTCCGGGGCGGCCGTCCGCGCAATCGTGTACGCGATGCTTGCGCTGCCAGCACTTCTGGTGATTGTTTGTTCATTTACCAGCGGTGACTCGTTGAATTTTCCGCCCGCCGGCTTCTCCATGCGCTGGTACCGAGAAGCGTGGCAGAACGAATTGTTTATGACTGCGCTCTGGACGAGTACGTACATTGCCGTTCTTGTTTCCACGATGGCACTAGCCATCGGCTTTGCTGCCGCATTTGCAGTTAATCGTTTCGCATTCCCTGGCAAAGGTTTCCTGCAAGCGCTCGCCTTCTCACCCTTGATTATTCCGGCAGTCGTTCTCGGGATCGGCCTGTTGCAACTCTTCGCCAAGTTGAACCTTACCCAAACGATATATCCCTTGCTGCTAGGTCATCTGGTACTTGCAATCCCTTACGTGATGCGCACCATCCTTGCGAGTCTAAGCTTGCACAATCGCGTACTCGAGGAGGCAGCGATGAATCTACGCGCCTCGCCTTTGAAGGTCATTCGGCGCATCACTCTGCCTCTCATCCTGCCTGGCCTTTTGTCGGCTGCGATCTTTGCCTTTGTTACATCATTCGGAAACGTCACGGTTTCCGCATTCTTGACTTACGGCGGCCACGTCACCTTACCAGTACAGATATTCACCTACGTCGACACCAGCTATGACCCGCTGGTTGCCGCGGTATCCAGCCTAATGATCGTGATAACACTAGTCATTATCCTGGTGATCGAGCGCTTGATCGGCGCCGACCGGGTCGTGTAGTCGGAGGAGAGATGCTCGCCTTGTCGGAAGGAAAAGAAGACGCCGTGTCCGAAAGCAACGACTTTGTCGTGGAATTGCGCTCTGTTTCTAAGCTCTACGGCGATGCGGCTGCGGTGGCAGACATTTCGCTCAAGGCTCGGCGAGGGGAACTTCTCTGCCTGCTTGGTCCATCGGGGTGCGGCAAAACGACGACTCTTCGCATGGTCGCGGGATTTGTGGAGCCATCTTCCGGCAGTATACACATTAACAACATCGATATGACGCATCAACCGCCTTATCGACGCGATACCGGCATGGTGTTCCAGAGTTATGCGCTTTTTCCGCATATGACAGTTGCTGAAAACGTCTCGTTTGGTCTGGAGAATCTGAGGTGGCCGCGTGAGAAGCGCGATAAGCGCGTTGACGAAATGCTCAAACTTGTCGAGTTAGCTCATTTAGCTCAACGCTTGCCAAGCCAGCTGTCGGGGGGCCAACAGCAACGCGTCGCACTAGCTCGCGCACTAGCAATCAAACCGGCGGTGCTCCTTCTTGACGAACCATTCTCGAATTTAGACGCGCAGCTACGAGTTCGAATGCGGGAAGAACTCCAGGAGGTGGTCAGGTCCGTCAACGTTACCACCTTGTTCGTAACACACGACCAAGAGGAGGCGTTGACAATGTCAGATCGGATTGTCGTCATGAATGCCGGGAAGGTTGAGCAGATTGGAACGCCCGGCGAAATCTACGAAACGCCCGCCACGCCATTCGTCGCAAAGTTCATCGGCTGGTGTTCGCTGCTGAAGGGGACGGTGGACGATGCTGGCGCTTTTACGTCGACTGCTGGCCTTCGCATCATGGGCAATTGGAGTGCTGGTCCTGCTACAGTGGTGATCCGGCCGGAACAACTTAAGTTGTCGGCCGATGGCGCTCCTGGCCAAAGGCAGCAGGCGCGCGTCCTCCATTCTCAGTATCTGGGAGGCGCAACACGCGTTGTGCTTGATGTCAATGGAGAGCAACTCATAATGCAGGAGCGCTTTCCCTTTGGACGTCATCCGCAGCACGGAGACGTGCTTGGCATTATTATTAGCGCGGACAACTTGCGCCTAATTGGGGAGGCATAAGAGGGCGGCTTGAAGGACTCGCCGCCATTCTGGAACAGGAGCCTGGGAAGGGCCCTTAAGCGGGCGCTCCTTCCGACCGCTCAGCAAGGTGTCTCAGAGTCTGATGAAATATGCTGGTGCTCATAAGAGCTCCACGAGCCAAAACGTCGATTGTGGTAAAGTGCACCTTGAGTGTGGCGTGTTCCTGTGAAGCTGCGTGAGCTTTCGGACCACGGGGTTAACCGATCCGCGGATGTGGTCTGGAGCCCAACGGCAATCGCGCGTCGATCTTGCTCGGCGCAATCAATGGGCTCGTCCGCCTCGATTTGGATGCCACTCGGCAGGCATCCTATCGCGACGCGGAGAGTCGGAGTGCAAGTGGGTGTGATCACGACTCTATTTGTCGTCCCTTGAAAGATAGTCGAACCTGAAAGGAGATGGCAGCGGAGGAAGTCGAATATCTCCTCAACGGAAACATGTTCATCGGTTGCGCCCATTCCGCGCGGGGGCATCTCAGTCGTGCCTCCTACGGACGAGGTGTTCCTCAAGGGCCTCGTTTCGTCTCATGCGTCGCTCTATCGTAAGCGGGGCTGCGAGGCCCATCAGATTGTTTGTGCGTAGACCTATGAGCGCCGTTAGAAGAGTCATCTTCTGCAAGGGTGCTCACAATGGACGACCATTCGGACGACATAAGACGACCGTTGTCACCGCGCATAGAAGTGTACGCCGGCGGCGGCCGGAAACAGTGGCCAGATGATTTGAAGGCGCAGATCGTCGCGGACAGTCTCGAACCGGGCGCGATCGTAACAGATGTCGCACGTCGCCATGGCTGCCGGCCCCAGCAGGTGCATGACTGGCGGCGCCGGGCGCGTTCAGGTCAACTGGTGCTGCCAGCTGCGGGGGGAGCACTGTCGTTTGTGCCGTTGGTGTCGGAATCGTCGCCATCGGTGGCTGCAGCTCCCTCCGGGTCGCCGGAAGCAGCCGTTGTGACGGTTGAGCTCCATGGGGCACGAGTTGAGGTGCGAGGGACGCCTTGCCTTGCTGTGTTGAGTGATGTGTTTGTTGCGTTGCGCCGGACACGTTCATGCTGACGGCTCCCGCTGGCCTCATGATTTATGTTGCGACCCGACCTGTAGACTTCAGGAAGGGCGCAGATGGCCTGGCGCTGTTGGCGAAGGAGACGCTGGGCCACGATCCGATGAAGGGCGTGGCGGTGGTCTTCCGTGCGAAGCGCGCTGATCGGGTGAAGATTGTTGTCTGGGATGGTAGTGGCCTCGTGCTGTATTGGAAGCGGCTTGAGGGCAGCGCCTTCAAGTGGCCGCCGGTCGTTGACGGCGTCATGCGAATGAACGCCGCGCAGTTGTCCGCGCTTCTGGCCGGCATGGATTGGACACGCATGCATGCGCCTCGAATCCCGCAGCCGAAAGCGCTTGCGTAGGACATAAAATCTTCGCTGCATCGGGGCGCGAAGCATGACAGACTCGGGCCAATGAGTGATTTGCCTGATGAGCTGCCGAGCGATCCAGCCGAGTTGCGTGCCTTTGCCGCGGCTCTGCTGGATCGCTGCGCCAGGCTCGAGCGGTTGCTCAAGCTTGCAAAAGACGCGCAGTTCGGTCGATCCTCGGAAAAGCTTGACGCTGATCAGCTCCAGCTTGTTCTGGAGGATATCGATCAGGCTGTCGCGGCTCTCGAGGCAGCCGAGGACCGCGCCAATCCCAAAGCACGCGAGAAGAGAGCTGCCGAGCGCAGGGCCAATCGTGGCAAGCTGCCGGAGCATTTGCCGCGCATCATCGAGACCCTGATGCCCACTGCAACCTGCTGCCCGTTCTGCGCAGGCGACCTTTTTGAGATCGGTCACGATGAGAGCCAGAGGCTGGACGTCGTACCGGCGCAGTATCGCGTCATCGTCACCCGCCGCCCCAAACTGGCCTGCCGCGCCTGTCACAGCGTCGTCCTCCAGCATGCTGCTCCCGAGCGATTGATCAGGGGAGGACTGCCGACCGAGCGGCTCGTCGCGCATGTGATCGATGCCAAGTATCATTGGCATTTGCCGCTTTACCGCCAGGCGCAGATGCTGGCGACGCACGGAATAGCGCTGGATCGTTCCACGCTCGCCTTCTGGGTTGGCTATGGCGCCCAGGAATTGAAGCCCTTGTGGCATCGTCTGCGTCAGCTTGTGCTCGCCTCTTCGAAGCTCTGTGTCGACGAGACCCCCGCACCGGTATTGGATCCGGGGCGCGGCAGGACCAAAACCGGCTACTTCTGGGCGCTGTCACGCGATGACAGGCCCTGGGCCGGACCTGACCCACCTGGCGTGGTTTACGCCTATGCACCGGGCCGTGGGGCCGTTCATGGCTTGCAGCTACTTGAGGGCTTTCGCGGCATCATCCACTGCGACGGTTATCAGGCTTACAAGACTATGACCCGAGAGACGCGTGCGGACGCCTTGTCCGGCACGCTCGCCTTCTGCTGGTCGCATCTGAGGCGCCAGTTTGTGAAGATCGAGCGCGAGGCCGCTCCGGCGCCAGCTCCGGTTGCCCGCGAGGCTCTTGAGCGCATCGCGCAACTTTACGCGGTCGAAAAAGCGCTCCGCGGCCGATCAGATGTCGAGCGCCGTGCTGGCAGGCAGGCGCATTCCCGACCTCTGGCTACAGCCTTGAAGCAGTGGTTTGAGGCCAAGCTTGATCACCTTGCACAGAAGAGCGACACGGCGAAGGCCTTGCGTTACGCGCTGCGTCATTGGGACGGCTTGACGCTCTATCTTGATGACGGGCGCATCGAGATGGACACGAATGCTGTCGAGCGTGCGATGCGGCCGATCAAGCTTACTGCCAAGAACTCCCTTTTTGCCGGTTGCGACGAGGGCGCCGAGAATTGGGCAGTTCTAGCTTCACTAATCGAGACCTGTAAGCTCAATGGCGTCAGTGCCGAGCACTGGCTCGCTGATGTTCTCGCGAAGCTTGTCAATGGTTGGCCTGTGGCGCGACTGGACGAACTGCTCCCTTGGGCGTCGATCTACACGATGCATGCACACGATCCGAGGCTGGCGGCATGAGCCTGAACACGACCGCGGT